>JANNYC010000022.1:0-18251 GCA_031409895.1 Planctomycetota bacterium
CGCACCGAACATGCGGCGCAGGATCGCACTGTCAAAATAGGGCCTTAGCCGATTCCTTGAGCTGTCCAGAATACGGAGCACTTCACCCGATCTGGATTGTGTCAGTTCCGACCATTCAAACCGCAATCGAGGGGGAAGCAGTCCCAGCATTTGACCGTGCAATGGACTGCTCGGTGTCAAGAAATGGACACAGTCGGCGATCGTCAGTCCCAGCTGCGCGGCTCCCCAGAATGCGTTAAAAACCCAGCGCGCCAATCGGGGCATCGCTTCGATGTTCACATCCTCCCAGGCACGCAGCACAATCTCCGTCGCCCGCTCGACGCGGTAGTAACCGTGTGCTTCGGTATCGTAAATCAGCGGGTTGAAACCAAGGACGATGTCTTCCCTTCCGGGCTCGACGTAGACCAGTCGGTCTCGCACATCCTGTGTGCAGAATTCGGACGACATCCACAACAGCAGTTCCTGTGAAAAATTGCCAAGCCGATCGAAGATGAACCAGCAGGACTGGTCGTAGGGGTCCATCAACAACTGGTGCATCATCGTATGGAGCGCGGTCGTCTTCCCTTTCCCCGTTCCGCCGATCAAATGAAAATGCGTTCGAAAAGCACTCTTCGGAATCCGGACTTCCTCATTCGTTTTCCGGTCGGTTCCAAGCAAGATCGATTTCATTGTTTCCCCAAAACCGTTGTTCAATTTCTTCCGGATTAATGGACTGACCCGTTCCCTGATCCTCGATCCCCTCCCCATTACTCCAGGCAAAGTCGATGACCGGACACTGATTGTATACCCGGCCAAAAAGCCAGGCCAATCAGGGCGAGTAACACAAACATTTCGAAGAAAAAAACACTCTGAAGTATCCTTGGCTTAAGACATGACTTGGGTCATTGGAATGCGACTTGAGCCAATTCATCAATTGTCCTCCCCCCAGGTCAAGTTGATTGTTGACTTGAGTCATAGCCTGAAACTTCCCGTCCTTTGGCTTGCGTCAACCAATGAAAACCGCTGAAGCATCTCAAACCGCTGACTTGAGCCAGCACATGCGGCTTGAGCCACGGGCTTAAGCCAGGTCAGGGAGAAAGGTTGACGCTTTCAAGGAATGCGCGTTAGGCTTGAGCCAACTCTTTGATATTGTTCCACCTGACTCATGTCACGTACCGCGATTCCCGGTTTCATTAAAAAGCGAGCCGCCGCGCAACAATACCGACGCTCTCCACGACAAATCACTCGCGACATCACGATCGCACTGGAAATGCGCGACGAATCAGTCCTTTCCCATTTGCAAATCCTCACTGAGGACGGAAGCATCATCCAAGGGAACGACATCACTCCAGCGTTGATCAAACAGTTGCGCAGCGAAGGTCGAAACCCAATGTGGTACCTCCGGAAAACCTGGCTCGAAGAATCGTATGGACGCAGGGGAACCGACGCACCAAGCAGTGATGCCATCATCGACGACAATTCGACGGAAAGAGAGGATGAAGCTTTGCCTCACACCGTAGGCGAAGAGGGGATTGTCGCGTTGATGCAAGAGTCGATTCGCGAACTGAAAAAGGACAAGGAAATGCTGACCGACCAACTCAAGATCAAGGACCAGCAGATTCTGGAAACAACAGAACGCTGGAAGGAGAGCAACTACATTTCGCAGGGTCTCAACAAACGCCTGGAGTCGATGGAAAAACGATTTGAACTGAACAGCCAGTTGCTGAAAGAAATCACCGACCGTCCAGCAGCGACAACCGAGCCAGATACCGAAGTCGAGCCGACGCCTGCCAAAAAAGTCGTGACGTCGATCTCCAGCACTTCGCCACAAACCAAAAGGCGCTCCTCAAAACCCAAAAGGGGAGTCGTTCAAAAGCTTGCACCGAAACCGCCGCCAACGAAGAGACCACAGTCCCCAAAATGGTACGACATGCCGACCCTCAAGAAATTCCTTTCGCGATCAAAATGACCGGTGAAATTCTTGCTGCTGGCAGTGCGCCGACTCCATTTCACGGGTTCGAATCCCTTGAAGCCAATTTCGTTTTCTGTCCCAACCAGTTTTTTGACCTGGTGATTCCAAATCATTCGCGACCCGTTGTCCGTCTGGTCAGCTACATCCTCCACCAGACCCTGCGCTGGTTGGACGAAGACGGTCATCCGGTCCGTCAGGATATCGCCATCTCGTTCAATGATCTTGTTCAAAAGGCCGGGATCGCCCGCGGCTCCATTCGCCGGGCAATCGCCGAGGCAGTAAATGCCAAACTCATTCAGTGCATTGTCAAAGGACACTCCAAAAGCCAGGGCCAACCCGGCCGGGTGGGGGAGTACTCGTTGTGCTGGGACGAGACGGGCCACTACGCGAAATCAGTCGATGGTTTCAAAGGGTTTTACGTTGGCCAGGGGAATCGCTCTCCGATTCCGCACAGTTTTTTTGCCCACGTTTTGCCCAATGAACCGCTCGCCGTAACAAAGGTTGTCGCAACAGTCCTTCGGCATACCGTTGGCTATCAAAACCAGTACGGCGGAGGACGACGGACTGAAGCACAACTGCCGTTCAAGATGATTCACCGTTATGCCCGTATCGCCAGCCCGGATACGGTTGCTACGTCCCTCCGCAGTGCGATTGCCAGCAACTACATTCGACGGGTCCGCCCTGGCCGATTCTCGTCCGATGCTGACGAGCAGTGTTCTGCCGTGTACTCGGTCAATTGGCTTTCTGGAGCCAACCACTCTGCCATCGGTTCAAAAACTGGAGTAGGGGATCAGTTCAGGAATCGTAGCACGGAAACGGTTCAAAAACCGAAGCAGGATGAGTTCAAAAACCGTAGCTGGAACGGTTCAGAATCCGAAGCAACGGATCGGTTCAAAAATCGTACATCTATAAATAACCATACCAAAGAACAGCAAACAACTGCTGCTGCTGTTGATTTGAAATCGACGGAACTTCTGACAAATGTCGGATTTGATCTCAACGCCGCACGTATTCTTGCCCGCAAGGCCACTCCCAATCTAATTGAAGACCAGATTGCCTGGATGCGATTTCGAAACGCATCCACCAATCGACTTGGCCTGCTCCGCAAAGCGATCGAAGAAAAATGGCCGGAACCGACCGGTGCGATCCACAAACGTCGAGCCGACAAAAACTGGATGCAGGAACAAAAACGGCAACAAATGGAAACGGATCGCGAGCGCGAACTTGAAACGACGCGTGAACAGTGGATTGACCGCTGGTTTTCTTCTCCGGTTGAGATTCGAACGCAGTGCAGGCTCAATGCGATCAGCGCGGAAACAAACCCCACAGTTCGCAAGCGGTTGGAACAAAAATCGATCGACGATTCTCCGCCACCGAATTTCTTGCTTGTCTTCAAAAATCAACAAACGCTTGAATCTCCCACAGTATCATTCGTCCGACAACCATCACTACAAACGCATGACACCTGAATTCAACGAAATTTCGAATTGGCTACCAACTCGCGACGATCTTGCTCCAATCGAACCCGGTTCCCCGACCGCCCAACGATTGATCCCCACCCGTACCCCATGATTTGCGACACAGAGACAAACGTCGATACGCAGGAACGTGACGAGTACGACGCCACATGGTGGTTCGAGAAAGCGACGCAAGAACAGATCAATTGGCGTACTCCGATCGCCGAACGACCGCCGAGCGTTCGCCGGCAACGGCGATTCAACAGTACAGAAGAGGCGATTGGAATCGACCGAAGAATGGCTTGGGAAAGCCAAATCCTCGACTCGACTATGGGCATGAGCGTCGCCGGCTTCGCCGCGACAGAGGGCGGGTTCGACGGCTGGCACCTACGTGACCAACGCACGCGCCCCGCCCTCTGTCGCGACCTCGCAAAGCCTCGGCCACCGACGCCGGCCCGCACCACACAGGCCCCACGGCCTGTCCCGCGAGCCCGGAGGGCGAGCAACGCCACGGCGAATTGCCGCGGCCACATTTGCTTTTAACAAGGCTTCAAGTGCGTATGCGTCCAAAAATGCGAAACGAATTTATCCACAACATGCGTCGGTGTGTCGGACCGACGCGATTTACATCACTCATTTGGACGTTGGAGCCTATTAGGAATTTAGGTAGACGGTGGATTTCCTGCATTTCAACTGGTCGGGTACAATGCTGATCGATTAACAGATGGAGGAACCAGTATGACTTTGCAAAACAACAATTTTCTTGACGAGTTCTTGAAGCATCAATTGCTTGATATTGGCGAGGATGACGGTCGATTTGCCAATCTTCAAGCTGCGTCTGAAGCGATTTGTGACAGGCTAAAGGCTGACCCATGGCAGCTATCTCGTTACACTCGCGTCGGGCTGGACAAAGACATTGACCCGGACGAGCCAGTTTTCGACGAAATTGAAACAGCAATAAAAGAGCATTGGAAGCTCATCCGCAACAAGCACACCGAGCGGCCAGTTTCGATCATCA
This sequence comes from Planctomycetota bacterium, assembly GCA_031409895.1. Taxonomy (GTDB): domain Bacteria; phylum Planctomycetota; class Planctomycetia; order Pirellulales; family Pirellulaceae; genus JANMEB01. The sequence goes on from JANNYC010000022.1 coordinate 4,427, forward strand.
GAGCTGTATTGTGGGAGTCCCTGCGCGGCGCCGTCGAAAAAAACTCGCATGCGGCGGTTGTCGCACTGACTGCGAAGGCCGAGTCAGTAGATTCTAATCTGGGACCGGAGGCGGATGCGTGCGAGGGTTTCCTTAGTCAGGTAGTCACGCGAGTCGAAAGAATTGCAGAGAAAGAGTGGACCGGGCGACTGGAACTCGCTGCCGATGCAGAACAGATAAAACCGACACCCTTCAATGCGGAGTTGCTCGCGGAGAAACTGCTTGCGGCTTGCGGGCCAAATGGTTCAGATGGTTCCGTTCTAAAGGAAGCGAACCAGCACTGGCCCTCACAGAACCAGGTCTGGTCTGGTGAATTCAGCAAGCGTGCAGCCAAAGGAATCTATGAAGTAGTTGGAAGGCACGTACGATCGGTTCAGACGACGCTGAATGAGGTCGTGCAAGATCTCGCCACGGAAATTCAAAATGCCAGACTAGCAATCTCTCGGAAGACCGATCTGTTGTGGTGGAGTCAATCTCAATTCTGCATTTCAACCACGACCGGCTTCAGTGATATTCCTACATTGGTGTTGCCGTTTTTTCTTGCGACGGACCTTCAAATTCTTGCGCCAGGACACTGCCCGCAGTCCGTCGATCACTTCCTCGCTCACGTTGTGAATAGTGCAGTTCCCAAATCAAAGAAGACCTCAGTTCGGAAGATGATCGAAGTGCTCATGAAGCACGATTTCGCAGCCGCTGTCGCTAAGACTGTGGAGGATGTCCCGAATGCAGCAGGGCGTTGCGGAATTCTCGCAGCCGTGAAACTCGCGCTGAGCAATCCGACCTCACTGGACGACATTGAGGGTCAACTCGCAATCGGTTCAAAAGAGATTACGCTTGCTGCTCTGGCGCAGCGAGTCTTCTGGGAACTCAAGGCGAAGAGCATTGCCACGTCCGTTGAGCCGGGAGAAGCAAATGAGTGAGCTCTACTGCAATCAGGCGGACTGCGATAAACGCACCGGATGCATTTTTGGCGAGCCGAACCCAGACGATTGCGAGTACCGTAAATCGGGCGAAGACACGCCGACAGCGGATGCTCTTGCCGACACTCCCATGCCATGGCATGGGAGTGCATTTGGGCTGACAGAGCTTCAATTCGTTGCAGCCCGTGGACGCCCGAGGTTAATCGGGATTGTTGGGGAACACAACGCTGGCAAGACTACATTTCTGACTTCAGTCTACCTGATGCTTTTTCACGGTACTCGAATGCCCGGCAAGACATTCGCTGGATCATTCACACTACGGGCTTGGGAGGAGCTCGCCAACAACCTGCGTTACCCCAATGACACCGAACCAATGTTTCCTCGACATACGCCGGATACAGTTGACCGTGTACCCGGGCTACTTCATCTTGCTTTCAGAAACCAATTGAAGCGAATCGAAGATTATTTGTTCACGGATGCTCCAGGCGAGTGGTTCACATATTGGGCGAAAAACCGGAATGCCGACAACGCAAAAGGCGCAAGGTGGATTGCAAACAACGCCGATATGTTTCTTTTCTTCATTGACTCGGAAGAACTCGCCGGGGTGAACTGCGGCACCACCAGGAATTCCCTTACAAATCTGGCTCAACGATTATCCGACGAAAGAAACGGCCGCGATGTTGTCGTGCTTTGGTCGAAGGCTGACCAAGATGTGGACGCTGGCATTCGTGAGCAGGTCACATCACGGCTTGACAGGTATCTCCCTGGCGCTAAGCATGTTTGTGTAAGTGTCAAAGACCCCGAGCGAAAGGGGATTCACACTGTCGCAGAGACTGTTCTCGGTCAGAGTGATCGTCGGGGCCGCAGCTTAGTTCTCAGTTCTCGTACGACCGCGACTGATCCATTCCTTCGGTTCCGTGCGGGTTAGCCACATGCCAAATGACGCAGATCGCAAATCCGTTTTGATCCTAGGCGGTCCAAACACTGGGAAGTCACATTACGCCTTTCAACTTTTCGGCAGGCTTCGGGTCGGAGGCTGCAATCTAGAGCTGCGTCGGACTCCTGACAACATTTCGCTGTTCGAGGCCGGTTTGCAGCGGCTAAACCAAGGGCTCGCAGCAACGCACACTTCTATGGACACATACTTAGAATGCACCTTGCCACTTAGGCTGGGTGACAGAAAAGTTGACGTATGTTGGCCGGACTATGACGGAGAGCAGCTGTTTCGACAGGTGACGCAACGTCGAATTACACAGAGCTGGAAAGATCGTTTGCGTTCTGCCGATGCTTGGATGCTGTTCATTCGCCTTGCGATTACACAGCGGCTCAAGGATGTCCTCGCCGATCCGTTGGAAGCTGAGATACCAACTGCCAAAGGTACTCCAAAAGAGGATGGGGGCTTATTTCATAGGGCAGATGAACTGTCGGGGCAAGCTAAGCTCATAGAGTTGCTGCAGATGCTCTTGCACGTGCGCCGCGTCGACATCTCGCGACCAACGCTCGCTCCTATGCTTGGAGTTGTGATTTCATGTTGGGACGAATTGGGCGCCGACAAAGTAATGGCACCCGAGGACTTGCTAAGCAAGCAGGCACCGTTGATATGTCAGTTCTTGCAAGCGAACTGGGACCCCAAGAGTCGCCATATCATGGGCCTCTCATCGACCGAGAAACCGTTGAGCAAAGAGACGCCGGATGAAGGCTACAAAGCCAAGGGACCGGAGTGTTTCGGTTTTGCTATCGACCGGAACGGCATGGAAACGCGGGACTTGACGCTACCGATCTCCATGCTTCTGGACCTGGCCGCAGATGAATGTTGATTTTGCTGTGTATGGCGACCGCGGTGGTGCCCACGCGGTACGTGCGAAAACCTTTGACGATCCCGTTGTCGAAAAGACACTGCAGATCACTGATTTAGCCTGGGGTCTGCCCGACCATCTCGGCGAATCTCCCATGTATCGAGGCCGCCCATGTGGCGCCTACTACATCCTTGTCAAGACCATTCGAGACCCAGAGGCATCCAGATCGGGCATGGCGGCTAGCGTCGCCGCGTTCTTTCCGCTTGAGGAAGTAATACACGAATCCAGCTTCAAGAACTTGATCGATCTTTTGCCGACTCCAGCGCATGTCCCACCAACTCTCTCACGTCGAACTTTGCCGCCACCTGCACAAAGCGAGCCACTTCCAGATGCTGTAGGGCTTCGAGCAATGACATCTGCATTGCTCACCCGAGAGAGCGGTGGCCCCGTAGTGTGGGTAGGCATCGACAGTTTCATTGACGTGACCACGGCCTTGTGGGCTCGACTCCCACCATCCCTACGAAGGTCGTTCGCTTTTGCCTTCGTTTGCGACCCAGGTGATGGCAATAATCGCGAGTGTGCGGTCGTTTATTGTCCCGAAAAATTGGAAAGCCGTTGGAGCGGACAACTCGTCACGAACGTATCTTGTCAATCATCAGTACCGATGTCGACAGCGGAGCAGTACGTTTTCGACGAATCGGTTCGTCGAGAGGTCAACGATACGATCAATGACCTATCAGCGACAGTTTCCACTTTCGCCGACCTTCGACGAGCATGCCTGTGCCACGAAACGATTCGGAACCTGCCTTCGGCCTCCAATCTCGATGCTACGAAATTGATACGAAACATAGGAATTCTGAGCCCTATCAAAGAGCGTGGCGAGCCCCTCAAGCAATTCGCCATACAAGAGATTTGTCGTCGTATCGAATCTGAAGGTGCCGTAGTAATCGGTCTGATTCGTAACATTGATTTTGACGTATTCGGGGCATCGAAAAAGATCGAGGAAGCATGTTTGCTCGGTATTCAACGAAATCTTCGGGACAGATCCGCCAGTGTAAAACCAATCGCTCAACTGATCCACGAATCAACGACACATCACGACCGAAGTTGGGCAAGCGGAGTTATTCGAGGCGTAACTGAGTTCGCCCGGTCGGGAGATGAGCAGTCCGCCGCTCGAATCTGGGAACTGTTCGAGGAACAGCCATCTCTAGTCGTTCAATCCGATATGCTGCTCCCTTACAAACCCAAGATTGATAGCAGGATATCCGCGACTGCTCCGACGGCGATCGATCATGAATTGGCCTATTCATTGAGTGAAGTTGCGATTCAACAGAGTTACCCGGAATTATACGCAATTACTCTGTCGACGCTTTGCAGTGTCGGAGCAGCGGTGGAAAGAATTTGCGACACTTGGTCGGCCGATGATCGATTGGCATCTCTACGACGGCTTTGCAAAAGAGTCGACGTAAGCGACTTCCTTAAGTGCATCGAGCAAAGTGAAGAAGAGAAGTTGATTGAGGTTGCGGCCGAAGTCTGCGTCAATGAGCCGACCATGCTAGCCGCTGCGTTCTCAGGGAGCTGTCGAGCGTGGCGACTCGTGTTATGCCGCGTTGTCGAGCTTTCCCCAGCAACGATCGATGCCACAGACAAACTTGATGTCGAAGTCATGCGTTCCATTCAATTACTGCTTAAGGATGGATTGGAACCGCAGTACCAAATGTGCTTGTCAAAGACAAAGTATGCGAACCTTTTCGCGGCCGAAAACCGTTCACAACTCTGGTGTCGACTTGATTCCGCAGCATTGCCCGGGTTTTTGAACGTAACCGCCCGGGAATCGATTGGTCAGATTCATCGAGGCTTGATCCATTCTGAAGCGGTTGAGCCCGAACTAAGCGACGCAATCCTTGACAACAACATGCGAACCGTGCTTTTGCCTTCAGACTGCGATGGTGCCTTAGAAAAAGTCGTAAATGTGTTTGAAGCTTTGCCACTATTGCAGGAACATGATTTTGAGCAATGGAGGCAACGGTTTCTAACCAGCAACCGCAATTTGTCCAAAGTAGATGCCATCGTACTTGGAAAGTTCGTTCAGCGACGCAGATGGGAATACGTGGCAGCGAAACTTGCCGACGATGTAAACTGGTACGGGCGATCCGACCTTCACCCAGCAGTGTGTCAATTCTTGGATTTGTTAAGCTGGCTCAAACGATGGCAATTCGGTGATAACCATTTAACCGTGCCACCCGGCGAATGGTGGGATGAACTTGAAAAGAGTCTCATTGGTCTATACTCAGAAGGACCGTCCTCCAACGGTGTATGGGAACGAGCTGGTGGGGACAAGGCCGATTTGCTGACGGATGGAACTGGAGCCAACCAATGGCGGCATTCCCTCAGAGAAATTCGCAACGGTTTTCAGAGCGGCGAACTCTCCGTCAAGTCGCTTCTCAAAGTTGTGTCTGCCGACTACGCCAACAACTCGACCGTAAAGATATTGAAAGAAACTCGTCCTAGATGAGTCCGATGGATTTGAGGTCGGCAATCAATCGACGAACAGCAATGCCTTCGTTTCGGACGCTCCCGTCTTTGGCAATTGGACCACCAGCATGGTGAATCCCGACCAACGACCAGTCTGATCGAAAAACCGGTGAGCCCGAAGAACCGGGAAGAGTATCGGTCAGGTATTGAATTCGGTCATCGTCTGAGAATACGACGACGTTGTGGTACATTGCCACGACTTTTGGCCCGCCCATCGGATGTTGCACGATATTGACATATTCGCCATCGTCAACTTGGCAGTCTTCCAGCGAAATCGCACCCCAGTCCGAATTGGCCTCTCCGTCGAGACGCACGGCAGTCCAATCGTGTGACTTCGATGTCGAGAACCCGTTTTCTGGCGAGAGGGAATACGTTGTCGTCTTTGCCGGCGATCCATTCAATTCATGTTGGTAGTTGAAAATTACCGAAGCAGCCTTTGCAGATGCGACATCGCCGATTACATGGTTGTTCGTCAATAAGAGGTTGTTGTCGATCAAGAAGCCAGTGCCTGATCCGCTCGGGAGCTGCACAAGTGCGACTGATTTCGACTTCAGTTGACCGAGTTCAAAGAAGTGTAGCGGTAAGAATGTCGGCTGGCTACCAGTGATCTTCTCGAGTTCGTCTGTCCTAAGACGGCTATGCCAGTTCAAGTCATCTAACGTCGGAGCGCGTACTGAATTGCAGTCGCCCGCGTAGTTTACGAGTCGGTGAATCGAGTCCCACTTCAGCTTTGGATAGTCCGCTGAGACGGCATCGATCACGTTCTTCAACATTCCGTGCTTGACCGCTTCCTTCAATACGTTGAGCCAAAGCACTTTGGAGGAACCACTAAGTTCGACCATCCCCAAGGGAAGCCCCGCTCGCTCTGCTACGTACTTGATGCTCTGCTTATCATCGATTAGGTCCGCGAAAAGGTCAATCAATTCGTTCGGAACGCGATACATTGACTTGAGTTCCCTCACCAAAGATTCAGAAAACGACGCATTTTAATTGTAACTTTGAATCCGCCAATGGTACCAGTTCATCCAATATCTTATCGCGAAGGCGCATGGAATACTTAGACAGACACTTTCCCCCGTCACATCAACCTAGCCGTTCCTTTGATGACCCTCTGAAAGCTGCACGGTACCTCGCGTCGGCCACGTCGATCGAAGCGTCGAATTTCAAGGGGATTGATGACGACAAACTGAACGCCATTATTTCAAGACGGCGATGACATCCGCTGGCGTTAACATTTCAGGTTGCTTGTTGGCGAATGAACCGTTGTGCATTGTTTGGGACCATGCGAGACGCGTGTCGAGTTTTTGATGGGCGAAGAGCCAGAGGGCTTCTTTGGCTCCTTCTATGCCAGGTGGATCGTTGTCGAACATAATATTGACACGGCCATTGGCCAGTTGTTTGGCCCAAGCCGTGATTTTGTTCACTTGGGATTCGGTGATGCGGTTGGACATGATGGCGAGGGCTGGGATGTTGAGGTTGTCGAGGTTGATGACGTCGTTGAATCCTTCGACGATGATCAGTCCGTGCTTCGCTATGAATTCGCGGTAGCCGGGTTCATTGAGGCGGCTGGCTTGTTGACCAAAAAGTTCCTGGCCGCGATGAAAGCCTTTGGGAAAGCGGTGCTTGGCTGGCGGTTGCCGGTCGCCCCGTTCGCCCGGAACCAGACTTTGGAATTCAAGTTCCTTTTGTTCGTGATGAACGTCGCGGGCGACCCAGCATAGAACTTTTCCGCCTTCGCTGAAAACGGGATACACAATGCTGCCGCGAAGACTCCAACCCCGTTTGTCGCCGCCCCCATCGTTGGGCAGGTATCCGACTCGCCATTTTTTCATCGACTCTGGCGTCAAACAGGGGTGTTTGCGAACGTAGGCTGCGGCGGCTGGGTTCATGGCCGCGATATCAGTGATGAACTTTTCATCGATATTATGAAGTTCGCGAACTTTTTCGTCTTGCGAATCGATCAAGGAAATATTGCGAAGTAGGGGAGAAGCCGTTTTTGCGATTTCCGACGTGGTGGACTGCTTTGATTCGGTTGACCCCTTCTTCGAGGTCGCGGTCGTACCGGCGAGAATTTTCTTGACTCGTTGAAATTCTTCCCCTTTGAGTTTTCCGCCGATTGGCCGTTGTCCTGCAACCCAGCCATGCATCAAGGTCAGCATGTTTCCACGAAATCCGCACCCGTAGGCATGGCACTGGAACACTTTTTGCGGGTTCTCAACATTGATTGCAATTTCCCGACGACCGCAGTGGTCGCCGCTACAGCCAAACGGACAATCGATTCGTCGTTCGGCACCGCTTCCCCTGGGTTCGATCAGGGTTCCGCATTTGGACGCCGCTTCTTCCAGCGTCGTTTCCGCCTGTAGTTTGTCGACGTCGATGTAGCCACCAGGACGATCCATAATCAAGTGAGTCGGATCGTAGCAACTGCTATGCTGTTCGGCAAACATGACGACTATTGTCAGCCTCAGCCAACGTGATTTCGCATTGCTCCAGATTCTCGAAATGACTCCGGCAACTGCAACGCAGATTCGCAAGGCGAGTGTCACATTTCCCGGCGAACCGTTTCGTGACGAACGTCGAGTCCGCGAACGATTGCAAGCGCTCACGCAGGCAAGTTTCACCAAGACTTGTTCGGTGTCGCTGATCGGCGGCGGCTTGTCGCATTACTTCCGCCTCACACCTGTCGGTTATCGAGCCCTTCATCCGGAATCGGATCAACCTGCTCCCAAAAGCACGTTAACTCAAATCGCTCCGTCGCGATTCCAACACTCAATGATCACGGCAGAGGTGATCGTGCACATGCTAACGTCGTGTCATGCCAGTCGCGTTCGCATTCTGCAATTCCTTGGCGATGGGCGGTTGACTTTGGAAGTAGGGGAGTATCGGCAGCAACCCGATTGCCATTTTCAGTTGGAACAGGGCGGCCGAGTCTTCAATACGCTGTTTGAGATCGACAATTCGACCGAGCCGCTTGATTCGCGACGTGAACAGAGTATCCGCACCAAGATTCTCGGATACGAGTCGTATCAAGACTGGGTCATTCAGTGCTGGAATAACTCTGGCCGGGTCGGTATGCGACCCAGCTTTCGAGTCGTGTTTCTTACCAAAGGTGCCGAACGAGCCAACCACATGCTGTGGCTTGCTCAATCGCTTGTCCGCAACAAAGACCGTCGGCTGATCTACGCTACGACGCAAGACTCGTTTCTGAATTGTCCTCATGCAGTAACGACACCCATACTCAATGACCATCACGGTCAATGGCAAGCCCTGATCAATACGCAACCATCATCCGGCTTCGCACCGCGTCCACCGATTCGGCTGACTCCACCAATCGCGATTCCGCGAGTCATCTGATAGGCTTTTCAAGCTGTTGTGTTCGCACGAATGGCTCCGACGCGGGTATCAAGCCGCATCCCTCCTTCCACCCCCATGGAACCAGGCACAGGGTCTTCGTCTGTGAGACGCTCTCAGCACCGCCTCGCGAGATCTACGCACGTCAAACGGGGCGGTTTCAATAAAATCGCTAGCAGATGCACCATCAGAATTTGATTGACTGTTAATGAAAGAACGATTGCAAATTATAGGGCTCCAACCTAAGATGCCGCCCAGACATGCTGGAAATTCGCTCAAATTCATTGCCAATTTCGCATCCCAACTACGCATGCAAATTCCCACTTCAAATCCGTCATTGCCGACAACTGTCGCTGTATCTGGAGAGCAATTCGACCACTCAGTCATTGCCTCCCTACTAGACCCTGAGCGAATTCGATTCTACCGAATATTGGGACGCTACAATGTTGATGAGCGAGCAATTCTTTCAGAAATCATTTTGGATCCGAACGGTATGCCCAAAGATGCCAAAGAGTATTTTGTCGATAGGCCTTGGTTAACACCGCCGGTTTGCAATCGATGGCGCGTTGGATATCTTCCCCGCATGAAGGATGCCGGCAGCAGCACGAGCTTTATTTTCCGAGGTCACGTTGTATATTCGTTCTTCAACGAACAAAATCGAATTGTTGGTTTGTTCGGCGTGCCAACTGATGATCGTTCCAACCCAATCCACAGATTTCGTCAAAACGAATCATGTGCTCCAAACAACTTTTGGTTTTCTCGGTCATTTGACCGCACCGTTGATCTTTTTGGCATTCATTGCTTCAGCGGAAACCTTTATGATGTGGATGAACACGTACCACTCTTGGTCTGCCAAACGCCTGACTATGTGATCAAGAGTTTTGAAACTGGTCAGGGTAGCGTAGCTCTGCTAAACAACTTCGCTAGTACGATTCAAACAAACCGAATAATCGATCTGGCTCGCGCCCGAACGAAAGGAAATGTCACGTTGATGTTTCCAAATTCTAATGTCGGGAAGGAAGCATCGCGAGAACTTCTCCTTAACCTTGCCTACGCAGGAATAACCGTGACGCTCCACCAATCAAAATTAGCACTTTGATCTTGGTCAATCGTTTAAGTTCCCAAGGAAAATTGGAGTCACATAGTATTTGGCCGTATTGAGACGACTTTTTGCGTTGATCTACATCTCAACAATCTTGCTGGCAATATCACCAATGCTTTCACTAAAAGACTTAAGCAAATCATCATCACTTACGTCCGTCCTAAAACCTCGTAAATACAGGTCTCTGTCTGTTTCCACGCGACTTTGCCACCACCTGTAGTTCCGTCGGACAACGTCTACCATCCTAACTCGTGGTAGATTTAGCCCGATGGCCATTCCATATTCGAAATTAAGCCAGGCGAACTCGACGTCGTCAGGCTCGTCATTTTCTCGAAACAAAAGCACTTGTAAAAAGCCACTACACCTTTTCATCGTTTCGTAAATATTGTCAGTCGCTCGATCTGAATAAGTCTTGACAATTTCAATGGAAACCCCTTGTTCTCGCGCAGCCCTATTAAGTAGTTCTTCGATCTTCGCTTCGCGTGGGTGTTCAAAGCGAATCGAAATGAAAAGCTTTTCGAGTGTGTGAGGAATAACTTCCACGTAGGTAAGTCGAAAACTCACTCCGCTTGTTTTCACTGAATCGTCATTGCGCAAAGGTTCGATTTGCCTGATGCGTAAGGCCAGTTCGTTTCTTAATTCTCGTCGATCCCGCGCGTCTCGTTCGAACTGCCCCAAAAAATTGATCTCGCCAATTTCGTCCGTTGGCCCGATGTCGGTAATCTTATTGCTTACATGAATAAGATTAACCTCTTTTGAAATGATTCTTGCACAGTCAGCTAGCAGCCCGCGACTTCCAATTCCGGCATCACTCGGATGAGGACTCCTGCTGACGATTTCGTATCCGACATTAATGTCGCATAGTCGCTGCTTCCAATCGGGTGAAGGTAACGGAATCAACCTAGCAAACAACTCATTCGTGTCAAACGTGGCAACTGCTCGTTGAGCATATTCAAACCACAGTGGGTAGCCCTGTTTCGGAATCTCCAATGGGTGATAAAGTGCAGGCTCGCTTTGGACGTCGAGACAATTCTTGGACCGATCATATTTGAATTCCACTGGGCCCGGAAAGTTGCCTCCCCAAATCGAAATGTATGGAATGTGAAACAACCAATCGGCGGTAACTGCTTTGTCTCCGTATTGCTTACACGATTCGCTGGCCATCGCTCTGATATCACCAGCTTCGACACTCTTCGAGATTTTTGCCACAACTTTCTTTCGTTCAAAAAAATTTACGTCAGATTCGACGCAACGTTTATGCAGGAATTTGAATTCTGCATTACTTTTTCGAAACCCATTAACAACTCTCGCCGTTTCAATGAACATGGCCGCTGCAAGATCAACCGATAATCCGCGCGACCAATCCCTAAATTCCTGCTGCTGTCTCTCGCTTTGACTTAAATCGGCTGGCGGCGCATTCTCAAAAGGCTTCATACTTTTTTCAAACTCTTTCTTAACGTTTAGCAATTCGCCAATTACATTCCACGTTGCATGCGAAAAGCCAGTCTGCGAGCATCGTGCGAACAATATGTTTACGTTAAGTGCCGTTAACGACTCGGACGCTGCAGCCAACGATCCTTTGTCATGAGAGATTTTAAGGACCAGCCGAACAAGAAATGGCCAAGATGATGGATGAAACGGTGAGATGATAAAATGGTATCGACTCATTGAGTCCAAGCTAGCCAAAACTTCATCGTGGGCCTTTTGTGAATAATTGTTCTGCACCCAAACACCCCAGCACCTAGATCCGTCATAAACACCTATCGGCTCCAGGTGTTTTTCATGAACACGAATTTGTCTTGGCAAAATTGAAACAACACCGCTGAATTGCATTCGATACATCCGCTTCGAAAAAAATTGATTTTGGCCCTAACCCCTCGCGACTTTGCGTGGCAAAAGCTATTCAAACTATCTTAATTGGAGAACCCCGGTTTTTTTGGAATTTTGTTCCAGAAATTGACCATCGATTGCGGAAGGCAGAATTTACTGCCAAAAATTATGGCCTCAATTCGAGTTGTTTTGTTGTGTCTTCCCGTTGTGCGACGCGCTTCGGAACAGGCAACATTCCCATTGCAAAAACCCCTAGGAACGATGGGTTGGTCGACGCCCAATCGATTTGTCCAACATCAAAACCCATGGACGAGGACAGACCGGGGGACGGACAACGTGCGTCTAAAGGCCACGATTTACAACTGCATAGACTTTGAAAGGCGTCATTGCGCAAATTGGTCTACTTGTCCCTGCTCCCTATTACCGGGTTTGAGTTAAGTTTAGCGGATAGATCATTAGTAAACTGGTATCGTGTTTACATGCAATATTCAGTTGCGACACCTTTCAACAATGAGCGATCTCCACGGTATATGGAGAAAGCGTTGGCGGCCGTGCATCAGGGGTTGTCGAGACGGGGAGTGTTTTCGATCGGAATTGAGAACGCCGACGGACAGATTGGGTTGTTTGTTCGGTGCGCTCAGAGCCTTCGGCGAACGGTTATTGAGCCAATTGAGGCGAATTACCCTCAGTGTGTGATCACAGTCGATTCGCAGCGTGTCGAACCGCCAGAAACGACAGAATTCGAGGTGTGGAATGCGACTGTTCGGCTTTCACCGGAACTGTTTCCGGTATTGCGGCATTCGCAGTTCGAGGACATGTTGAATCATTCGTTCGCTGATCCGCTCAGCAGTTTGTTGCGAGCGCTGCGTAGCGAGGAGGCCCATGCTTCGATTGAATTCACTTTGCGGCCTGCATCACATGCGAAATGTTCGCGAGCGTTCAAGGCGATCAAGCTGCTGGACCGGCATTTGTTTCGGTTGCACCACCGGCTGGCGAGGTTCTTTGCGAAACACATTTTGCATGGTCGATGGCGCTGGCTGGCCTGGATTCTGGGACGCATGGCAGCCCATAGTCCGGCACCGTCGCACACGATGATTGATACGACGGGTAGTCGAACTCATGATCGTGAAGACGACGTGCAGGCTGCTGCGGACAAGATCGGTGGGCACTTGTTCGAAGCATCGATTCGGATCACTGTCAGAGTTCCGCAGGGCCAACGCCAACTTGCCCATGAACGGCTCAGATCGATCGTCGGAGCACTGGGAGCATTTACCCGTTCACGATTGGCGACGTTTCAGATGGGCAAACCGTATCGTGGAAGGAACCACTCTCGATTGCCGATCTTTCTGATGAGCCATGAGGAACTCGCTACGATTTGGCACCCACCAACCGTCATGGCATCCGCCGAGCGGATGCGGGTTACCGAGTTTCAGGAGCTTGAAGCTCCCCTGTTGTTCCACTCAGAAAAAGAGGAGGGGAGTGTAGCACTGGGACGGGTTCGGTTTCGTGATGACGAACGATGCGTCGTGCTGGGTCTGGAAGATCGGAGGCGGCACGCCTACATCGTTGGCAAGACTGGCATGGGAAAAACGAATTTGATGCAAAACATGATCACGCACGACATCGCGTCAGGGAGGGGAGTCTGCCTTGTCGATCCGCATGGAGATCTGGCTGAGTCGATTGTGGGACTCGTGCCAAAACACCGAACCAACGACGTGATTTTGTTTGACGCGGCAAGTCGAGAATGCGGGGTTGGATTTAACCCGCTGGCTTGTTCTGATGCGACGCGAATTGATCAAGTCACATCGGGTGTCGTGAGTGCTTTCAAGAAATTGCACGACTCGTGGGGTCCGCGACTGGAGGACACGCTTCGCAATGCAGTCTTTGCAATCGTCGAGCAAAGGGGCAATTTGCTGTCAGTCATGAAACTGCTCGGTGAGAAGAGTTTCCGTGAACAGATTGTGCCGAACATCCGCGATGAAATCGTGCGATCATTCTGGATGCACGAGTTTGCCAGCTGGAGCGACAATTATCGTACGGAAGCTGTCGCGGCCATCCAGAACAAGATTCGTCCGTTTCTGACCAACACCAACATTCGCAACATCGTCAGTAATCCGGGCCATTGCATCGATCTGCGAAAGATCATGGACGAAGGCAAGGTATTGATTGTCAATCTGAGCAAAGGGCGTTTAGGTGAAGACAACTCAACACTTCTCGGCGCGTTTCTGATTACCAGCATCCAGCAAGCAGCA
>JANNYC010000023.1:0-28029 GCA_031409895.1 Planctomycetota bacterium
GATTTTTTAATGCTGTCGTCGCAAGCGGAATTCCCGCGCGGCAGTGGGCCGAGATGTTTGACACGGTCAGCGTTTGTTTCAGCAAAGGGCTTGGGGCACCGGTCGGCTCGGCTTTGGTTGGAACTCGTGACGACGTAAAGATTATGCGGCGACACCGCAAGCTTTTTGGGGGCGGGATGCGTCAATCTGGAATCATCGCGGCCGGAGCGCTGTTTGCTTTGCGCAATAACATCGAACGACTTGCCGACGATCATCGCACCGCGCAAATCATTGCCAAATCCATATCGCAATCTTCGAAGATTCAGCTTGATCCGCCGAATGTGGACACCAACATCGTGATTTTCCGCATCGACCCGAAAATCGGTACGGCCGATCAGTTTTGTGAGAAAGCAAAAGACGCCGGGGTCTGGATGTTCCCGTTTGGTCCGCAACAAGTTCGTGCGGTATCCCATTTGCATATTCAGCCTCACGACGCACACCGCGCCGGCTCGATCATCTGCGAATTGGCTGATCAGCAAGTGTTGCTTAGAAAATAAGCAGAATTTGCCGCCAACCGCTATCATAGGCGACAGCCTTATATTCTCGGCGACGCGAGCAGTTTCAGCGTCGAAACATCCGCGATTACATTTCAAAACGTAGTTTGTAAAGAAAAACCGGTAACAACGATATTATTTTGGCCACCAGAAAATTCTTCCGATTGGCACAAGAATTATTTTTGAGTTTCGAACGCGACTTGGTATACTTTCGCCGATCGAGTCGCGGCCAACGGGGTTTTATGGACGCCGAAGTTGATGTGCGTCAATCTCCCGTGACTTGGATTCCTCGTGATCTTGCCCAATGCAACAGATTATTGAGAGGACAAATTATGCCTGGAAGTCCATTCTTTGTTCAGCGCTGCCCCTCGTGCTGCCGCCAAGCCCGCATCGACGTAAACTATTTAGGCTTGAACGTGGTTTGCCAACACTGCGACCAAACATTCGTCGCGCAAGATTCTGCGGCGTTGCCACCTGCAGCCAGCGACTCTGCCAACTATTGGATTCGCATCGCGGATCAAGTTCTCGACGATGGCATAGCCACACAACCGGCAATGATGCATCGACCGCGTTAGTGCTGGTTCAAGATAACATTTTTGTGTTCGACCAACGCGAACGTCTTTCCATTCTTGCTGAAAACTGATCCGCCGCGGCAGACTGAAAACTACATTGAGATCGCCTTAACGCCAATGTAACCCTTGGTTGCGCGATTCGAATGGCATTGCCGAACCGCTCGATTCGGAGATAATGTTCGCTTCGTCGGGCGGTTAGCTCAGTTGGTTAGAGCATCTCGTTTACACCGAGAGGGTCGGGGGTTCGAGTCCCTCACCGCCCACTGTTTGATATGGTACTGGCTTGTTTATGAACAAGTACTTTCTTTATTTGCGAATCTTGGTGACGATCGGCGGGTGCATACTGGCGAGCGCGGCGGTGCCGATCTTTTTTTCGCCAAGCCTCATGGCGACCATTCATCAAGGTTTGGGATTGGGTGAATTTCCACAACAGCCAATCGCCGTTTACTTGGCCAAGTCCACGGCGCTGATGTACGCGGTGCATGGTTCGGTAATGCTGTACGTCGCCGTGAACTTCGCCCGATACAAGCACTTGGTTCCGCTGCTAGGTTGGCTGCACGTTGCGCTGGGAGCGACGCTTTTGTACATCGACTGCGCCGCGCCGATGCCGTTTTGGTGGCTGTCGTCGGAAGGCCCGCCGGTCATGGCATTCGGACTGCTGTTTCTGTGGCTTTATCGCAAGGCAGTGCGTACGGCCGCGAGTAGCTAGTGCCCAATATTCACGTGCCAGCAGTGAACTTTTGCTGTCAGGTCCGCGTAGAAGACCATGCTCGACAGGCATCCGGCTATTGCAATGCTTGCGTGTAATTTGGTATTGAATCCAGGTGAATTCCTTCGACTCAAATCAGCGTGAGATCAATTATGAAATTCGCCGCGATGTTTGTTGCCTTAATTGGCTTCGTCTTGGTGTGTACGAATCGTGCCACCGCTCAACAATCGATTCCGGCGAACACCGAATTTATCACGTCAAGTTCTCCGCTGCCGGACGGCTCGGTTGTGACGACGACGTACTTTCCGAAATCGGGCGCCGCTCCTGAAACGAAGTGGTCGACGAACGCCGGCCAAGCCGATACGGCACCTTCGGTCTCGTCTGGTAGACCGGCACTTGAACAGAGCGTCTTACAAGGCGGGCCGCAAACGAATCCGACGACCGCGTCGACAACCTTTAGTCCGCGCCCTTTAGTTGAAACGGCGCAGTTGCCGAATCTTGGGTCAGCAGGAATGTTGACAAGTGTCCCTCCGACGATTGTCGTTCCGAACTGGGGGAATCCGTTTGCGGGTCCGCGACGTTATCTTCCCCCAAACTATCAGTCGACCGGTTACAACGTCGGCGGCCCTCAAGTCGCCACGGGGTACCTACCCTCGGGCACGGTTTATCCTTACCCGGCTGCATCGACTGTCCCGACGTTGAATAATTCGCCGATGCTTCCGCCGACCGGCTACGGAACCAGTCCGCGAGTCAATTACCAGCCGGTTTTCAAATTCCAAAACATGCCGCCAGGGACTTATCTCGGTCAAGGCGCGATCGGCCAACCGACGGCGTATGTTGACGGCCAGCCTCTTCGCAATCTGTTGCGATATGTCTTTCCATAAATCGCATAAATAGAATTTGACAGGAAGATTATTGACAGAAAGATAAAAGGCAGAAAAATGTTTCTGTCCATAATCTTTCTGTCAAGTCTTTTCGGCAGGCAGTTCGATCGAGATAGTCGTGCCGGTAGCTCCAGTCGATTTGAGGCAGATGTCGCCGCCGTGCAAACGAGCGATTGTCCAGGCTTTGGATAAGCCGAATCCGAGGCCGCGGCCGGCTTCGCGACCGGAATAAAACGGGTCGAACATGTGCCGAGCGGTTTCGACGGAAATGCCAGGGCCATTGTCGGAGACTTCGATGAAGGCATTTTGCGACTGCGTTAGCCCGCATGAGACGGCGATGTGACCTGTGGACCGAGACTCGAATGAGTTTTGCACAATGGCTTGAAGCAGTGAAATGATTTGCCCGGCGTCGATTTGTAAGTTGATCGGACCAACGTCACTGACAGAGTCGATTGTCCAGCCGGCTTGTTCCACTAACGGTGAAAATTCAGAGCAGGCCTTGCGGACAAGTTCGACTAACTCAACCGGTTGCAAGTCGGGCTCCGGCGGATGCGCGAACAGCATCATGTCGGAAATCATTTCGTGAGCCCGCATCGCTTGCTGAAAAATCGTAATGAGCTGTTTTCGACGAGCGTCGTCTTTTTCACCGGCGACTAACAGTTGCGCGCGAGTGGCGATGTTGGCCAGCGGATTGTTGATTTCGTGACTCGCGCCATACGCGAGCTGTTTGAGCGACTCCAGTTTTTCGTTGCGCCAATGAGCGGCTTGACGATTGGCTCGCCAAAGTTGTTCGACGACATCCGTTAGAATCGAAGGAGTCGTGGACGAACCATTGCGCCAGGAGTCAATTCGATGGGACGATTGTTCGTCGGTAGCGAGTTCCAATTTGACTTGATCTTCAGGCCGCAGTTCGAAACTGAAATTCGAAAAAGTCTTGCTGAGCCACCGTGACAATTCATCCAAAGGATCATGCCAAAACGGGCGTAGGAGAGTGTCTAAAATCACGACGAGGCGGGCCGTTCCAATGTTGTTTTCCCGCTGATTGTGCGACCGTTTGGCGACGGCGGCGCTCGTCGAACCGCCAGGCGCAGAAACCATCCCGCCGGAAGCGATCACCAAGTGCGGTGCGGGCTGCGTTGGCGATTGAGTCGCCCAATCCAGTTCGCCTAAAAACCTGCGAAATTGATCGAACCATTTTTCGTCAAGGTTCGCCGCAGGGTTCGCGGGTGATGGAGCAATTAAAGTCCGAAGCACCCCGGCATCGTCGCAAGTCAGCGAATCTATCAACGCCGAAAGATCACGCGCGGGCGAAAAATGGAACTTGCACCAGACCAACATTGTTGGCGAGAGTCGCAGCAACCGACTCCAGTTTGAGCGGCGTGCATCGGGAAGGCTCGCCGACAATGCCGCCAAGAGTTCCAGTAAATCGGCGTCGGAGATTTGCAGCCCAAGCCGTTGATTGCGAATCGGAATGCATGGAAGGACGTGCATATTAGCGTTCAGTTTTCAGTGTTCAGCAAATCCAAGAATTTCTTACTGAAAACTGAACACTGAAAACTACTTTCCCCTCGCTGTAGTTTAACCTGCGGCTGCTTTTTCCATCTCAAGCATTTCACAGCAGCGATCCAATAGTGTCTCGACCGCAAACGGCTTATTCATAAAGTCGTTCGCGCCAGCCGCACGTAGGTCGGCGATTTTGTCTCGCTCGATCATGCCGGAAATGCAAATGACTTTGACCGATCCCATCGTCGGATCCATTCGGACGCGCTGACAGACTTCGCGGCCGTTGATATCGGGCAACATCACGTCAAGTACAACGATGTCGGGGCGAAATTCTTTGACCAACATGCCGGCGTCGAAACCGTTGTTTGCCGTTTTAATGTCGAATCGCCCATCGCGTGCGAACACGTCGACCATGAGTTCGACCAATTCTTGGTCGTCGTCGACGATCAGCAATTTGCGTTTGCCGCTTTCCAAGGCATCCGTCGGAATGCCGTTATCTTTCATGAATGAGTACAGCAAGTCGCGGGGAATCCGGCGAAACCGGCTGCCGGGAACCCGAAATCCTTTTAACGATCCATTGTCGAAACAACGGATAATCGTCTGCTGGCTGACCTTGCAAATCTTCGCCGCTTCACCGGTCGTGAATACCGTTTTGGTGGACATAAGCCATCCTCTCCCTCGAAGGCTTTGGTGACAACAAATGCCAGTGGCGACGAATCAAATCCGTTGAAGTCTCTGAATCCGCCAACCGGCCCTAGCTTCCTTGTATCAGCAAATTGCGTTTGACCCGCAACCGCTTCAACCTAGTCGTTTCATGTATTCGACAAGCTCATCCGCATCTTCCGAAATTGCCAAGCTTGCCAATGCGACCGAATTATACAGGTCTTTAAGGTCGCGTCAAGATTAATTGTTTTGACGTAACGTCTTTGCGCAAAGCGACTTAACGAGACCGCCGTTTTTGGCTCACGATTTTCTTCAAAATCGCATTCTACGTGAATCTCGTGAATTATCACGGACCTTGCTAGGGCGATTTACTCCGATCGTTTTCCAAGTTCAGCAATAATAAGGTTACGTCGGCGGGTGTGATGCCGCTGATTCGGCTGGCTTGGTCCAAGCTACTGGGACGGATTCGATTGAGTTTGTCTTTTGCTTCGCGTCGCAAGTGAACGATCTTGTCGTAGTCGAACCAATCTGGAATTCGCTTCGACGAAAGACGTCGCTGACGCTCGATCGAAACGTTTTGCCGCGCGACATATCCGGCGTACTTTACGTCGCATTCGACTTGCTGCGCGACTTCGACTTCGACAGTTTCCAATTCCGCATGCAACTGGCAGATTCGCTTCCAGTCGACTTCCGGTCGCCGGAGCCACTTTTCCAGATTCTGATTTTCAAACCGTGTTTCGGACAATAACAGTCGCGCGCGTGTAATTTCGGCTTCTTTTTCCTCCAGCCGACGCATTCTAGTCTCGTCGACCAGTCCCAGTTCGAAACCCAACGGGGTAAGCCGCCGGTCAGCGTTGTCTTGTCGGAGCAACAGACGATGTTCGGCGCGGCTGGTGAACATTCGATACGGCTCGTCGACGCCGCGCGTCACCAAATCATCGATCAGAACGGCGAGATAAGCTTGGTCACGACTGACAGTGAGTCGACGATCGGAATCGAGTCCCAATGCGGCGTTGGCTCCCGCGTAGAGCCCTTGCGCTGCGGCTTCCTCGTAGCCGGTCGTGCCGTTGATTTGGCCCGCAAAGAATAATCCCGCGACAAGTTTCGTCTCGAGCGTGGGCGTAAGCTGATCGGGGGGACAAAAATCGTATTCCACTGCGTACCCGTAGCGCATGATTTGAGCGCGGCGCAATCCGGGAATATCGCGGAACATCGCGTCTTGCACGTCGCGTGGCAAGCTGGTCGAAACGCCATTCACGTAAACTTCGGCGGTCGCGCGGCCCTCCGGCTCCAAAAAGAGTTGATGCCGATCCTTGTCGGCAAAACGAACGACTTTGTCCTCGATCGACGGACAATAGCGCGGTCCACTGGTGGTGATCTGCCCGCTGTACATCGGCGCGCGATGTAGATTTTCGCGAATAAGAGCGTGAACTTTTTCGTTGGTGTAAGTAATCCAGCAGGGCAATTGCTCGACTTGCAAAAGGCGTGTGAGGAACGAAAACGGTTGTGGCGGATCGTCGCCCGGCTGCATTTCGACTTCGCTAAAGTCGATCGTCCTAGCGTTGATGCGTGGCGGAGTTCCCGTCTTGAAGCGATCTATGCGAAAGCCCAGCCGTGAAAGCGCCGCGCTGATTCCGGTCGTGGTTCCTTCGCCAGCGCGTCCGCCAGGAGTTTTTGCTTCGCCCGTATGCATGATGGCTTGTAAAAAAGTCCCCGTGGTGAGGACGACCGCGCGGGCTTGGTATTCAGCACCGCCGCGAACCGAGACGCCCACGATGTGCGCTTGATCGCCGATTTGCTCGGTCAAGATGTCGTCGACAATCTCTTGTCGCAATTCGAGGTTTGCCTGATTTTCAATCGCGTTCTTAATCCACTGTTGATAAGCCTTCTTGTCGGCTTGAGCACGGGGACTGTGCATGGCCGGGCCTTTTCGCAGATTGAGCATGCGGAATTGGATGCCCGTTGCGTCAATGGCTTGACCCATGAGACCTCCCAGCGCGTCGACCTCACGAACTAGATGCCCTTTAGCCACTCCGCCAATCGCCGGGTTGCAACTCATCTGGCCCACGGTGTCTAAATTTGTCGTGATTAAGGCAGTCCGGGCGCCCAAGCGTGCCGCAGCCGCAGCCGCTTCGGTTCCGGCGTGCCCAGCTCCAACAACGATCACGTCATATTCGTAGTGCATTTTGTTCATAGCTTGTCCCTGCGGGTTCGAAGGGGTCAGATCCATTTTTCGGATATGCCCAATTTCCCATCGTGTCGTAGCACCGCCGAAAAATGCGTCAGACCCCAGCGAGGCATTGTAATCCTAGCCACATTCCTCGGAAATGATCGGGGTACCGATATCGTCAACGCAATTGGTTATTTATTGCAATTCGCAAGTGCGTTAAGCTATTGACTTCGTGAACCGATGGATCGATCGTAGCGAGAGAGGCCGTTTGTTTCTGTTTTCCTTGGCACAAAAGTACTCGTTTCCAATTTTAGGGAGTCACACCATGGCCACTTGCTGCCCGCGTAGCCGACCGATTTCGACCGAATACTCAGCCTTTCAAGCACAGTACGTAAATTTGGTGGATGAGACCGACATCTTGAGCGCGCTTCGAAAACAGGTTGATCAAGTCGTTGACGAATGGATGCGGATCGATCCACAAACATCGCTTGTTCGCCACGCGCCGTACACTTGGAGTCTGCGCGAAGTCGTCGGTCATTGTAACGACGCAGAACGAATATTCGGATATCGCGCATTGCGGATTGCGCGAAATGACAAGACCGAGCTACCGGGCTTTGAGGAAAATGATTACGTTCGCAACGCGGATTTCGACAATTGCCAATGGCGAGATTTGATCGATGAATTTCATGCTTTGCGCCGGGCGAATATCTTGTTGCTGAGCAACGTGCCCGATAGTGCTTGGACACTCGATGGAATTTGCAGTACGAATCGTGTAACCGTTCACGCATTGGCGTACATTATGGTCGGACACGTTCGCCATCACGCTAACATCATCCGGGACCGGATCAAACAGGCGTCGCCGGTAATGGCTTAGTGCATTGCGTGGGTACGTTGTAGCGCGGCCGGGATGCGCGCGGCGACGTCCGACGCGATCACACCGACTGGACCGATCTCGGCTGCGGCGATGTCTCCGGCCAAGCCATGCACCTGCGCCGCAAAACAAGTCGCGTCCCAAGGCGACATTTTCTGGCAGATCAATGCGGCGACGAGTCCCGTCAAGACGTCGCCACAACCACCGGTCGCCATTGCCGGGTTGCCGGTCGAGTTGCGAAATTGATGCTCGCCATTTGTTGCGAACGAATGATGTCCTTTGAGCAAGACGATCGCGCCGGTCATGGCTGCAAACTGATTCGCTTGCAATTCAAGCGAACTCCGATCAGTGTCGGTCGACCCAGTCAAGCGACGGAATTCCCCGATATGCGGAGTCAGCACTCGCGCCGCTGGTGCTTGCCCAAAGTCGAGCGACTGCCCGGCGAAGGCGTTAATCGCGTCGGCATCGATGACCATCGGCAGCGTCATTTCCAAATAAAGTCGTTTAATCCATTCCCTCAATTCGTGACTTTGGCCCAAGCCCGGACCTATCGCGATACAAGTCGCCCGCTTTGCCAGCCCCTCGACGATTGTTGCGGCGCCTCGAGTGATTCGCCCATCTTCGTCCTCCGGCAAACTTGCGATCATCGCGCAAGGATTCAACCCCGCAACGATCGAGTAGCACGATGCGGCCGTGGCCACGGTCACTAATCCGGCTCCCCCGCGCAGCGCTCCGGATGCCGCCAAACTCACCGCCCCGGGCATGCTTCGCGAACCGCCGATGATGAGGACGTGACCAAAATCGCCTTTTTGAGAGTCGAGTCGACGAGCGGGAAGTTTAGCCAACATGACTTCACCGAATTTGGCCGCACTCAGAATCCGAAACGAAACTGCGATCTCTAACGGAGAGTTTTACGATCAAGCCCGCCAAGTATCCGGCTTTGAATCCAGCATCGACGTTGACGACGGTTACGTTCGGCGCACAACTGTTGAGCATCGCCAAAAGCGGCGCAAGCCCTGGCCAGCCGACTCCGTAACTGTTGCTGGTTGGAACGCCGATGACGGGACAATCGAGATAGCCGCCGACCACGCTCGGTAGCGCGCCTTCAAAGCCGGCCACGACGATCACGACGTGACATCCGTCTAATCTCGGCAAATGAACCTGCAAACGATGGGGGCCTGCAACGCCTACGTCTTGAATCAAATCCGCGTCGATACCCATCCAGTGCAGCGTTTCGACCGCTTCGGCGGCGACAGGATAATCACTCGTCCCGGCCGTAACGATCGCAACTCGCGCGTCCGGCAACAGCGGGCATCGCTCGATACTGAAAGTTCTCGCTTCAGGATGATGTCGAACATTTGCGTAAATGTTTTTTAACTCAAGGGCGACGGAATCTTCGACCCGCGTCAGCAGCACCGGTTGGTTGTATCGAAGCAAGCCATCGACTGCCGCGCGAATCGTGGCGGCGGATTTTCCACCGCCAAAAATTACTTCTGGAAAGCCGCAGCGTTCTTGTCGCAGAATGTCCAGACAAAGTCCGTCGCTCGATGTTTTCGGCGGCGGATTCGGTTGCTCCGGAATCGAATCGGCGGAAAAGAATTTATTGGTAAAGTCGCCCAAACTGATTCGCCCGGCGCGAAACCTCCGCGCGGATTCCTGAAATTCGTCGCGAGTGCGTGAGTGTGGCTCGTTCACGATAGAGTGCAACTTGACAGTGGTTTGTGGGACGGGCTCAAATGGTCATTGTAGCCGCCGGAAAGCTGAATGATACGCGGCAAAATTTGCGCGGGGCCTTGGTTCGGCATTTATCAAGTGTGGCAGTTGAATGGCACTTTTAGAGAACCCCGTTCTGAACCGCGAGCTGTTGGTCAACCTGCGGACCAACAAGTCCTTTTTGCTGTTGGCCGTTTATCAGATCGTATTGGCTTGCGTGGTCTATTTTTCTTGGCCGGATGTCAACAGCACGGTCGAGCTGTCGGTTCGCAATCAAAAAAACGCCGCGCTGATCGACATCTTGTTCTTGAGCCAATTCATATTGACATCGCTGATCGCCCCAAGCTTTGCAGCGGGCGGTATCGCGGGCGAAAAGGAACGCCGGACTTACGAAATGTTGTTGGCAAGTCCCATGAGGCCGCAGACGATTGTATTCGGCAAGCTAATTGCCTCGCTCACGCATTTGGCGATCCTGGTCTTCTCGTCGCTGCCGATCGTGATGCTCTGCTTGCCCATGGGCGGCGTCTCCGTGTACGAAGTCTTGGTGCAGATGCTAGTCGTGCTCGTTTCGATGACGACATTCTGCATGATCAGTTTGACTTGCAGTAGTTACTTTACGCGAACTGCGGCGTCACTTGCGATCTCGTACCTTTTCATTTTAATTTTGTCGGCGATCACGTTGTGGTCATGGCACTCTCTGAGGTTTGACGGTCAAAGTCGATTGAACTTTATGCTGTTGGGAATTCCAAGCGTTGCGATCGCGATTTCCGTTCCGCTGTTTCATTTGGTCGCGGCGCGGATGCTGTACCCGCCCGACGTCGGAAGCGAAGGAGCCCAAGTCGTCGACTTGGAACAGGAAACCAAAGACGCTGTTGGTTTGGTATTGAATCGTGATGCGTTTCCCGATCGATTGTTGCTGCCACCGACCCGCGTCGATTTGATGCCCGATAGCGCCAATCCCATCTACGACAAGGAAATGCGCAGCGAATTCATTGGGCAGGGAACGCTCATGCTACGCTGGGTCATTCAAATCAGCATTTTCTTGGGCATTGGCTTGATGGCCGTGTGTGTGATTATGTGGGCGTCCTACATTGGATATTACATTTGCTACGTAGTTTTGTTCAACGTGTTGGTCGGTCCAGTTTTCTCTGCGGGAATTGTCACAAGCGAACGCGAACGGCAAACATTGGACATGCTGCTGGCGACGCCACTTTCGGGCCGGCAAATTTGGATGGGCAAGTTGCTTGCGTCATTGCGAGTTTCGTCCGTGTTGACTTTGTTTCTGGTGTGGCCATTAGGCTGCGGCATTTTTCTACGACTTTACCCTGACTACATTAATTCGCTGTGGACGCTTTTTGGATACGTGGCGATCATTGGCCTGACGTGCTGGACCACGTGTACCGTGGGCCTTTTCTTTTCCACGGTCTTTTCCAAAACGAGCGTTAGTATCATCGCGTCATACGCATTCTTGATGCTGTTGTATGCGGTCATTCCGGGAATTGCACTTCCGTCGGCTGCACCGGCTGGACCCGATGCGAATATGATGCTGACTGCGATTTCGTCGTTAAGTCCGTTTGTCGCGACGTTTCGATTGCCGTTGCACACTGAGGACGAAATCTATTTGCCTAACCTTCCGCTATTATATTTCTCTGTTTACGCTATTGGCACGATTATTTTGAATGTGCTGTTGTCGTTAGGCGCGATTCGAAATTTGCTCTTGCGTGAAAAGTTGCTCGAATCCGGGTCGTCGTAGACGGCGAGCGGTCAACTGAAAGTCGATTCGTTTAACCCGGAGCCAACGGCGACGGCGTTAATGTTGCGAAGCTGCCGTCGCCGTTGGCTCCGGGTTAAACGACGCGTCGCTGGTCCTGCGAAAAATGGATTCGAATCCGAGGCGAAAATTCGGCAGTTTTTGACCGAAACGAAATCAGGTGAACGAGTGAACATTCGTTGTATTGAAGTGTTGGCCAAAGTCACCGTGCTGGTTTGGCTGCTGTTACTGTTTGGCTTGGCAACGAAATCCCGCGCTCAAGAATCCATCGTCGAGGAAAAGCCGCAAGCGATCCAGTCGGCGATTCCACCCGCACTGACCGAATACATGGGGCGACGGATCGCTTACACAATGAGCTTTCACGAAGCCCCTTGGCTTGCCCGGCAAGAACGCGAAATAGAGGAGCGATGCTCGCTGTTGCTGGCAAATTTGGAATTAAGGCAAGGGATGACCGTATGCGATCTGGGCTGCGGAAACGGATTTCATAGCTTGCCAGTGGCGCGAATGATCGGCAAAAAGGGGCACGTATTCGCGGTCGACATTCAACCGGAAATGCTGAATTTATTGCGGGAAAACGCCGAGAGCGAAGAGATCGACAACATCACGCCGATTTTAGGTTCCGTACACGATCCGCGACTGCCGGACGATTCGATCGATTTGATTTTGTTGGTCGACGTGTATCACGAGTTCTCGCATCCCGAGCACATGTTGGCACGTATGAGAACCGCGCTCAAACCAGATGGCCGAATTGCGCTGGTCGAGTTTCGCACCGAAGACGACAGCGTTCCGATCAAGCCTGAACACAAGATGAGCAAAGAACAAATCTTGAAAGAGTTTCCGCCGAACGGATTTAAGCTCCTCGCGGAGTTCGACAAACTCCCTTGGCAACATTTAATGTTCTTTGGAAAAGACGACCCCGCGCCCGCATCGAAACAATAAATGTGGAACACTCGACTTTAGGACGTGGAGCAAGTTGCCAACGTGCTAAACCTCAAGGAATACGGGCACGTTGAAAGCGTACCCCACGTTTTTTAATCGATCATTAGATCGATCAAGAACATTTTTGGGCCGGCGTTGATGATGTCGCTTGGACCAATCGACTGGCGTTGCCGCCAACTGTCGTGAATGTGCCCGCACACTACCAGTCGCGGTTGCAGACGCTCGATAACGCTACGAATCGTCGTGCTGCCGAGATGTTGTCCGCTTGACGAGAGATCGCACACGCCGTGCGGCGGCGAATGAGATACGAGCACGCAACGCGGCGGGCAATCGGCCAGAAGTTGCACGGCTTGGACTTCGCTGAAATCGTAACTCCACGCTCCGAACGGAGTCACCGGGATCGCGCCGCCGATTCCAAAAACCGATAAGCCATCGACTTCGACTCCGTTGCCGTGCAGCACATGAACGGCGGACCAACCTCGACAAGCGTCTTGCAGTTCTTCAAACGATTCGCCGTTACCGGGAACAATGAATGTCGGTCGCGTGATGGCTTTGAGAACGTTAATGGTCCTTTCGAGCCCGCGCCGCATCGTGGCAAAATCGCCCGCTCCGATGACCCAATCGACGTCGGGTGCATGGCAGACGATGTCGGTCGCCGCAGCGATGTCGCAGTGCAAATCGCTAAAGGCCAAAATCTTCAGTGATTTTCTCATTGCTACGACTTTAATGAAAAACAAAAAAACCCGACTGCTTGCGGCGGTCGGGTTTTTTTAAATTAGAGGCGTCGGTGGGAGTCGAACCCACGGTGGCGGATTTGCAATCCGCTGCCTTAGCCACTTGGCGACGACGCCGAAATTGATAATTCTGCGTTAAAATTATCGAATTAAAGTACAACGGTCAAGTAGTTTGGTGAAGCCGACTAATTTGCGGGAGCTACGAAAACAACTTAGCGGCATGACATCGACAATCGCATTCAACGATTGATTCGACAATGCACGAATCGGAACTTTAAGAATGGAAAAACGCGTACCTCAAAGAAATGGACAACGCTAGCCGTGTTCAAGTTCACGTCGCGGTTGGGCGATTTGCGGCGGTTTAGGGTAGCGATTGTCGAATCGTGGCGACAATCGGCGGCACGGGACAGTCAAGCGATTCGGAGATAGCCCGGAAAATTTCGGCTTCCTCTACGGTCACTTGGCGATCATGCGTGATTGCGATCGCGGCCGCCGACAAGACTTGTTTTTTCAAGTGAGGCGTGGCTTGCGACAGTCGTTTCAAAGAATCCGACAACTGGCTGGGTCCGAGGATTTCACCCATTTTCAATGCTGACGTGGAGCCGGCAAAGGTCGCGTCGATGGCTGCTCGAAAAGCGGCTTCCGCATGATTCCGATCGCGATGTCCGCTATGCACCAACAACGACAAGATTTTGGATACGTCGGCCGCGACCGGCTCGATCGAGTGGTAGATCACGTCCGGCGGAAGTGCAGCGCCAAATCGCCGATCCAAATACACGATCAGATGATGCCGCAAGAAAAATTCGAACAAGCTAGTTTGTCGATCCGCGTCCGTAAGTTCAGAGATCGTTCCGCGATACGTGAGATACTGCGGTTGCGACATGCCAGCCAATGTCCCTTGCAGAATTTCGAACATCGGCAAGCGAAGCACCGGTGCGAGTTCGCGGACAAAAGGCTCGAGCCGCAAAGTTTCCGTGAGCGTCGGCTTTTCCTCGCGACGTTCGATCAACGCCAGTTGCTGATCGCGAATCGGTCCCGGAGGGTGCAGCAGCATGGCCAACGCCACGCATCGCGCGGAAAAAACGTCCCGCACCGCTTCGCTGATTTGTTGCGGCGAGCTTGTCACAAGCAATTTCGAGTAGACGACATCTTCTTCAGTCGGCAATCCGATGCCCGCGATCAGAATGGACGGATCGATCGGAAAGCGTTCGGCCATGCCGGCCAATAATCGACCTCGACCGCCCAAGCCAGGCAACGGTAGCCTAGGCTTCTTTTCGTCGCGTTCGTCTTCTTTGGCGTCTTCCATTTTTTCGAGTCGGCGCTGGCGAATTTTGGCATACTCAGAAAAGTCGCCTTCGAATCGCGGATCGATTTTTTGAATTCGAGGAACAAGGGGCGGGTGGGTCGACATCAGGCCCAGCATGTGATTCCCGAACATGTGTGCAAAATACAAATGACTTGCAACTTCGGCGTTGGGTGCGGAAACGCGCGAGCCCCATTGATGGGCGCCGATCATCTTCAGCGCACCGGCGATTCCTTCAGGGTTGCGAGTGAATTGCACGGCCGAAGCATCGGCCAAATATTCTCGTTGACGCGAGACAGATGCCTTGATCAAGCGCGCAAAGAACAAGCCGATGGATCCCACCACCAACAACCCTAGGCCGATCCCCAATATGGCCGCTTGGACTCCGCCCCGACCATTGTCTTTGCTTGATGAGATTCGGCCGCCTCCCATGGAAAAGCTACGCAGCAGAAAATAACCAAGCAACGCGATCAACTGAATGCCGTGCAAGATTCCAATCATGCGCAGACTCATCCGCATGTCGCCGTTGAGTATGTGACTGAATTCGTGGGCGATCACTCCTTGTAGCTCATCGCGATTGAGTTGATCCAGCGTTCCGCGATTCACGCCAATGATGGCGTCGTCAGCCGTAAAGCCGGCGGCGAAAGCGTTGATGCCCGGCTCATTGTCGAGCACATAAACGGGAGGCACGGGCGCCCCAGACGCGATGGCCATTTCTTCGACCACGTTGAGCAATCGTCGTTCGTTGACTTCGGTCGAATTTGGCAACAAGCGCCGTCCGCCTAACATTGACGCGACGGTCGACCCGCCACCGCGTAACTGCGCAATCTTGAAAAGGCTTCCGCCGCCGACGAGGGTCGTGACAGCCAAGGCAACACCCCCAAGCAAGGCCGGGTTGAACCAAGTACGAATACCTTCGGGGTTCGCAAATTGTCGGCCGTTAATGGCCGCGAAAATCACTAGATAAACGCCCAAAATCGTGGCTACGACCGACAAGATCAGCAAGACGACCATCTGCCGTGTTTTGCGGCGGGCGAGATCTTGGCTTGCGAAAAAGTCCACGGAAACTCCCTTGCCTACGACTGCGTAGGAATGAATTTAGGCGGCCACTACGGCTTTTTTTGCAACATCACGAAAGCGAAAACTCCGGGGCCAATCGCGATCACAGCGCAAACGCCGATCATCCATGCGATCATGCTAGACACCTTTCGCTAATGAGAACTGACTTTAGGGCAAGGCAACGAGACCAACTAAAACTTGACCTGCGGCGCTTCCCGTTCCTTGGGGCTTTCGATCTCAAGCAATTGTGCTGCGCTAAATCCAAGCGGGGCGGCCAACAATACAGCCGGGAATTTTTCTCGCGCGGTGTTGTATTGGGTGACCGAGTCGTTGTAGCCTTGGCGGGCGTAAGCGACTTTGTTTTCGGTCGATGTCAATTCTTCTTGCAGCGCGATCATGTTGGTATTTGCTTTGAGATCGGGATAAGCTTCAGCCACCATCAACAGCCGGCTAAGCGCACCGTTGAGTTGCGACTCGGCTTGGCCCAATTGCGAAATGGCACCTGGATCGCCTGGATTGGCCGCCGCACGCTGACCGGCCGAGAAAGCTCGATTGCGCGCCTCGATTACGCCTTGCAGCGTTTCTTGTTCATGTTTCATGTAGCCTTTGGCGACCTCGACGAGATTGGGAATCAAGTCATACCGTCGCTTGAGCTGCACATCGATCTGGGCAAAAGCGTTCTTGTATCGATTTCTTAAGCCGACAAGCCCGTTGTATACAGCAATCGCAAACAGGACCAGCGCGACGGCGAGTCCGCCAACGACCAATAGCGCCGTAAAAATAGTTCCCATCATTTCCCCCTAAAAAGTAAACTCAACGACAGACCTCGAACCCAATCCCACTTTGACGTGGCCATTATGGGGGATTTCGTCTCGGACTGCCATTGATTGGCAACTTCACGCCAAATTTTGCGCCCATCTCCCGCAGCATTGATAAAACAAGGCCAGAATCAAGCTCTTCGGACGTGGGCCAGCTTAATGAAAACGACCGGCGCGCCAAACCGAATTCGTTGACAGACAGATTTTGGACAGAAAAATATCGATGGAGGATTGCAAAGTTTTCTGACTCTAATTTTACAGGCAGGCTGCCCTCACCTCAAACGCGGAGACTTATTTGGTCGGATGAATTTTTCCGTCCCAGGTGGCCAAGTCGATTTCGGTTTCGTTTAGCGTGTAGAAGACGCGGCAGCGGAAGGGTTTGGAAAAGATTGCTCCGGCGCGGCGTTTTTGGGCTTCGAAATCGGCGACTTGTGCTTGAGCTGTGGTCAATGCGGTTTTCAAGCGTTTTACTTCGTCTTTGTGTTTTGTCTTTTGGCCATCCGGTGCCACGTAGGCTTTGGCTGCCTCATAAGTTCGGCTGGCCATGCCGGCGGAGCTTTTGAAGAAATTTTCGGCTTCGGTCACGAGTTTTTCGGAATAGAGCTTGGGTTTTGGGTCTTGCACGATCCTCAGGGACGCTTCGATTTCAAACTTTTTGCTGATTTTTGCGTCCAGCTCGACAAATAGAAATCGATCCGTTTTCTCAGTAAGAAAGATAAACAACGGGTCGCGCGGCGGGATGCGTTGATTGTCGGGCTCAACCAGTAACACAAAGCTCTCGTCGTCGCCTTCGAATTTTACGTCGGCTATTTTGAGAAACTCCGTCACGACCAGATCTGATTCGAATGGAATGTTTTCCAGTTCAAAGCTCAACGTCGATTGGGGTTCGTCGGCCGTAAGAATTGCCTCGCCGATTTTGACTGGCTGACGAAGTCGCATCGCAAAAGTTTCGCCGTGCGTTTCTAATTTGAGCAAGCAGTTTCGCAAATACGTATACGTCGGATCGCGTGCCGCATCTGCCAACCATTGGAATTTTAAAACCGTTCCCGTGAATGAGAATTGAGCGATCTTTTTCGGTCCGCCGGAACTCGATTGGCCCGTCACGGTCCAAGCTTGGCTTTGATCGCCGCTCATTTTTTCCAAGGTGAACTTGGTGCGACGAGTCATTGCAACATTTGTTTCCAGCGAGCAAGCCAGCAAATATTGTTCGCCGGGACGGACTTCGCCCACAACGATTTCGCCCGTTTCCGCAGGGTCTTTCAAGTCAACGGCGGTGGGCGTATTGGCAAAAGGCTTGGCATCCGATTTCGGTGCCTCGGTAACTTTGTTCGACGAAGTATCGTCGGCATTCTTTGCTATTGCGTCTACCGACTTGTTTGCGTCGTTTTCGCTCGTCTCGGTCGTTATTGTTTCGCTGACGGCCGGTTCAGGCTCCTTGGAATCGTCCGATTCTTGGTCAGTTTTATTTTCGACAACGCCATCGACATCTGCGGGGAGCGGGTCGTCCGCATGAGTTGCTTCAGGCATTTTCGGTACGGGTACGCTGCGTGACTTCACAGGGGTCGTCGATTTTGCGGGATTACCTGCGGCCTCGGACTCATTCGGTTTGCTCGAGTCCGAGATTCCAGCGACAGATTTGTCGTTATTCGAATCAGCGGAAAACGGTTGATTGTCCGGTTTGGACGTTGTGGACTTTTTGCCTGAGCTAGATTTCTTCTGGCTGTGCATTTGCTTTTGTTCGACAGACGAACTTGACGCCGCTCGGTTTCCGCCTCGCATGTTTCGGTAAATCGTCCAACCTAGTAACCCGACGAGAAGGGAGAGCGAAATCATTGACGCGATTCGCCAGATCGGAATTTTTTGACTGAGGCTTTTGGCGGGCCCCCGTCTACCGATTGGCCTTTTCGCTCGCATTGCCGCACTACGGTCGCCTCCGGCCAAGCTTTTTGCAAACGTCTCAGTTTGCGGTTTGAGGTCTTCGATGGTTAGCATATGGTGATCGTCGATCCAATGATCGAGCGCCAAGATTGCCGCAGCGACTTCGTCTTCCGTTGCGGAGTCCATGAGTGGGTGGAGAATCGACTTGAGCCGTTCGCGATCTCGGGGCGACGATGGATCGGATCGCTGTTCGATGAATTGGATCAAGGATTCGGCAAGTCGGCGATAATCGTCTTGCGGGTCGAGATTCACTTGCCCGGATTCGTCGCCGCGACTTTCGCCGATCACGCGCGACAAAGCGGCGATCACAAAGTTGCCGATTTTTGCGGTTCCATCGGAAGCCACGAGAATGACCCGGTTGCTAATATCTCCATGAATTACTTTGTATGAATGGGAAAAAGCCAGGCCCCCGAACAATTGCCTTGCGATCGAGCCGAGCATTAGGACGTCCCAAGTCTCGTCCGTTTTCAAAATCTGTTCAAGCGATTGGCCATCGAAATGTTCCGAGACGAGATAATACCTGCCCCCCTCGCGATCGATATCGTAAACGTGAATCAAACTGGGGTGGTCGAGCCGAGCGACTTCGGATGCGAGGCACAGAAACGACTGGAAGGCCGCAGACTGTTCGTTTTCATCCGTGGGCAGTATCTGCAATTCGACTTTGCGGTCTAGCCGCTCATGGATGGCCAACATCTGGTCGCCAAGTTCGTCTTGCGCAATGCGTTCGCGCAAAATGTAGTTGCCAAGTCGGAGCGAGTCGCGACCGCTTAGCAAAAATTTGGCTTGCCAACTGGTTAGCTCGCCCGAGCGGACCAATTGCATCGCCAAGTTCTTGAGATCATCACCTTCGCCAAATTCTTGCTCGACCTGGGCCATTCGCGCATCGGTCAACAACTGGGAGTTGCGCAATGCCGACAAGAATGACTTCGACGTAAGCTGAGCCATGAGACTGACGCTATCCAATTATTCCAACAACCCCTGTCACCCATATTTTGACGCGCACAACGTGGAGTTCAACACCCACCTAGTGTGATACGCCAGAATTGCCGCGTTACGGTACAACCCAAGTTTCGTTGCTGTTGAACAGTTCTTCCAAAGTGCCCGGACCTCGCTCGGCTGCCGACGCGCGCACTTGTTCGTTCAACATGTGATCGTAAGTCGGTCGTTCGACGGCGCGGAAAACGCCAATCGGCTCCGGGAAACGAGGAGTACGCAGGCGACTCAACAAGAAAGCCAATTGCGACTCGGGGGCTTTCTCGTCGTGAAAAAGCAGGTCGTCCGCCGCGATTTTGCCGTTAAGTTCGACGACTTCGGGCGTGATGCCGTTGAGGCGAATGCCTTTGTTGCGGTTCTTGCCAAAGATCAACGGCTTGCCGTGCTCAAGCTCCAGCAAGTTGTCGTCTTTGACGCTCTTATCCGTGAACTGCTCCCAAGCCCCGTCGTTGAACACGTTGCAATTTTGATAAACCTCAACAAAGGACGTGCCGCGATGGTTGGCCGCTCGCGTTAAGATTTCGATCAAGTGCGAGGCATACACGTCGACGGACCTCGCTGCAAAAGTTGCTTCTGCGGCCAAAGCGACGGAGATCGGATTCAGCGGATGATCGATCGAGCCTCGCGGCGTGCTTTTGGTCACATGCCCCATCGGTGATGTCGGCGAATATTGGCCCTTGGTTAAGCCATAAATACTGTTGTTGAACAAGATAATGTTGATGTCAATGTTGCGGCGGATCGCGTGCAACAAATGGTTGCCGCCGATGCTCAAGCCGTCGCCATCGCCCGTGATAACCCAAACGCTCAAGTCAGGTCGCGTCGATTTCAGTCCGGTCGCAAACGCCGGTGCACGTCCGTGAATGCTGTGAATCCCGTACGTATTCACATAGTATGGAAACCGACTAGAGCAGCCGATGCCCGAAATGAAGACCGTTTTCTCTGGCGCTACGCCGAGCGTCGGGAGAACTTTTTTCATCTGGGCCAAGATCGAATAATCGCCGCAGCCGGGACACCAGCGGATGTCTTGGTCGGAAGCAAAATCAGCCGGCTTGAGAACCGGTAAATCAACGGTCATGAAATGGTCCACTTCAAGTTAAAGTTCTATCCCAATGTACTCGTTCCCAAGCTCCTCATTCCCAAGCTCCGGCTTGGGAACGCCAGCAGCCAGCGCGAGTGGTCCGTATCACTAAACAACCTGTTGTATCGCATTGACCACTTCGCTCACGGCAAACGGTTTGCCTTGGACTTTGGAAAAGCTGACGGCATCGATCAAATATTTCGCGCGGATCAACAAGCTCAAATGACCGGTGTTCAGTTCAGGCACTAAGACTTTCTTGTAACGCTTCAAAATCGCACCTAGATCGCCGGGCAGGGGATTGAGCCAACGCAAATGGACGTGGGCGACCGCTTGGCCCTTGTTGCGGACTTCGTGAACTGCCGTTCGGCAAGCACCGTAAGTCCCGCCCCAACTGACGACCAAAACGCCGTGGTCCGGACCATCGACTTCGGTTGGCGGAATGATGTTGGCGATGTTTGCGATTTTTTTAGCGCGTGTAGTCACCATGTGCTGGTGATTTAATGGATCGTAACTGATGTTGCCGGTCACGTCCTCTTTTTCGAGCCCGCCAATCCGGTGCATCAATCCGGGCGTTCCCGGCAAAGCCCATGGCCGCGAAAGCTGATCGTTACGCTCGTAAGGCATGTAAGGAGCGCCGTTTTGAGCTGCCCCTGGATGTTTGATCGCGATCTTTGACAAGTCGGCGATGATAGGGATTTTCCACGGCTCCGCACCGTTGGCAATGTAACCATCGGACAAGACATAAATCGGCGTCATATAAGTCGTCGCCACGCGCCAAGCCTCGATCACCGTATCGAAACAATCCCCTGGGCTACGTGCGGCAATTACGGGAATCGGACTTTCGCCATTTCTGCCGTACAGCACCATCATCAAATCGGATTGTTCTGTTTTGGTCGGCAAGCCGGTGCTGGGTCCGCCGCGCTGAATATCAAAAACGATCAGCGGCAATTCAAGCATCACGGCCAAACCGATCCCTTCGCTTTTAAGCGCGATACCGGGCCCGCTACTGGTGGTGACGGCCATCGAGCCGCCGAACGAAGCACCGATCACAGAACAGATCGCCGAGATTTCGTCTTCGGCTTGAAAAGTCCGCACGCCAAAATGTTTGAAACGGCTGAGTTCGTGCAAAATATCGCTGGCTGGAGTAATCGGATACGAACCGAGGAATAATTGTTTGCCGCTCAAGTGGGCCGCCGTAATCAAGCCCCAAACGAGGGCTTCGTTCCCCATGATGTTGCAGTATTTGCCGGCAGGTAATTTGGCCGGCGGAACTTGATACGTGGACGCGAATCCCTCGGTCGTTTCGCCGTAGTTCCATCCTGCTTTTAACGCTCGGCGGTTGGCTTCGGCGATGTCCGCTTTTGCCGCGAATTTTTCCTCGATGAACCGTAGCGTCGGGCTCACATCGCGACCATAGAGCCAAAAGACTAGCCCCATCGCAAAAAAGTTCTTGCACCGATCCGCGATTTTTGTGCTCATCCCAAGATCGGCGACCGCACCGCGCGTCAGCGATGTCATCGGGACTTTGATGATGCGGTACTTTTTTTGGATCGATTCATCGTCAAGGGGGTTCGCGCTCAATTTCGCGAGCTTCATATCTTTGTCGTCAAAGCTTTCGCTGTTGACGATCAAGATGCCGTTGTCTTTCAGATCGGCCAGGTTCGTCACCAGCGCGGCCGGGTTCATCGCGATGAGCGCGTCCAACCCATCGCCGGGGGTAAAAATTTCTTCCGCCGCAAAACGGACTTGAAAGCCGCTCACTCCGGCCCGCGTGCCACGCGGGGCGCGAATCTCAGCGGGAAAATCCGGAAATGTCGCCACGTCATTGCCAACCAGCGCCGATGTGTTCGTGAGTTGCGTTCCCAACAACTGCATCCCGTCGCCAGAGTCGCCGGCCAATCGAACGGTGACCCCCTGAACCGTTTCGGTCGGTTTGTTCGACGGATTGAATGTGGTAGTCGTTGAAATCATGTTGCATCAATTCAATTATGGCCAGTAAGTTGGACCGATCCGTCGCGAGTCGGAAATATCGCTCAACATCATTAGAAATCGACCGGACAGTCGCGTCCATAGGCCGCTGGCTCACCCTACTTTGGCCGGAACAGCAATGCTACAATTCGCGCTGGAAAGAGGCATGAGGCTTGAGGCGACAGGCTTGAGTGGAAAAAACTAACAACGCAAGTCGACAGTGTTGACACCACCGACTACGATCACCGTTCCGATTCAAATATTTCGAGGATTGCCATGGAACAAACGCTCGTATTGCTCAAGCCCGATGCCGTCGAACGCCGCTTGATTGGCCGCATCATCGCTCGCTTCGAAGACAAAGCGCTCAACATCGTGGCAATGAAAGTGATTCGCGTCACCCCGGAATTGGCGAAACAACATTACGCAGAACACGTCCAAAAGCCGTTCTATCGTGGCTTGGAGGAGTTCATCACGGCGGTACCGATCGTCGCTTTGATCCTCGAAGGACTTGACGCCGTGCGAGTCGTGCGCGACATGCTTGGCAAAACCAACGGCTTAGAAGCCGCCCCCGGAACGATTCGCGGCGACTACAGCAGCAGCCGCCAGATGAATTTAGTCCACGCCTCCGACAGCGCCGCCTCCGCGCGCCGAGAAATCGATTTGTACTTCAAGCCCAACGAAGTCTGCGCTTCGACCCCAACCCTGACCCCGTGGTTCCGCGCCAAAGACGAAAACTAGTTCGGCTGTCTCATTTTGTTCGTAGTACCGGCTTCAGCCGGACAATCGACTCGCTCCCAAGCTCTGGCTTGGGAAAGCAGCGTTTTCGAAGCTTCGGCTTCGTCTGTGAGTTGCCCGTGGTTCAGCGAAGCTAGAGCTTCGCGAATATGCGTTCCCAAGCCGGAACTTGGGAACGAGGGCAACGGCCGGTTGAAATAACAGCGGTGCCAACAACTCTGAACCGGGGCGTTTGTACGCAGAATTACCAAGGCAAAGGCGACCGCTAATGTTTGGCCCTTTTTCCGTAAGAAAATTTCGGAAAAGCTGTCTTCGGGCCACGCCGCTGCGCAGTTAAGTATACTAGAAACCCGTCAAATACAAATTTCGAAATTCCAAAACACTGAAATGGGGATTCTAAATCATGGCCCTTAACTTCCTCAAGAATCTCCTGCAAACGGATTCGAGAAAACGTACGGCGCGAAGGTCAAGGGAGATGCTGTCATACCGCCCCTGGCTGGAGCCGCTTGAGGAACGTCTGCTCTTGGCATTTCGCATTTGGGATGGCGGTGGCGCTGATAATAATTGGATGACGGCCGCCAATTGGGATGCCGCAGTTGTCGCAGGTGATTCCCTTTTATTTCCCGCCGTGGGCGTGGATGCGACCAGTCGGACCAACACCAACAACTTTCCCATCGACACGGCATTTGCCTCGATTGAGTTGCGTGGTAACACCAGCTACACCATCGGCGGCACTCGGATTGCACTGGGCAACGGCGGTTTGCTTGTCAACGCGCCGGCGGGTGCTCACAACTGGAACTCCGACCTCCTTCTCAATGGCCTGGGCGTCCCTTTTTTAATCACTTCCGGCGCAACCTTGACTGTCAATGGTGTGCTGAGCGGCAATGCACCACTCAACAAGGGTTCCGACGGTACCCTCGTACTCACCGCCGATAACAACGGCACTTTGCCTTTTTCCGGTTTCGTCAATGTTAATGCCGGCGTAGTTCAGATTTCGCACCCAGAAGCACTTGGAAACACGACCGGGGAGACGAACGTCGTCGACTTCGCGACCTTGCGGTTGGAAGCCGGTGCCGATGGCGGGTCCGAAGTCATTCGTTTGGGCGGCACGCTTGTCGCCGCCGCGACGCTCGCCTGGAATGGTCTCGTTGAAATCCTCGGAACGGAAATCCGAGTCGACACAGGCGCGACACTGACCCTTGACGAACTTATCGGCGATCCGATCCTTAAGACCGGGCCTGGAACATTGGCCGTGTCCGATGGCAATTTCGGCGGCGGCACGGTAGCCGAGGGATTCTTAAGATTGCAGGGCAATGTCGACGTCGGTAACCTGATGGTCAACACTGGCGCGGCGGTCGAGGTGCAAGGGAATGTCACGATCAATGCGGGGACGCTCACCATCCAAGGCGGGGGGCAGCTCGCCCACGGCGCCCTGCTGAACGTCAGCGGCAACAATACTTGGACGGGTCCGATCTCGCTGTCCGGCCCGAGCTTTATCGGTTCGGACCTCGGTTCGCTTACCGTCAGCGGAAACATCGCCAACAACGGTTTTGTTCTGAAGGTGAACGGCGAGGGAACGACTATTTTTGGCGGTACGGGAATACTTAGCGGCACAGGGGTATTGGACAAAATTGGCAGTGGCACGCTCAGGCTCGAAGGGACTGGCGTCAATAGCTATTCCGGCGCAACCCTCGTCACCTTCGGAATCTTAAACATTCGCAAACCGTCGGCACTTGGTCCGGCAGCGGGAAACGGCACGGCCGTTTCACCGGGCGGAGCACTTCAAGTCCAGGGAGGAATCACTTTTAATTCGGAACCGCTCACGCTTAGTGTCGGGATCGGCGGGATCGGCGAGTTCCGGAGTATTAGCGGCAATAACATCTGGCCAGGCAACATTACATTAGCTTCCGCCAGCACGATCGGCTGCGACGCGAACATGCTTACCGTCAATGGCAACATCGCCAACGCGGGCTTTTTGCTGACGGTGAACGGCGCGGGGACCACTGTTTTTGGCGGAACGGGAGTCCTTGGCGGCGGCGGCGGACTGACCAAAGCGGGAACCGGCACGCTGCGACTCGAAGGGACCGGCGTGAATACCTATACCGGTACGACCAACGTCAACGCCGGCATTTTGAACATCCGCAAGGCGTCGGCGCTCGGTTCCTCCGCAGGAGTTGGGACCGTGGTGGCCAGTGGCGCGGCACTTCAGGTGCAAGGAGGCATCACCTTCGCCGCCGAATTGCTCACGCTCAATGGCAGCGGAATCGGCGGGACCGGTGCGCTTCGCAATATCAGCGGCAACAACATTTGGCCCAACCAAATTACTCTCGCTTCGGCCAGCACGATTGGTTCTGATACCAACACGCTCTCCGTCACCGGCAACATTTCGAACACTGGCTTTCTGCTGACGGTGACGGGAGCGGGCAACACGACGTTCGGGGGTGCCGGGGTTGTCGGCGGCGGAGGCGGGCTGACGAAAACCGGCACCGGCACGCTGACGCTTGAAGGAACCGCGGCGAACACTTACACCGGACCGACATCCGTAAATGGGACTTTGCGGTTGAACAAACAAACCGCCGGCACCACTGCTGTACCAGGCTTGCTCGCGATCAATGGTTTGAATGCGACTTTACCTGCCGTCGTGACTTTGCTGAACGACAACCAGATTGCCAACGGGAGTGCGATTTCGATTGGCGCGTTCGGCACTTTGGCATTGAACAGTCAAAATGAAACGATCGGAGCCCTGGCCATCGTTGGCGGAGATGTCACGACCGGAACCGGTCTGCTGACATTGGGTGGCAACGTCACGGCCTCGTCCTCGTCGTCCGCAGGACCAGCCGAGATCAGCGGAAATTTATCATTGGGAGGCGTCAACCGAATTTTTACCATCAACGACGGCACCAACAGCGTTGACATGCTCGTCAGCGCGGTGATTCGCAGCGGAACGTCAATGTCGCCAGGATTCCCTGCAGGACTGGCCAAAGCTGGCCCTGGCACTTTGCAATTCACTGGCAATAACACATATAACCGCACCGAAATCAATGCCGGGCGCTTGATCATCGACGGCAATCAGGCCGGTGGAATCGCCCTCAACAAGGGGACGATTGTCAACACAGGAGCGATTCTCCAAGGCGTGGGGACCGTGCAACCCTTGACCGTGAACTCGGGCGGATCGGTTAGGCCGGGGAGCACTGGCATTGGCGTGCTTACATCCCAGGGGAATCTCGTTCTCAACAGCGGCTCCAACTTTGTTGGCCAAGTCGTACCGATTGTGAATGTTCCGTCGGATCGGCTTGCAGTCGTGGGCACGGTGAACATCAGTGGTGCCACGTTGCAAGTCCAACCGGCCTTTCTGCCTACGACTACACCGGGCGCGACCTTTCGGATCATCGATAACGATGGAACCGATGCCGTCGCTGGGACGTTTTTGAATCGGCCGGAAAACACGACGTTCTCCGTGCAGGTTCAGGGCGTTCTTAACGGGCAGGTCGTGGTTCAGACCCAGACGTACAGAATCAATTATGGAAGCGGAGATGGCAACGACGTGGTGTTGACGTATCTCAATTCCGCCACGATGGCCCGCGATCTGGCGGTGACGCCGGATGTCATCAATGAAGGGGAGCGAGTCACGCTCACCGGTCGCCTTGTCGACCCTGACCATCGCGGTCCTTTGACTCTCCAAGTCGATTGGGGGGATGGCTCGCCGGTCCAGATACGGCAACAGGGTGCCGCGCCATTCCGTCTGCAGCATCGCTATCCGTCGGGCCAGCCGAGCGGCGGACAATATCGCATCAACGTCCGATGGTTTGACCAGCACGGCGCCGGCAACAACCAAGATTTATTCGTCACAGTAAACAGCATTGCAGCGTCGTTCGAATTTGCTGGCGCGCAAACGACTAATTTACGAGCAGAGTTTGGACGAAACGGCTCGTTTGCTAACCGCACGAGTGACTCATCGACCGCCCCGGTCGACGACGGCGATGGCGCGGGCGTGCAACCGTTGGACCGCCCTCAAATACGGCGTTTTCAGCTCAGCCAGTCCGATTCAACTTGGGAAGCCTATGCCGAAATCGTCACCCTGTGCGATGACGGTGGCGGGGCGAACGCGCATAGATTTTCGGCAGCACATGTGGCGAATTCTCTTTCGAGACTTGAGCGGCTCCGGATCGGCGCGTGGCGTTGTGGTTTGGACTATGATGTTAGTTGCATTTAGAACGAAATAGCGGAAACATCATGTTGTCATTCATCCAACGCCAGTTGAATCGCGTTTCATCGACTTCAACTCTTGTTACTCGCAAGAGATTGCGTGACCGGTTGCGAAACCGGTCGCACGAGCATTCGCTCTCACTCGCCATCGAGCGGTTGGAGCCGCGAGTGCTCTTGGCGGGGTTTGATTTAGGCGACATCACTAACCCTGCAAGTCTGCGCACCGTAAACGACCAAGTGCCCACTGTAATTCAATTCAACCCCGACAATTCTCAATCCAACGCCGACGTTTACCGGTTTTCGCTTCCGCGACCTGCAGTTGTGATCGCGGCGCTTTCGGATCTCCAGAGGACCAACCTCTTCGACGATACGGGAGCAGCCCTAGGGATTTTCTCAATCGATGAGTTGACTGGCGACAAAACTGCCTTGGCAAGGAAAGAATATCCCGAGGGCACGACTGGTGACATAAGGGTCAGCCTGCCCTCGGGCGAGTACTCAATCTTTGTGGGTTTTGGCAACGATCGTCCATTTCTTGTTGACGATGATGTAAAATCGTTACTCAAAAGTTACGATCTTTCGATCCACGCCGACACGGCGCCGGTCGATTTCACTAGTGGCAATCCGCGCGCCACAGAGGGTCGCAATCTGGGCCCACTCTCGACCGCGACCGGCACCGATATCCAGGAATACGTTGGAATTGGCGGAGGTGGTTCACCTGTACCGGTCCAAGATCAAGTCGACATGTTTTTGTTCGATCTGGTTAAACAAGGGGGGGTTGAAGTCAAGGTTACTTCAGGTGTCCTTGCCAGTGGGTCGATGGACTTCACCCTTTTTCGTGACGCAAACGGGAACGGTGTGTTTGATAGCGG
>JANNYC010000024.1:0-6124 GCA_031409895.1 Planctomycetota bacterium
TCGCGCAGAATTTCGTCGACTAGTTTGACGTTACAAACGTAATCGGTTCGAGGATCGATTGGCCCTTGCAGCGTACAACGAAGGCTCAGAAACGGCGCGATGCTGACTCCGGTTGGCCAACCCGACCACGAATTCAAGACTTTGCTGCCGTCCGCAACCGCACAATCGGCAGGGAGAAAAAAACGTAGCTCGCGAGTCAGTTGAATCGTCGCAGGGACACTCATCGGCTTGGCTCCCTAGCGGCGAATGTTGATTGGTTGCCCGCTCGAATCGCGAAAGGCTTCTTGGCAGACGGCCCAGATTAAGTCGGCGACAGATTGAGGCGCGAGGGCTTGGTCGGCGGGAAAGTCTGGAAACAGTCCGCGAAGCATCGGCGTTTCAACGGCACCCGGACGAATCGAATGGACGCGAATTCCGTGCGGCTTCCCTTCATGCGCTAACGCAACGCAAAATAAATCGCCCCAGGCTTTGCACGCGCCGTAGACGCTGAATCCTGGAAACGGATCGACGGCCGCCAGCGACGACACGTTGACGATCGTTCCGCCCCTCCCCTGCCGCAAAAACGCTTGCCAAGCGGCTTGTGTCAAATAGAACTGTGCGCGAATGTTGATGTCGACGGCCGTTTCGAATTCTTGGGACGACATTTCTTCCAAGGATTTGAGCGGCGCAACGGCCGCGCACAATACCAGAATTTCGATCCGGCCGAATCGATCCAAGGCGAGGTCGATTAACTTGCCCGCATCGCGCGGCCGGGCCAAGTCCAATTCGACAGTCAGAACTTCCGTGTTTTTTGCGGCGGCGGCAATTTCGCGACGTGCTTTCTCCAATCGACTAACATCGCGCCCGCATGTGACGACGTGGTAGCCTTGTTGCGCGAATTTTTTAGCTGCTGCCAATCCGATTCCGCTGGTGCCGCCGGTCAGCACGCAAACCGGTTGAGTCGTCGGCGCCTGTTTTGCTTGTTCGCTCATCAATCGTGTATTTTCGCGCTAAGGAACGACTTGAGATCGTCGTCGTTGATTTCGGGCTCACCTTTGGCAACATTGTCCATCTTGCCGGAGTTGATCCAGCTCTCGAGTTGATCGACGAGGTCGAACAAGTGATCAAAGCAATCGACGATGAAAAGAAGTTCCTGATAATGGTGAATCTCAAAATACTGATTGATGACCCATTCCATTTGGATCGGATATCGCTGGACTTTGGGTGACTCGATCGAATACTCGATTTCGCCCAGCGAGCTAAGTAGACCGCTGCCGTAGACTTTGAGCTTTTTGCCTTCTCGCATCAAACCGAATTCGACCGTGAACCAAAAGAAACGGGCCAACGCGCGAATGTTGCTTTTGACGATTTCCGCTCGCTCGTCGTTTTCGCAATTCAAATTCTGTGCCCTGAGCGCGGCGTTGCGTGCGACTTCGCCGAATCGGACCAGCACGTCGGCAAAGCGTTGATCCGTGTGCATTGGGACGTGTCCCGCAATGTCGTGAAAAATGTCCGGCTCGGGCAAATAGTCCAGCTTGGCACCTTCGCGGATCGTGATCGTCGTCGGAAAACTTCGCTGTCGAAGGCAGTCGAAAAAGATGTACGCTGGGATATAGCCCGCGACGGCTTGGGCCCGGAACCCGGTGAGCGGCTCCAAAAATTTATTGACGTCGGCCAAACGCGGAACGGAATCTTTGCTGAGCATCAAGTTCTGCACGCCTTGCATGAATTTCGCGTTGGCGTATTTTTCCCACTTGGGCAACATCCGAGCATACAGCCGCCGCCAAGTCTTTTGATTGTCTTCGCTATACAATTCATAAGGCTGCTGGATGAACAGCGACCCCGAGCGCCGGGCGCTTTCAATAAACGGTGCCTTGGTGGTAGTCAAACCCATCTCAACAGTCGACATGCTTCTATCCTGCGCTGAGGAACATTCGGGCTACGGTTGTGT
This sequence comes from Planctomycetota bacterium, assembly GCA_031409895.1. Lineage (GTDB taxonomy): Bacteria > Planctomycetota > Planctomycetia > Pirellulales > Pirellulaceae > JANMEB01. Next base: position 1,931 of record JANNYC010000024.1, read on the forward strand.
TGGCCTGTATGTTATCATCGACCTTAAACCGACACTGGTCAAGGATTGTTTCGCCAACTCGCGATTCGTGCAGAATCACCCGCGCATTCTTCATTTAATGTTAGGTATTTTCCATGCCAAGTTACCGGAAATTGGGCATCCTCCCACCAAAACGGCACATCCAATTCAAGCGTGATCCGAAAACAAGTTTTCTCGGCGAAGGGATCTACTACGAGCACATCATTACGACCAGCGGATTCGATCGCGCTTACACAATTGCCTATCATTTGCGACCCCCGACTCGCGTCACCAGCATCGAATACTTGAAGCCCACTCCGCTAGTCGAAGCGAATGTCGAAGCACTTCGCCATCACCATCTGCTGACTCAAAAACTGCCGCGCTCGGGCGACCCGATCAGCGGCCGCATCCCGATCATGTTCAACGATGATTTGGTCTGCTATCGTGCCAAACCCGCGCAAGCTCAAGCCGAAATCTTTCGCAATGGTTCCGCTGACGAAGTCATCTTTATCAATAACGGAACGGGAACCGTGGAGACTCACTTTGGCAACGTCCGGTATCGCCGAGGCGATTACGTTATCATCCCGCAAGCCACCAATTACCGATTGGTCAGCGACGATTGGTCGAACGAGGACCACCTTGTTCTAGAATGTTTCAGTTCGGTTCGCATCCCAAAGCGATATCAAAACCCCGATGGTCAAATGTACTTGGGCGTTCCGTATTACGAACGCGATTTCCATAGCCCGCTTGAACAAATCACGATCGACGAAGAAACTCCCACGACGATCTTGGTCAAAGACCGCGATCGCTGGACGCGATTGACGATGCCGCATCACCCATTCGACATCGTCGGCTGGGACGGGTTTCACTATCCTTTCACGTTTAACGCTTGGGATTTTGAACCGCTGACCGGTACCGTGCATTTGCCACCGCCGTTTCAGCAGACTTTTGAATGTCGTGGATTTGTAATCTGTACGTTTGCACCACGACATCTCGATCACCATCCGCTGGCCGTAAAAGTTCCTTACGTTCATAGCAACGTCGAGGCCGACGAAGTCCTCTTCTACGTCGACGGGCAGTTTTCTTCGCGGCGCGGTGTTGGAATCGGCTCGATGACTATTCACCCTGGCGGAATTCCCCACGGGCCGCATCCGGGAACGATTATGGCCAGCATGAACGAAACTCGCACCGATGAAATGGCCGTCATGTTCGACACGGAACGGAAACTCAAATTCACGCGACAAGCACTTGAGTTTGACGATCCGAGCTATCCGCTGAGCTGGCTGGAAAAAGTTCCCGCAGCCGCAGCCGTTAACGGGCGATAAGCCACTCGCATCATGTCGCAATTAGATCCAATAGACCCAAACAAAGTCTCTGCCGCCTTTGCTTATTTGACGTGCACTCGACATCTGGCCGACAAGCCGGCGGACATGTGGCGTGCGGCAATTCCAGTTCTTCGCGCCCAAAACGCTTCGCCTGCCGACATTCGCGCGGTGTGGGGCAGCATCTTTAAAGTCTTCGATGTCGCACAAGCTTCTATCGCGCCACTTTGGTTTTCTGACGACGACGCGCTGCGAAAATCCAATTTGGCGCGCTGGATGGCCGAACTTAACTTAAGCGATTCTGATCAATTTCATCTCTGGTCCGTGCAAAATCGCGCGGAGTTCTGGGGCCAAGCCGCCCGGCGACTTGGAATCGTATTCGACAAGTCTGCATCCGCCGTCCTCGACATTTCGCGCGGCCTTGAACACGCCGTTTGGTTTCCGGGCGCTCGGATGAACATCGTCAAAAGTTGCTTTCAAGCGCCTGCCGAACAAACCGCTCTGATCATTCAAACACCGGGGCAGCCTATTGTGCGGATTTCGTACGCAGAGCTGCAGCGGCAGACCAATCAAGTCTCCAACTCGATTTGTCGCGCGGGATGGAAACCGAAGGATCGCTTAACCGTCGTGCTACCGATGACCGCCTGGAGCGTGCCGATTTATTTGGGCATCATCCAAGCCGGCTGCGCGGTCGTTTCGATTGCGGATAGCTTTGCACCCGCAGAAATTGCTAACCGCCTTCGAATCGCCGAGGCGAAAGCGGTTTTCACCTACGACCGACTTGTGCGCGCCGGCAAGTCACTCCCACTTTACGAACGAGTCTGCCAAAGCACCGAACGACCGATCATCGTGCTTCCCGTTGATCGACGAAAGTTGCAAGTCGAATTGCGCAGCCAAGATCACGCTTGGGCGGATTTTCTCGACGACCATACAGCGTTTCAACCAGTTTCGGCTGATGCACAAGCTTGCGTGAACGTGCTGTTCTCGTCGGGTACGACAGGCGATCCCAAAGCCATCGTCTGGAATCACCTCACCGCTCTCAAATGCGCAACGGACGGATATATTCACCAAGACCTCCGGGCCGGAGACGTCGCCGTTTGGCCGACGAATCTGGGTTGGATGATGGGCCCGTGGTTGATCTTCGCGACACTGATCAACCGTGGCACGATTGGACTGTATGAAGACGCGCCGATAGGGGCCGAGTTTGGGCGCTTCGTCCAAGACGCTGGCGTCCGAATGTTGGGAGTCGTGCCGACGATTGTGAAAGCTTGGCGGGCGGCGCGGTGCATGGAAGGACTGGATTGGAAAGGCATTCGCGTCTTTACTTCGACTGGCGAATCGTCCCATCCGGAAGACATGTTCTATCTGTCGAGCTTGGCCGGCATACGCCCCATTATCGAATACTGCGGCGGGACGGAGATTGGCGGCGGGTATATCACGTCGACCATTTTGAAACCGAACCACGCGGCTACATTTAACTCGCCGGCGGTCGGCTTGGATTTTGCGATTCTCGATTCGGAAAATCGTCCGGCCGATGAAGGCGAATTATTTCTGGTCCCGCCGTCGGTCGGCTTGTCCAACGAATTGCTCAACCGTGATCACCATCAAACGTATTTCGCCAAAACACCGAGTACGCCGGATCATCCGGTGCTGCGTCGGCACGGTGATCATTTTCGGCAGATCGCTCCAGGCGTCTATTCGGCAGGCGGACGCGTGGACGACACGATGAACTTGGGCGGAATCAAAATCAGTTCGGCGGAACTTGAGCGAGTCTGCAACCGAGTCACCGGCGTTAAAGAAACCGCTGCGGTCGCTGTTGCCGACGAGCATGGCCCCGAGCAACTTGTGATTTTTGCCGTCTTGGATCAGCCAACGCTCTCCAGCGCGGCATTGTCGCAGGCCTTTAATCACGCCCTGCGCGATCATTTGAATCCGCTGTTCAAAATCTCCCAAGTCATCATCATCGATCAGCTCCCGCGCACCGCTTCCAACAAAGTCATGCGCCGCACGCTTCGCGATCAACTCAAGTGATCATCGCCAAACCTGCGTCTGTGGAACGAAGCTTGGCGACAGCGGGGGGAGAAGCGAACCGCTAATGGAAGATGATTGACGCTAATGGGGAGAATTATTCAAGAAAGTTTCGGAGCAAGGAATATGGTCGCCGCGTTTGAAAATGAAAAGCGTTCGTTTGCCTCCGTTAGCGATTCGAGACAAATTCGAACGGGGCACGAGCGGGGGGAGAAGCGAACCGCTAATGGTCGCTCATTGACGCTAATGGGGAGAGTAAAAAGGGAAAAATTTTCAGTGCCAGGAATACAGGCCGACTCTTTTGAAAACGATTAGCGCTCATTTGCGCCGATTAGCGGTTCGAGACACAGTTCGCTGCAATTCTGATTCCGATTCTAGCAGCGGGTTCGTTTTTCAATGGGCGGCTAGCCTCGGCATGAACTCGAAGAGTCTGAACTGCAAGCCGCGCTGTCGTCCGAAGTTTCTGGGCACGATTTTGTAACTTGGTTCCACGGCATTCGGGCGAGCATCATGCCCATGCCGCACGTATCCGTGAGGCCGGCGAAAACTAAGCCGGCACCGACGAACGCGGACAACCCAATCCAATATGGATGAATAAAGCTGAGAAGTGCGCCGATGACCACGAGCGATCCGGCAGCGATGCGAACTTGCCGTTCAAGCGACATTGCTTTTTGGCCGCGAATCACGGGCAACCCGGCTTGTTCCCAAGCGGCGGTGCCCCCTTCGATGTTGACTACGTTTCTCATTCCGGCGGCAATCAATTTCTCACACGCTTGATGTCCGCGCTTGCCCGAGCGGCAGATCACGTAAAGTGGATTCGCTGCGGATCCGTTTCGCTTGGCTGCAA
>JANNYC010000025.1:0-97653 GCA_031409895.1 Planctomycetota bacterium
GCTCTTTACGAGGTTTTGATGATTCGCTCCTTTTTGCTCGCCTGTTTTGTTTTAAGCCCTTGGCAAAATGCAATCGCACAAGATGAAACCGACCCGCCGGAATCCCTTGTCGAAAAGGCCAGCTACGTCATGGGCCGCGATGTCGTGAAAGATCTCGAAGACCGCATGGTTGACTTCGACGTCGAGCAATTCGTCGCGGGTATTCGCGCGGCGGCGGCTAGAAAACCGTCGATACTTTCCGATGAAGATATTGCGTCGGTCATGGCGACTTTCGGCCGCGAACTTGAAAAACGCCAGCAGCAGAAATTCCAGGAACTCGCCGACAAAAACATGCGCGACGGTGCCGCTTTCATGAAAGAAAATTCCATGAAAGAGGGTGTCAAACAATTGGAAAACGGCTTGCAATACGAAGTCCTCGCCGCGGGGGACGGCCCGTCGCCAAAAATCACCGACCGTGTGAAAGCCCATTTCGTCGGCAAGACGGTCCCTGGGAAAATTTTTGAAACTACGACGGACGAAAAAGAAGCACCCACGCTCGCGGTCGGCGCGATCGGCATTCGCGGCGTCGTCGAAGCGATCTTGCGAATGAAACCCGGCAGCAAATGGTCACTCGTGATCCCGCCCGAATTGGCTTACGGCGTTGAAGGCGCACCTCCCGACATCGAACCGAATCAGACGCTCGTCTTCGAAGTCGAATTGCTGGAAATTGTGAAGTGAGTCGTATTGTGAAGTGAGTCGTAACGACGGGCGTTAGCTCGCTGGTTCATTTTGGCTGGTTTTCAGTTTTCAGTGTTCAGTTTTCAGCAAGAGATTTTTTTCTGACTGAATCACTGAAAACTGAATCACTGAAAACTCGTTCGCCGGGGCAACCGATGATGCACCTTTGGACAAGCGTGGCCCCATTCCCGTTGACACCGCGCATCCGAAGCCGGAAACTGATGAGACCCAAAAATCAGGAAATAAAATGACTTCGACGACGAAATTGGATGTAAAACGGACGCAACGGCCGCTGAAAACCAAACAAGGAGACGTTAGTTACTTCCACCTTGCGTCATTGACCGAACAAGGTTGCCCGAATCCGCAAACGCTTCCCTATTCCATTCGGATTCTGCTCGAAGCGCTGTTGCGAAACTGTGACGAGTTCAAGGTCACTTCGGCTGACGTTCGGAACTTGGCCAATTGGGATGCGACCAATGTCGCCAAAGACGAAATCCCGTTCATGCCGGCGCGGGTCGTGTTGCAAGATTTTACCGGCGTCCCCTGCATCGTGGACTTGGCGACGATGCGCTCCGCCATGCAGCGACTTGGTGGCAACCCAAAGAAAATCAACCCGCTGATCCCCGTCGATCTGGTCATCGATCACAGCGTTCAAGTCGACCAGTTTGGAAGTCTAACCGCCCTACAGAACAACGTCGAGCTGGAGTTTAAGCGCAATCGCGAACGCTATGAATTTTTGCGTTGGGGCCAACAAGCATTTCAGAACTTCCGCGTCGTGCCACCGAACGTCGGCATCGTGCATCAAGTCAATTTGGAATTTTTGGCCAAGTGCGTCTTTGTGCGCGACGGAATCGCCTTCCCGGATACGCTCGTTGGAACCGACAGTCACACGACCATGATCAATGGGCTCGGCGTTTTGGGCTGGGGCGTAGGCGGTATCGAGGCCGAAGCCGCGATGCTTGGCCAACCGATTTACATGCTGATGCCGGAAGTCGTCGGGTTTGAGATCGTCGGTGAGTTTCCTGCGGACGCAACGGCCACGGATCTCGTTTTGACCGTCACGCAAATCTTGCGCAAAGAAGGCGTCGTTGGAAAGTTCGTCGAATTTTTCGGCGCGGGTGTTAGCAAGATGCCGTTGGCCGATCGCGCGACGATCGCCAATATGGCTCCCGAATACGGCGCGACGATGGGTTTCTTTCCAGTCGACAACCAGACACTTGAATATCTGCGCCGTACGGGGCGTACCGAAAACGAAGTCGACTTGGTGGAGCGATATTACAAAGAACAAGGTCTATTCTTCAGCGTCGAAAACCCAGTGCCGAAGTTTTGCAAAACTCTCAAACTCGATTTGTCGAGCATCGAGCCGTCGTTGGCTGGTCCGAAACGCCCGCAAGACCGCGTCCGACTCGGCGATATGAAACGCTCGTTCAATCAATCGCTTCGCGCTCCGATCGCCGAGCGTGGTTTCGCACTGACCGATGTGGATGTCGCTCGCACGGTTGCCGTCGCCGACAACGGACACTCGACTCAAATCGGCCAAGGTGCCGTCGTCATCGCCGCAATCACTAGTTGCACAAATACGAGCAATCCCGATGTGATGGTTGCTGCCGGCCTGCTTGCGAAGAACGCCGTTGAGCGTGGCTTGACCGTTCCGGCCTACGTTAAAACGAGCTTGGCCCCTGGCTCGCGCGTCGTGACAGACTATCTCGATAAAGCCGGTTTGACTCGGTATTTACAGGAGCTTGGCTTCCACACCGTGGGCTATGGCTGCACGACTTGTATCGGCAACAGCGGGCCGCTTCCTGACGCCGTCAGCGCCGCCGTGACCGAAGCCGACCTCGTCGTATCCGCCGTTCTCAGTGGCAACCGGAACTTTGAAGGTCGCGTGAATCCCCAAGTCAAAGCAAATTATTTGGCGAGCCCGCCGCTAGTTGTTGCGTATGCGTTGGCCGGAACCACGAACATCGATCTCGTCACCGAACCCATCGGCAAAGACAAAAATGGCAAGCCTGTTTTTCTCAAGGAGCTTTGGCCATCGCGCGACGAAGTTGCCCGCATCGTCGGCCAGTCGATCAACCCCGAGATGTTCCGCAATCAGTATTCGCACACGTTTACCGCCAACGAAACATGGAACAAAATCAAAGTTGCTTCGGGCGATCTGTATGCTTGGGATTCCAAGAGCACGTACATTCAAGACCCGCCTTTTCTGGAGAACTTGTCGAGCGATCCCAAGACCATTCAACCGATTCACGCGGCGCGCTGTTTAGCTGTGTTCGGCGACTCGGTAACTACCGACCATATTTCCCCCGCTGGCTCGATCGCCAAAGACAGCCCGGCGGGACGCTTTCTCCAAGAGCATGGCGTGGCCCCTGTGGACTTCAATAGCTATGGTTCGCGCCGCGGCAATGATCGCGTCATGGTTCGCGGCACGTTCGCCAACATTCGGATTCGCAATCAACTTGCCGGCAGCAAGGAAGGTGGCTGGACCACGCATCTTCCAAGCGGCGAACTCATGACGATTTACGACGCCGCAATAAAATATCGCACTGAAAAAGTCCCGTTGGTGATTTTGGCGGGCAAAGAATACGGTTCCGGCAGCAGCCGCGACTGGGCCGCCAAAGGCCCGTTCCTATTAGGAGTGCGCGTCGTGATCGCATCGAGCTACGAACGAATCCATCGCAGTAACTTGGTCGGCATGGGCGTCTTGCCGCTAGAATTTCTCGACGGAGTTTCGGCCCAATCGCTTGGTCTAACCGGCGAAGAAATTCTTGACTTTCCCGAAATCAGTGACCAACTAAAACCGCGCAGTCAAATGCCCGTCCATGCAACACGCGGCGACAAGAAGATTGAATTCCAAACCACCGTCCGCATCGACACGCCCGTAGAACTAGTCTACTACCGCAACGGCGGCATCCTGCAAACCGTCACGCTGAATTTGTTATCCAAATAGGGCGACCCTATTTCTCACGGTGTTGAGTCGAATGACGCACATTGTTCCATTCGTTCGGGTTGCCGATATAATGAACCGAATGAAGAGATGTTCGAAACTGACTTCCAAATGAATTGAGTCAATGACTAAAACATGATTACTGCTTCGGTCGTTTCCCCGCGAGTCTTTTCTAACGACTCTGGAGACAAAGTTCTCCTGGCGGACCAAATCGACTTGATTATGTCGTCTCGCGATCACGCGGTGATACGAATTTCTGGCGTCGGAAAGTCCACGGCGATTAAGTTTCTTCAAGACTTGTACGGTCAAAGACCGGATTTGATTTTTGACGACGACGGAACGCGGTTGGAAATCTCTGAGATTCGGGCATTTGAAATTACAACCCGCGAAATTGTAAAAGCAGATGTTGTTTTGCCGTTGGCCGGTTGGGACAAGGACGACGTCATCGAATACTTGTTGGCAAGGAATCCGACTGCGTGCAAGTCGGTCCTGAGTCGAATTGAGGATTCGTCCTTTCAGTTTTGCGACGGCTCGCCGGAAGTCTGGTCGTACATCTTGGATCAAATGCTGGCAGGCGAGACGGGAAAAACGCTGGGAGAGATGGGCTTCGATTTGCTCAGGTCGAACATCGAAAACGCATGCGACAACAAAAAACGTGAAACTCCAAATGCCGCCAAATCCCTAAATGGTTCGGCGGTACGAGCCGTGCTTTTTGACTTGCTTATGAATCGACCCCTCAAAGACGTATTGTCAACTACGTCAGAATTTATTGCTGGTGGAAAGGCGATACGCCTTTTGCAACATCAGGAAATTCGCGACCAGTTGATTGGAAAGGAAATGGCGAAACGTCTACATAACTTGGATGAGTCGGCATTGTCGCTTCAACTACCTCCGAAGGCTCTTTCGATTTGTGCCCGGCGAATCGAGAATTCGGCACCGGTCATGACGTTAGTGCGCAAAACTTGTGCAAAAAGCTATTCGGTTGGAGGTGCGGCTTCGTTGCTTTTGGCGTGTGACCCCAATTGGAAACCGGCAAACCTCTCTAAGTGTTCGTTTGCCAAGGCACATTTGGACGGCGCACGTTGGAATGGCAGCCGATTACTCGAGTGCAATTTGAACATGGCGAGTTTCCGAAACAGCCAGTTTCGAGAAGCAAACCTTCGCCAGAGCAATTTGAATGGAGCTGACTTTGCCGACTCGGACTTGACTGGCGCAGTGCTATACAAGGTCAATGCAAACCACGGCAGCTTTTCCAATTGCATTTTGACCGGTGTCATTACCAACGAAGCAGTTTGGCGGCACGCATTGCTGCGAAATGCAAACTTGGATGAAGCGACGCTGACGTCGGGCGATTTTGATCACGCGATTTTGATTGACGCGTCGTTCGTACGCAGTGACCTTCGACGGGCCACGTTTTGTATGGCGATCCTTGAGCGAACCGATTTCTCGTTTGCTAATTGCATGGGAGCCGATTTTAGCCAATGCGACCTGCGCTCGACAATTTTCTTTGAGACGAATTGCGTTCATGCTCGGTTTGACGAGTCGAACCTTGAGGACACCGACCTCCTTTCGATTGACCTAGGCAACGCTTATTGCCGCAAGGCTCTGTTCAGCGGTTCACGCATGCGGGGCGCGAATCTCCAAAAAGCCCAGTTGAACGGCGCTCGAATGGCCGAGATTGATTGGGAGGCATGCAATTTAAGCGGTGCCGACTTGCGAAACTGCGATTTCCATTATGGCTCGACTCGCTGCGGTTTGGTCGATAGCCCATATCCGTCGCATGGGACGCGAACCGGTTTTTATACGGACGATTACGACGATCGGCATTTTCGAAAGCCAGAAGAAATTCGCAAAGCAAACTTGCGAGGGTGCGACTTGCGCGACGCGAAAATCGAAGGCACCGATTTCTATCTCGTCGACTTGCGTGACGCGAAACTCGACAAGTCCCAACGAAAAAAACTTGCCGCAAGTGGTGCAATCTTAGATTGAGTGATGCGGGGGAGCCCGCGCTCGCAACAAGCTTGTCTAAGCCGACGTCCTCGAGCTGGAGGAATTACAACGACACCGCGATCAATTTGGCGGCTGGTTGGTCGGCGGCGTTTGGCCTGCTACAATGTAAATTGAGGAATTTGTTACTATGACGAACGTCGAATCTTTGCTTGCGGACGCCGCCCGATTGCCGGTTGCTGACCGGATTCAGTTTATCGAGGCGTTATGGGAAACAATTCCGGAAGATTCGCTGCCTCAACTTTCTGAAGAGTGGTTGGCTGAAATAGAAAAGCGGTCTGCTGAATATGACTCTGGGTCTGTCGTGACAGTGCCTTGGGAGGAAATCAGGGCTAGTGCTTTCCGCCGACTTGCGCGCAAAACGAATTAATGTTACCTATTAATTACCTTCCCGCTGCCCAACGCGATTTTGAAGATTCGTTCGAATGGTACGCCGAACGTAGTGTTGTCGCGGCGGAACGATTTGCCAACGCGATTGACGCGGCATTGATTCGAATTGCTCATGATCCTCATATTCTTTCACACGTTGATCGCGTCCATCGCGAATGCCCGGTAAGAAAATTTCCTTTTCGAATCATATTTCGGCAACTGGAAGATCAGATTTTGATTGTCGCGATCGCCCATGCCAAACGACGGCCAAATTATTGGCACAGCCGCAACGAACCTTAGATGTTTTTGTCAAGCGTTGGGTGAAGATTTGGAGAAAAGGGATTTGTCGAGTAGCCAATGGGAGGACTTTCCGGTACGCGTCAAATAGATTTCGATGACATTGGCTTGGCCGTGCAGTTCGCCAGAAATGTTGGCGTCGGTCCATGTGTAAACTCGGAATTCGCCTCGAACAGCTCGGCGGACGGTCCCTCGATTGTTGGAGATTGGGCCTTCGAAGGTTAGATATGTCAAGCGGTGATTGTCGATTCGTTCGGCGGTTTGTTGCGCGGTTTGGAATAAGTCGAACTTGAGCCGCCAGGTCGCCAAATGGTCGCCGTCTTGGATCATCAAATCCCAATGTGAGTCGATGGCCGAACCTTCGGGCAAATCGTGCTTGAGAAGCACAAAAGGCCTTGCAGCGGACTTGGCTAGTTCGTGGCGCACGTTTTCAACGTGCGATTCTTTGGTCAATACAGGCACGTTGGAAACGTGCCCCACGATTTTCGATGATGGCTGATCTTGGCGCACAGGCGTTTGTCTCTCAAGATGATTGCATGGCCATTGCCGAAATTTCTACACCGACGCGCTACGTGCTTCCGAAGATCAAACCGATTTACATCGGCCCGGTCTGCGTCGATCCGCCCATTCTGCAAGCTCCGATGGCGGGCTTTACGAATTATGCTTTCCGGCAAATTGTACGCGAATTCGGCGGGGCGGGGCTGCAAGCGACCGAAATGATCAGCGCCCGGAGCTTCGTGTGGATGGACCAAAACGCCGCCGAACACCCCGATCGCTTGTGGGGAATACGAACCGAAGCTCGTCCGCTGGCCGTTCAGATTTGGGACAACGATCCAGAAACCCTTGCGATGGTCGGCGAGCGTTTGGCACGCGACTACCAAGTCAGCGTGGTGGACATAAATTTCGGCTGCCCCGTTCGGCAAGTTACCACCAAGGCCCACAGCGGGTCGTACTTGTTGCGGGATCCTCAGCGAGTTGGCGAAATCATCGAGCGCGTCGTAAAGGCTTGTCATCCCGTTCCGGTCACCGCAAAGATTCGGTTGGGCTGCACGCGCGATTGCATCAACGCGATCGACATTGCCCAAGTCGTCGAGGGAGCCGGGGCCAAAGCTCTGACCGTTCACGGTCGAACCGCGCAAGATATGTTTACGGGAAGCGCCGACTGGGACAACATTTCTCGGATCAAGTCGCATTTAAAATCGATTCCGCTGATTGGCAACGGCGACCTCGACTCGGCGGAACGAGTCGTCGACGCTTTTCGGCGTTACGACATCGACGCGGTGATGATCGCCCGGGCTTCGCTCGGCCGACCGTGGTTATTCGCGCAAGCCTGTGCAGCATTGCGCGGCGAGCCGATCCCGCCTGAGCCAAGCCTTGCGCAACAGCGCGCGATCTTGATGCACCATTTCGATTTAGTCGTCAAGCGTTTTGGCCCCGAGCGAGGGACGTATTTGATGCGTAAATACGCTTGCTGCTACGCCCAAGGCCGTCGCGGCGCGCGTTATTTCCGCAGCTACATCAACCGAGTCACTACCCCCGCCGAATTTCTGCAAGTCGTCGAAGAATATTTTCCAATAGACGCAAATGCACGCGAAGAATTTGAGTCAATGGATCCGTCAGTCCAACACGATTAAAACTAGCGATTCATGTTCTAACGTGGCGGACAATTGCGACGTTGTTTTGGTCTTCAAGCAGGACCATCGAACCTGCATAAAAATTGGCGTCGCTCTAAATTTACATCCTTTGTTTGGACTTGAGAAAATCGAAAGAGCAAAGCACCGAGTACCGTTCCTGGCTAAGTTTCCCTGGCCCCGACGGTTACGAAGGCCGAGCGGGCCAACCGTGCGGTTGCAACCTGCGGCCTATCGCCTACCGCCCGATATCAGAATCGATCGCTCGCTGAATGATCGCGTCGGCATCCGATTTCAGTAGGTAACGGAGAGTCTGCAGCCCCCGAGCGTTCGACCTCACGTCCCTCACATACGCGGAGTGGTCGGTGAAGCTATCGGTGAGATCGACACGTCCACCCGCGATCGCACGGAAGGCGCCAAGCAACGAACCGTCGTCGTACGACGGGGCGTATGGGATGTATTGGTTCTCGCCGACGGCGACTTCCGGCAACCGGAAGGCGGTCGTGTTCACAGGCTGCCGTCCGACAAAGCGGACCAAGGCATTCCCTTTGGCGTCGCGAACGATCGTCGGGTCGTTGGGAGCGCCGAGCCAGATGCTCTTCGGCGGCAGGATCCCGTCGCACCACTTGTCACCGGCAACGAAAAGCGCCCGGATGAACGGGGTCCATTCCGCAGGGTTGGCTGTCTCCGGGTCCGCAAGACCAAATTTTTCTACATCGATGTCCCGGATGTGCGAAGCGCCCGCAAACTGGTAATCGCGATAGTTCGACTCCTCGTGCCTAGTCTTGTGGGCACCCAGAGCAAAGACGTCGGTCTCAGTTTGGAAATCAATTTCCAACCCCGCCCCGGCCAGCGGCGCTGTTTCCGAGTATGAATTACCGATTTTATTCCCCGACGGATGGTAGTATCCGTTGCCGGTTCCGCCAACGAGCGAGAAATTAAACAGGCCTTTACCCTTGTTGATCCGCAACAGCCCGCGGAGTCTGTATCCCGAGGCTGAATAGCCGAACGCCGCCGTCCGGTTGATATTGCCTAGACTCTCGAGAGCGACTGGATCTGTCCGCAGCGCGTTCACATAATCCACCACGATGTCGAATTCGTCGCCGGCTGATGTAATGAACTCCGTAGAAGTATCCAACAGTCCATCCGACCACGGTCTTGATGGGTCAGGGAACGGAGAACTGGTCCCGATACCCGCCGGGTCACACCGGACGGTCGCATAGGACATTCCTCGGCCGAAGAGAAATTCGTCGGTCAGGGTGTACCGCGCGTCCGCCTGCTCCTGCCCAACCGCAGTAGGGATTGTGCTCGGGACGAGCCAATCAAACAGGAGCAGACCGCGCCCAGATTGGGGGTCCGTCGGGGCGATGATCTGGCAAGGCACTCGGTAAGGTCGCCCGTTGGCAGTGACGCCTTCGAACATCGCCTCATACCGTGTGTACGGGACTCCATTGAACGATCCGTGCGGAATCGCGATCACCGTGCTGGCGTCGATGAGGCCATCCGCTCTGGACGCTGACGCAACTGCGGTTGTGATCAGTACCACAGCCGCATGGATGAGGATTTTGCGGAAAGAAAAACACATTGAAGACCTCCGAAGTAAAAGATGAAGAGAAACCTGCGTCCCGCAAACATTGCGGGTCTCGTGTGACCGATCAGGACTTTGCTTAGCGGTAGTGCCTCGTCGGCCGTTTTCCACGAGATTGTTGTGCGCCAACGACTCAGCGGAGGCGCGTGCCATCCATTACAGTGGGCTGAGCCTTGGAGCCGATGTAGTTTACCAGCCGGGCCTGAAGTGGCCTCCTTTCTGGGTATCCCGATCGCCAAAGGTGCCGTCACCGTTGCCAAGCCATGTGTGGCCGTAAAAGCGTGTGCTTGTACTGCCGCCGCCTCTGATATCCAAATTGCCATCGCCGTTGTAATCGCCCACATTGAAGCCTCCCATCGGCAGCGCCTTCGGGGCAGTGAGGGTCGCGGACACGATGTAACTGCCATCCGGTTTGGCCAAGCTTACGGTGATGGTTGTGGAGTTGGTGAGCGCCGCCATGTCCATGAGACCGTCGTTGTTAAAGTCTCCGAGCGCCACGGCACTGAGCATGCTGCGGTTCTCCAGTGCTTCGACGTGTAGCCCATGCGACTCGGTTTGAAGTCCGCTTGCGGCGGATCGCCTGTGATTGCGTTGGCCCCGGCTCGGTGCGAGGGCGGATCGGAAGTTGTGTAGCAAACTGTTGAATGACATGGTTAATTCTCCCTTTCGAGGTTGGTCTGCGATGCAACTGCCGAACATCGTCCCGGAGCGCAAACCGAGCGCCGGGGACGCGATACTCGCTACAAGCGGGTACTGGGGTTTGCCTGAGGCCGCAAACGAGATTCCACGCGCTCGCGCAATTCGAAGTCGCCCTCACAAGAGATAAGCGAGAAATCGAGACCGTCAGCACCAAGGAATTTCCAAGAAACTTTGGCTCAGGTAATTCCGCGAGCCAAAGTTTGCAGCCAAGCCCTGGCAAAGTCCCAATGACGATTAGCCTTGCTGAACCATAAACCGGGATCTATGCAAAGATGTTGGCCGCACAGGCAGCTGACGCTGTGCAGTAACGCCCAATAATGACTCGCTGGAGTTCGGTTACTTGGCGTTCGCATCGCGGCACTTGGCCTATTCCGACCGTGCGGCTTCGAGCTTGGTCCGCCACGCCGCGGCTTCGGGTTCATTGCCCTTGGCCTCGTAGAGCCGCACGAGACGTTCGAGGGCTTCGGGGATGCGGAGCATTTTGGCGTTTGGCGCGATGGTGGCCTCGCGTTCCTTCACTCTTCCACGGTAACCATCGAGCAGCAGCGGCTCGGCCTCATCCCACGCCTTGAGCGTGAGCAGATTGATGCAGAAAGCGTCGAGTGACTCGGCCAGTTGCGGGCTGTCCTTGGACACTGTGCCGCGCACGGCGGCGAGCAACTCCTGCGTCAGGGCCACGTTGGGGTGATTGAGCGACTAAAATTGTGTCAACTGCCAATTTTTCCACGACCTCAATCGTGAGAAGCAAGCCTGAGGCTGAACAGTCGATTGCCCCCGGGCACTCAGACCGAGCGCCGGGGCCGGTGAGGTCGTTGACTGAAGGCACACCCTTACTTGCCGCTTCGTTTCGCTGGTTTCCCACTTCTGCTCGCTTGTGTTCACCGCGTTGAAGTAGCTTTTTGCGGCGTTCCGAGATGCTGGTCAAACCACGTCTGGATTTTTTCGAACTTGACTGACGGGGGAAGCATGTGGTTGCCGTTTGGGTGGACGTAATGTTCCTTGATCGGACTCCCGAGTAAATTGAACATCGGATCTTGGGATTCCTTGACGGGGTAGATGGGATCCTCTTCACCGTTGAGCATCAGCACAGGAACTTGGATGTGTGGCAAATAGTGCCTTGTTTCGAGGAGTTGTCGTTCCTTTCGAAGCGATGGGGTATTGAGCAACCCGCCGGCCTCGAACACGACTGCCCGCAGGCGCGGTTCGACTGCCGCGAGGCTGCCAGCCCACTCGGCGCCGAAGCTAAAACCGTAGTAACCGAGTTGATCCATGCTGATGTCGCCACGTTGTTCAAGGTAGTCGATGGCGCGCATCATGTCTTGGCCGAAACAGAGGCGACGTTCCTCCTTCGTCTTCGCATCGACATTGTGCGACTTATAACGGCGTTCATACGAGCCCTGGTAGATCGGGCACACAACGGCCCGGCCGCCGCGGACGATCGCATCCAGGCCGTATTCCTCGGAGATAGGCCGGATTCGCGGTAGCATTTGTGCATCCCCGCCCGGAGAGTACAGAACTGCCTGATAGCCCTGGCGCGAGTCAATTCCCTTGGGCAGGTAGAGATGGACCGCCATGCGTTCCCATCGGCCCTTGGCGTCTCTGTATGCAGTGTTTATCTGCGCAGTGACGTGAATCCATTCGCCCTCGTCGATCTGCTCGGAGGCCACGTCGAGCGGCGTGCTGCGGTCATAAACGAATCGGTCCTGAATTACAAGACGGAACGTGGCGGCGTCCATGAGTTCCTCTCGTTTCGGGGGAATGGGCCACGGAATGCTCTTGCCCTGCTCCCAGGCGGCCTCAGGCCCCTTTTCATTGTTAATGAATTTCACACATCGAAACCCATTGAACTCGTCCCGCTGGAGTGGGTGATTACTATCGAGAGTCAGCGGCACATAAATCGGTTCTCCACACGCGCCGCCCAAGATGAATCGTTTGCCGTCGGTGGTGTCGTTAAAACACCATTCCTTGACGTTGCCTATCGTGCCAATGGTTCCATGGAGGCCTTCGTCCCCCAACGCCCTCACGGATTTCACTTCGCGGCCGAAGTTGGATCGGGTGATGAATTCGTTACCTGCCAGTACGACGGACAATTCAACCTGACTGGCCTGCGTCCAGTGGTAGATTGTCGGTAGGCTCTTGCCGGCGAACCTCGCAAAGGCCATGGCCTCGTACCAGCTCACGCCGCGCACGGGGTGATCCTCTTCGCCCGGTTGAAAGCTGCCGGCCCGCCAAGTGGCTGGGCCCGGACGGCCCGTCTCGTCCACCAACAATGGCATCACGCTCTTCTTCGATTTAGACTTACCGTCACGTCCGACGAACGGCAACTCAAGCCAGTACTCTGGCGTGTCGTAACCGCCGGCCCTAACAAATTGATCGTACTGAAAATTGGAAACCTCATAACGGTCGACCAGAAACTCAGGCAACTCGACGGACTGGAACACATTCGATAAGGCCATCCCGGGCCGATTCGGACGTCCCTTGGCGACGCGAACCATGTCGTTGGGTATGTCCCCCTCCCGATCCAGCGCGAAGTGAGCCATTTGCGGAGGGCGCATGCCTGTGACCTCGTGATAGCCAGATCTCGTGGCCCGCCAAAGGTATTCACCTCGCGGGATACGGGCCGCCACGGGGCGGTCTAATGTCTGCACCACATGACTCCAGGAAGCGTTTGGCTGATCATACGGCCGGACCCAAACATCTACGTGCGCGGGAGTACTTGAAAGTGAACAAGTCTGCGAACACAGTTCCCCCAGCTCTGGGAGGCTCGGATGGTCAGGGATGAGCGGTTCGATTTCCTTCAGAAGATCGAAAGCCTTCTCGTATTGTAGTTGGCGCATCGCAGCCTGGATCAGCGGAATCTTCTCGTGAGCTTCGGTGATGTTTTGGGCGTGTTCGGATTCCCGACGTCCCTCTTCTGCCTCACGAGCCGTTCGAAGATACAACGAGGCGCCTGACGTAAGGACCGCCGCCATCACGGCCAAGCCAGCTGTTACGAGCAAGGCTGATCGATGACGCCGAACGAACTTCCGCAAACTGTAAGCCGCCGACGGCGGGCAGGCCTGTACCGGCTCGTCCGCCAAGTAACGCTGCAGGTCTGCTGCAAGGCTGTTGGCCGTCTCGTAGCGGCGATTGCGGTCCTTCTCCAGTGTCTTCATCACGATCCAGTCAAGCTCGCCGCGGACCAGCTTCTTAAGATGGGCCGGTTCCATCTTGCGCTGGGCCGATATCGAGGCCAGGGCCTCGCCCGAGTCGCTCAGTCGCGCGCTTGGACGGGGTGGCTCCTCTTCCTTGATCATGCGGAGAATCTCTGCATACGCTGTCTTATTCATCCGCATGTGGGTCAGCGGCGTACTGCCGGTGAGCAGCTCATAGAGCAGTACGCCGAGCGAATAGATGTCGCTGCGGGTGTCAATGTCGAGCTGGTTGACCTTGGCCTGCTCGGGACTCATGTACTCCAGCGTCCCTACGATCTGGCCCAGACCGGTGAACATGGTCTTCTCGGTCAGCGTCTGGCTAGTAGCCTTGGCGACTCCGAAGTCGATCACCTTGGGAACCGGCTGCTCGTCGTATTCGGCGACGAGGATGTTCGTCGGCTTTATGTCGCGGTGGATGATTCCCTTTTGATGGGCATGTTGAATCGCCTGACACACGGGAATCAACAGCTCCAGCCGTTGGCGTGGGGTGAGACGGTGCTCGTCACAGTATTGGGTGATCGGCTGCCCCTTGACCAGCTCCATCACGAAATACGGCCGGCCGGAATCTGTCGCTCCCGCGTCCAGAACCTTGGCGATATTCGGATGGTCCATCAGCGTCAGCGCCTGCCGCTCCGCCTCAAACCGGGCGATTACCTGCCGTGTATCCATGCCGAGCTTAATGACCTTGAGCGCCACTCGCCGTTTGACCGGCTCGTGCTGTTCAGCCATGAAGACCGTGCCCATGCCCCCTTCGCCGATCTGCTGCAGCAGTTTGTACCGTCCGATTTGCGTGCCAGGGCGCTCGATGGGAGGTTGGTCGACTGTGGGTGAATGGCAAAGGCCGAACGCTGGCGACTGAAGAAAGCTGCCTGGGTTTGACTGCGCCTTGAGGAGAACTTCCACACGTTCGCGCAATTCCAAGTCGCCCTTGCAAGCAGCATGGAGAAAGGCTGCGCGCTGATCCGCGGCCAGCTCCAAGACCTGGTGGAAAAGTTGTTCGTCTCTCATATATTCTCTCCGGGTCCAGAAGGGCCCTTACAATTGATAAGCGAGAAATCGAGACCGTCAGCACCAAGGAATTTCCAAAAAACTTCGGCTCAGGTGAGTCCGCGAACCTTGGTTTGAAGCCAGGCCCTGGCAAAGACCCAGTGACGATCCGCCGTGCTGGTAGAAATCCCCAGAACGTCCGCTACTTGATTCCCAGTGAGCCCCGCAAAGTATCGCAGCTCGACGAGCTGCGCCTTTAGAGGGTCTTCGACTGCCAGTTCGTCGAGAGCCTCGTGCAGGGCCAGCAACTCGTCATCGGGCAACGGGGCTGCGACATCCTCGAGCGGTTGCCTTTGTCGGTCGCCACCCCGTTTGTCTGACTTTCTTGCACGAGCATGATCGACAAGGATTCGTCGCATTGCGGTAGCGGCCGAAGCAAAGAAGTGGCTGCGGTCACGGTAGGTCCGCTGAGTTTCACTTCCCACCAACCGCAAATAGGCCTCGTGCACAAGCGCCGTTGCTTGCAGCGTTTGCCCCGGCTTCTCCTGCGCAAGCTTTACTGCGGCCAACTTCCGCAACTCGTCGTAAACCAGCGGCATGAGATGCTCGGCCGCCGATGTATCCCCGGATTCAATTTGCGACAGGATTCTCGTGACATCGGACATGCGGGGTGTTCGGAAGGGGCCCGGTAACTTGGCAAGACCAATTGGAGTGTACCGCCGTGGCCAGAACTTTGCACGTGACAACCGCCCGCGAACTGTTAATCGCGGTTGTTTGGTTCCTCGTGCCTTGTCTTGTGGGCTCCAAACGCAAAATACCATTGTTTTTTGCGGGCATCTCGCAATTCGCGTACCAGAGCGAATGATGCCATCTGGGAAATGCGGGATAATGTTGCAGACCTACGAAAAAACGCTTGTCTAGCATGATTCGCTAGCGTGATTGCTTTCGTGCATTTTGATCAGATTTACGACTGTCGGCGTTCGATTCAAATGGCCTTGGGCTTAATGCCGATATTGCTAGGTAGAACTTCGCATCTACTTTAATCGCCGAGGCAATGGAATGAGTCGATTTCTGACTGTTTGTTTAATTTTCGTCATGGGCAGCGCGTTGTGCACGCGAGCTGCCGCGCAAAGTCGCGCTCGCGACGGGGCAACCGCTGGTGCAGTTGCAGGAGCTGTCATTGGCGGCATCGTCGGTCATCAGAACGATGAAACACCCGAAGGAATCGCTATCGGCGGCGTAGTTGGTGCAATTGCCGGAGGCCTGTTGGGCGACGCGCAAGATCAACAAATAGCTCGCGAAAATTGCTATCGCAAACAAATCTATCAACAACGACAAGTCATTCAAGCTCAACCCGTGCGTCGTTGCGCTTCGATTGCGGACGTCATTCAAATGGCCAATAGCGGCGTCGGCGACGGCGTAATCTTGAATCACGTTCAAGCCAACGGCATCGAACGCAAGCTGGAGGTTCACGACATCATTGCCATGCACCAGCAAGGAGTTAGCGAAGCTGTAATTGCAACGATGCAACGTGCGCCCATTGGCTTGCCATCGACGCAACCCAGGACGATCATTGAAACGCCTGCGACAGTCATCGTACACGATCATCACATCTACGACCCTCACGTTTACCATCACGATTCACACCCGGTTTATCAATCGTATCGGGTTCATCCGACGCAACCATATTGGCGATAAGACTCACGCGGATTGAGTCAAGCGAAATTGCAAAGGGTGGTCTCGGTCACCCTTTTTTCGTCGTCGGATCGTCAAAATAAAGACGCTAATCTTGCATTGCGCGCTGTCGGACTTCAACTTTGCTGCGATTACAATAGAATTGGTTCCGCGGGGCAAGATCGATATCTTCGATTTGAAACGGCGGCTTTATGATGATCCTTTACTCAAATCAAGTTCTGTCGAAGGCGATTGGCGTGCTGACTTTCGTCGTCGTGGGCGCAGCAATCGTTCCATCCGTTGAGGCTCAATTCGACAGCTACGAAGGGACGTTTTTACAAGCAAAGAGCGGAACGGTCGAAATCTCGACGGCAGACGGCGTGAAATCGTTTCGAATGTCGAAGCCCAACGAAATCTTGCCGGAAATGCCGGATGGCCACGGCACGTCAGTCTCAGTACAGGGAATAGACAACGTCTCGTTCCTCAAGCCGAAAATGCTCGTCAAATTCGAGGCCGAACAAGACAAGAACAATAACTCCATCGTGCCGATCGAGGAATTGGAAGTAATTGCCAGTAATTCGAAGACCGAGACCTCAAAGCAACTGATCGCTGAGATTGATGCGGCAACCGGCAACTCGTTTTATCGATTCATGTCGCGCGTCGAACGCGTTGACTTGGACAAGAGTCAACTAGCCGTGATAGTCCGGGAGGGCCAAAAATCTGACCGGTTCGTGTTTCTAATCGATACCGAAAAAACCCGTGTCAAGTTTAACTTTGCAGATCTCAAATTAGCTAGACCCGGCGATTCCATCGTCGTGCGGTGCCTTCCTCCGCGCAACGGAATGTCGTTCGCGACCGAAGTACGCGTCACTCGCCCGAGTCCTTTCCCCGAAGACCCAGTAGCTCAAGCGGACGTTGCACAACAAGGCCAACCGAAGCTGGAGGGTGATGGTGATCCGGACGAAATTGCCCAGGAAAACGATGTTGCCACACAATTCGATTTCATTCCCGAAGCGCAAACGCCGCGGCCGAAGAACATAGACGAGTTAAATAACCCGCCCGACAGATTGCTAGGCGACGGATCGGAAAACGAGGCAGACGCTGTTCCGAACCAAGCGGCACGAGACGAGGATTTTGACGACCCGCCCCGCCGCAAAAAAATAAAAGGCCGTCGCTGGTACAAGATCAATTGATCGCACGAAGTTGAGATTCGCTCTAACCCTCTCCCCGATTACAGGGAGAGGGAACATGATCATTCCCTCGTTCCCAAGCTCCTGCTTGGGAACGCACGTCGGCGAAGCTCCTGCTTCGCTGCGCCACGAGTTCCTCAAAGACGAAGCGGGAGCTTCGAAAACCAGGCGTTCCCAAGCCGGAGCTTGGGAACGAGAAAGTGGCCAGAGCTTGCGAATGAAAAGAACTTGGTCTGCAATCGACTTCTACCGGCGACGTTACGGCGAGGGGCGGCCGAAAAGTTCGTTCGGAATTAGATGGCCCAGCTTTTCGCGCTTCGTGTTCAGGTAATGCACGTTGTGTTCGTGGACTTGCGGCAAAATCGGAATTTGATCGACGACGTTCAAACCGAATCCGCGCAAATTAAACGCAGCAGTTTTCTTGGGGTTGTTCGTCAACAGCCGAATGGTGGTCAATCCCAACGCTTTGAGGACTTGAATGCCAACTCCATAGTCGCGCACGTCGGCCTTGTGGCCCAGCGCCTGATTCGCTTCGACCGTGTCGAGCCCTTGATCTTGCAATTGATAGGCTTTAATTTTTTCGCGCAAACCGATCCCGCGCCCCTCCTGCGGCAAGTACACCAGCACGCCACGACCTTCGCGAGCGATCATCTCCATCGCCATGTGCAATTGATCGCCGCAATCGCATCGCAAGGACCCAATCAAATCGCCCGTAAAACAACTTGAGTGCATACGAACCAACGGGGGCTCCGTGCCGCTCAGTTCGCCCATCGCAAGCGCCACAGGCTGCTGCGTCTCGTACTTTACGTCGAACGCCATGACGCGAAATCGACCGTAGCGAGTTGGCAATTCCGCCGACGCGCTGACTGAAACCAACTGCTCGTGCATGCGGCGATGTGCTATCAAGTCCTCGATTGTGATAATGTGAAGCCCGTGTCGCCGCGCGACCGTTCGCAAATAATCGCGGGTCGCTCGATCGCCCTGCTCGTCGAGAATTTCGCAAAGCACGCCCGCCGGTTGAAGTCCCGCCAAACGCGCCAAGTCAACGGCCGCTTCGGTGTGACCAGCACGGCGTAGTACGCCACCTTCCTTGGCCAGCAATAAATGGACGTGTCCAGGCCGAACGAAATCGTCGGGTCGGCTATTCGGGTCAGCGATCGCACGCACGCAGACCGCGCGCTCCTCGGCAGTGATTCCAGTTTTGGCGGACTTGTGATCGAGCGGCGTCATAAATGCCGTGCGTAGCGGCGAGTTGTTATTCTCGACAAGGGGCGTTACTTGCAAGCGTTGGCAAGCCTCCGGCAAGATCGGCATACAGAAATCGCCGCGTCCGCTGAGAACTAAATTAATTCGTTCCGGAGTCGCAAGCTCAGCCGCGCAGATGAAATCGCCCTCATTTTCGCGTTCTTCGTCGTCGACGACGATAACGATTTCGCCGCGGCGAATCGCTTCGATGGCGTCAGGGATTTTGGAAAACGATTCGCTCACGCTAAAATGTCTCCGTTGGCTAATTTGAAACTTGTTTCATTATAGATAACCTGTGCCAGGTTGCCCATGACCAAAGCGTTCCGAATTATTTGTGCGACGATCGTTTGCTCGCTGGCCTGTCCGTTTTTCACCGCCAGTCGAACTTGTGCTCAGCAAGCGAATTCGACTGCCGCGCCCGATGGTTCGTACCTTGGTTTTTTGGATGGCGTCAAACACGGCAGCGTGGTCTATAGTCGCGGCGAGAATTACGAGCTCAAGTGCGATATCTATGTCCCCAACGGCGAAGGACCGTTTCCCGCGATATTAGCGATTCACGGAGGAGCATGGCGCAGTGGCACGAAACTTCACATGTTGCGTCATGCCTTCAAGTTTTGCGAATATGGTTTTGTCGTTGTCTGCATCAACTATCGTCACGCTCCAGAATTTCCGTTTCCCGCTCAAGTCCGAGACGGTTTTGAGGCGCTTCAATTTATGCGCGATCAAGCCGAGACGTACCAAATTGACTTGGAAAACGTGTTCGGGTTCGGCTATTCGGCCGGAGGACACTTGATCTCGCTCATGGCGACGACGACAGAAAAAGATTGGTTCGCCGAACAAGAGTTAAGTTCTAAGACGCAGACTTGCCCAACATTGAAAGCTGTTGTCGCGGGCGGCGCACCTTGCGATTTTGATTGGGTGCATGAAAAATCGACGTCGTTGAAATACTGGTTGAGCGTTACGAAAGCGGAGGACGCCGAGATTTACAAGCGAGCAGCGCCGATTTGTCACGTTTCCGCCGCGTCTCCTCCGTTTTTTCTGTTTTACGGAAAGGACGATAGGATCGTTCCTACCGGCTGTTCAACGCGCATGGCGGCGGCGCTTGAAAATCATTCGGTTTCTTGCGAAGTCACGGAGTTACCCGGCTGCGGACACATCGAGGCGTTCTCGCAATTGAAGATCGTCGATCAAGCCAACGAGTTTTTTCGCAAACAGATGGCAACAGACGAAAAAGCCGACAGTGCAAGCCCCAGCCGTTGACCATCTGTCGATGAGGAACCCCGCGATATGGAGGATCGGCATTCTGTTTGGGATGATTTCCAGCGCCAACGCAAGCCGCTCCTATTGAGTTGGCTTTGGTTCTTCCTAGTTCTCTTTTCCTATTACTGTTTGAAACCGCTACGCGATGCATTGGGGACAAACCTTGCGGAAAAGATGGGATTGCTGTACTTGGCGACGTTTTTGGCAACATTGGTTGCCCTGGGAATATATTCGTTTTTGATAAGCCGCTGTTCCCGACAGAAGTTGTTGCTTTTCGTGCATCAATTCTTTGCACTTTGCCTGGCCTGTTTTTGGTTTGGAATTCCCGACCTCGATCGCTGCTCCGATTTGATCATCGGCATCTTCTTCGTCTGGGTAAGCGTCTTCAATTTATACATCGTCGCACTCTTCTGGAGCGCGATGGCTGACCTTTTCACGCAGTCCGATGCAAAGCGCTGGTTCGGAACGATGGCTGCCGCAGGAAGTATCGGTGCCATCTCCGGTTCGATTCTCGCAAACCAACTCGCGCGGTCCGTGGACCCGCGCCAACTCATGCTCGTCGCAATCGTCGCGCTCGAACTGGCAGTGGTCGCGGGCTGGGGCGTGATCTCGTCGCAATCCGCCCGTCGCTCTGACAACAAAACAGAATCTGACAATGGTACTGGCGGCAGCTTTTATGCCGGGTTGTTGCGAGTATTTTCGTCTCCGTATTTGCTGGGTATTTGTGGGTTCGTCGTTCTTGGGAAATTCGCCGCGACATTTATCTACAACGAGCTTCAGTCGCAAGTTCATGCTGCAGGGATTGACGCCCAAGCCCGCGCGATTTTGTTTTCGCAAATCTCTTCGTATTCTCAAACCGGAAGTTTCATCTTGCAGGGGTTCGTTGTCGGCGTGTTGATTCGGCTCGCCGGCATCGCTTTTACGATAATGATTCCTTGCGTTGTTTTTGCGGCGATTTTTGGTTGGTTGTATTTCGCGCCGACTCTTCCGACCCTCGCCAGCGCGCACGCTTGGCAGCAGATTGTCAGCTACGGCATTTTAGTTCCGGCGCAGCATTTGTTGTTTACCGTCGTCCCACGCGAGGACAAATACAAATCGAAAGGTTTTATCGACACCGTTGTTTTCCGGGCCAGCGATGTCGCGGCTGCAAATGTTAACAGCGCGTTGTCGAAAATGGGATTGGCGCTCCCACTGATCGCGCTCGGAATGCTAAATGTCAGCGTGATTTGGCTTGTGCTCGGATATTTCCTAGGCTCAGCATGCCAACGCCGCGAGAAAAGTCAGAACTCGACGATTTCTAGAAGTTCGCGTAAAAACTAGAACTTCACTCGTTGCACTCGATGGTTGTGCGTATCGAGAACGTGAATTTCGCCGCGAGAATCCAATGCGATCGACCACGGTTGATTGAGTTCGCCTTGCTTTTTTCCACATGAGCCCCAACTGCCGATCACGCTCCCGTCGGGCCGCCAGTGCTGAATTCGATGATTGCCCATTTCGCAAAGGTAAAGATTGCCGTCGCGATCAAATGCGATGCTGTACGGATAGCTGAGCTTGCCAAGCTCCGTTCCCTCGCTACCAAGAATTTTCTCGAGTGTTGGCGCCGAGCCGCTGACATCGAAGACTTGGACACGGTGATTACAGGCGTCGGCAACCCAAAGCCGCCCAGTCCTATCAAACGCGAGACTCTGTGGACGCAAAAATTGTCCGGGCTGACTGCCGTGACTTCCCCACTGAAAAATAAATTTGCCGGTCGGATCAAATTTCTGTATCCGATCGAAATCACCGTACTCCGAGACGAAGTAATTTCCTTCCGCGTCTTGCGCGATGTCGGTAACGAAACCGAATTGTCCAGGCTCTAGCCCGCGCTGTCCACCGATTGTCCGTTCGGGCAAAAGCGTCCCGTCCGGCGTATACGTCAGGACTCGAAAGTAATGTGTGTCCGCGACCAACAAATTCCCTTCGCTGGAAATCGACAAACCGCACGGAAGCCCGACTTGCGAATCGGGTAGCCGCCAACTTTTTACAAACGTGCCGTCGCGATCAAAAGTTTGAATCAGTCCTGTCTTGTCGGCAATGTAAAGCCGGTCGGAGTTGTCGATAGCCAAGGCTCGCGGCTTTTGAAACCGACCGTGATTCAAACCTCGCTTGCCCCAGACCAACACATCGCTTGTCGTCGGGACGTGGCTCGAAAGGCATCCACAGCTCAAAAGTGCGGTCGCCACAATAAGAATTCGCAGGCAGAAGCGATGTGTTCGCATCGGATACTTTTTCAATTGACTCTGCTAATTATTCCGCAAACGCAACGAGTGGCGAGACTGGCGAAACCTTGACGACCGAACGCAACTCGAACGACGGGCCAACGTAGCCGTCGCCCGCACGTTATACTTGACCACCCAGTTTTCGCGTCGATATAGTACAGTGATCCAAATCGCGTGCCCCAAACATTTCATGCCGGCAGCCGTCATTAATTTAGAGTATTCCGATGATCCGCGGGACGCAGTTCACCGCGCCGTGGCCGCGCTTGCTCAAGGAAAAATTGTCGCGGTTCCAACCGAAACCGTCTATGGTTTGGCAGCAAGTGCGTTGAACGAAGCCGCCGTGGCACGACTGTTCGAAATTAAGGGCCGCTCCACTACGAAAGGTTTTGCCTTGGCTGTGAAAAGTGCCGAGGACGCGCTCGATTATATTCCACAAATGGCTCCGCTGGCCCGCCGATTAGCCCGCCGCTGTTGGCCCGGCCCAGTAACGCTTGTGTTGCCGGACGCTCACCCGGATAGCGTCATTAGTCGATTGCCTCTGTCAGTGCAGCAAGCCGTCCTGCAAAATGGCGCGGTGGGCTTGCGCGTTCCCGCAAACGAGATCGCACTTCAAATTCTGCGACTGACCGTCGGGCCGCTTGTTCTGACAAGCGCCAACCGAACGGGTGAGGCCGAAGTCGGTGACGCCGATAAAATCGACGATGCGATTCGCCAAAAAATCGACTTGATCATTGATGCGGGGCCCTGCCGATTCGGGCAATCGTCGTCGGTTGTCCGCGTCGACGCAAATAATTTTACTGTCTTGCGGGAAGGCGTTATCAACGCCGAGACGATGCGGCAGTTGTCTAATTACCAAGTCCTGTTCGTGTGCACTGGCAACACTTGCCGTAGTCCAATGGCCGAACGCATTTTTCAAAAATTACTGTCCGACAAGCTTGGTTGTAAGCCGGAACAACTCCCGGACCGTAGCGTTCAAATCATCTCGGCCGGCATGGCTGCATTTCCCGGCGGCAAACCTTCGCGCGAGGCCGTCGATATCCTGTCGCGCCGCGGCATTGATCTGGCGTCGCATTGCAGCCAACCGTTAACCGAACGATTGACCCGATTCGCGGACTTGATTTTGACCATGACCCAAAGTCATTTAAAATCGGTTCTGAATCAATGGCCCGAAGCGGCGACGCGCTCGTTTTTGGTCCGATCGGATTGCGAAGACATCGGTGACCCGATCGGCCAACCAATCGCGGCTTATCAAAGGTGCGCCGACGAGATTACGACCGCGCTCCACCCGTGGGTAGAAAAGGTCTTGACGGAAGTTGCTTCATCCAAAACCAGTGGCTAAAGGTGAAAAAGATGCGAGTGGCAGTCGGCAGCGATCATCGTGGCGTCGAATGGCGGCGGCGTACAATTGAATTCTTGAGATCTCTGGGCAATGAAACTATCGAATTTGGTGGAAACGGAAACGAGGCCGTCGATTATCCAGATATCGCCGCCGACGTGGCTCGCCAAGTTTCCGGCGGCCTGTGCGATCGAGGCGTTCTTTTCTGCGGCACGGGTATCGGAGTTTCGATTGCGGCCAACAAGATTCACGGTATTCGGGCGGCAGTTTGCCACGACCAATACTCGGCCGAGATGAGCCGTAGGCACAATGACGCAAATATACTTTGCCTTTCCGCCGAGCGGCTTCCGCCTGAAGAAGTCTTCGAGATCATCCGGCGCTGGCTCGCGACGGAGTTCGAAGGTGGCCGCCACCAGCGCCGCATCGACAAGATCGCCGGACTGGAATCGGAGCAAGACAACTCCGATTGCGATGTAGACTAGCAGCCGATCCGATTTCGTTCCCTCGCCCCGGTTTCCGGGGAAGCGTCCCATCCAATATCGTTCCCTCTCCCCAGCTTCGGGGAAAGCGCCCCATCCAATTTCGTTCCCTCTCCCCGGCTTCGGGGGAGAGGGTAGGGTGAGGGGAATTCGAGTTCTCAGATTGGCTCTTCGACTCCGGTTACTTCTTAAATGGCAGCGATATTTCGAAATCGCGCGGATCGCGCAAACCTTCGCCTAACTTCTTGAGCGATTCCGTCTCGATCTGTCGCACCCTTTCGCGCGTCAGCCCCAGCTTTTCGCCGATCTCTTTGAGCGTATGCGGTTCCAGTCCGTTCAATCCGAACCGCAGGCGCAAGACAGTAATCTCGCGCTCTTCGAGCTGGTGCATCGTCTCCATGATGCTCGCCATAACATCGACTTCCAGCATTTCGTCTTCCGGCGAACGCGCTCGCTCGTCCATCACTAACTCGCCCATCGTCCATCCCGAATCGACTTGGTCAGTCTGCGGTGTGGCGTTGTAGATTTGAATTGCCTTTTTAATGATGGGAAGTTTCCGGCGCGGCACGCCCAGCACACGAGCGACTTCCTCCGGCGTTGGGCTTCGGCCAAGCTCATCCGACAAACGAGCCGTCGCCCGCCGCCATTTCGACAGCAGCTCGACCATATAAGCAGGAATGCGAATCGTTTTCGCAGTATTGATGAGCGACCGCTTAATCGACTGCTTGATCCAGTAACTCGCGTAAGTGCTAAACCGAGTCCCCATCGTCGGATCGAAGCCTTCGACCGCCCGCAGTAAACCGAGATTGCCCTCTTCAATCAAGTCCTGCAACGCAAGCCCTTTGCCGGTGTACCCGCGGGCTATGTTGACCACCAACCGCAGATTCGCACGGACCATTCGATCGCGAGCCCGCACGTCCCCTTGTGCGATGAGGCCCGCAAGATCGCGCTCGTCTTGCGCCGTGAGGAGCTTGGTCTCGTTGATTTCCCGCAAGTATGTTTCAAGCGGATTCTGCAAGTCTTCTCGTTTGCGGCCTCGCTTGCGGTCTGGCTTTTCTGCTACTTCAGGGTTATTACATTCGTCGTTTCGCACTTCGGGTTCGAGTGTCATTTTACAGCCGTTCATCGAAAAAGGGCGTTGCTCGCGAACTACTCGCGCTGCCGTTGCGTCGACCAAGCTTGGACTTGCAATGATTCGTCCTGCACTCTCTTTATCGTCGGAGTTCGGTAAACCCTACAGCGTGGCCAAACTTTAACGACTTACATCGACTGTTCCGAATGCTCTCAGTTCAACGATTGCGAGAAGTTTGCGCCTTTCGTTCTCTCGACAAGCGACCGACGCAAGTCGATAGTCCAGACACAAGTGGCTAATAGGCGCGAGGCCTGAAGCGACAGGCTTGAGGAATTGCAAGCTACCGCTGCGATAACTTCCGCGCTCAACTCTCAACACTCGACTCCTCATTTTCCACTTTTCATTTTGCAATTTTCAACTTCCGCTTTCAACCCTCAATCCTCAACTTTCAACTCCTTCCGCTTCATCCACTCAAAGAGTTGATAGTGTTCGCCGTTCATTCCCAATCTCACGTAGACCTCTTGGGCCCGAATGTTTCGCTTGTCGACGTACAACCGCAACCCGCGCACGTTGGAATCTTGCCGCGCAAGTTCTTGAACATGACGATAGAGCCCGCCGAAAATTCCGCCGCAGCGATTCACCGGAACGACATAGACGCTTTGAATCCACCAAACATGTCCGTTCCGCCAATCGCTCCACTCATAAGTAATCATTAGCGACGCGACGATTTGCCCGTCCAGATCCGCGACGAAATAACGCCCTTTGGCCGGGTCAGCGAAAACCGCCGCGACTCCTGCCGAACAAACCGCCCGGTCCAGCCGTATTCCTTCCGTCGCCATCGCCATCGCCAATTGAAACTCAACAATATCCTTCGCGTCCCCCGCGTTTGCATCACGAAAACTCTGATTAGTCATTCTTCAACTTTCCACTTTCAACTAAGAGGCTTGAGGCAACCGGCTTGAGGAATTGCAGGCGACCGACGCAACAACTCCCGCTCCCAACCTTTTCCCAACTTCCCCTCACATTCGATCGAGCGGACTGCGGACGCCTGTCGCTCCAAGTGTGCTGACATGAGTATAGATCATCGTCGTGCTAACGTCGGCATGCCCCAGCAATTCTTGTATCGTGCGGATGTCCCTTCCTTCTTCCAACAAGTGCGTCGCAAAGCTGTGTCGCAGTGTGTGGCAATGAACCGGCTTTTGGACTCCCGCCGCCATGAACGCGCGGCGCAACAACTTTCGGCGCGAACTGAAAAGCCAAAATTGATCGACTTAGTGCGCCACAAGATTCGAGTGTTGCATTTGGACAGAACAACCGAGATGGCTTAGCCCGTAGTTCCCACGACCAAGGTTCGTGGCGAACAAATAACAGCGTGTTGGAGTCGTAACCCGAGACGTAAGTGAGGATGAATGCGAAATTCCTCGCTTACGCGTCGGGTTGCGATTCGGTTGTGAACATTGCGAATTAGTGCCAATACGAGAACCAAAGCGTCAGAAGAGAACCAGATGAGAAGTCTTGATTTACTCTAATTCGCGGCGCGAGATATTGGCGAGCGTGCTAAATTTCCTTCGCTCGAATCGATTCGATCTGGGCTGCGTGGCTCGATCGTCTGCTTGATATCGAGGTTAGAGCCAGTCGTTCGCTTGATAAATTCCAGGAACTGATACATCAAGCTAAACACGGTCGGTACGAGGATCAACGTAAAGATCGTGGAAACGAATAGGCCACCCAGCACGACCGCGCCGAGTCCGCGATAAAGTTCGCTTCCCGCACCTGGAAAAAGCACCAACGGCAATAGCCCAAAAATGGTCGTCAGTGTCGTCATGAATATCGGTCGGATACGTGCTCGCACGCCATCGGCCACGGCGTCGTTGATCCCGAATCCTTCGTTTCGCATTAGATGCAGCCCGTGATGCACAATTAGAATCGGGTTCTTCACCACGGTTCCAACGAGGATTACGAAACCGAGCATCGTCAAAACATCCAACGATTGCGGTGCACCACCGTTGGCAACTAGGTACCAGCTCAAAAGCTTGAGCCCCATGATTCCGCCCACTCCGCCTAGCGGGACAATGAGGATGATGACCAGCGGGTACGACCAGGATTCAAATAGCGCCGCAAGCAGCAGATACGTGATCAAGATCGCAAGGAGAATGTTTCCCCGAAGCGCTTGCCAAGTCTGCTGAAGCTTGTCTGCAGTGCCGCTGAGGTGCAAGTGATATTCGGAGCCCAAAGAGCCGTTTTGCTCGAGAGGTTCGATGATCTTGGTCTTGAGGATGGCAATCGTTTCCTCAAGTGAAATCGTTGGGGGTGGCGTGATTTCGATTGTGATTGCACGTTGTCGTTCACGCCGCATAATGCTTTCAGGTCCGGAACTGAGAGAGACGTTTGCGATCGAGTCAAGCCGAACCGGCTCAGCCATATTTCGGGTGGCCAAGTATTGCGCTTGGAGGTCTTGCGAGTTGGCGTCTGCCTTCTGATTAGTCAAAATGACCATATCGATTTTCTCGCCGCCCACGAAATAATCAGTGACGTAGGCACCATCGATCAAGGCGTTGACGGCGTAACCTAACTCGACGCTGTTGATCCCCAAGTCATTTGCTTCACGCGACTTTTTGAGAACGTGAAGTTCGGGACTGGACAAGTCCAACCCAGGAATCGGTCGGGCCTGAGTCTCTGCGGGCAAGAATTGTTTCGTCTGGCCCATGATCTGTCCGCCAATTCCGACGAGCTTTTCCATTTCAGGGCCCGTGATTTCCAGCTCGATCGTTCGCCCGCCTCCCAAGCCACCGGAAAACAAACTTGTTTGAAACGCAACGACGTATGATCCGGGAAATTTTCCAGTAAACCTTGAGCGGATCAGCTCGATCAACTTGCCACACTTAAGCGGATCCTGCGCCCCAATTCCGAAAAACACCGTTCGACCGAAAGCCACGCAAAACAAGTCATCGATCGCCGGATAGTCCAAGTCGTGATCTTCGAGTCCAAGGTCGTAATTCCAATAGGGCTCAAGCTCCGCTTCGACAACTTTTCCCATGCTCGAAAGCTCATTCAAGTTGTAACCAGGCGGCGGCGACACCAGACTGATCACCAAATTTCGATTGCCCGCCGGCAAGTATTCGACGTTGGGTCGCAGCAGCCATGTGAGTCCGCTCGCAGCGCCGACCAAAATCAAAACCGTGGCAAATTGCCGAAGTTTGCTGCGCTGAATCCACCGATTCATATCGACGACGTTTTCGACAAATTGATTTCCAAATCCAGAAACTACGTGTTGAATTGTGCCGTGGCTGGCTTGTTCGTGTTCTTGGAGCAAGCGAGCGGAAGCGGTTGGGATCACGACCACGCTGACAATCAGCGACAGTCCAACGGCGGCGCTGATCGCCAAAGCGATATCGATAAAGAGCTGGCCGACTTCGCCTTCCAAGAACACGACGGGCAAGAAAACCGCAAGCGTTGTGAGCGTCGAGGCAAGCACCGCGCCCCAGACTTCGATCGCTCCCAACCGGGCCGCGTCAAATGGCTTATAGCCTTTTTTGGCGTAAGTAAAAATGTTTTCCAAAACGACGATCGAGTCGTCGACCAACATCCCGACTGCGAACGACAGACCAGCCAAGGTAATGACATTGAGAGATCGGCCCAGCATATTGAGAATCAGGAACGTGCCGATAATACACGTGGGAATCGACAGCGACACGACCAGCGCGCCACGAGCAAACCAAAAACCAGCAATCAAAATAAGGGCCAGCGTGACTG
The DNA here is from genome assembly GCA_031409895.1 of Planctomycetota bacterium. Lineage (GTDB taxonomy): Bacteria > Planctomycetota > Planctomycetia > Pirellulales > Pirellulaceae > JANMEB01. Next base: position 28,704 of record JANNYC010000025.1, read on the forward strand.
CAAAAAACCAAGGAGAAATGGTCAAGGCGGCGATGGAGCTAACGGCGAGCAGCGGAATGAAAACGAGACACCGCACATTCAAGTGCAAAAACAGCAGCAGGATACTCACCGTGAGCGCGCTGCCCAAAAAAATGTCGGCGTTGACTAATTCGATCGCGGAATGAATGTACTCCGTTTCGTCATAGACTTGTTCGAGCAGCAGCCCCTGGCGTTTGAGCGGCCCGTCATTGAGTTCGCGAACTTTGGCTTGAATCGAGCGCATGACTTCGATGACGTTTGCCCCAGGCTCGCGCTGGCAGTTCAGCGCGACACCTTCCACACCGAGTCGACGCACAAAACCATCGCGTTTCTTGAAGCCCATGCGGACTTCGGCGACGTCGCTGACATAAATCGGCTGACCGCTTGGGTTGGCGATGATTTGTTGTTGAACTTGTTCGAGCGAGCGATATTCGCCGAGCGTTCGGACGACGATTCGCCGTTTGCCTTCAAAGAAATCTCCGGCGGAGCTGTCTTGGTTGTCTTCCGTCAACGCTCGTCGAACGTCTGCGATGGTCAATCCCCGCGCAGCGAGTTTCATCGTATCGACCTCGACCTGCACTTCCGGTTCCTGACCGCCGAATACGCCTGCATTTGCGACGCCCGGCACTCGCTCAAGCTGTGATCCAAGTTGATCTTCGGCGTACCTGCGGAATTTCGTGATATCGAGTTCTTTGGGTTTTAGTTCGGCGGCAGCAGGGACAGCTTCCGCGAATTTCAAAATCCGATGGACTTTGAGGCCCTCGCTGTGTGAGCGGAGAATTTGATCGATGGCTGCTTTGTGCTCGGGATGCTTTTGTCCGAACGCGCGAATAGTCTCGTCGTCGACAGGCCGCGGACCGAGTATGAACCAAGCGATTGCGTTGTCGTTGGGATCGGACGTCTGAATCACCGGCTCTTGGGCGTCGATCGGATAATCGGAGACCTGTTGCAACTGGCTGTTGACTTTGATCAAGGCCTCTTGCAAGTCGGTGCCAACGCGGAACTCCAACGTGACCGTGCCGCTCGAGTCCTGGCACGTACTAGACATTTTCGTTACGCCCGCGACTGCTTTGAGCTGCTCTTCTTGCTCTCGCACGATTTCCTTTTCGATTTCAGGCGGCGCGGCACCTGGCCAAATGGTCGACACGGTAATCGTTGGAAGTTGCACGTCCGGTGAAAGCTGCACGGGCATGCGGTACATCGCCAACACGCCAAACAGCAGTAACAAGGTCACGCCCACTGAGACCTTGACCGGGTTTTGCATACAAGCAGTAATCGGGTGCATATCTAAACTCGTAGGTGTTCAGTGTTCAGTGTTCAGTCCGCCGCGACGGTTCAGTGTTCGATGTTCAGCAAGAAGTGCAAAGTTCTCCTCATTGCTGAAAACTGAACACTGAAAACTGAATCACTTGCGCCGAATCAATTGTGCCGAATCAGGGGGCTAATCCGCCGCGGCGGACTCGCCAACTCTCAACTCTCAACTTTTAACTCTCAACTACTCTCCCACCGGCCCGTCCGATTGTTCCGACAAGACGGCGAGTTCTTGGCCGGGAATCAGTCGTTCGTTTCCTTGGACCACCACGCGATCGCCGCCATTCAGCAGCCCTTTGATTTGAATCCACTGGCCCAAGGTCGCACCGATTTCAACGGGAACCTGTCGCGCCGTGACCTTTTTCGTTTCCGGATCGGTGTCTGCAATGAATACAATGTTCTGAGGGCCGAGCACCAAAGCATCTTTCTTTACCATCAGCACATCAGTTTCATCGCCGACGAAAAAGTTGGCACGCCCCAACATGCCGGCTTTGATTAAGTGACGGTCGCCAGCGACAGGGTTTGCCAAGCGAACTTTGACAGGGAACGCGCGCGAGCGCAAGTCGGCCTGAGGGACAATCTGAGTTAGTTCGCCTTCAAAAAGTTGATCGACCGAGTCAATCGCGACTTGGACAGGAGCTTTTGTTTTCGATTCGAGTGCCTTATCGAGCATTTGCTGAATGGGTTGCACGAAACTTTGGGGAACATTGACTACCAGTTCGATCGGATCGAGTTGCACCATTTCAACGATGGCTTGGCCGGGGGCAACCCATTGGCCGAGTTCCGTCATTTTGCCGATGACGTATCCGTCAAACGGAGCCCGAATCGTATAGTTTTCATGCATTTCAAGCAAACGGCGGACTTCGGCCTTTTGGTTTTCAACCGCTGTGTCGACTTGCGCGATTCGCGTTTGTCGCGTGGCGGTGAGCTTCCGCAAAGTTGCTTGGGAACTGATAAGAAGTTCTGACTGGGAACGAAAAGTTGCCGAGGCTTCTTGAAGTTCGCGCTCGGAAACACCACTTGTTTTGAATAATTCTTGGAATCGCTCAAAAATGCCGCGCGAATAATCCAATCGCGATTGAATTTCGGCGACGTTGGCTTGCGCTTGTTCAATTTCGATCGGCAAGGTGGCAGTCAATTCCTCCGCCTCGAGCTCGCGCTGTTTCAATTCCACGCGTGCGGTTTCGATTTCCATGTCGAGCGTGGTGGTCCGCAATTGAACAATCGGTGCGCCCAATATGCTGCCGTCAAATTCGCTTTTCTCTTGAGTCAAGCCGACGCGCTGCCCTTCCTCGACGAAGACTTCTATTACTCTCCCGCCGACTGGGCTGCCGACGATTGACTTGCGAATCGGCATCGCCGTGCCGATAAAGGACTCCGTGCTGGATCGCTTTATGCTAAAGACTTTGGAAAGCACGACTGATGCTGGTGGAAATTGTGCTTTCGGTTCATCATTCCTTTCTGCGTCTTGTGAAACTGCGGTTTGGGAATAGAGAACTGCACAGCAAGTTAATACTGCGGTGAGCCAAACTCGAAAAGTAGAGTCGAAGTCAGTCATTGAACACCAAAAGACGTGCAGATTTCTAATCAAGTCATTGTAATCAAAGTAAAAAGTTCTGGTTCCCAGGCTCCCGCCAAAAAACCCACTGTCCGCCGCGGCGGAATAGCCTGTGCCAGCGAGTGGCAGCTCGGAATGAGGAACGGGGAACGAGGCGGACGAGGCGGCGAGGAGTATGAGGCTGAGCCTCGAATGCAGTGCGTTCCCAGGCAGGAGCCTGGGAACGAGCGGAGTGGACGAGAGCCTGGGAACGAGTTGTAAAGCCGGTTACTTAATTGCAGGCAAAGTCGCGGCGGCTCGTTCGTATTTTTCTGACATTCCGGAGATGAGCCGACAAGCATTTTCGAAATAGATTTTCTTCAAGACTTCATCGGGTAATTCAATCCCATAAATTTGCCACAAACCCTGCGGCGGAAATTCTTTCTCCGAATACGGAAAGTAATCGTCGCGAGTTTCAAAAAATCGCCAGTAGCAACTCAGTCGTTGGTCCGGCCAAGGTCCATCCGTACCAAACAAGATACGGTCTTGATACTTCATGAAAAAATTGCGTGCCGTATTCGGTTGGCGACCGAGTTCGGAGATTCTCGACGCGGTGTCCAAATACAAATTCGGATTGTGGTCAAGCCATTGACTCACGGTTTCCAAATCTTCGGCGTTACTGGCGACGTGAGCTCCGATGAAAATCGTCTTGGGGAACTTTGCGACGACCCGATTCAATGCCGCGAGCAACTCGTCAAAGCTTGGAAAATCCTTGCCATAGAAACTCCACTCTGGGTGCCGAAGCAGTTCTTCGTACCGCTCGTTGTTGGCGTCGATTGGCAGAAAAAATGCCGCAGGGTCCGCCGAGTGAATCAGGACCGGCAATCTGAGTTCGCCGCAGGCTTCCCAGATCGGGTCCCAGCGTGGATCGTCGATTCGAATCAGCGATCCGTCCGAGTTTCGATATTCGAGCCCAAATTGCTTGAAAAATTTAACTCCGCATGCACCTTGTTGCTTTGCTGTTCGCAGTTGTTCCGCCACGCGCCGCGCGAAGTCGGGCCGGTTGCAATCCCAACTTGTCCAATCACCGAGCTTGCCGGTGCCTTGCCAATCTATGTTGACGAAAATCGCGAATCGTTCGGGGTGTTCTTTGCACAGGAATCGTTGGTGTTCGTCCAGTGACTTGCCAAGCGTCGCGTCCATGCTGACCGATATCGCGATTTGATTGTCGTCCATGACGCGCACATACTGATCGCGCTGTTCCGTCGAACCGTGAAGCCGCTGGACGAAATGGGTGTGAATGTCGATCGCGGGAAACTTGCAGTGCGTCAAAACGGTGATCGGCACGCGCAACATGCTATGCGGGCGAAAATCTTGCAGCAAAACGGGAGGCTGAGTCGACGTCTCGGTTGGTTTTTCCTGCGAAGAATACAAGCGAAGCGTTGACGAAAACGCCAAGATCAATGCACAGACCAACCACAATAATCGCATGGCTAAGACTCGCCAATTGAGCGCCGACAAAAGAAACGACAGCTTCTAATCTGTCGTTTTCGCGAGCTTATGTAAAGTACGTTGTTCGCATTTGCCCGAACCGAGTCGCAGGCAATTGTGCCAAGAGACCGACTCGCGTCGGTAGCTTGATGCCTCATGCCGGTCGCCTCAAGCCTTCATCAACCAGCGCGTCGCAGTTGTGTTGCGTATATCTGCGGATTGAGAGTTGGGTCGTTGTACATCTTCATCTGCCGGTACACGCGATGTCGCTTGTGGCCCGCGAAGATATCGTCGAGTAGCAGTTGCAGCGAATGGGCCAGCTCCGATTGTTGAGCTTGGGCGATCGCGAGCTTTTGCTCCACGCCGCAGCGGTGATCTTGATCGACGTCGGCCCGTGTGAGCTGTTCTCGTAGATGATAAATCCTCAGCGACAAGATCGAGAGTCGATCGATGGCGCTGCCGGGCGTTTCGGTGTTGAGAGGCATTGTTGACCCGCACTGTACAGAACGCAAACGAGGGTGATTGGTGATTGCATCATCGATTCGCTCGATCCAATCGTTTCGCTGTTGGTTGCATCGGTCGATGGCTCGTTTGACTTGGGCAATGCGAGCGTCGGTTACATTCGGGTTGCGAGCGACGTCTTCCTCGTGCCACAGCAAGAAATTGAATTGATGCTCTTGGCAGACGACATGGAAAAATCCTTCATGCGGATTGTCGACGTCCCGTTGGTGCCACCGCTCGACCATTTTCGTTTGCAGATCGACGATGGCGGCGACGTTTATCAACATGAGTTCACCTGTGGGATCGAAGAATTGGGTAGGGAACTGGCGGTTTCAGGTTGACGAGCAGAATAGGAAAACGGGCCCGCTGGAGCAACACGAATTTTCGGAGAAAAATCGAGGTGCCGAGGGTATTTCGCGATTGTTTTTGCCGTTTTCGCGGTTGGCCGCGTTGCGCAATTGGATGGCTCAATCGCTTGGCGTATGATTACGGCTACTCGTTGGGGCAATCGAGACGGAGTGTTGGCGAGTCCACCGCGGCGGATCAGCTCACTGATTCTAGGAGCGGCATGCCAACCATTCTCATAGGAAGGAACGCTGGATGAACATTGGCTTTCGGGGATGGATCGTTTGCGGAACAATTTGGTTGACTTTGGATGGTGCGATTGGATTCGGGCAGCCCGTCAAGGCATCACCGGAACCCCAGGCCAAACTATCGGTAGTTCCCGCCGCTGACGACGAAACTTTCAACGGCGAGGCTGCGTTCGACATGTTGAAAGCCGTCGTAAAGCTTGGCCCGCGGATCACCGGCAGTGACGCGATGACCAAGCAGCAACAAATGCTGCAAAAACAGTTCGAAGAATTAGGGGCTAAAGTCTGGTATCACGAATTCCCAATCGCGAATCCAAAAACCGGTCGCAAAGTCAATGGGCGAAACATGATCGTGACTTGGCATCCAGCGCGGCGCGAGCGAATTATGCTTTGCACTCACTACGACACTCGGCCACAAGCGGACAAGGACCCAAAGAACCCGCGCGGCAAATTCGATGGTGCCAACGATGGTGCAAGCGGCGTCGGGCTGTTCTCGGAACTTGGACGGCACATGCCGAGTATCGACGCTTCGTTTGGCGTCGACTTTGTCTTTTTCGACGCAGAGGAATTCGTTTTCGAGGCAGGACGCGACCCGCTGTTCGTTGGTTCGACGGCTTTTGCAAACGCTTACGCGACAGAGCCAGACAAACGAAAATTCGTGTATCAGTGTGCCGTGCTAGTCGACATGATCGGTGATGCGCACCTCGATTTATATTGGGAGGTGAATAGTTTCCGTAATGCGGGAGACTTATGCAAGGAAATTTGGTCGGTTGCAGGCGATCTCGAAATCCCCGAATTTCACCCTGAAATCAAGCACGAAATCCGCGACGACCATTTGCCCTTGATCAACATCGCCAAGATACCGACGATCGACATCATCGATTTTGATTATCCGACTCCGCTTGACAGTAATCGCTATTGGCACACGCAGAAGGATATTCCGGAAAATTGTTCTGCTGACTCGCTGGCCAAGGTAGGCCGCGTCTTATTGGAATGGATCAAACGGCGAGCAACAAAATGAGTTCTCTAGGTGTCGGATTGGTCGTGATGGTCTGCGGCATTTCGTTGATGATTTGGCATTGGTTTCAATGGAATAGAGTCGCGCGATCCGCTCGGACAGCCGTCGAGCTCCGATATTGTGCCAATCAATTTCGCCGCCGCGTTCTGATCGGCAGCATGATGGCGATTACCGGGTCGGTTTTGATTTCGTTGAATTGGACAAGCGATCATCGGGTATTTACGGCATCGATTCTATTATTGTTGTTCCTATTGGTTTGTATTTTGGTCTTGGCGATTCTCGATTTGATGAGTGTCTTCGTGCATTTGCGGCTGGGTCCGATTTCGCATGAAGCCCGCGCGCGGCTAATACACGAGTACGAACAGCGGAAAAAGGAACAGAATGTCGATCAGCCGAAGCAAGAGAGTTGACATTTTTCGAGATGGCCAAATTTAACCCGCGCGGCGTAGAGGTATGTCTGCGGAATCGCTTGAGGCAACCGCAGCAGCGACGTTCGGTACATCCGCGACCCAAGCGAATCCGGCCTGCTTTCGCATCAAGTCGATTACCTGCTTGTCCGACCAATAGTTATTGTGTCCGCAACGCTTGATCGGAAAGTTGTAGCAACTAAAACCCGGCGTGCTTCGCAGCGTTTCAGGGAAATCGATCACGGTTCCCACGAAATCGTCCACACGAAAAATGTTGTACCAATTGTCAACTCGCTGACGCAAGTTCGACCAATACGGCTGGTCGAGCGCCGGGTAATTGTGCGAAAAATAGTGCTGAAAAACATGCGTGAACGGCGAGCCCATCGTGACCAGCCGAATCTCGCTGAACGATTCGCGAAGCCAATCTAGTTTGGGGCTGTTCAGAACTTCGATCGCGAGCATTGTTCCTTGGCTATGGCTGACAATCGTGAGCGCGGGGCGGCTCTTTGGCGTCGTGCAACGGAAGTGTTCAAGAATTTGCACCATGCGAGCCTGCATCATAGCCCGCTTAGAAAAGTACAATCGGCCAGAGTCAAAGGACATTTCGGTCCCTTCGCATTCGTCTTCGAACTTAAGTCCTTCGCTGACGTCGCTGCTGCGACGGAAATGAAAATGATTGACCACGTCCAAAACGACGTCGAGCGCGGAACTGAGATATCGAAACGCAACAAAGAACAATCCCGTCAGCGGAACCAAAAAACCGATCGCATACTTGTTTGCTTTGCCAATCGTTACCCACAGCCAGTTATGCGAGCCGCCGACGCAATCGTGCGGTTTGCCAGTGATCGTTATCTCATTCCAGCCCAGTGCCAAGATTAGAGCGATCGCGACGCACGCACAAACAGCCGTTGTTGCTTGGACCCAAAAATTGACGATCAGACGAGGCGGCTTAGCATGTGCGGAATAATTTTCTACGTCGTTGCGCGGACGCCAAATAGCGTAAAAAATAAACACGAGTATTTGCACCAATCCCATCAACACGCACATAACGCATTGTATGCCCAATAGCGGAACGGCTTCAGCAAACAAATTGTCAAACTGTTCGATCTTGCCGACTTTGCTGAGCGCATTTTGTCCGCACAGCCAAATGATAGGCAAAAATTGACCCCAGCCTCCGATGGCCACCAGAGGCAGCAGTAACGCCACATCCAATCCGCGCCGATTAGCTTTTGGATCCAAGCGAGCGACCATCCAAGCCCCGGCCATCACAATTAGCATTAGCATTAACGAGAACCAGAGCATTCCCATGGTGACGATCAGCAGTCGAGCGTACCAGTTCATTTGCCGCGTGGGATCAACACCCACGCGACGCTCAATGGTGGCCGCTTCGACAATAGCAGGTTCTGCTTTGGACGGCGGGCCATCGATCAGCGAATCGTCCTGGCTATCTCCCGATACAAGCTTGATTGGTTGCAATGTCCGTGGGTTCGCCGTTGACTCGATTATTGGTTTGCCGTCGCTGTCGTGCGGAAATCTAGGTTCAGTCGATGGACGGTTTTCTTCCCCTTGAAAGATGCTCGCCACGTCATCAAAATTGTTCACATTGCCGCCCAAAGTCGGCAAATGATTTAACACCAAGACTACGCCCAAGTACGCCGCGGTGATCATCACCCAGAACCAGAACCGTTCTTGAATACGGTTCGGCGCCATTCGCCATACCGGCACAGCGGCCAATAGCGTGGTCGAGACCACGATGAACACCAGGATGGAACTCCAAGCCGCTTTGTCGCTGGACTGGGGCGAGAGTACCTCCGTTACTGCCATGGCCAGCATTATCAACGCTAAGACCAAATTGACGGCCAGCAACGGTCCGTGTAGAGCCCTGGCACTTACCAAGCCCAGCCATTGCAACAATCGAGCCGCTTTGCCGGATTGATCTGCCGCTACGAACGCGACATAGCGTAAGCCGAAAACGAGTTCCAGCAAGCCGCGAAAAGTTCCGATGATGCCGCGCCTCAACTGGGAAAGGTCGCCCCAGAAAACTTCGGCAAAGACCGTTCGATGGTTGACGGATTTCGACGACCGCAAATGAACAGGAAAAGAAGTCGCGAAACGACCGCGGTCCGAGTCTTCATGCAGCCAAAGGACCTCGTGCGTTTCGACCATCGGCCGAGACGCCGAGCAAGTGCTTCTAGCCAGGAGCGAGATCGTCTCGCCAGGTGCTGGATCGCCGACTCCATGAACGACCAGTACAAGTTCGTTCATCGGTTCGGAAGTCGCGTTATTCGATGGCAATGCCACGAGGACTCACTTACTAACGTAGAATGAACATTGCGCAGCAACGCACGCCGTACTCGAGTGACTTTAGCGCAGAAGTCGTCAATCGTCTGCGCTATTGCTATCACCTTTTACAATGCAAGGATTCGCCCCGTGTGTAGCAGTTTTCGAAAGTCTGTTCGAGACCGATTTCAAGCTTGGCTGGTCAACGAAATGGACACGGCCATGCACGGTGCATTTGGCCAGCGCAAGCAAAAGCTATTTGCCGACCACCCGGCTGAAATTGTTGAGCTTGGCCCAGGGGCAGGCGCGAATTTTCGATACTATCGCGAGGGGACGAAAGTTCTCGCGATTGAGCCGAATACAAAAATGCATGCGCGACTGCGCCAGCGGGCCGCACAGCATCAATTGCAATTGGAGATTATCTCGTCCGGTGCTGAAACAATTCCGTTGTCGGACGCTTCGCAAGATTTCATCGTCGGCACGCTGGTCCTTTGCTCAGTAAACAATCCGTCGCGCGTATTGTCGGAAGCACATCGAATCCTGCGCCCCGCGGGCCGTTACGTTTTCCTTGAGCACGTCGCCGCCAAGCGTTCTTCATGCGTCGCAATTGAGCAGCGCATTCTCCGACGCCCCTGGCGCTTCCTTTTCGCCGGATGTCGCGTCGACCAAGACACATTGTCACTTGTCGAAGCAACTTCCTTTGACGCCGTCGCTTACGACGAATTCTCCGTCGGTCTAAACCTACTCCCCTTTTCACCCCACATTTCCGGCACCGCGATCAAATAGCAATAGGGCAATTTTGTTCTGGTTCCCGGTGAGACTTCAACTTGGTAGACCATAGTTGATAGGAGTATCGCCGCCATTCCACCTTGAGACACAATCACATGCAGTTATGTTTAGGTCTTGCATCATTGATCCTGTTTGCATTCGCGCATGCTGATGCAGCGGTTGGCCGCGACGATGATGGAATCGAGAAGCTTGATGCCGATGAGCTCACCGGCGTCGGTCAGGACTTGCATCACTTTGCGGTCTTCGCGGCTGGGTGTCGGGTCGCCAGAGGGATGGTTATGTACGATTACGATGGCTGCTGCGGCATCTCGTATCGCTGGGCGGAACACTTCACGCGGATGAACTAGGCTTGCGTCCAAGGTCCCTACGCTTATTTGATGCGTGGCAATGGGCTGGTGCTTTGTGTCCAGGGTAACAATGTGGAATTCTTCTTGCTGGCGATCCTGAACAAGTCGCGAAAACTCTCGCCGACAGTAGTCGATTGCTTCTGCACTTCCGGTGATTCGAACTTTTTCGTGCGAAGCATCCTGGGTTGCGGCCGCCACGCGCCGTCCCAATTCAATCCCGGCCATGATTTGGCAATACGCAGGTTCTGAAACAGCGGTGCTTAACCGTTTGAGTTCAGCGGGCCCTTGTCCAGGCAGCGACCCCAATTGATTGCCGAAACGGTTGGCGATTCGTTCGCCGACCTGCAAAGCAGACTCTCCCTGCCGACCAGTTCGTACCAGAATTGCAATCAGCTCAGCAGTACGGAGCTGCGCTGCGCCAATCTTTAGCAACCGTTCGCGCGGTCGCTCTTGTTCGGGTGATTGTGTTATTTGAGTGCCGTGAATCCGCCGATCAATCCAGTGGTCCGCGACGAACTCGCTCGGTTCGTCCCGCCATTTAATGACGCCTTCTGTTTCATAAACCTCGACAACCCGATCCTCTACTAACTGTTGTATAGTGCGAGTCACAAACGCTGGAGCCACGTCAAAACAAATTTCCTTGATTTGCTTCGCGGTGAACTGTTCGCGAATTTGTATAGGTTCCAAAACTCGCTTCAGTTTCTGCCGTCGTTTTTGAACAGTGAAGTTGGACATGCAATTTCAATTCTCACTCTGAACAGGGAATACCCTGAATTGACTTAAGTCATGGTACCACATTGAGCCGCAAAAAATTTAGGATTTGTTTTGTGGCGCGAAGGGCGCGAACGGCGGGGTGGCCGGCGCAGGGGAATTCGAAGGACCAACTCGTGGTTCCGTCGGTCAGGCCGATGCGAAAAAGCTGACTAGCGAGGTTCGGGGGCGGAAGGGGACCGATTGCCAAGCCTATGTCTGAGCCGAACAAACGACGGACTTGCGAGGAGACGGTTAATAAAGATTTTTCGTCATCAAAGTCAGTCGACGTGATCTCCGGAAATATTTTCGCGACGGCTTTTTCTCCAAGTTGTAGGCCGCCCAATACGATGTCGCTTGAAGGGTCGAATTGTTTTAAGTCTTGGAACAATCGTCCGTCCAGCCCCAAATCGGCAATGGCAATGGTTCGACTCATTCGTTTGAGCGAACGCAGCACGACAGAAGCCAAAGGTTCATCCTGTTCGCCGTAAATCAAATCGCCCAGGGCGGCTCGCAACTTATCAATCGTCGGCTGCACGAATTGTCGACACTGTTCTACCGATTCACCGATGGTGGAAATACGCAGAGAAATCGTGGCATGGCTGGCGGTGATGCCGACAAGCGGATCGCGGCTGCGGCGCATGATCTCGGCTGGGATCATTGCTTCGGTATCGCTTTCGCCAGCTCCAAAGCAATTCAGTGTGAAGTGATAAAAGACACGCTCGCCGACAAGTTTTCGAATTTCCGTCGCGATGCTCGGCCACATTTCGTGCAATTCCGCAGGAACTCCGGGAAAAGCAAAAACTCGCGCGCTTCGATCGTCCGGTTTCGGCAGTGTCAAATCAATTCCAGGAGCGGTGCCGTTGGGGTTGAAGATCGCGCGACTGCCTTGCGGACGGAGCGCTTGTTTGCGGTTGCTCGGGGCGATCGGTCGATTTCGTTTGGCGAAGATCGATTCGATGTGCTTCCACGAATCGCTATCGAATTCCAATGGGACGCCCACAAGTTCGGCGAGTGCTTGCGAAGTCAAATCGTCCTCGGTAGGCCCCAAACCGCCCGAGCAAACGACCAAATTGGCCCGCCGACTCGCCGTTTCGAAGGCCACGCGATAATCTTCCAACCGGTCGCCGATGGTCGTGTGAAAGCGGACATCGACGCCAAGTTCGCTCAACCGCTGACTGAGCCATTGGCTGTTGGTATCCAATCGCTTGCCGCAAGTAATTTCGTCGCCGATCGCGATGATTTCGCCGACCACGTTACGTTTGGTGTTCATTCGGTTTCAATTTCCACATGAACATTCATAGTTTGTTTTTGGTTGGAACAGTCGCTTGAAAAGCCTGGTGCCGAAGGCTTTCTCCCAGACTGTTTCCTCACTGTGGATCAATTATCATAGCGTATGAAAACCGCTGAGCAGTTCTTCCTGCGGCAGAATGCGGCAGCCATCGAAAGAAGAAAATATCGCAGTTTTTTATTCAAATTGTCGCGTTGGGCAGCAGGGTTTGTTCGTGCTATGATTTGACCATGACCTCCGAGCAGTTTAGATCGACGTTGCACCTGAAACCTTTTCGGCCGTTGACGATTCGCATGGCAGATGGTCGAACATTTGATGTCGCTCATCCAGATTTCGTCGCACAATCGCCTTCGGGCCGGACGGTGATTGTTTTTCAATCGGACGAAAGCTACAGCCTGCTCGACTTGCTAATGATGACGGAACTCGAGGTCTGAAGCGACAACGGCCGCAGCGGCTAAAAAACGCACCCAACCGTCGGGCGTTGGAATGCATCGCGGTTTGGCGGCTCCAAGCCGAAATCGGCAGAAAGAAAGCAAATCGGATTCTTCTGTCGGTAAACAGTTTTGCCACGGTCAAAAGTCCGTGGCAAGGGTGAGGATAGTGTAAGCGTAATCCCAATCGTTAAATACGGTTTCGACGATGGATTGGCGGGCGACCTAGACTTATTGGTCGTCGTCACCGTCGCCGTTGTCTTCGGGCGCGGGTTCGATTTCGGCTTCATCGTTTGGTTCGCTGGTCGGCGGCATCGACGAAGGCACGGGGCGAGTTTTGTTAGCGTTGGACTTGCCGAACTCGCGGCCCTGGCTGCGGGCGCGCTTGGAAGTCGATTCGCCAAAAGCGCGGCCGTCGGCGCGGGCTTGTTCGGCGATCGATTGTCCGAAGGCGCGATTGCCGTTGGTCCCAGCGTTCATGTGCTTTGTTTTGCCGCGTTGACTTTTGGCGAGTTGTTCGCCGTCAACGACATCGGCGGCCAACGGTTGTTCGTTTGGCAACGTGACACCGGCGTATTTTTCGCGAACGCGTTTCTCAAGTTCGTCGGCTCGCGCGAGCATTTCTTGATTGCCGGTTTCCTCGGCTTTGACACGCATTTTTTCGATGGACGCCAATTGCGTCTGCAATGCATGCTGCTTGCCAGTCAAGCGAGTTTCGTTCACCTTTGGCTTGTGAGAATCGAGCGAGCGGCCGCGCGAAAACGATTGATTGGCTTGTCCGCTGGCAGCAGAATTGCCAGCAGTCGACGGCCGATGATCAGTGCCGCGGTTTGCTTTGTCTGACCGCTGTGCGAAGGCAGTTGTGCAAACCAAAATCAGCGCGAATGATAATATAATTCTCTGCATCACGTATCTCCGAAAAAAAGTAATTGACCGAGTTACCAATTCGTCGGATTAGCCAGACCGGTCAATATCAGTTTCGGAAAATTGCGAGATGGTCTTTGGGCGAAAACGGATAGAACCGGCAAGCGGCGAAGATTATCCGGCTTGAGATGCGTTCAATCGCTGAATCACTTTGCCGCTGGCAATTGCAGAGCGCACGAATGATAGCCGTCGTTTTTGCTTAACCGGACCGCTTCGGGCCGCTGGTGCGCCACGGTCCAAGTTCGCCGTGTGGAAGCGTCGCAGCGCCCGGAAGCCGGGCGGTTAAACGAAAGCGGAGACAACTGCGAAATATGAAATTACAAGGCGCCCAAATCAGAGCGAAGCTTTGTTAGTACGGGAATTTGGTGTCCGTCAAGCGTTCAAAGGCCTCGATGTATTTGCGGCGCGTATTGGCGACGACATCGGCGGGCAGGGGAGGAGGTTCGCTGTTCTTGTCCCAAGTTGTCGATTCGAGATACTCGCGCACGAACTGCTTATCGAAGGAAGGCTGATTGCGTCCCGGCTGGTAATCGTCGGCGGGCCAAAAGCGAGAACTATCTGGCGTGAGGACTTCGTCGATGAGCAAAATTTCATCGCCGTGCCAGCCGAATTCAAATTTAGTGTCGGCGAGGATTATTCCACGACTCAACGCGTGCTCGGAGGCACGTTGATAAATGTCGATGCTGCGTTCGCGCAGTGAACTGGCGACGTCGGTTCCGACCGCTTCGACCATTTCATTGAACGAAATGTTTTGATCGTGGCCCGATTCGGCTTTCGTAGCCGGCGTAAAGATGGGCTGCGGAAATCGTTCGCAGTTTCGCAAGCCAGCGGGGAGCATAATGCCGGAAACATTTCCGGTGGCCTGATAATCTTTCCAACCCGAGCCGACCAAGTAACCGCGGACGACACACTCGATGGGAACGACTCGGCATTTCCGCACGATCATGCTGCGGCCTTCAAGCCAACGGCGATCCAAGCCAGCCGGAACATCGATCTTCGAAACATCCGTCGAGATCAAATGATTGGGAACGCGCAAATGTTCGAACCAAAATTTGCTGATGAGCGTGAGGATGCGCCCCTTGTCAGGGATGATTGTGGGTAATATCCAGTCGAATGCACTGATTCGGTCTGTGGCGACCATCAAGAAATGCGACCCCAAGTCATAGATATCGCGAACTTTGCCTTGGCGCACAAAAGTATTTGTCATGTGTTAGTCCTTTGAGCCGAGTATAAGGCATTGAAATCAATGCTGGAAGCGGCGAATTTTTCGTGCAAAGCTGCGGGTGAATTGCGGCAACCGCGTGCTAAGCCGGATTTCTGCCCTTGCCAAATATTGCAAGGACTTGTCGGCTCGTTTAGACTTCGGCAAATCCTTGATAAGCAAAACCCGAGTGAACGATTGCCGTGGGAACGCTACGCCTATTGGTTCCAGATTCGATCGCCGGCAATCGCCGAGTCATGTCTACGGTACATATGATCCGGTTTGACTCGATGCCGTGGCCGTGTCGCGTTGAGATCGATCGGTCGCTCGTGACTTTGCATCGGCTGGTCAATCATTCTGGCCAAGTCTGTATCGCGTATCCGCTGGCGGAGCATGGCGAATTGACTTTGCGTACGGGGACGCTGCCGGAGCGAACCGAACCTTATTCGCTGCCCTTGGAATTGGCGCGAGGGACGCTCGACCGCTTGCGAAATCAGCTTTGCAATTGGCGCGACGGCGGCTTGCAGATCACGCGAGATGTTGACGACGCGACAAACCAAGCCATCGATGCCTTGGGCGAGGCGGTTTTAATCGCTGATGACTTTGATCGCCAAACGGAACTCGCACAAACTGCTATGGCGCTGAGTTTGCGAGGCATGTTTGCATTATGTCATCAATTTTCCGGTCAAGTCGCTGCGATGCGACGCGAAGACGTCGAAGCGATTACGAAGCTTGGTATTCGCGTAGCACCAGATCATGTTCCCGCCGATTGGTTATCGCAATTGGATCAGGAGTTTCGGTACGTTTGCGTCACGGATCGACTCAAGCCGAGGGAAATGCCGGCCGTTGAGCGTTCGGCCGGAGCGCTGATGCATTCGAACGCTGCCAAGCAAAATCTCAAGACCATCGTCGGGCCGATTTGGGACGCGGGCATATCGGGGTTGCCTGACCATATCAACGACATGTCGCATTTCGAAACCAAGCGCACGGCGGCGAAGCAACATTTTGTGCAATTGCTGAACCAGATTGAAGAGCAACCCGATTGGCTCTACGTCGCCAGCGGCCTGAACGGGATCGGCCACAAGTTTCTCAGTTATCCGCAACAGATGCAACTTGTCATCGACTTGCTCCACACGGTCGACGAATTCAATCGCCAAGTCCCGGTGTTGTTGAGTTTTGATCATCCGTGGAGCGAAAGGCTTGCTTGGTCGGTCGGCGGCGCGCAAGGACTTCAGATCGCCGACATTTTGTTGCGGCACGACGTGCGGCTGAATGGGTTGGCGCTCGAAATCAATTTGGATTATTGGCCATTGGGATCGTTGCCGCGCGATCCTTTGCAGTGGCTTGAGTTGATCGATTCCTGGTCGCAATTCGGTCTGCCGTTGTTCTTGTTTATACGAATTCCGACGGGTCGATTGCCGACCGAAATGGAAAGCGACAAGAATAATCCAATTCGCAATAGTTTTTCCGGCCCTCAAAAGTGGACCTACGTCGATGCGGTTATGTCCCTCGCACTTTCGCGGCCGTTCGTTCACGCGGTTATTTGGAACGACTGGCAGGACGAGCCCGATAGCCCGTTTCCGTTGGCCGGATTGTTCGACGCGCAAGGTCAACGCAAGCCGATTTCTTCGCTGTTGACCAAGGTCTACCGCCGATTGGCGAAAACGCCTGCCGGGTCCGCGGGTTGACCCGGAGCAAGCGATCAAGCGGCTGGGCGATATGAAAACGGCGACTTGGGCTCCAGAAAAAAAATTAAATATTTTTTTCACAGTTTGCTTAAGCTCTAACGTCTGTGACGTTGCTTTTACGGTGGTATGACGTAGCCGCGGCAAACTTTTCCGTTTGGAAAAAGTTGGCGGCCTGGATGATTTGAGTCCGGTGATGCCAAGCAAATCTCGCGGCGATAATAACACTGTCGAATGACTTTCGCGAACTTTGCATCAGCTAGCGGGAAACAGCACGGAGCAGCGATCCCGCGTCCGCCTCATTCCGGTTAATCCGTCGTCGTTCGATTTCGAACTAGGCAGGTTCTAGCTTTTCGCGGAAGATGCTCAGTCAGCGCTCATATCATGGAGGATTCAATGAGGCGTTCTTGTTTGTTGATTTGTGCAATCGCATTGTTTGCGTCGATGCTTGCGACCAAAATTTCGTTGGCGGCTCAAGCTTCGCCTGTGGCCTCCGATGAAAAGGCGACTCGCGAGCCAGTCTTTCGTGTCGCCAATCGCCTCCCGCCTGACGTAGAATCGAAAACGAAAATCGAGATGGCCGAATTGCCAGGTGCATCCACCAAGCCTTTGGTCGATCCAGCCAGTCCCTCAATCGATCCGGCTATCGTGCGACATGCACTCGATCCGGCGATTGAGCTGGCCAACGCCCGCCTCGACGCGATCCGCCGCGATGTCAAAGATTATCAAGCCATCATGGTCAAGCGAGAACGGATTGGCGACCAACTAAAGGAATCTGAATTCGCCAAAATCAAAGTTCGCAATCGCCGCCAAACTGAAGCCGGCGCGATTCCCTTTTCCATCTACATGCGTTTTCTCAAACCAAAGGCCGTTCGCGGTCGCGAAGTCATCTTCGTCGAAGGGCAAAACAACGGCAAACTGCTCGCTCACGACAACGGTCTCATTAAACTGACAGTTCCGCTCGATCCAACGGGTTGGGTGGCGATGCAAAACAGTCGATACCCGATCTACGACGCCGGAATCGAAAATCTCGTTGTAAAACTCATCGAAAAAGCCGAACGCGATAAAGCGGCCGGCCAATGCGAAGTCGAGTTCAATGAAAACGCGAAGATCAACGATCGCCCTTGCACGAAAATCAAGGTCATTCATCCGGAGCAAAAAGCACCGTATGACTTCCATGTCGCCGAAGTCTTCATCGACAACGAACTGCAAGTTCCAGTTCGCTACGCCGCGTACACTTGGCCGAAAGTAACAGGCGCGGAGCCGGAGTTGCTCGAAGAATACACTTATCTAAATCTCGAATTGAATCCGGGATTCACTGACAAAGATTTCGAAACGAAGAATCCCGAGTACGAATTTTGAATGTTGGCCGTACAGGCGGCTATTGCCGACTCGAACCCACTACAGCTTTGTTGCGGCTAAGAATTAGGATTGGCTCAGTTAGCCGGAACGCGCAAGCGTCCGGTTTTTCCCGTCAAAACCGGGTGCATGCGCACTCCGGCTCAAATTGCGAGAATGCTCTACAGCGAGCGTTGCAAGTCATCGAGAACGCGTTGCTCGCTGTCGGAAACTTTGGAACCCAATCCAAGAAATCCGCCGGCCGATTTCGCGACCCTTGTCGAGCGATCCAAGATATGCGTTCGCATTTGACCAAACGCGGCGTGATCCATTCGCAGTTTGAGAGTTTGCACAAAGGACTTCCACGTCGCAACCAGATCCGACGGTGGCTTTTTCCGCAGCCAATGCTGCACCAATTGAAACGAGGCCGAGTCCTTGGCGACTCCTTCGTCGGCCATGGCCCGCTCGATCGCCGCTTGTTCATTGCTATCGAGAACACCGTCCGACCAAGCGACCGTGATCAATGGAATATAGGAAATGGCGACAACCGTTTCCGGGGAAATCTTTAGTTGAAGCAAAGCGTTGAGTAGGGAGTCGTCTTGAATTCCCGTCGCATGGGCAAGCGCTAACTTCGCTTCTTTGGACTGCATTTCGGAGCGCATTTTGGCCAGGAGCTGGTCGTCAACATTTTTGAAGAACAGGTCCTCCATGGCTTGGCCCCGTTCATGAATCGGATCGTTGCTCATAGTTCGGGCACCTTCTAAGAAATTGATTTAAGTTGTTTTTTGGCTCGTTGGCTCGGTCCCAGACTGTCGCCTGTGAATGCAATGTATTCGAAGCTCCGTTACAAATTCGACGGACCAACCCAACAATTCAGCCGTTTTCCCGTCAGGAACTCGCGAACCGTAACCCAAAACAAATGTACGGGACGGGGAACAGGGCTTCCAGGGGTGAATTTCGCGGACTTTGGGATTGAGCCGCGACTGCTCAATGAGTCAGATTTATCACAAATTCAACTGCCCGGCCCGCCCTGCGGAATCGGGAAAAGCGACTTGTCTGCAAATATTACCAAGGACTTGATTGCAACGACCGCCAAACGACGATAATTTGACTGGAAACGCGGGCGTATAGATAGCGTCAACGGCATTTCTTATGCACAATCAAGCACCCCAGAAGTTGCACCCATTGAACATTGCCTCGGCAGAAGGAAGTTGAACTGATGCGTCGCCTACTCGTTTGTTGTTTCATTTGTTGTTTTGGAATGCCGTTGCCTAGCACGGTCCGCGCTCAAGACTCCGGTCTCGACCTGACGCTGCAAGTTCAGCGAATGCAGAGTTGGCTCGGAACCAGCCCGAATGCTGAGGGCTGGCGACGCTACCTGCTTTTGAATCAACTCGAATCACAAGCAGTCAAATCGTGGCGTGGCGATTCCAATGTTGTCAACTCAATCCTGCGACAATTTGAGTCCGGCCAGCCCGGTTTGGAGCATCCGGTTTTTGACGGCGTTCGCCAAGCCCTGCGGAATCACGCCCAGCAGTTGCCTAACATTAACGCCGACGTCGAAGCCGCGCTGGCCAACGCTCCACAGTCTTACGTGCCAAACTCTCCAGATCGAATGCGCGGCGAAATGGCCAGGCTTCAAATGGAAGTCGAGCTTTGCAAGAATAGATACTTGCTCACGATGCCTTATAACGATGCGATCCAATTGATCGTTGACTTACAATTCGATGAACTGCAAACAACCGCTGCCGGAATTGATCTGAACCCGCCCCAAGCTCCAAGCGGTCCGACCAAAAAGCAATCGGACGATTTGAGAAAGCTGACGTCGATTTACTTTTCGCATAACGAAAAGTCTATCTTGCGGCGCGATCGGTTCTTTCCGCTGGTTCGCCGCCAACTCGAACGCTCGCTTTTGCAATACACGCAATTGCTCAACGCCAATCCGCAAGCCGAATTCGTAAAGCACTTGGAAAAGCTTAAATCGAATCTGGCGTCGACGACCGATCCAAATCAACGCGCCGCTCAAGGCGAATTTGCCTTGGAATTGGGTTGGCTCGATGCGACCGGCAACGCCCCACAGCTAGTTGCAGCGGTTCGCGCTCGCCATTCACAGCCGAATCTCCGTTTTTTGGTGACCGAGTCTTTGGCCCAACGGCTTGCCAGCCGACCTGTAAACAATCGACAACCCGTTAACGAAGTCATCCTTGGTCGGCAGATTTTCGGCGACGCAACAACCAACGGCCAAGTTCAAATCGATTTCGTCGACGATCCAGACCAAGCTCATTTCAGCATTCACATGCTGGGCGTCAGCAACGGAAACTCGCATACGCATCAAGGCCCCGTTACGGCTTATGCCGGATCGTATGCCGATGTCGAGGCTCGCCGCAGCATTTTGGCGAACATTGGCGGCCTGATTGAGTACGCTCCCTACGGTGCGGCTAATTTGAGTTCGGAATTTCGAGGTGTGAATTGCATCCGCCTTGTCGAAAAAGTTGCCTTGAAACAATATGAACGAGACAAAAACGCTTCCGAAGCAATCGGTGCTCGCCGCATGGAGCAACGAGTGATAAGTGAATTCGGCAAGGAATCCAGTACCGCGATTCGAAATGCCAAAGATCGCATGGCCCAAGCTCGCCGCGATAGCCAATCGCAACTCGGCTTGGTTCCGCCGATGTACATTCGCACGACCAACGATTACTTGTTGGGTTTCGGGCTCAAGGCCGAGACGTTTCAGATTTCCGCGCCCACCGCGCCGCCCAGTTCGATAACCGTTCCGGCGGATATCCTTCTGCAAATTCACGAGTCGATGCTCGATAACTACCTCGAACCCGTCCTGGCACGGCAGACGATCAAGAATGTTGAACTTGCCGACAAGCTAAAAAAATGGTTCGGCGAAGTACCCGAAGGGTTGGCCAAACAATCGACCGACGAAATTTGGGGAATCACGTTAGCCGCATCGCGCCCCGTCCAATTTATTTTCGACAACAACCGTTTCGGCATCGCCATCGCCGGCAGTAAGTTCACTCGCGATGAGCAGTACACTGACAAGGACGGCGTCAAGAAAATTCGCGTCAAAGAAACGATCGACGAGCCAATGCAAATCAAAGTCATGTTTCGGATGCAGCGCGACCAACGGCAATTGTCGCTGGTCCGCGACGGCCGCGCGACCGTTGAATTTACGGAAAAAGGGGTCCAAACCGTGCCGAAAAACGCTTTCCGATCCTTCTTGGAAGACATTTTGAATAAGTCTCTCAGCGAGCAAGAGAATGCTAAATCTAATCCTGCTGATGCTGGAGCTGCCTCGCAAGCTGCAGGCCCTGCCCCAATGAAATTCCCCGCGAACTTAATTCCTGCCGAGCGATTGCAAGACCCGACGGTCGCGCAGAATTTAGAACTTGCCGTCTTGCGTTCCGAAGCCGGCTGGATCACCGCCGCATGGCGCTATTCGCCGACGTCGCAATCATTTTCGTCGCGCATGCTCGGTCCCGTCGACCTCCCCGCCATCCAAGATTTCACACCACCACCCGCCCCCGTTCAATAACTCGAGCACGCGTCCCGACCTTACCGAAACCCTGCGGCATGAGTACGCGAGTTGGCGCGCGGTGGATGTTAGCCCGTTGTTTTTTTTACAGCATTGCAAGTTGCAGGATTCTTTCCCAGCACTGAAAGTTGCAAGATTCTACAATCTCGTCCACTGAGGCTGACCCGCGTTCAAACCCGGCCTGGGGTCTGGCGGCCTTTTCCGCCGCGCAGTGACCATTTGTACACTATTCCGAGCGTGCCGTCCTGGATACTCGGAAATTTGGCGTGGTTAAACGTGATACTCGGATATATTTCTCGGTTAGACGGCCGGCTGCTGTTGAAATTCGGGCCATCCTTGGGCTTATCTCTCAACCGGCGACGCTAACTACCGGCGATTTTTCTTGACATTTGGGCCGTAAAGGGCTAATCTGCCTGCGGATAATTAGGGGTGAACCAGTCCCTCGCGTCCAAGCACCGCCCGACGCCGCCCGCCCCTCGACCCCGCCAAGTTCCCGACTAATAATTGTTCGGCAAAAACTCCCGACGGCCCATTGCCCTGGAAAAGAAAGGCTCTGCTCACATGAAAATCCGACTCCTCAGCTTGGCAATTGTCGCTAGTCTGCTGACCGGCTGTGGCTCACCGGAATCGGGGATCAAGAGCGATCCGGCCACCGACCTGAGTCAACTGGATCAAGAACGCATTCAAGCGCAGATCGGTGCTGATGCGGCGGCCCTCGATCGTCTCTACGCGGAGGATTTCATCGGCATAGGCCCAAGCGGCGCCGTGAGAACAAAGGCGCAAGTGATTGCAGATTTTACGTCGGGGAGTTTGAAATTTCAGTCGATCACCACCGACGACGTGAGGTGGCGCGTCTATGGAAACACGGCGGTGGAGACCGGCCGCTCGACCATGATTGGGGACGACAGAGGCAAAGCCGTTCCCCGCGACAATCGCTTCACCAGAGTATGGGTAGAGCGGCAAGGGCGCTGGCAATTGGTGGCAAATCACTACTCGTTGCTGGTAGCGCAGCCATGAGATGCCGAACCAGACGGTGGAGCGGTCGGCGGGAGTCCGGGGAGTTCTGTTGTCGTGCGGTGATGGTTGCGTCACTGGTCATCCCCGCCGCCGCTCACCTTGTCGTTATACCGCTAGGACAATCGAAAAAATGCGATTCTCGCTTGGTTCGGTTTTGCTCTTCGTCACCGGAGCTGCGCTAATCGCGTTTGCCGGTACCTTGGGCAGCCATTTACTTGTGACGACCTTTGAAAAAAAAAAGGACAGGCATAATTGGTTGATGGGCGGTTGGGGATTTGGTAAGTTTGGAGGGCTTCTGGGGATTTCTAGTTAGGATTTACGGAGGATTTGCGATGACGGTGGCTCGGGGGGAGTTGGTGGATTTGGAAGTTACGCGGTATTACCACTGCATTTCGCGGTGTGTGCGGCGGGCTTTTTTGTGCGGGGAAGGGTTCGAGCATCGCAAGCAATGGATCGAGGAGCGAATGGAGGCGCTGGCCAAAAATTTTGCTGTCTCGGTTTGTGGGTTTGCGATCATGGATAACCACTTGCACGTGTTGGTTCGCTTGGACCCAGGGGTCGTGGCGGCTTGGTCAAGCGAAGAAGTCGTGAGGCGATGGATTGCGGTGTATCCGCCGAGAACGCTGGCCTTAGACGACGAAAAAGTGCTACGGATGTGGGTTGCGCATCAGGCGAAAGACTCAAAGAATGTGCAGAAACTTCGCGAGCGCTTGCAGAATTTGGGCTGGTTCATGAAGGCTTTGAAAGAGCCGCTGGCTCGGCTGGCGAACAAGGAAGACGACTGCAAAGGGACTTTTTGGGAGAGCCGCTACAAGTCGATCGCGATCTTGGATGAAGAAGCATTGCTGGCGACTTGTGCGTACATCGACTTGAACCCGGTGGCGGCTGGGATCGCTGCGACTCCCGAGACGAGCAAGCATACTTCGGTTCGGCAGCGCGTGCAGCATGCGAAGGCGGAAGGAAAGCTTGTTGCTTTGAAAGCGGCTGCGACGGCACTGCGGCGAACGGAACCGAGGCGAAAGGGTCAGACCCCAAATCACTCCGAATCCGCTGCGGCGGACGTGAATTGGCGTCAGACCCTGGGCCGAATGGAAGAATCACATTGGTTGTGTCCGGTGGAGGACTTGCGTCGCAAGGTTCTTGGGCGTGAAGGGATGATCGAAAGTTTTTCGCTTGGAAGCTATTTGCTGTTGGTGGATTACACGAGCCGAATGTTCCGGGCGGGTAAAGCACGCGTGACGAGTGAGTTGCGGGGAATCTTTGAACGGCTTGGGACGAGTGCCGAATTCTGGGAGCATCGTTTGAAGAAACTGTTTGGCAAGTCGCGATTACTCGGCAACTATTTCGCGACTTCGCGTGAACGTTTGCAAGAAATCGCCGATCGCCGCGGCGTCCACCACGTCGACAACGCCGTCCCACTCGCGGCGACTGGTTAATCGTCGGCTCGTCAATCCTGACGATCCATTGATTCGCACCCGCAAGCCCCGCCTTGCAATTTGTTTGTTGCGCCGCGATCGCACGAATTCTCGATCCAAGGACGATCAAAGTCAGACCGTTAGCCCAATTCCCCGCCAACTCTCGCGTCACCCAACATTATTCCAACCAACCCTCAAAACTCCCCGCCGAACTACTCGGTATAATGCATGTCCTTTTCCATCCCACGGGCACAATTGCGCCGAACCAATAAGCCTTTGACTTCGCGGAGCGGCGGCAGGAGCGGAGCCGAAGGTTCCGCCGCGGCGGATTCAAGAAGCCCGAGGTAGGATGGTGGAGACGGGCTTATGGGGTTTGCTCCTGGCGGCCCGCGTTTTGGGGAGAAGTTTCCAGCGGGACAGGGTCGCGCGCGACTTCAGCCCCACCGACCACAGAAACGTAATCCGCGACATCATCGCGCAAGCCCATTGAAATAACAGCTCGAAGCTCACATTCTCTTTTCAGCTCACAACTTCTACTCACCTTGGGGAGACCCACTCGTTTGCGATTGCAATTAGATTTTCGTCCAAATGCTGGCGAAGCGTTTTCGCGAAATGCGCGGCGGCGGCGTGGTCGCTATGTAGGGAGATAGTTTGCGGGACGACGGAAATTAGCGATCCGTCGATGGCTGCGACTTGGCCGGTGCGAATCATTTGAACGATCCGAGTTGCGCCGATGGCGGGGTCGGTAATCAGCGAATGAGGATGATCGCGAGGGACGAGCGTTCCGTCGGGCAAATAGTTGCGATCGCAGAATACTTCGCTAACGGTCTTAAGTCCGTGAGCATCGCCAACGCTTTGCAAGCGACTGCCGGAAAGGCCAAATAAAAACAGCGTGGGATCAACGGCGGCGATCGCGCGGCAGATTGCGTCAGCAATTTCGCTCGAAACGGCGGCTTGGTTGTACAAAGCGCCATGAGGCTTTACATGCACGACGCGAGCGTTCTCGGAAAGTGCGATGGCTTGCAAGGATTCAATTTGTTGCCGAACCAAGTCTTCGATTTGCGTAGGCGGAATCGACAACGGCCGGCGGCCAAAATGCTCGCGGTCACGGTAACCAGGGTGTGCTCCGATCGCCACGCGCAAATCTTTGCACGCGACAACCGTGTGGCGCATTGTGCTCTCGTCACCCGCGTGGGCACCACAAGCGATATTGGCTGAGGAAACGAGATGCAGGAGCTGACGATCCAGCAATCGGCCTTCGTCGCCAGGAATTTCACCCAGATCGCAATTGAGATCGATGCAAAATAGTTTCAACGGACGAGCTCCCGACATGTTTAGCGCCAAGCACCAGAAACGACACGAAACGAAATGGCTCGTTGCACCTGGCGAAAATGTTCGGCTTGTTCGGCGATAAGCTGTTGAGCGCAAGCCAATTCAATCTCACGAAATCGAATCGTCTGGCCAGGTTGTGCTTGTGCTAATTTGGAAAGCTCCGTGGTCGCGACGTGTGCAATATTCGGATAGCCGCCGCTCGTCGCCGCGTCCGCCATGAGTGCGATCGGATTGCCAAGCGGCGGCAATTGTATCGTGCCGCGCGAGACGGCACCGGACGCAAGCTGCATGGGTTTTGCGAAACTGAGTTCCGGTCCGACTAGCCGATAACCCATTCGATCCGAATCTTGAGCGACGACGAAATCCGAGTTCCAGAACCGCCGTTGGCTGGCAGTGTCGAGCGATTCGAAATGCCTTCCACGAATCGATTGAATAAAAACAGTTCGGCCCGCAGGTATCGGTTCATTGCCGTCGACAAACCAATTCGCCGCGCAAAATTCCCGCAACGGATTCGCTGGTCGACTCAAAGTCGCTGCAATGGCCTGTGCAAGTGAAGTTGCGTGCCCGATCGGCAAAACGTCGGAAGGTTGCAGTGGTCGACCGTCTAAACCGCCAAGGTTCGCGCGCGAGTAAGTCGCACGGCTTTCCAGCATTGGCGGCGTTGCGATTCCACCCGCGATCGCAACATAAGCGTAGCAACCACTTTTTGGATGCTGAAAACGAATCGTTGTCTCGGCGGGAAACCAAATGGGCCGATGTAAGGGGATTCGTCGACCTTGGGCTGTTGGCTGCAAATCTGCACCGCTGATCGCCACGAGCGCATTCTCAGAAAGCGAAAACCCAAAACCGAACCAAGCAATTTCGATCGTCGCGGCATCAGGTGGATTGCCGACCAATGCATTGGCTAATCGATGGGCCGCGAGATCCATTGCGCCACCAACGGGGACGCCGAATTTTTGGAACTGCCAACGCCCGAGGTCTTGCACAGTCGCGCTGACTCCGCCCAGGACAACTCGTAATTCGCTCATCGGCGGTCTCGCAATGACGTAAATTCGTCGCGCGAAATTGGCGTGAACCGAACGGTGTCGCCGGGCGAGAGCAATGTTGGTGGACTTAATTCAGGCCGAAAAAGTTTCGCAGGTGTCCGGCCAATTAAATTCCAACCCCCCGGAATTTCAAACGGGTAAACGCCAGTCTGGTTATGGCCAATGCCGACCGAACCCGCCGGAACGCAAACGCGCGGAAACGACAATCGCGGCATCGTCAGTGGCTCCGGCAATCCGGCGAGATAACAAAATCCAGGCGCGAAACCGATCAGTTGGACTTTGTAGTCTACGGATGAATGAAGCTGGATAATTTTCTCGAATGGCAAACCGAGATGTTCGCAAAGTCGATCTTGGTCGAGCGCGAATTCGGGATCGTAGCAGACTGGAATTTCGACTCGTTTACCGGAAATTGACTTGGGCAAAGTAAGCTTGGCCAAACACTTGCGAATCGAAGCGTTCATCGTCGGCCAATCCGCCCGCAGCGGCTCGTAGTAGACGGCGACCGAAGTGAATCCTGGTACTGCTTCGATGAATCCATCTAACTTTGAGGCAGAAATTTTGCTGGCCGCAGCGTGAACTAGCGGCAGTGCGTCGCTGGCAGACACGTTTTTCCATTCGACGATAAGCGCGGAATCGCCCAGCGGATGGATTTCGGTTTTTGCTTTGGCGTTCAAGGCAGAAACACGCTCGCCGTAGGCTCGCCGTTAAACGAGGAAAATAAGCGCCGTAGGCTCGCCGTTAAACGAGGAAACTAAGGGACGTCAAACGAGGAATCTAATTCGGACTTATTCATTAGGGCCGAATGGTTAGTCCGTCGCGGACGATGACGCCGCCTTGATTATGGACAGGAATTCGCCCGGATTGTTCGATGATATCGCAGCTCTCAATTACCAGCCGACAAAAGCCTTCGCTGCGGACTTGTGCTTTTCCATTATCGCCAATCAAACTGCTTGTCAAATCGACGTGCGACGCTCCGCCGACGCTAACTCCGCTACGACCGTTGCCGCGAATCACGCAGCCGTTGACAGCGGCTTGATCGACTTGATCGTGTGCATTGATGCCGTCTAACTGAAAGCCTTGGATGGTTAGGTCGGTGATAAGTACGTCGTGAGCATCGTACAAAGTAATCCCGACAGTGCGCCGGCAACACGAAAAGTTATATTGGTAAGGTGCTTTGCCTGGCTCGGTTCGCACGATGATCCAGCCGTCGCGCTGCGTCCATTGCAAAGGCTCAAGCGCCGGAATTTCGTCGGGTGGTCCGATGACTTTGTCCAACGGATTGCCGTCGAGGAACAACAACTGATGACTCAAACGTGCGGGCCGGTACTGAAACAAGTCGCGGCCAATCGTTTCCCACGAAGTCCCTTGAATCGGATCAGCGCCTTCGAGCGTCGCTCCGTTACCGACGATTTCCAACGGCTTGCCACGGAAGCCTGAATTTCTCGCGCCCGTGATGGACAATTGCTCGCGGTATGGCAGGTCACTTTTTTTAAGGATGATTCGGTCGCCAGCTTTAGTTTTTAGCAAAGCTGCTTGAATGGTCTTCAGAGGCTGGCCCGATAGCCCGCCAGTTTGGCGATCATCGCCAGAAATGTTGTCAACGTACCAATCGTCAGCGCTTGCCGTGTTTACAATGGCAATAACGACGAAAAAACAAATCGCGAACAAACGAGCGGACATCACCACCCCGAAAACGGAATTTGCAACCTGGAATCCGGTATTTGAGTATATCTTGCGCAAGACGCTAAAAACCGTAAACAATTGCCCAAAAAATCGATACAATCAGAATAGTTTCGCCGACAGCTACAAATTAGCATGCTGAAACCCAGCGGCTTGCTGGCATGCGGCGAAAGCGATCTTGTAGCAGACAGGGTAAGCGAGCGACGAGAGAAAATGAAGTACGCGGTCGGCAAACGAACAATTGAATTGCTGCTGGGGGACATTACTCAGCAGAATACGGACGCCATCGTAAATGCGGCGAACACGCGGCTTTCTACCGGTTCGGGCGTGGATGGAGCGATTCACAAACATGGCGGCCCGAAAATCTTGGAGGACACTCGGAGTCGATACCCAATGGGCTGCCAGACGGGTGATGCCGTCGTGTCGGATTCCGGCGATTTGCCGTGCCGCATTTTGATTCATGCAGTAGGGCCCATCTGGCATAAGGGCACTTCGCACGAAGCCGAGGTACTGGAGCGAGCTTATCTTCGCTGTCTCGAAATCGCAACGGAGCATGAATGCGACAGCATTGCCTTTCCCGCGATCAGTTGTGCGTCGTTTGCATTTCCATTAGACCAAGCCGCGGACATTGCATTCACGACGATAAAGACTTGGGCAGAAAAGCACGATCGGCCAGAGACGATTCGCTTTGTCCTTTTCACCGAGTCGGTGTACGAAGCATTTGCAAAATCGGCCGAGCAAATCTTTGCCAAATCGACGTCAGCTCAGACTTAAGCTTTCGGAGCGACGTGGCAGCGATGCTCTTCGATCATTCGCAGAAATTGCCGGAACAAGTACTCGCTGTCGTGTGGACCGGCTGAAGCTTCGGGATGGTATTGAACACTGAAAGCGGCGTGAACATTGTGCCGCAAACCCGCGATCGTGTTATCGTTCAAGTTCAAATGCGTAACCGTTAAGGTGCTTGGCAATGAGTCTGACTCGACCGCGAATCCGTGGTTCTGCGAAGTGATTTCGACTTTGTGCGTCTCTAGATTTTGCACCGGTTGATTTGCGCCACGATGCCCGAATTTTAGCTTAAAGGTCTTTGCGCCACATGCCAACGCCAACAACTGATGGCCCAAGCAAATTCCGAAAACCGGTACTTCGCCCAACAGTCGGCGAATTGTTTCAATCGCGTACGTCAGCGGCTCGGGGTCGCCTGGCCCGTTCGACAAGAAAACACCATCGGGCTGATGCTGCATGACTTCTTCAAAGGTCGCGGTTCCCGGCAAAATCGTGACATCGCAACCCATTTCGGCCAAATGCCGAGCGATATTCCACTTCATGCCGTAATCGAGTGCAACCAACTGCGGTCGATCGTGGCCGTTAACTTCCGCTGGCTTCGGCTGAAGATGCCACCACTGACTAAGTCGCTGTTGCCACTGCATCGGTTGCTTGGGAAGCACTTCGCGCACGAGATCGCGACCGACCAATCCGGGACTGGCCTTCGCTTTCCGGATCAAGCTCTCGTCGTTCAAATCGGTCGTTGAGATGACCCCTTTCATAGCTCCTTGATCGCGAATCTGTCGCACGAGCATCCGAGTATCGATCTCGGCAATTCCAACGATTCCGTGGCGGGCCAAAAAATCCGAAAGCGAGCCCGTCGAGCGAAAGTTGCTGGCAATTCGACTGTTTTCCCTGACGATGAAACCAGCCATGTGGGCCTGACCGCTCTCGACATCCTCCTCATTGACGCCGTAGTTGCCGATCTGCGTGTAAGTCATCGTGACTATCTGGCCACGATAACTTGGGTCGGTCAGGATTTCTTGATAACCAGTCATCGAGGTGTTAAAGACTACCTCACCGGAAGTTTCCCCTTCGGCACCGAAAGCGATGCCTTCAAAAACTTTGCCGTTTTCGAGTGCCAATTTCGCGGTCTTTTGTGCGATCATCAAATTTCTCATCTCAAATTATTGAAGCGATCTCTGCCTTGAGACCTTGCCGCCTATATGACTAAAGCAGCGCCGCCCAACGCTTTAAAGTCCGCCTGCTGTCGTTCCGATATCCCAGACTGGCTGTGGGTCTCCGAATCCAGAGGAGTAAAATCCTCTATTTCGGACAGCCAAACTCGAAGGGTCCTCTGTAGCGGCGAACGGGGACCCTTCACTTTTTTCTTGGCGACCCACAGGCTGGGGTTGACGCATTTTTCGGCCAATGCTCGACACTATTGGAAACAACGCATATCCGAAAAATGGGTCTGACCCCTTCTAGCCCAAGCACGATTATACGCGCGACGCCGCATTCTAAAACGCCACGAGCATAATTCGTAAACGATTTTCGACGCCATCGCGGCCCAAAACCGTTTGACAGCCCAATGCGCGGGACTTAAAACCGACAAGTCCCCAGTCTCCAAGCGAAATGGGTTGCTGTTATGCCGGACTTTTCAAACGCCTCCGCTTACAAGTTCGTTTCGCTCGGCGAGTTGCCCAACTTGCGCGAATCGCTCCGGCTCCGTTGTCGCGAACTCAATCTAAAAGGCACAATCCTTCTCAGTCACGAAGGCATCAACCTTTTTATCGCGGGCGAGCCTGTCGCAATGGATGAATTCTTGAAATCGCTTCGCCGACAAGTTGAATTCGCGGACCTTCAAGTCAAACTCAGCACAAGTGACTATCAGCCGTTCAATCGAATGCTGGTGAAAATCAAACGGGAAATTATTTCATTTGGCGTTCCTGAAATCGATCCAGCTCAAAATCCCGCCCCCAGAATTCGCCCTGCGCAGTTGAAGCAATGGCTCGACGAAAAGCGGCCCGTCACGCTGCTGGATGTTCGGAACGACTACGAAGTCACCGTCGGCACTTTTGCGACTGCCGTTCCGATCGGTATCGATCACTTTCGCGAGTTTCCAAACGCGGTTGAAAAGCTCTCGATCGACCCGAATCAACCCGTTGTCATGTTTTGCACCGGCGGCATTCGTTGCGAGAAAGCGGCACCGTTCATGCTGCGGCACGGTTACAGCGAAGTCTATCACCTCGATGGCGGGATCTTGAAATACTTCGAAGAGGTCGGCGGAGCACACTACAACGGCGAGTGCTTCGTGTTCGACAAACGTGTCGCGCTCGATCCGAGCCTCGACGAGTCCGAAACCACCCAGTGCTACGCTTGCCAAGCCATTCTTTCGCGCGACGACGTGCAGTCTCCACATTATCGACACGGCACAAGCTGCCCGCATTGCTACGTTGATCCGCACGAGCAGATTCAGAAGTTGATCGATCAACGGCACCTTGCAATCGTGTTGGCGGCAACGCCCTTGCCGGGGAGCGTTGCTTACGATAACCCTCGACCATTGAACGTCCCGGCGGGATATGACGGCCTTCGACTAGTTGAATTTCTGTCGGCACTTCACCCGCAAATCGAACGCCAACAGTGGCTTCGAACGATTGCGGCCGGACGCATTCAAGCCCATCACCGACCACTAAACGCGGACGAATTGGTTCACGCCGGCCAGCGCTTGGTGCACTTGGTTCCGCAAACCGTCGAGCCGCCCGTCAGCGCGGACATTCGAATCTTGTTTGAGGATTCCGCTTTGATAATTGTCGACAAGCCCTCGCCGCTGCCCGTTCATCCCAGCGGCCGATTCAATCGAAATACGCTGGTCCACATTTTGGACTTGGTCTACCGTCCTCTTTTCCCACGACCGCAGCATCGGCTGGACGCCAACACCACAGGCATCGTCGTCTTTGCGAAAACGCGACGTGTCGCCGCCAATCTTCAAACACAATTCGAAGGCCGAAGCGTTTCGAAAACGTACCTTGCCAAAGTCCTTGGTCATCCGCCATCGGACGAGTTCGTAATCGACAAGCCAATTAGCGTCCGGCCAAACAGCGTTGGCAAGCGAATCTGCGACGAAGCCGGCTTAGCCAGCCAAACTCAAATTCGGGTTCTCGAACGCAACGGTGACGGTACCACCCTATTGCAAGTCCATCCGATCACGGGCCGCACAAATCAAATTCGAATACACCTTTGGGAAGCCGGCTTCCCCATTGTCGGCGATCCGATTTACGGGCGCGATTGCGTCGGTGACGTTTGCCAAACACTATCGCCCGGCGACCCACCGATGTGCCTTCATCATTGGCGAATCGAGTTTCGTCATCCAACGACGGGCGAACAAATTTGTTTCGAATCCCCGAAACCAAATTGGGTGAAGCCCTTGCGCCCGCACAAAATCCCCCATGCTTTCTCCACAATTCCCCACGCTTGTCGTGGGGACCTTTAGGCTCGCTCTCTAACGGCGCGACTCGACCAATCCTCGGAAAAATCCGTCGCGCTTGCCGTCAGTCTTCGAAATTGTCCGCACCATTTCAACCAGGCTCCTCTTTGCAGGCTTGTGAAGGCGCTAAATCGCAACTTAAATAGAGTCAACACAGGTTGTTGCTTGGACCGTGCGATTGGCGTGCGTGATCGGCATCCGACCTACTTTTTCGTTGGGAGACTTTAGTTATGCGTCGCCTCGTCGTTGTCGTCTCATTGCTGAGCTTGCTCGCTTGCGTGGCGGTCTCCAACGCCCAATCCATCAAAAAATTCGATCAGAAGGACAAGTTCCGTCAGCTCGAGGAACTTGTTCCGACGGCGAACGATTATCGGAATGGGTCCGGCGCTCCCGGCCACGGATATTGGCAACAGAAAGTCGACCACGAAATCGATGTGACGTTAGACGACGAGAAACAGAGAATTATCGGTTCCGAGAAAATTACTTACACCAATAACTCGCCTGACACTCTCAAGTATTTGTGGCTTCAGCTCGACCCCAATATTCACCGACCCGATTCGGACGCGGTTCTGGCACGCAGTTTTTTTGACGGCAGCAAGATGGAATTCAGCTCCATGAAAGGAATGCTGGAACGCAAAGATTTCGACGGCG
Organism: Planctomycetota bacterium; assembly: GCA_031409895.1. Classification (GTDB taxonomy): domain Bacteria; phylum Planctomycetota; class Planctomycetia; order Pirellulales; family Pirellulaceae; genus JANMEB01. The sequence goes on from JANNYC010000025.1 coordinate 61,544, forward strand.
GAGTCAATGTTTCCGCTGTGAAAAATTCGACCAACGGCCAAGACCTTCCGCACTCTATCGTCAAAACCATGATGCGAGTCGACTTGCCTGAACCTCTGGCAACGGGCCGTTCGTTCAATTTCCAAATCGATTGGGACTACAACATCAACAACGCTCGCCAAGTCCGAGGGCGATCTGGTTACGAATTTTTCCCTGACGACGGCAACTACATTTACGAGATCGCGCAGTGGTTTCCTCGGTTGTGTGCGTACACGGACAACATCGGCTGGCAGCACAAGCAATTTTTGGGGAGTGGCGAATTTACTTTGGAGTTCGGCGATTACGTGGTGCGGATCACCGCGCCAAACGATCACATCGTTTCCGCGACCGGCGTACTGCTCAATGCCAATGATGTGCTGACCGAGACCCAACGCCAGAGATTGGAAGAATCCAAATCCGCGACAGAACCTGTTTTTATCGTTACGCCTGACGAAGCCAAAGCCAACGAGTCATCGAAAGCCACCACCACGAAGACTTGGGTGTTCTCGGCCAAACAAGTCCGCGATTTCGCGTTTGCGTCCAGCCGAAAGTTCATCTGGGACGCCGTGCAGCACGACGTCTCCGGCAACAAAGTCATGGCGATGTCCTTCTTTCCGAAGGAAGCTGAGCCACTTTGGAGCAAGTACTCCACCCACGCCGTCGTGCATACGCTAAACGTCTATTCCAGGTACTCGTTTCCATATCCCTATCCCGTCGCCCAATCGATCAATGGACCGATCGGCGGCATGGAATACCCGATGATTTGCTTCAACGGTCCTCGGCCCGAGAAGGACGGGACGTACTCTGACAACACCAAATACGGACTGATTTCCGTCATCATCCACGAGGTCGGCCACAATTATTTTCCGATGGTTGTTAACAGCGACGAGCGGCAATGGACTTGGATGGACGAAGGCCTCAACACGTTCTTGCAATACTTGTCCGAGCAAGAGTGGGAGGACAAATATCCGTCGGAAAGAGGAGAACCGAAGGACATCGTTGACTACATGAAAAGCGAAAACCAGGTCCCCATCATGACGAACTCCGAGTCGCTGTTGCAATTCGGCCCGAACGCTTATTCCAAGCCTGCCACCGCGCTCAACATTCTGCGCGAAACCATTTTGGGCCGCGAATTGTTTGATTACTCATTTCGCGAATATTCTCGGCGTTGGCAGTTCAAGCGCCCAATGCCCGCCGACTTTTTCCGCACGATTGAAGATGCTTCTGGCGTCGATCTCGACTGGTTTTGGCGCGGCTGGTTTTATTCAACCGATCACGTCGACATCGCCATCGATGGCGTAAAGCAATTCAGCATCGACACGCAAGATCCGGACTTCGAAAAGCAACTCAAGAAAGACCTTCGCGACAAAGAGCCGATGACTTTGTCTGGAGAGCGAAACGAGCCGCTAGTTAAGCGAACGCATGAATTTCCGGCCCTTTTGGACTTTTACAACGATTTTGATCCGCTCGACGTCACCGAACAGGACAAAAAGCAATACGCCGATTTGTTAGAGTCGCTTTCCGATGACGAAAAAGCCATGTTGCAAAACGATACGAATTTTTACCTGATCAATTTCAAAAACGTCGGCGGGCTAATCATGCCGATTATCTTGGAACTCGAATTCGAAGACGGCACGACGGAAACGCGTCAATTGCCGGCCGAAGTTTGGGTTCGAGACAACGAACGGATCTCTCACGTCGTCATGACCAACAAGGAGATCAAGCGAATGACACTCGATCCTCGCTTGCAGACTGCGGACATCGATCTGACGAATAATCACTATCCACCGCAGGTTTCCAAGTCGCGTTTCCAGTTGTTCAAGGATCAGAAATCTCCAAATGCGATGCAAAAAGCTGGCCTTGGAGACACCAAATAATGCGACTTTTGCTCATCGCCGTGGCACTCGCGATTTTCGGCAGCGCCGTTCCGCAGCGCGCCGCCGCAGTCGTCGATCATCCACTGCATTCAACTCGTTCGACCATCGAGTTCAATGCCGAAACTGGCTGCTTCGAAGTCGCCCTTTGTGTTTTTCCGGATGACTTGTCCAAGGCCCTCAGTGAACGGGCTGGCCACCGCATCGACGTCGAAGACGACAAAGAGCTGGACGAACAACTGAAAGCCTACGTCACTGAAGAATTTCAGATTCGCTTGGGTGACGGCAAGCCGAAGAAGCTTGAATGGATTGGCCACGAACTTCAGACGCAACAGTGCTGGCTCTATTTTGAATTCCTGGTCGACGCGGACGTGCCGACCGAAATTGGTGTCAAAAATTCAGTCCTGATGGATCAGTTTGAGGACCAAATCAACATTGCCTATGTTCGAGTCGCCGGCCGCCAACGCTGCATGACGTTTCGTACGGACTTGCCAGATTGGCAAGAATGGAACTTGTCGCGCGCGAACAAGATCGCTCCGATAATTTCAGCCAAAACTACCGACGCAAGTCGGTAGAGGGTCATACAAATGGCTAATTAAGCTTGATCGCGCACGCTCATTTTCGGCGCGGCAAACGCGGATCGCGGTAGAAACACTTCGGCCAGCATGCATCGGACGCTGCCGCCACCGCAGGATTCTATAGTGGGAATGTCGGTCGTTAGAATGCGACCGCCGCATGACAGAGAATGCTTTTGAGCCGAATTCAGGCAGTCAAAGGCGATTTGGGAGATTGCGGTCAGGGGTTGGCCGTCACGTGAGCAAAGTTGCAACAAATTTCCAGCGAAACACTCCGACATTTGTCGCTCACTTATTTCGATGATCGTGCGACCGGTCGATGCAAGTTCATCGAGCACTTGTTTCCGCTGGCTTTTGTCGTCGATCGAGTCCGAGCAGATTACCACCCAAGTTTCGCCGATCGACATCATGACGTTGGTGTGATAGATCGGCCTTCGAATTCCTGCCACGTTTTGTCGAGCGATAAACTGGACCGGTTTGTATCGCATTTGCTCACACCACCGATTGACGGCCAATTCGTTGGTTCGCTCCGAGAGCGATGCGAATGCAACTCTATGGACGCGATCCAAGACCAACGAGCCCGTCCCTTCTAGAAATTGGCCGCTAGATTCCCAATCGGTAAAATCGGCTACGGAGCCAATTTCGTATCCCTTCATGCGCACCAGTTCGATGACCTCGCGCCTCCGCTCCAATCGGCGGTTCTCGGCCATCATTGGATAGAGCACGACGGTCCCGTCTTCATGAAAAGAAATCCAGTTGTTGGGAAAGACAGCGTCAGGAGCGTCGACGTTTTCGGGCGCGGGAACCACGATGACTTGGATACCGTTCTCTCGCAACTCCGCCGTTAGCCGCCTGAATTCTACGTTCGCGCGATTGCGAATTTCGCTGGGAGTCGTGCCGGACAATTCGCGCTGGAAAAAGTTGTCGCGGGCCGTTTGCGGATTGAAACGAATTCCAGTCGGCTCGACCATCAAGACTGTGTCGGCGAGCTGTCGACGAGTGACGTCAATTTTTTGCGAAAGGGGCATAATTGGCGGCTTGTAGCGACTTGATCAACTCATGGACGCGCCACCCGCAGGTTTTTTCTTTGATTTTTTAGTTGCAGATTTCTTCGGAGCGGCGGCATTTGTCGAGGGGGCTTTGGCAAAACCTTTGCGACGAGATTTTTTTGCACCGCTCGGTGGGCCTTTGGCGGCGCGATCCGCAAGCAAATCGAGTGCTCGTTCAAAAGTCAATTCCTCCGCACTCAGTCCTTTGGGAAGCGATGCGTTCGTTACTCCGTCGTTTAAATACGGTCCATATCTCCCGTCAAGCAATTTGATCGGCTCGCCCGTCACGGGGGAAGGTTTGTCGAAGATTTTGAGCGGTTCCTTGGGAGCGGCCTTGCCTCGACCGCGCGCTTTCGGTTGCGCCAACAACAGGACAGCGTAGTTCAGCGACACATCCAGCGGCGAAACCTCTGCGGGTAGCGAGCGCGTTTCGTTGCCCCATTTGACATACGGACCAAACCGACCGTTGGCGGCGACGATTGGCTGTTGATCTGTCGGATGCGGCCCAACAGTCCGCGGAAGCGATAACAGCTTCAAAGCGATTTCCAGCGTGACTTCGTCGGGCTTCATACTCTTTAGTATTGATGCGTTCTTGGGCTTCTCTTCATCGTCGGTGGTACCGAGTTGCACGTATGCGCCGAATCGACCGTTTTTGACAAAGACGGGCTTGCCCGTATCCGGATCGACGCCGAGTGGTGCATCACTGACCTTGGATTGGCTAAGCAACTCGATTGCAAATTCGAGTGTCAATTCGTCTGGTGGCAATTCGTTTGGCACGCTGGCTTTGCGATCGCCTTGTTCGATGTAGGGTCCGTAACGCCCAACGCGAACGGCGACCGGCTCGCGATTTTCGCCCGAATCTGGCGAGCCGAGCGGAAAAGTACAAATCGCTCGCGCGTCGACTTCTTTGATCTTGATCGCCAGTTTGTTTTTCAAGCCTTGATTGTTTGAACCGAAATAGAAATTTTTCAAGTAAGTCAAATACTCGGCATCGCCTCGGCTGATTTCGTCAAGCAGATCCTCCATCTGGGCCGTGAATTCGTAGTCGACCAACTCCATAAAATGCTCTTCCATCATGCGGACCATGGCGAAGGCTGGCCACGTCGGTATGAGCGCATTTCCTTTTTTGAAAACGTAGTCCCGGGCTTGGATGGTCTCGATGATGGAAGCATAAGTACTAGGCCGGCCAATGCCGCGTCGTTCCAATTCGCGAGTGAGGGCGGCTTCGCTAAATCGAGCTGGCGGTTGGGTGGAATGCATCTTCGATTCGAGTTTTCTGCATGACAGCGAGTCGCCTTGTGCAACGGACGGAAGAATTTTTTCTTGGTCGGCCAGTTCGGCTTGCGGATCGTCGGAGCCCTCAACGTAAGCCCGTAAAAAGCCGGGAAAATCGATGGTTTTGCCGGTTACGTGGAAGACCGCCCCGCCGCCGTCGATGGTGACCGTCATCATGCGACCGCGCGAATCGGACATCTGGCTGGCAATGGTTCGCTTCCAAATCATGTCGAACAATTTGAACTCGTCGCCGGACAATTGGCTTTGCACAGTTTGCGGCAGTTGGAACGGATGGCCAGCCGGGCGAATGGCCTCATGAGCTTCTTGGGCGTTTTTGACTTTGGAGGCGTAGACCCGCGGACTGCCCGGCAAGTATTCGTTTCCGTATTCAGAACGTACGAGATCTCGCGCCGCTGAAATCGCTTCGGCAGCCAAATTTGTCGAATCGGTTCGCATATAAGTAATAAAACCGTTCTCGTACAAACTCTGCGCAGTCGACATCGTCTTTCGCGCGGTGAAGCCTAGTTTCCGGTTGGCGTCCTGTTGCAACGTGCTCGTCGTAAAGGGCGCGGCAGGCTGACGTGTGTAAGGCTTGACATCAATCTTGGAAACTTTGAACGAGGCTTTTTCCAGGCGCCCTCGGAGCTGTTCGCAGTCTGCTTTATTAAGCAACAAGAAATTTCCAGATTTAATTTTGCCTGAGGTTGAGTCAAAATCCTTGCCGGTCGGAATCGGCTTGCCATCGACCGAAACCAGTTCGGCTTGGAGCAGCTCTTTTTGATTCGTCTGAAACTCGCCCAAAAGATCCCAGTATTCGGCGGAGACGAAAGCGATTCGCTGTCGTTCGCGTTCGACGATCATCCGAACGGCGACGCTTTGAACGCGACCGGCGGACCGTCCCAAACTCTTCTTCCACAGAAACTCCGACATTTCGAAACCGTAAAGCCGATCGAGGATGCGGCGCGTTTCTTGAGCCTTGACCAACCCGCCATCGATCTTGCGCGTGTTTTTCAGAGCGCTGTCGATCGCTTCTTTGGTGATTTCGTGAAACACGAGTCGATGGACGGGGACTTTCGGGTTAAGGATTTCCTGCAAGTGCCAGCTAATCGCTTCTCCTTCGCGATCTTCGTCCGTCGCCAGATACAAGGCATCAGCGTCTTTGAGCAGTTTTTTGAGCTTCCCGACCTGTGCTTTCTTATTTTCGGGGATGATGTAAACCGGTTGAAACAGGTCGTCGACATTGACCCCAAGCCGAGCCCATGGTTCTTTCTTTAACTCTTCGGGCATTTCTTTTTTGCCCGATGGCAGATCGCGAATGTGGCCGATACTGGCCTCGACATCGAAGCCGCTGCCAAGGAACTTGCCGATCGTCCGAGCTTTTGCTGGAGACTCGACGATGACCAATGCTTTTCCGGTCACTTTAGTTTTTGCTGGGGCCATGTTGCATTGCTTGGGGTATTGGGGCCATTTTCAAAAACAAACGCATCGGCGATACTGCGAATTGGGGTTGTGTTTGCCCAACTCGTCCGTAAAAATTGCACGCACGGAACACTTTAAAAGTGATCCGTTCGTTCACGGAACTTGAACAAGCAGGCAAAATGCTTAATTGGTTTTGGGGAACATTGTCAAGCCCCTACGGGTCGCTGGGCCCTGTAATCACGACATAAGGAATCGTTTCGGATGGTTAACCTTCGCTGGTTTCGCAAACATCAAAAAATAATGCTCGTCGTTTTCGGCGTGACCTTGATGTTCGTGTTTGTTATAGGCATGGTGGTGCCGTTCGGCATGACGGGCAACACAGTCTCGCGAGAAGAAACGGCCCGCGTCAATCAGCCTATCGTAAAATGGTCTGGCGGAACGATGTCTCGCGGCCAAATGCAACGGTTGGTGGAATTGCATTTCGGCGCGATTAATTTGCAAGAGGCGATTTTAAATACTTACGCGAGCAATTCTCCTCAGGGACCGTTTGTTCGCCCGATCCAATCGATTGGAGATGCTGGCTCGATCGAAGCGGGCGACCGAGCGATTTTCGCGCGCGTTATGATGGCCCAATATGCCAAGGACAAACTTGGCATGGTCATTTCCGATGACGCGGTCTTGGAATATTTGTCGAATCTTGCTGGCACCGTCCTTGGCCAACAGGAACTGGTCAGCTTTTGTCGCAAAACCAATTCGAATGTCGGTTACAACCAAATTCACGAGTACCTCAAAATGGAACTCGCCTCAATGCGTTTGGAAGACATCATCGGCGAGTCGTTTAATATCAGCGGGCGCGGCGCGGCTCCGTCAAACGTCCTCGATGCCTGGCAAGCGTATATCCAGAACGAGACGCAGATTGAATGCGCCATCGAGGAATTCAAGGCCAGCGATTTTGTTTCTCAAATAACTGAACAACCTGCTATAGCTGAACTTCGCAAACTCTACGACGAAGGCAAATCACGCGAGCGAGATTCATTGGGCGAAAAACCTGGATTCAAACGCCCGCGCAAAGTTCGTGTTGAATACGTCGTGGCGTCAGGTGCCGCGTTTTTGGACCTTGCCATTCAAGATGTAACCGCCGAACAAGTGCTTGCCGAATACAATCGCTTGGTCGAAGCCAAAGACCCGCTAGTGATGGAAGACATTCCGTCCGCAGTAACTCCGGTGGAACAAAAATTGGACGGCGAAATATTGCAAGATGATCCCGCGCCTGAAATGAAAAAGGAAACGCCTGAGTCGACAGACCCGGCACCAAGCCCCGAGGCCAGCGACGATAAACCACCCGGCGAACCAGCGGCTGACGAAAAAGCCGGAACGCCCGATACCAAAGAGCCTTCAGAATCAGAAAAAGACAAATCGCCAACGGACGGCGGAGGTGGCGGCGTCGATTTCCGACAGTCGAGCAATCGACATTACGTTTCGCTTCGTAAACGGCAACAAGATTCCGCGAATCCATCGGAAACCAAGCAGGATCCCGCACCCGATCCGACGGAACCAGCTCAATCAGTGACGAATCCTCCAGCGCCCGAAGCCGCGGCTGTTCAAGACGAAACGAAAAAGAACGACCCAGCGGCAGCGGTTCAAACTCCGGCGGAAGAAGCGGCTCCCGCTGCTCCTCAACAGCCGACGCAACGCCCGAAAAAACTCGATGCCGAGCTAGAACTAAAGATTAAACAAAAGCTTAAGGGCCCCGAAGCTGCGGAAAAGCAGCGTGAAACGGCGGACAAGGCCAAAGAGAAGATGGAAGCCTATTCTTTCGGTCTGGCGGATTACGAATCGGGCAAATCGCTACCCCTATCCGAGCAACCGCCTAAGCCGTTGGATTTGGAATTGAAAGCGTTTGCCGACGAGCATCACCTCAAATATTCACAAACCGAGTTGTGCTCGTACGAAGAGTTAATGAAAGACTCCATCGGAACCGCTATGGAATTTCAGCGAAACCCATCCACGGGGCAATTTGGTTCGCGACGGATTGCCGACGAAATTTTTCTCAATTTTGATCGCAAGCAACTTCATTCCGTCGACGAAATAAACAATATGATGGTGGGCGACAAGTATGTTTTTTGGATAACCGAAAAGGTCGATTCGCGCATTCCAGGCTTTGACGAAGCTCAAACCGAGATTAATGACTTTTGGAAAGCTAAAAAGTCTGTTGAGATGGCGCTGGCTGCCGCAACTAAAGTTCGAGATGAATTTCGCGTTAGTGGAAAATTGTTGGCGGACGAGCATAAAGATAGAGCCAAACTGACCGGCGGATTCCGTTGGTTCCAATCGACGCTTGATCAAACCAGCTACGGGGCTCCCAAAGGAGTCATGAACGCTGGTGAAGAATTCATGTCAGTCGCATTCGGCTTGAAGCCTAAAGAATTAGGCGCGGCGCTTAACGATGATCGAACCGCCGCGTACGCAATCCAATTGGTCACAGCCGATCCTCGAAGCGACGAACAAATGCGTGATCAATTTCTCAGCTTCGTCTCCACCGTTCGTCAAATCGTTCCGTCGCCCACCAGCAATTTTTACAACCGAAAATCGATCGGCAAAATTGTCGATGGAATGAACGACGAGATGAAAGTCGAGTGGCTCGCGTATTAGCAGCCTATCGAAATTGCAGCACGACGAGCAAGCTAGTGCTTTGGTCCGTCTAAATTCTAGGTTTGGTATCGTCTGGGTGGCACGCTCTGAGGCTTTGCGAAGGGCGTGGTTTGCGGTCGCCTTCTTTCCGCCACGCCCTTCGACGACTCAGGGACGTGCCACCCGAATTCTTTGCAGGACCAAAGCAGTAGTGTTCAGCAACGATGTCGAGATCGCGCAAATCTAACACTTGCTTGCGCGTCGTGCTGGTAGTTGTTTGTTTAGCTTAAAGATCAAATCGCACGGTCTTGCAGATCAATCGCCATATTCGCTGACCGACAGTCCGATATCCGACGCGAATTTTCGCACTTCCACTGCTACCTGCGGCAATCGTTCCGCTTGGATCTCCAATCGAAACGCTCACCCGATACGTTGAACTTGTCGGGCGTTCCGATTCGTCAGGGCCGGTCGTCGTTGCCAGTTCGCCGCCGAATTTTTCGGACAAACAACGCGGGACGGCTTTCATTTCGACGGAAGAGACTTGCTGAATGGTCGAGCGAAATGTTCGGCCAGGAGCTTGGCGAACCCAAATATCGACAGGCTGCGAAGGAGCGACAAACTCGATGTCACTTTGGTCAATGGCCAATATCGCTTCAAGTTGAGTTTCGTCCGGCACGATCTGTCCGATGGTTGTGCCCTCCATTAGAAACGCGCCAATGTTGTGCGGCTCCAGAACTCGCCCATACCATTGATGAAGTTTCCCGTCATCGTCTTTGGGTTTCGGCACGTAATCCGCTGCGATCAGTACGCCGCTAATCGGAGCGCGGACCAATAAGTTGTCCAAGTCCTTTCCGCGCTGCTTCGAAAGATTCGTAACCGACACAAGTCTGGCTTGAGCGGTATCTACTTCGCTTGAGTATTTCGGGTTGAAATTTGAGATCTGATTCGCACTGCGAACGCCAGCTCGCGCAACGCCTGCCTGGCCCGCAAGATCAGCCAAATCGAATTCCAAATCTGGATTGTCCAAATCCAAGATCGGATCGCCGGCGCTTACCCGTTGATTGGGCTGCGCGAATATATTGCGGACCCGGCCGGGCGCTTTGATGTAAAGCGTTGCGGCGTTGGCCGGTTGAACGTACAAGCCGCATCGCACGTAATGTGGAAGCGGGATCATTAGCACGCCCAATCCGACAACGCCGAGCACAGCGACGGAAATGAATGCACGCGAAGTTTTCACTTGACTCATCCTCCCTGGGATCGAAAAAAACCGAAATGCCTGGATCAACGGTTGCACGACCAAGCCAAACAACACAAACAGCGCCAATATCTGACCGATGACTTTGAATCCGTGCGGCTCCAGAACCGTGTAAAAGAAAAAGAAAATCGAGAAGGTGACGAACCAGCGATAGATGACCGCCGCGATACTGTAAGCAACGAAAAGCCCGCGACGGCGTTGCGGTAGAAACGGATCGCGGATGGCTTCGATTCCCAACACCCAATGATTGAACGATTGTTGTAGCAGGGCCGTGGACTTCTGACGTAAATTTGGAATTTCGACCAGATCCGACAATATGTAATATCCGTCGTATTTCATTAGCGGATTGGCGTTGAAGACGATCGTACTGACCGAGCAAACGAACATCGCATTCAGAGCTAATTGATTGACCAAACCGGGCTGCGTGTACCACCAAACGAACGCACAGATGCTGGCCAAAAACAGCTCGACGTACATGCCGGCCGCAGCGATCGCGATCCGATGCCATTTGTTGGGCAACGTCCAGGCATCGCTGACGTTGACGTACAGACACGGAGTCATCACCAACAGCATGACACCTAATTCGTGGCACTGGCCGCCGAATCGCTTGCAAGAAATCCCGTGTCCGAATTCGTGCAGGACTTTTGTTATTGCCAATGTCGCGGCTAACCAAAACCAGTTTCGAGCGTGAAAGAACTCGTGGAATCCCGGCAATCGATTTTGAACTTCGGACCAATGCGTCAGCATCAAAATCAAAGCGGCGAGGCCAAGCAGCAAATTGAATGCCAGCATCCCGCTGGAAAAAAACCAACCGATGCGACGATTTAATTTGTACAGCAATCCGTCCGGGTCAAAGCCCCGAAACTGGAATGCAAGGACATTGGTCCATTTCGAACGAGCTTGTCGGCGACGTGCGTCGTCTCCACGGCGAAAAAGTTCGCGACCTTGGTTGCCCGATTCCGACAGCAACAAGGCGCTGCGATACAGCGTACCGACAAGTTGAAATAGCTCGGCCAGCGAAAGCTTTTGGGGAGCGAATCGTTGGTTGAACCGGTACTGAATCTCGTCGGCACTTGCTTTGCCATCGAGCATTTTCAGTAGGGCGAATTCTTCTTCTTCAAATCGGAAGTATTTGAGGGCAATCGGATCCTTGATCATCCAATAGTCGCGGCCCTGATATGTTTGCCGGTTGCAGATCAGATCGGGGCGCATCCGCAGCCGCAGTGGGCGACTCGAACTGGACACCAGACTGTCGTGGCTTTTGCTCAAGCTACTGAATCCGCGGCGGTGGAAAAAGAAGTGGCGGACTGTATCGGAAACGAACGGCTGCCAACAAGTCGAACTCTGTGGGCGGCATCGCGCTAGTTTGCTAGCGGCGGCGGCGCCCGACTGGGATTGTGGCCCGCCCTGCCTGTTTTCTAGACTCTCGCCGCGCAAGCGAATGTCGCGTGCCGAATTCGAGTTCACAAAATGGGGCGGACTATGTCGGTCGAAGTCAGTGTGATCGTTCCGGTTTACAACGAGATCGATAACCTCGAATCGCTCCACACAGAGATTGTCTCCGCGATGGAACAACAGCCTCGTTCGTTTGAGATCATTTGGATTGACGATGGGTCCACCGATGGCTCGCAAACTGCGATGCGCGAGTTCGCGCGACGAGAACCGCGTCTAAAGCTACTGTTGCTGCGCAGAAATTTTGGACAAACGGCCGCGATGCACGCCGGAATTCAGAACGCGGCAGGAGAGTCCATCGTCACGATCGACGGTGACTTGCAAAACGATCCGCGCGACATTCCGAAAATGCTGGACTTATTGGACGAGGGTTACGATTTGGTGCATGGCTGGCGTCGTCACCGCCAAGATGCTTGGTTAAGTCGCAAGCTACCATCGCGGGTTGCAAACGCTTTGATCTCCCGTTCCACCGGCTTTCCGATCCGCGATTTGGGTTGCACGCTGAAAGCGATTCGCGGCGAAATTGCGCAACAGCTTGAACTCTACGGCGAAATGCATCGGTTCATCCCGATCTTGGCCCATCAGATTGGCGCTCGCTGCATCGAAATCGAAACGAATCATCGACCGAGACGATTCGGCAAAACCAAATACGGCATCGGCCGAACGCTGCGAGTAATCTTGGACTTGATCACTGTCCGATACATGCAAAAATATTTCGCGAGCCCGATGAAGCTATTCGGCATGATTGGCTTTATGTGTTGGGCGGTCGCAGCCCTTTCGCTAGGTGCGTCGATCTCGATGAAAGTATTCGCTGCGATCGACATGACCGGCAATCCGCTGCTCATGCTCTCGGTTGTGTCACTGATGCTCGGCACGCAGTTTTTTAGCTTAGGCCTGCTGGGCGAAGTCTGCGCAAGAATTTATTTCCGCAACGGCGCTCGGCAGACCTACGAAGTCCGCGAATCCGTGAACTTTCACTGCCGCGACGACCGCATCAACATCCGCGCGGCATAATGATCGCCCGTTTCAGCGGTCAAGCCGATCCAGAGCTCCGGTGCTGTCTCCAAAGGAATCGATGGAGACGCCCAGTCGCTGGAGCATTGATACGTGGAGATTAGTCAGCGGAGTCTCAGCCTCATACTTTATATGGCGGCCAGTCGCGATTGTTCCGCCGGCTTGCCCAAACAAAAGAATGGGTAGATTCTCGTGGTTGTGAATATTGCCGTCGGCAATACCACTTCCGTACAACACCATGCAGTTCTGCAACAAATTGCCGTCTGCTTCAGAAGTGTTCTTAAGCCGAAATAGGAGATGATGCAATAACGTCGTGTGGAACTGATTGATTTTGCTAATAGCGGCTTGTTTGTCCGCATTATTGCCGTGGTGAGACAATTCATGATGACCGCCGCTTAATCCGAGTTCTCGATAATTTCGATCGCTGGCGGCGTTTGCCAACATCATCGTGAGGATTCTTGTGGAATCACTTTGAAAAGCCAGGACAATCAAATCGAACATCATCTTGACATGTTCTTCGTAAGTCGTCGGCGACCCCGCAGGTCGCGGGAAATTCGAAAGATCGATTTCGGGCGTTTTCAGAGTTTCCGCCAAGGTCAATCGCCGCTCTACGTCTCGGACCGCATACAAATACTCGTCCAATTTTTGCCGATCGCGTTGGCCCAGGCTTTGTTGAAGCGATTGAGCATCTTGGCGCACAAAATCCAAAACGCTCTTGCGGCTAAGATTGCGCTGCTTGGCCGCAGTTTGGCTTTCACCAGGGTCTCCTGCGCCAACAAGTCTATCGAAGACAGCGAGCGGATCGATTTCTTTTGGAACGGGTGTTGATTCGTTTCGCCAAGATAGATTTGACGTGTAAGTGCAGCTATAGCCGCTGTCGCAATTCCCGGATTGGGCATTCCCCTCGATCCCCAATTCCAATGATGGGAATCGTGTCAAGTGTCCGATTTCATTTACAGCCAATTGGTCAGCGGACATGCCGTTCTTGATGTTCGATCCGTTCGTCTTGCGCGGATGAGCGCCCGTCAAGAAAGCCGAAAGTGCGCGCGCGTGATCTCCGCCACCATCGCCATGTGCGCGAGCCCCGTCCAACGAAAGACCGCTGAGCACATTCATGTCCGCCTGAAATGGAGCAAGCGGTTTCAGGATCGCAGGCAATTCAAATTGATTGCCGACTTGCGCTGGAGTCCAGTCCGGCATGTGCATCCCATTCGGAGCGTAAATAATAGCCATGCGCAACGGGGGGTTTTTGGCCTGCATGGCTTGACCTGCCCAAGCTCGCCCGGCCAACGACTCGAACCACGGCATCGCGAGGGCAACTCCAAAGCCATGCAAAATCGTTCGTCGTGATATCGTTCGATTCATATTATTGAACTCCTCGACTTTGTCGTTTGCGGAATGGTTCACTCTCGACGATCGCGACAATGATCGCCTGAACTTTGTAGTCGTCCTTTGCCGCCGATTGGAGAACGGCATCGACCACGCACTCATCTTCGTATTCTAACCCACGACCAAGCGCAAACGTCATGAGCTTTTCCACAAAGCAACGCAGAAACGTCTGAAGTTCTGAGCCAGCGAGCATTTGCTGAAGCTCCCCCGCACCATTAAATTTCGTTCCATCCGGAAATGAAGCGGACGCATCGATTGGCATGCCTTCATCTTCGTCACGCCATCGGCCTATCGCATCGAAATTCTCCAATGCGAAACCCAGCGGGTCCATTCGCTCATGACAAGACGCGCAATTTGGGTTTCTCCGATGCTGCTCCATTCGTTGTCGCAAAGTTCCAACAAGTTCATGCTGTTCGTCCAACGGCATTGCAGCCGGGTCAGGTGGAGGCGGTATTTGTCCCAACAAGTTTTCCATAATCCATTTCCCCCGTTTGACTGGAGATGTTCTCGCCGGATAACTCGACAGCGTCAAAATGCTGGCGTGGGTCAGAATTCCAACCCTATTTTGAGCGCTTACGTTTACTCGCCGAAATTCTTTGCCCTCAACGCCAGGTACGCCGTAATAATCAGCCATGCGCTCATTTAGAAAGCTAAATTTATCGTCGAGTAACCGCAAAATGCTTTCGTTGTCGCGAAACACGCGGTTTAGAAACAGCTTTGTTTCACGCATCATGTCGGCCCGTAACGAGTCATCAAACAAAGGGAATTTTTCTGGGTTCGGATTGGCTAAATCTAACTGCCTCAGTTGCAACCACTGCGCGGCAAAATTCTCAACAAGGTTTACGGATTTCGTGTCGCGCAACATGCGATGAACTTGTTCCCTGTAAACTGCGGGATCGCTCAAACGACTTTCAGCCGCCAAGTCAAGCAGCTCCTCATCCGGCATCGTACTCCAAAGAAAATACGACAGCGATGTCGCAAGTTCGAAATCGTTTAGCGATCGCTCAGTGCCGTCCGATGGAAGCGGTTGTTCAACTTTGTATAAAAAGTTCGGTGACATCAGGATGGCCTGGAGGACCAGGCGCATCGATTTCTCAAGATTCGAGTCGTCGGCTAGAGCCGACTCGGCAAGCTGAACGAAGCGATTTGTTTCCGCATCCGTCGGCGTCCGTCGAAACGCGAGCCGCAACCATTGCGGAATCACTTTCCGTGCAAGGGCCGTTTGGGATGTTTCCTTGTCGGGTTGAGCGTGTATCCAGCGACGATGAAACTCAGGCAAACTCTCAGGTTGTATTTCAATGGGTCCAACGACCCTGATCGTCTCGACAATCAAGTTGCGATCGTTTCCCGTCGCACGAGTATCGTTCCTGTCGAGAAAGTCGTTGATGAACGCGACACCTAATGAGACATCGCCGACCGCTAAGTCAACTTCGATCGACTTTGTTTCGGCATCGGGATACTGCGATTTCACATCGAAGTCGTCGATTGATTTACCATTGACGATAATCTGCATTCGAGCTGGCTCATCGCCAGCTTGGTGGCCCATCGCACTGACCGTTATCTTGTAACGCCCGGTAGCCAGCACCGGCGTAACAGTCGAAACGGTCCCGTTTTCGGTAATCGTCATTACGTTTGCACCGGTATAGGCGCCTTTGCAGGCATCCAAATCACCGCCCTGAAAAACGCGGTCGGTGTTCAAGCTCGCGGTGTCAACGATGGCTTTTGCCGAAATTTGTTCGGCGGCCGCAATATACTTTTCAAGTAGAATCGGGGGCAACGAAAGCACGTCGCCTATATTGTCAAATCCGTATCCAACGTCGTCACCTGGAAATTGGTTCGCTGGTTCGTAATCGACTCCCGTGAAATCGCGGATCGTATTGCGGTATTCCGTTCGATTAAGCCGCCGCAAGGATGCCGCGCCTGGATTAATTCGCGCCGAGCAGCGCAACGTGTGCAGCACGTAGTCAAGCCATTTTCTCAATTCAGCACGCTCGTCGATTGAAGGTTGCGGCGAGTCCTCCGGCGGCATTTCTTCTTCAGCCAAAACGCGAAGCACCGATTCCCAAGTCTCTTGTCGGCGGAGGATCGCTTCGACATTGGAATCCAATTCGAGATTGACGCCAGCCTTTACTGCTTCACCAAAGTGGCATTCGCCACAGAATTTTTTGATGATCGGCTGGTGCGTCGCACTAAATTCTTGATTCGCGATTTGCAACGGCTCTTGGGCTCGAGCAATTGAATATTCGCAACAGATGATGGCGTATGCAATTGCGAAAGCGCAGCGGAACCAACGCCATTTTGAGTGGAGAAACTGCGACTGAATCTGATAACGTGCCAAAAGCGTACCGTGAATAAAAGTGAAATGCGTACCACCGTGGATGATATTCATTTTAATGCGGTCGGCCGTTATCGACCATTTGCGAAACGCGTTGCTGGCCCACAAAGCCAATTGTTATGGCTCAAAAAATCAGGGCTTCCGTCGCGCTTGATTGCGATTCGATTCGCTGCGACTTGATTTCTATGAATGGAACGGGGTTTGACGCTTGAATTTTCGATTCCGAAAACTCCCACGAAACAGGCGAAAAATATCGAATTTTCACTCGTCGGCGGGAATATTACGGGAATTTTTAGGATATTTTGCCAAAAACAGTCGATTTTCCGCCATTTTTACCCCAAGTCCGCTTTTTTTTTTGGCCCACAAAGTCTAGTTTTCACCCGTACCGCGTTGCGGACAGTCAAATAACTAACCGATTTTCAAAAACCTGCGAGGAGGTACCGGATGGCAAAGAAAGAAAATGCAAAGGCACCATCGAAGACAGAGATTGTAACCAACATCTCTGAGTCGACTGGCTTGAGTAAGAAAGATGTTTCAGCGGTCTTTGATTCGTTGAACGCTCAGATCAAGAATTCAGTTGGCAAGAAAGGTCCAGGCATGTTCGCGCTTCCCGGAATGTGCAAGATTACCGTCAAGCATCGTCCGGCGACAAAAGAACGCAGAGGCATCAATCCGTTCACGAAGGAAGAAGTAACCTTCAAAGCGAAACCAGCACGAAACGTCGTAAAAATCAAACCATTGAAGGCTTTGAAAGACATGGTCGGCTAATCGCTGAACTTGTTAACTGCGACGTGATTGCTCAACACATTGACCCGTCTGCCCAACTGGCGACGGGTTTTTTGTTTGCCCAGCATGGACCTCTGTTAGTCCAAAACTGCTTTCGTTAGGATTCGTCCAACAACTTTGAACAAATTTTTTTAAAGGCAATGCCGATGTCAATTGCTCGTATTACTGAATTGAAATCGTCGTCCAAGAAAAGTTTCGAAGACGCTGTGTCCGAAGGGATCAAGCGTGCTTCCAAGACATTGGATAACGTCAAAGGTGCTTGGATCGCCAGCCAAGACGTCGTTGTAGAAAAAGGCAAAATCACCGAGTATCGTGTTGAACTGAAAATCACATTCATCCTTAAATAATAAGGCGACGCCGGGACGGAATCCCGATGCCATGAATTTGGTTGACCTTGATCCGAGCCGTACGATTGTCGCGGTTGCTTCTGCTGCGGGGTCGGCAGTGCGCGGAATTGTGCGGGTAAGCGGTGCGCAAGCGCTGGGCTGTATCAACGCGATGGCGCGCGAAGCTATTGTGCCAGAAACGGTTGCCGGGACTTTCTCTACAAGTTTATCCGTCGATGGCGTTTCCGTTCTCGTAACGGCAAGCGTTTTCGTTTGGCCAAACGAACGCAGCTATACGCGGCAGCCTTCCGCCGAAGTTCATGTTGTTGGCAGCCCACCGTTGCTTGACGCGATCGTCGCGACTCTTTGCCGACTGGGCGCGACTCAGGCCCGGCCAGGCGAATTTACTTTGCGTGCTTTCTTGGCCGGAAGATTGGATCTGACCCAAGCCGAAGCGATCATTGGAGCGGTCGAGGCGTCAAGTGAACATGAGTTCGAAATCGCGCTGGCCCAGAGTGCGGGAGGATTGAGCCATCCCCTCGAACGGCTACGCAACGAGCTAATTGACTTGCTCGCGCATTTGGAAGCCGGGCTCGATTTTGTCGAAGAAGACATCGAATTTATCTCGGCTGCCCATTTGGAGTTGGAGTTAGGCCGCATCGGCACAACCATTGCGAAAATTCGGCGGCAAATTCTCGAACGCTTTGTTGCGACCGACGGTTGGCGAGTTGTATTGATCGGTCGGCCAAATGCCGGCAAGAGCAGTTTGTTCAATGCTTTGCTCGGACGTTCCGCCGCGATTGCGACCGCACACGCCGGAACGACTCGCGATTATCTAGTCGAGTCGCTTTCCGTTGAAGGGTTGTCGGTTCAACTCATCGATTCTGCGGGCATCGATCACGTCACCATCGATCGAATTCACGATGAGAGCATTCAGTCGCTCGCTCAAGCCAATACTCAGTCGTTGATCGAACAGTCGCATCTGCAACTCTTGTGTGTTGAACTGGGCCATGCACTCGAGCCGTGGGAGCGTGATTTCATCGCCAACCCTAGCGAGCGGATTATCGCCGTCGTAACGAAAGCCGATCAAATGAAGGACCGTGCGTCGACGACTTTTATTCAAACGAGCGCGGTAACCGGCCGAGGCCTCGATGAACTTAAGTCCGCCATCGTCCAGCGACTGCGCTCCATCGGCGACGGTTTGGACGTGCTGAAGGCCACGGCGGCACGCTGCGTCGAACCACTAGCCGGTGCCGATGCGGCTATTTCCCGAGCGCTCGAGACGCTGCGCGAAAGTGGAGGCGAGGAGTTGATCGCCGCCGACTTGCGCTTGGCTTTGGAAGAATTGGGGCGAATCGTCGGCGCAGTTTACACCGACGACATTCTCGACCGAATCTTTAGCCGCTTCTGCATAGGCAAGTAAATCGGCATTGAAAATCGCAAACTCTTCAATTGCGAAATGACCATGAAGTAAGCGGTCTTTTGCTAGGTCGGCGAAGCATCTAAAATGCCGGGCAATATGCTAACCCTGATTATCATCGTCTTTGTACTTGGCTACATCGCAATCGCGCTGGAGCACCGGCTGAAAATTAACAAGACCGCAACAGCATTGCTTATTGGCTCGCTGTGCTGGGCAGCTTACGCGCTGGGCGCTGATTCGTTACTGCCACCATCAAAGATTCCCGCAGAGTTTCGCGAGCACGCTTTGGCCGTGGGACATGATCCGGTCATTCACTATCTGATCGAAGGACAATTACTTTCTTTGACCGGCGAAATTGCAAGCATCCTGTTTTTCTTGATGGGCGCGATGACGATTGTCGAATTGATCGATGCAAATGAGGGATTATCGATCATTACCAATAGGATAAAATCGAAGAGCAAAGTTTCTTTGCTGTGGATTATCGGTTTCATTACCTTTTTTCTGTCCGCTTTGCTCGACAACTTAGTGACGACTATCGTCATGTTATCGTTTTTGCGCAAGATCATAGCGCATCGACGAGATCGCCTAATGTTCGCTGGATTGATCGTAATTGCAGCCAATGCCGGCGGTGCTTGGACGGTTATTGGCGATGTAACCACGACGATGCTCTGGATTAAGGGCAAGATCAGCACGATTCCCGTGATGCAAGAACTTTTTCTGCCAAGCGTGACTTGTCTCTTGGTGCCGCTGATCGGAATGAGCCTATTCGTCCGAGGTCCGCTACCGACGTACTCGCGTGACCCGAATAATCATGCCAAATCAATCAGCAGTAACGTCAAGATGATGTTTCTCGTTCTGGGATTGGGAGGATTATTGTCGGTGCCTATATTCAAGGCCGTGACACATCTGCCGCCGTTTATGGGCATGATTTTTGCGTTGGCCGTATTGTGGATTGTCTCGGAGTTCATTCACGCCAATAGCGACGAAGATACCAAAACGTCGACAGGATTGGCACAGATTCTCAAGCGCATCGACATGTCGAGCGTGTTGTTTTTTTTGGGAATTCTGCTCGCAGTTGGATGCTTGGGAGCTACCGGAGTCTTGGATAACTTGGCACTTCAGCTCGACAAATTGACGAGCAACAAGGATATCGTCGCGGTGGTGATTGGATTTGTCTCGGCGGTCGGCGGAAACGTCCCCTTGGTCGCGGCGGGAATCGAAATGTACGAGGATCCAATCGACTCGCGGTTCTGGATGCTGCTGGCTTATTGTGCCGGAACTGGTGGCAGTTGCTTGATTATCGGTTCCGCCGCAGGAGTCGCCGCGATGGGCTTGGAAAAGATCGACTTCATTTGGTACTTCAAAAACATTAGCCTCTGGGCCACACTCGGTTACCTTGCCGGCGTCTGTGTCTTCCTGCTGCAGTCGAGTTTGTTCGGACACTAGATGCGTGCAACTTCGGCGAAGTCGAATCTCATTACCGTTCGTCGCCAACGCAGAACCACCCAAACTAGTTGACACGCTGTCGCCGTCGGTGAGAATGAGTCTACACATCTCGCCTGAATCAAGTCTTTCTTCGGCAAGCGGCGACGGGATCATGCAATTTTTTAAAACTAGAGGACAGAGCGAAGAGTCATACGATTGGTTTTACAGGCCAATGGCAACCGCTGTTCTTTCTATCCTCGCATTCGCTATTCAGTTGTTTTGCTTGGCTGTGGCGCACGCTCAAGTCGACTCGCAATCCGCGCTGACATCTGCGGTCGAATTCAACCGCGACATTCGACCGATTTTGGCAGATCGGTGTTTCGCGTGTCACGGCCCCGACAAGAACAAGCGCGAAGCCGACCTGCGATTGGATACAAAGTTGGGTCTAGTTGGAGACAAAGAAACGGCTGGGGTCGTTACGCCAAAAAACCCGGACGAGAGCGAATTATTGCGTCGATTGGAGACGTCGGACCACGAAGAGCGGATGCCACCTGCCGAATCCAAGAAAGTGGTGTCGCAGCCAGAGATCGAATTGATTCGTCGCTGGATTGAACAAGGTGCGACTTGGCAGGGTCATTGGGCATTCGAGCCAATTGTGCGTCTCGATCCGCCACGACTCGAAATCGGCAAGCACGAATCCGACAAAGCGGTTCTAAGATTTAACGAACAGCCAGTGGATCGGTTTGTGCTTTCCACAATGCTGCAGAAAGGACTGCGGCCCGCCAGCCCAGCCGACGCTCGCACGTTGGCTCGGCGTCTGCATTTGGACTTGCTCGGGTTGCCCCCCAGCAACGAGCGCGTCGAGCAGTTTGCGACGGAATACGTTCGGGATACCACCGCTTACGAACGATTGGTGGACGAGTTGCTGGCTTCGCCTCATTTTGGCGAGCGGATGGCGATGTGGTGGTTGGACTTGGTTCGTTATGCCGACAGCGTCGGTTATCACGGCGATCAAGCACTTAGTGTTTCGCCTTTCCGCGACTACGTGATCAATTCTTTCAACCAAAACAAACCTTTCGACCAATTCACGCGCGAACAACTTGCCGGAGACTTACTTCCCAGTCCGACGACCGAAAACTTGATTGCGTCCGGCTATAATCGCTTGGGAATGATGAGTGCCGAAGGTGGCGTTCAAGACAAAGAATATCTGTCCAAATATATCGCCGAGCGCGTCCGCAATTTGGGAGGCGCTTGGCTTGGCGTCACGCTCGGTTGTTGCGAATGCCACGATCACAAGTTTGATGCATTCACGCAACAAGACTTTTATTCGTTCGAAGCGTTCTTCGCCGATATTGAAGAAAAGGGCCTTTATTCCGGCGCTAACGACACGGGAGCGTGGGGTCCTCAAATTCAAGTTCCCACTTCTGAACAGCAGGCTGAACTCACTCGGCTGAATGAGCAAATCCAAGCCGTAAAATCGCGCATTACGACCGAGACTCCAGAGTCGGCGGAAGAGAGAATCGCTTGGTCGAATCATGTCGTTTCTTGGGTTACGCTGCGTGCGACCGAAATTCGATCGGCCAATGGCGCGACTTTAACGCTGAAGGATGATGGATCGATCCTGGCTAGTGGAAATAGCCCCGAAACCGATTCTTACGTATTGGAAGTTTCCGAACTCCCTGCGGGAACAACCGCCTTCCGATTAGAAGTCATGCCGGACGATTCGCTACCTGGTAAAGGCCCCGGTCGCGCCGGCGGCGGCAACTTTGTACTCAGCGAAATCTCGCTAACGATCGTCGCGGAACCTGTGAGCAATCTGCCAGAGAAAGTTACTATCGCCAGCGCAAGTGCGACTTTTGAACAACCTGATTCATCAGGCGGTCACGCTTCGGGAAAATTCGCGATCGAATCCGCTATTGACAACGATAAAACAACTGACACTTGGGGCTGGGCAATCGCGGGGCAAACTGGCCAAATGAATCGCGCGGTGTTCGTGCTCGACGAACCGCTGACGCTCCCCATGGGATCGCGATTGCGCATCGAGCTAAAACAGAACTTCAAGCAAAATCCGCAGCATACTTTGGGACGTTTTCGCTTGGATGCGTCGGCTGCGGCCTCGCCTATTGGCGCGACGAATGATCCACCCCGAGAGATCGAATCTTTGTTGGCGATTCCAACCGGCGAACAAAGCTCGGAACAAGCACAAAAAATCCTGGATTTCTTTCGCTCGATTGCTCCGTCGCTGGAGTCAGCGCGCAAAGAGTTAATTGAGTTGACCGCTGCATTCAAGAAGTTAAACGACTCGATACGAACTACTTTGATCACCAAGTCGCGTGAGCCGCGCGTCGTGCGCGTCCTGCATCGTGGGAACTGGATGGATGAAACAGGCGACGTCGTTTCGCCAAGCATCCCGGTTGCATTGGGTGGATATTCCGAACTTGCGACGGGGCGAATGTCACGATTAGACTTGGCGAACTGGCTGGTTTCGAAGGAAAACCCGTTAACCGCTCGAACGCTAACGAATCGACTTTGGAAGTTGTTTTTTGGCGCCGGGTTGTCGTCGAATCTCGGCGACCTAGGTGCTCAAGGCGATTGGCCGTCGCATCCCGAATTGCTCGATTGGTTGGCTAGTGAAATGATTGGGTCCGGCTGGGATTTCAAATACTTAATCAAGCTTTTGGTTATGAGCGAAACCTACCGACAGTCTGCAGATGTTTCACCCGAAGCGGGCGAACGCGACCCTTACAATCGCTGGTTATCGCATCAAGGCCGCTGGCGGCTGGATGCGGAAATGGTGCGCGACGTCATTCTTGCAACCAGCGGTTTGTTAACTGACGAAATTGGCGGGACGAGCGTCAAGCCATTTCAACCCAGTGGCTATTGGGCGTATCTCAATTTCCCTCAGCGCGAATGGGAAACTGGAGCAGGAACCGATTTATACCGTCGGGGTTTGTACACGCATTGGCAGCGGCAATACTTGCATCCGTCGTTGGCGGCGTTCGACGCGCCGTGTCGCGAAGAATGTGTCGTCGATCGACCGCGGTCGAACACGCCGCTGCAGGCTTTGGCATTGCTCAATGATCCGAGCTATGTCGAGTCGGCAAGAGCTTTGGCGGCTCGCATTTTAGGCGAAGAAGCAAAATCGGATACCGAACGGCTTTCATCGGCGATTCGCACCGTGTTGAGTCGACCAGCGCTACAAGACGAAATCGAACTGTTGCAATTGCTGTTGGTTAAACATCGAACCGAGTTCACTGCGGACGAGGGCGCGGCGGAAAAGCTAATGACAGTGGGACCGTTTAAGCCACAAGCACAATTCGACGCGACGGAATTGTCCGCCTGGACCAGCGTGGCCCGAGTCCTCTTGAACCTGCATGAAACGATTACTCGAAATTGAATGTCCACGGGTCGGGGTCTGACGCATTTTTCGGCCAATATTGCTAGACTTGGAATCAACTTGAATCCGAAAAATGGGTCTGACCCCCTCCGAACAAGCGGGAATGGTGTGGATTTAAGAAAAATAGTTCCCTCTCCCCACGGTACACCGTGGGGAGAGGGTTAGGGTGAGGGGCTGTATTGCCAATCAAACGTGACCCCTCATCCCGACCCTCTCCCCGGAGTACTGGGGCGAGGGAGCTAGAAAATCCTTAAGTCCACGCCATTCCGAATAAGCGGCGAATTCCCCAACTCGAGAACAGTTACTATGAACTTGATCCCGCCGGAAATCGCGCGTCGAACCTTCTTGCATCGCGGCGGCGTCAGCGTCGGCGCAATGGCACTCGGCGGATTGCTCGGTCGAACACTTCGAGCGCAATCCGAAGTCGGTGACAAAGTTCGACTTCAGCCCAAAGCCAAACGAATTATTTGGTTGTACATGGCGGGTGGCATGAGTCATCTCGACACGTTTGATCACAAGCCCGAATTAGCCAAGCTCGATGGTCAACCGATGCCCGAATCCATGACCAAGGGGCAGCAAATCGCGCAGTTGCAAGGCCAAACTCTAAAATGTTTCGCGCCGCAACACCCGTTTCAAAAATGGGGCAAGTCTGGTCACGAAATCAGTTCGATCTGGCCCAAGTTAGCTGGAAACTGCGCGGATGATTTGTGCATTGTCAAATCGATGTTCACCGAAGCCATCAACCACGATCCGGCCCACACGTTTATGAACACGGGGTCGATGATCGCCGGGCGACCTGCAATGGGTTCGTGGCTATGGTACGGATTGGGCGCCGAAACGGAAGAACTACCCGGTTTCGTGGTGATGGTTTCCACCGGACAATTCGGCCAAAAACAACCGATCGCAGGCCGGCAATGGCATTCGGGATTTTTACCAAGCCGTTTTCAGGGCGTCGAGTTCCGCAGCACCGGCGACCCCGTGATGTATGTTTCCAGTCCCGCTGGCGTTGCACGAGAACGGCAACGAGACATCGTCGATGCGGTTGCCAAGCTCAACGAAATCAACTCGCGCAATTCCAAGGATCCGGAAATTGCTGCTCGCATCAGCCAGTATGAGATGGCTTTTCGCATGCAGACTAGCGTGCCCGATCTGATGGACATTCGCGATGAGCCGCAACATGTGTTGGACTTGTACGGGACCAAAGGAGGCGACGGCAGTTTTGCGGCGAACTGTCTACTAGCGCGGCGGTTGGCGGAACGCGGCGTGCGCTTCATTCAACTTTACCATCGCGATTGGGACCATCACGGCAGCATCAAAACGCACATCGCGGGTTCCGCAGCCGAAGTCGATCAAGGCGCGGCCGCCTTGATTTCGGACTTAAAGCAACGTGGCATGTTGGAAGACACGATCGTCGTATTCGGTTCCGAATTCGGGCGCACGCCGATGGCCCAAGGCGACGGTCGCGATCATCATCTGGCTGGTTTTTCGATGTGGCTCGCGGGTGGCGGATTCAAGCCCGGCCTCAGCTACGGCGCGACGGATGACTTCGGCTATCACGCCACGGAAAACCGTGTCTCAGTTCACGATTTACATGCCACGATGCTGCACCAATTGGGCATCGATCACTCGACGTTCACCTACAAGTTCCAAGGCCTAGACTCCCGCCTCACCGGCGTTGAAGCATCGCAAGTCATCGAACCACTTATTACCTAGGCAGGATTATGACTTGGCGGATGGGTCTTGAAAACAGCCGAAAAATGACGGCGGATCGCAAATTAAGTTAAAATTGCGAGTATCTGAAATTCTTGCAAATTAAAGCCTCGTCCGGCAGATGGTGGTAACATGGGCCTTGTTCTGTCGGGTTGATTTGGCCCGCGATGGTTTTGGACGTCGACGATATTTTGTTAAACGGTCACACGAGTTACATCTGGAGTCGATCGATGTTTGAGCACCTGAGAAATCTACTTCGGCACAACCGTAATCGGAAATCGGCGAGCCGAATGGGTGCTACATCGACTTGGGAAATTCGGCTGGCGCTGGAGAACCTTGAGGCACGGCATTTATTGTCTGGACTGCCGACGCTGATCGATATTGTCCCAGGAGCTGGAGGGTCCATCGCGGATGATTTCACCAACGTGAACGGGACTATGTTTTTCAGCGCTAATGATGGTTCCACCGGCTATGAATTGTGGAAGACAGACGGGACCACCGCCGGGACCACGCTGGTCAAAGATATTCGAGCCGGACTTGACGGCTCGAATGCCTATAATCTCAGCAACGTGAACGGGACGTTGTTTTTTCTCGCCGATAGCGGAACCACCGGCTATGAATTGTGGAAGAGTGATGGGACCGCTGCCGGAACCACGCTCGTCAAAGATATACGGGGAGGGCTTAACAGTTCGGAGCCTTATGGCTTCACCAACGTGAACGGGACGTTGTTTTTCCGCGCCAACGATGGAACGAATGGCCATGAATTATGGAAGAGTGACGGGACAACTGGCGGAACCGTGTTGGTCAAAAACATTCGAGCGGGGAGCGGCGATTCGGATCCCGGTCGCCTCATCAATGTGAACGGGACATTGTTATTCAGCGCCAACGATGGAACCAGCGGCACCGAATTATGGAAGAGCGACGGAACAACGGCCGGGACCACACTGGTCAAGGATATACGGCTCGGTCTCAATAGTTCGTATCTCCAGGGTTTCATCAACGTAAGCGGGACGTTGTTTTTCAGCGCCAACGCCGGAACGACCGGTCTGGAGCTATGGAAGAGCAACGGGACGGTTGGCGGGACCACGTTCGTAAAAGACATTAATCCAGGGAGCGGCAGTTCGTTTCTCACTAGTCTTAAGAATGTGAACGGGACGTTGTTTTTCCGAGTCAACGATGGAACCTCCGGCTCCGAATTGTGGAAAAGTAATGGAACCGCCGCCGGGACCACGCTGGTCAAGGACATTCGAGCGGGAAGCAGCAGTTCGTATCCTAATAGTTTCAGCAACGTGAACGGGACGTTGTTTTTCCAGGCCAACAACGGAACAAGCGGCTATGAATTGTGGAAAAGTAACGGGACGGCCTCCGGGACCACGCTGGTCAAGGACATTCGAGCGGGGAGCGGCGATTCATATCCCTCATATCTCACCAATGCGAACGGGACGATTTTTTTTCGAGCCAACAATGGAACGAGCGGCTATGAATTATGGAAGAGTGATGGAACGACTGCCGGGACGACACTGGTCACGGACATTCGGGCGGGAATTGTAAGTTCGCGCCCCTTGTCGCTCACCAATGTGAACGGAAGGTTGTTCTTCCGGGCCAATAACGGAATCAATGGTGAAGAGCTTTGGGTCATGGACGGAGGCGCGGAACCGATTGTGTCTGTGCCGGGTGTGGCATTAACCGGAATTAACGGGCCTGGAGTGTTGGGCAACGGAGTACCGGGCGCTGGACTTCCCGGGACTGGGGTTGCCGGCGTCGGTGTTGCCCCGGCGACACCTCCGAGCACAACCGCCTTGTTCGAAATCGTCTCCGGCTCCGGCGCGTCCAGCCCGAGCAACTTCACCAATGTGAACGGAATCATTTTCTTTGTCGCCACCAGAGCGGCCGAAGGAAAGGAGCTTTGGAAAACCAACGGTACACTCGGCGGAACGGCGCTGGTCGAAGACATTCGCCCTGGAGCTACTGGCTCGTTCCCCACCAACCTGACGAATGTCGGCGGTCGACTTTATTTTACAGCCAGCGACGGCTCGGCAGGCGCTGAACTCTGGAAGAGCGATGGAAGTTCCGCCGGGACCACGCTGGTGAAAGATATCGTCGTGGGTTCAGTCGCTTCCAAACCGGACCGCTTTGCCAATGTCAATGGCATCCTGTTTTTCATGGCGTCGACGGCCGCCGAAGGATTTGAGTTGTGGAAGAGTAATGGGACGGCGGCCGGAACCGTGCTCGTGAAGGACATCCGCGTCGGCGTGGACGATTCGAATCCCGGCAGCTTGACGAACGTCAAGGGAAAGTTGTTCTTCACCGCTAACAATGGAGCAACTGGTAGCGAGTTATGGCAGAGCGACGGGACGGCGGCCGGGACCGTGCTGGTCAAGGACATTCAGCCAGGAGCGGCGAGCTCGGCCCTGAGTAACTTTGCAAATGCCAAAGGGATATTGTTCTTCAGCGCCAACGATGGAACGAACGGCATTGAATTGTGGAAGAGCACGGGGACTTTGGCCAATACGGTTCTGGTTAAAGATATCCGAGTCGGTCCGTTAAGTTCCAATCCAACTCAATTGACCAACCTCAAAGGAAACCTGATGTTCGCGGCCAATGACGGCGTGGCAGGCATCGAGTTGTGGACGAGCAACGGGTCATCCGCGGGCACGGCATTGATCAAGGATATCAATCCGGGAGCGGCGTCTTCCTCACCAAGCTTCCTGACCAACTTGGGGGGTACGCTGATGTTCGCGGCCACCGACGGTGCCACGGGGATCGAGCTACATCGCAGCAACGGCGCAGCCGCCGGGACGGTATTGGTAATGGATATTCGCCCCGGCGCGACCGGTTCAGTTCCTCAAGGGCTACTCAATCTGAATGGCACCCTGTTTTTCACGGCGGCGGATGGCGCGACCGGCCGCGAGTTGTGGAAGAGCGGAATCTTTGGCAGCACGACCGCATTAGTTGCGGACATCAATCCAGGTGCTGGGGGTTCGAACCCGGCATCTCTGACCGAAGGTGGCGCGAGCTTTCTGGTCTTCTCGGCCAATGACGGGATCAATGGCCTCGAATTGTGGACGCTGTGATCCTCGTCTGGGGCTTGTAGGAAATCTTGTGTCAGAACGGGAAATCTGACAGCACGTAAACCCTTTAGACTATTGAGAATAAAGCCTGGAAGCGGAACTAAAAAAGAAACAGACGCCAGTCGTCAGAGATTGCAACCAAAGCAACGACGCTGGATGAGCGCAATGGATTGATGCAGACGCTGATGAAGTCCGATATCATGCCACGGAAGGCCGCGTCTCAGTTCACGATTTACACGCCACGATGTTGCACCAATTGGGCATCGATCATTCGACATTCACCTACAAATTTCAAGGCCTCGATTCGCGACTTACGGGCGTTGAGCCCGCTCAAGTAATCGGGGACTTGTTGGCCTAGCGCCGTCCTAAGGTCATCCGAAGACCCATCTACTATCCGCATGCTCCTGAAGGCGAGATAATGGCGGCGCAGCGCGACCAACTTTGGAATTTCGCGCCCGAGATCATCCCCTGCGAGATAACGATCATGTCAGAAGCCAAACGTACCGCCCTCGAAATGTTGATTCACAAGCTGAAACACGAGCGAGACGAACTTTCTTTGCAAATGCACTTGGGCAAACAAGAGTTGGTAGACGAATGGGACTCCGTTCAGCACAATCTGGACCAACTCAGCCAACGTTTCGAGCCGCTCAAGAAGGCGGTCGCGGAAACGTCCGAAGATGTTTGGGATTCGCTCAAACTCGTAGGGGACGAAATCCGAGACGGCTTCAAGCGCATTCGCAAATCCCTGGGAGCGTAAAATCGAGCCCAGGAACAACATCGAAAACGGTCGCCGCCGCGATCAGCACCGACGCCCACTTTTCGTTTTAGCATGACGGTTCCGCCTAGTCATCGTTCAAGGAAATTCCGGGTTCAATAACAGGTCACTACCCGACCAGAAGCTGCCATTCGCTCATTTCATCGGCTTGCCTCGGACCCGCGTTCGCTCAAATTGGATGATCGATGGCGAGTGGCGAGCCTACGCTCATTCTGCGATTACTTCATTGGGATGGAAAACCTAGCCTAACATTCGAACTCACGTTCGCTTGTTCAAAGCTACGTTGCTCGGGACAATGGTCGTTCAAATTGGGTAAACGAAGCTGTGGTCCGTATTTATGTTTGAACAAGCGTTTAAGAATATTGACGATGTGCTATGGAAAGAGGCGGGGTGCTCCAGCGAGTTGGACTACACCGAGCAAACGTCGTGGCTGCTGTTTTTGAAGTATCTCGACGGGCAGGAACACGATAAGGCGGACGAAGCGGCACTGGAGAATAAAAATACACTTTCATCCTCGAAAAACAGTAGCGCTGGGAAAGCTGGGCCGCTCCCAAAGGCAAGGACGGACTGATTGACCACAACAAGGCGATGACCGGCGACGACCTGCGCGACTTCGTCAATCAAAAGCTGTTTCCGTACCTGCACGGCTTCACGCAAAAGGCGAGCGGGCCGAACACGATCGAATACAAGATCGGGCAGATTTTCGGGGAGATCAAGAACAAGATCGAAAGCGGCTACAACCTGCAGGAGATCCTCGACCACATCGACGAACTGCGTTTTCGTTCTCAGACCGAGAAGCACGAACTGAGCCACCTGTACGAAGCCAAGATCAAGAACATGGGGAATGCCGGGCGGACTGGCGGAGAGTATTACACACCGCGCCCGCTGATTCGGGCGATTGTGAAGGTCGTCAAGCCAAAGATTGGCGAATGAATCTACGACGGCGCGTGCGGGTCCGCAGGGTTCTTGTGTGAGTCGTTCGATTACCTGCGGAATGGGACTGATGAGAAGCATGGGAATCATAAATCCCATTCTTCCCATCAATCCCATCTGACGACCAAAGACCTGAAGACCCTCCAGGAACGCACCTTCTTTGGCAAAGAGAAAAATCGCTGGCCTACGTCATCGCGATCATGAACATGATCTTGCATGGCATCGAAGCGCCGAACATCGTCCACACCAACACGCTGACCGAGAACCTCGCCGACATTCAGGAGCAGGACCGCTTCGACGTGGTGCTGGCCAATCCGCCGTTTGGCGGCAAGGAACGGAAAGAGGTTCAGCAGAATTTTCCAATACGCACCGGTGAAACGGCTTTTCTATTTCTGCAGCACTTTGTGAAACTTCTGAAGGCGGGCGGACGGGGCGGCGTGGTCATCAAGAACACGATTCTCTCCAACACCGACAACGCCTCGGTGAGTTTGCGGAAGCTGCTGTTGGAAAGCTGCAACCTGTACGCCATGCTGGACTGCCCCGGCGGCACGTTTCAGGGGGCGGGCGTGAAGACCGTCGTGCTGTTCTTTGAGAAGGGAGCACCGACGAGGAAGGTCTGGTACTACCAACTCGACCCCGGCCGCAACATGGGCAAGACGAACCCGCCCAACGACGACGACCTCGCCGAGTTCGTCGAGTTGCAGCAGACCTGCGCCGACTCGCCGTGACTATTCGGGGGTTGCTATGAAATCAGCATTTTGAAATCAGCCGTTTTGGCGCTAGCCACGGTTCCATGATCGCAACAACAACCGGGCTAGCGCCCAAACGGCTAACCCTTGGAGTAAGCAATGGAAATCACTGATGAACCGCTCGGCTACTTCATTACTTGGACCGTATATGGAACGTTCTTTCAGGGTGACGAACGCTGGTGGCGGAAAAAGCGTCAAGGCTCTCAGAAACCGCGACCACTGTTGGAACAATGGCATCGAGATCGACTTAAACGTGAGGTCATACTTTTATCCGACGAACACCGCGAGATCGTCGCAGCCGAAATCCGTGCTCATTGCGAGCATCGCTAATGGCGACTGTGGATTGCCAATCCGCGGACGAACCATGTACATACGGTGGTTACCGCTCCTAACTATGGCGGTAGCAAAGTGCGAGATCAGTTGAAGGCGAAATGCACAAGAGGATTGCGACGGCTTGCTCTGGTTTGAATGCCGAGGCTGTTCGCCGGGGGCCTTGCCGCTGGGTGTTTGACGAAATGTTTGACTATTTTCCAATTTTTTGCGAACCGTTTTCGCCGCCACTACGGGATTAGGAGTAAGACGATCCACTAGCACCCGGTCGGGACCTGCGGCTCCCGTGGCGGGGTTCAGTTGAATTTGGCGAGTTATTTGCAAAGAGGACCTCATTATCGGCAGAGCGCGGCGGCCGCAATCGAAACCACTTATCCACGATTCGGGGGAAAAACACATGAAGATCGGCAACAAGCGAACAACGCGGCGAAGTCAACGGATCGTAAACGCAGACGCCGTTTCCCGGGTCAAGCGATATCGCCGGGCGTTCCCTCGCTGGACTTGGCCTGCACCCACTTCATCTCTGCACGCCTGGCGCTGGGCCGGCGCTTGGCTCCGCCGCCAAATCGCCTCTGCCGGCCGCCGTTCTCCCCGCGCGCCCTTTAGCCCCAAATTCACTTTCGACCAACTTGCAATCGATGCCCTCGAATCGCGACAGCTGTTGTCTGGTATTCCGGAAATCCTTGCGGATCTCAATTTGGATACGGTATCTGCCAATATATTCTCGTCGACCAATATCGATGGCACACTCTACTTCAACGCAAACGACGGACTAAATGGAATCGAGCTATGGAGAAGTGACGGAACTCCTGCCGGCACGGTATTGGTTGCTGACATATTCGCAGGAAGCAATAGCTCGAACCCACATGAATTGGTAAATGTCAACGGCACGCTTTGCTTTGTTGCAAACGATGGAGTTAACGGGTTCGAACTATGGAAAAGTGACGGAACGGCGGCCGGTACTGTAATGCTCAAGGATATCGCAGCTGCGAGCTATTTCTCGGGCCCAAAATACTTGACAAATGTCAGTGGAACCTTGTTCTTTATGGCCGTCGATGGAGTCAGCGATTTCGAGCTTTGGAAGAGCGATGGCACGGCCGCCGGTACAGTGTTTGTAAAAGACATTCGTGCGGGAATCGGCAATTCCTACGCGCGTGAATTGACGAACGTCAACGGGACGTTGTTCTTCCAAGCAAACGATGGAGTTAGCGGGACCGAGCTATGGAAAAGTGACGGCACGACGGCTGGAACGGTTCGGGTCAAGGATATCAGGCCCGGGAGTGGCTATTCGTCGCCATTTTCGCTGACAAATCTCAATGGCGTATTGTACTTCTCGGCAAACAATGGGGTTAATGGGCGAGAGCTGTGGAAAAGTGATGGGACCACGGCCGGCACTGTTTTGGTCAAGGATATTCGCTTTGGAAGTGGTGCTTCGGGCGCATCTCTGATCACAAATATCAATGGCACGCT
The DNA here is from genome assembly GCA_031409895.1 of Planctomycetota bacterium. Lineage (GTDB taxonomy): Bacteria > Planctomycetota > Planctomycetia > Pirellulales > Pirellulaceae > JANMEB01. The sequence goes on from JANNYC010000025.1 coordinate 94,222, forward strand.
GTTCTTCCAGGCAAACGACGGTTCTAGCGGACAAGAGTTATGGAAAAGCGATGGTACGACCGTCGGAACTGTCCGCGTCAAAGACATCAACGTGGGGAGTAACGGATCTTTCCCAGGCTATCTGACAAATGTCAATGGAACCGTGTACTTCAGGGCATTTGATGGAATAAGCGGAAACGAGCTCTGGAAAAGCGACGGCACAGCCGCTGGAACGGTATTGGTCAAAGATATTCGCGCGGGCGGGGGCGGCTTTCCACGTTACTTAACGAATGTCAACGGCACGCTGTACTTTTCAGCAAACGATGGTGTAAGCGGTACGGAGTTATGGAAAACCGACGGGACCGCGTCCGTCACCGTTGTGGTCGAAGACATTAACGCCGGAAGCTTCAACACGGATCCACGACGCCTGACGAATGTCGATGGCACCCTGTTCTTCCTGGCAATTGACGGAGCCGTCGGACAAGAACTCTGGACGAGTGACGGGACCGCGGCCGGTACCGCATTGGTAACGGATATCAACACGGCTACCGTGGGTTCGTATCCCTTTGTGTTTATGGGGACTAGCGGGCTGACCTTTTTCGTCGCCGACGACGGAATCAACGGACAAGAGCTCTGGAAAAGCGACGGCACGGCCGCCGGAACCGTATTGGTCTCGGATATTCGCCCCGGGATTTACGGCTCGAGCCCACGGTATCTGACGAATGTCAATGGCACGTTGTACTTTACGGCATTCGATGGAGTTACCGGACAAGAGTTATGGAAGAGCGACGGCTCGGCGGCCGGCACCGTATTGGTCACCGACATTCGCGCGGGGAGTTACGGCTCGAGCCCACGTTACCTAACGAATGTCAATGGCACGCTTTACTTCGAGGCAAGCGATGGCGTTCGTGGGCAAGAGCTGTGGAAAAGCGATGGCACGACGGCCGGCACCGTTATGGTCGCAGACATTTTTGCCGGGAGTGGCAGCTCGTATCCACGTAATCTAACGAATGTCAACGGCATTTTGTACTTCTCGGCGAACGATGGAGCAACCGGAACCGAGTTATGGAAGAGCGACGGCACAACGGCCGGCACTGTATTGGTCAAGGACATTCGCGCGGGAAGTTACGGATCGTCCCCACGTTACCTGACGAATGTCAATGGCGCGCTGTACTTCAAAGCAAGCGATGGAGTTAACGGAGAGGAACTATGGCAAAGCGACGGCACCGCGGCCGGCACTGTATTGGTCAAGGACATTCGCGCGGGAAGTTACGGCTCGTATCCCGGATTGCTGACGAATGTCAATGGTACGCTGTACTTCACGGCATACGATCCAGTAGGAGTGGAGTTATGGAAGAGTGACGGCACGGCGGCCGGCACTGTATTGGTCACCGACATTAGCGCAGGGAGTTACGGTTCGTACCCACGTTACTTGACGAATGTCAATGGCACGCTGTACTTTGCGGCAACCGATGGAGCCAGCGGACAAGAGCTATGGAAAAGCGATGGCACGGCCGCCGGTACCGTCTTGGTCAAGGATATTTTCCCAGGCAATGGAAGCGCTAATCCACATTACCTTACGAATGTAAATGGTACGCTTTACTTCAATTCAAGCGATGGAGTTAACGGAGAGGAACTATGGCAAAGCGACGGCACCGCGGCCGGAACAGTGTTGGTCGCCGACATCCTGCCAGGCGTTTACTCCTCAAATCCACGATACCTGACCAACAGCAACGGCACACTTTTCTTTAGCGCAAACAACGGTCAAGCCGGCCACGAACCCTGGATCCTTTCGTCTCCTTCAAACTCCGTACCAACCGTAACAGCTGACTACGCTGAAATCACCGTGGACGAAGGAAGTCTCGCGGCGAATTCCGGCACGTTCGCTGACTCTGATGGCAACGACACCGTGACGCTTACGGCAGACATCGGAACGGTCGTTCAGGATAACACCAACGGCACCTGGAGCTGGTCGCTCGATGCGGTCGATGGCACGGTTGGGCCAATTATCGTGACGATCTCGGCCGAAGACGATCAACTGGCGTCAGCGATTGCCACGTTTACCTACTTCATTAACAACGTGGCGCCGACAACCCCGATCGATAATGACCTGGCCGCCAACACGATCAGCGAAAACGCACCGAACGGCTTGTCGGCTGGCATCCTTGCGTTTTCCTCGGATCTAGGGATCGACGATGTTGTCTTTTACAGCTTGGTCAACGATGCCGGCGGGCGGTTCGCAATCGATTCGGATACGGGCGTAGTAACTGTGGCCGACGGCTCGCTGCTGGACTACGAAACTGCTACTAGCCATACGATCACCGTGCAGGCCAGCGACGGTGAAGATTCGTCGATCCAACAAAACTTCACAATCAATCTGCAGAACGTGACGGCGACGATTAGCGGCACGGTGTTTGTTGATGTGGATGGTGACGGACTGTTCGACGGCGGCACCGAGACGGCACTCGATGACGTGACGGTTCAACTGCTGGACGGCGACGGCGATCTGCTGGACAGCGATGAGACCGAAATGGGCGGCGTTTATGGCTTTGTTGTGAACGACGAGTTCGGCACTTACCGGATCCGCGAGACTCAGCCGACGGGCGTGAACAGCTTAGCGGCCATTCTGGGTGGAGCGGGCGGCAGCGTTCTTTCATCCAACGAGATGCAACTGACTCTGACCGATAATGACGCGTTTGATTATGACTTCACGGAAGTCGGGCAGACGGTTCAAGCGGGCGACACCGCCACAATCGGCTTCTGGCAGAACAAGAACGGCCAAGCATTGATCAAACAAGGCGGAACCGCACTCTCGATTTGGCTGAGTACTAATTTCGGCAACATCTTTGGCGACACATTTACTAACGGCAGCGGCGGAGACAATGCCTTCGAAGTCGCAAGCTTCTATAAAAACGAGTTCTTTAATAAGAAGCTGCAGGGGACGTCGAAGGTCGACGCGCAGTTCATGGCGACCGCCTTGGCGACGTTCTTCACCAACAGCAATCTATCGGGCAGCAACGTGGCGGCCAGCTATGGCTTCAACGTCACCGAGACGGGCATCGGAACGAAAGTCATCAACGTCGGTGCCAATGGTACGGCGTTCGGAGTCGCTAACAATACGAGCATGACGATCATGGCTTTGCTCTTGGCGACGAACAACTTGACGGGTGCCGACAGCGACACCAACGTCAGTGAGGACTATAGTAACGTCTACGATTCGAACGGCGACGGGGTGCTCGACGCCGCGGAAAAGGCGCTGCGAGCGATGGCCAACAACGTCTACACGATGATCAACGAAGGGGGTGACATCTAAAGCGCGAAGTGTAGCGGCTGGTCGTTTAACGCCAATACCGTTCAAGTTTTCATAAATCACGACTCCTGCTAGTGTTGCGTTTCGTCAAAAACCAATACCAGCAAGGAGTCGTGACATGAACGAGCAAGGATGCTCAAGAT
>JANNYC010000026.1:0-35862 GCA_031409895.1 Planctomycetota bacterium
CTCTCCGCCTGCTCTCGAACCACCTGGCCCCACCGCTCACGCGAATTTCGTTTCATCGCCTTCTCCTGAATACACGAATCTTTCGTGCCCTCAGGATAACCCTCGCGTCAACCTGCACTTCGTCGTGCGCTTACGTAATTATCGAGATGGATCGCACCGACCAAAACGGAACTGAGCGAGTTTGGCTCGATCCTAGATTTGAAAAAACGGTTCGTCGCCAAACCAAGAGAAGCTACTTCGATCAAGACGAAAACGAAGCGGATGCCAGGAAGATATTAAAGAAGGCGGAAATTGATGGCTATGATCCCAACGAAAAGGACGCAATAGATTTTGAGGTTACGTTTTACAAGAATATGACGGACTATTACGACAAGACTGGGGAACCTGGCAATCCGAATCCTGATGTTTGGGTCAAAATTTATAAGCGGTTAAAGGAGAAGGGTGCGGACAGATGTCCATTATGTGATGGACCGATTGACCGTTGCTTGGAGGATTGGATCGACGCACAGAAGAAGAAACATGCAGAAAAAAATTAATCAAGTCGCGATGATTTGCCTGATGCTGTCGACTTTTGTGGGATGCTCACAGCAGATCGAACCGATAGTTCAGTCGATTCAAACGAAAGATCGTATCGTAGTTGGAGTGCGTGCAAAGTCCAAGTTCGAGGCCTTTGAGGGAGTTTTACCGTCGCCCCCAAATGTCGGTGGATGGCAGCTTAATGTTCAAGGTCTTGTTGGGATGCCCGATGATTTTTCAAAGGCGTTTGTCGACTACGTGTCGGCGGCGTCCAAATTGGTAAATGGAAAGGGCCGCATTCCAACTCGAACACATTACAATCAACCACTCTTTGTGGGAAGGTATCGCGGCAAAACAATCGCTAATGTAGTTCTTCATGAGCTAGAGCATCAATTTCCATTTGTCGTCGACTTGAGTAACCCTTCGACTGTTCCCGCAGAAATCGTATTGTGTCCCAGTCCCAGCCTTATAGAAAAACTATACGAACCCGAATATTGTTCAACGAAGCCAATCGATTTGGCGAAATACGCTGATAATCGCTCGACACGAATTTCAGTTTCTGAGTTTTCGTTACCATCGGTTGAGAGCAAATTAGAGGCACTGCGTGGCGTAGAGTTCGCTAGAACAGACGTCAGCCTACCGGCGGGATATACGCAATTACGCTTGTTTCGGCGAGCGCTGAAATCATTGCAAAATGGCAAAGCAGTTTTTACTCAAAAGCTTGATTATGTTTTGACATGGCCCGATCAGATTGAGGAGAATTTTGTGCCGATCGCGATGATGGCGTCGTTCTCAATCGACCTCAAAAACTCCGTAGTCCGGCGAATCGAGTTACGTACCGCAAAGGGTGAACACGAAAGTTGGTATGCATTCGCGTTGGTGGACGCAAATGGAGCGTATTCGGGGTTATCCCCGTACGTCGATTCCGAGAACAACGATTTTCATCGTCCGTTACGCCTTTTTCCAAGACAGCGACGTCGCTATGTCGATGATGAGGAATTGCAAATGGCTGACATACATCCGTTGCATCTTACACCGGCACCGTATTTTTCTGTCGAGGATTGGAAGGGCGAAGAGACTTTTGGTGAAGAGTGGTCGATTCCATCATACTTGGTGGATGACGGCGATTTCCCGATTTGGAAGTTATCTTCGGATAACCTCTCGAAACCGTGGCGCGAGTATTTTACACTTTCACCATGTCCGTCGATTGAGAATTTGCAGAAGCCATTTCCTGCTCCGGCAAATTATGCTGAATTCAATAATCCACTTTGGAAAATGTGCGTATTTTCAAATGCAGGTCCAGTCACGCTCGTATATTCGATGGCCCTACAACAACATGTGCCAAAGGAACAATTTCCAACTGTGGCCGAAGTTCATCAAGCCTTGGACGGAAAATGGAAACGACTGCAAGAACTTTCGAGCACGATCATGGATTCTGATCGGAAAAAGCATAACTGATGCGCGAATGGTGGAACCGATCTATTGAGGAACCATGGCTTGAATGGCGTGACCACGAAATCCTTTGACGCGGCGGGCCAGTTGCTTTCGCTTGCGGATCCAACGGGTAATGTCACACGCTGGTCTTACGATCGCGCGGGACGGATGGTCATGGAAACCAATGCACTGGCGGATAGCCGGTCGTTCGAATTTGACGCGAGCGGTTTTTTGACGAGTTCCATCGACCGAAATGCGAAGCGTACAACCCTAGCCTACAACGGTGCGAGTCTTCTCACGCAAGAAAATTGGTATTCGCAGACAAACGTCCCCTACCTGAGCATCGTGACGACCCAAGCGGGTTCAGCCACGACCGACGAGATTCAAACCGTCACGGCTTACAACGTCGATTACGAAACCGAAGGGACGTTTCGCTTGGCTTTCAACGGAGAGACGACCAAAGCGATTGCCGTTACCGACACGGCCGCAGCGATCGAATCGGCACTTGAAGAACTTGGCGGAATCGACAATGTCGTCGTGACCAAGAGCGGCAATACTTGGACGATTCGGTTTACTGGAAACCTGACAAACACCGACGTCTCGCTGATGCAAGGGGATGCAAAACTCACCGCCAATGGAACGCTCGTTCAAACGATGGCTTTTGGATATGACTTGGCCGCGCGAATGACGTCGGCCAGCGATCCGGCGGCGACTTAAGCTTACACCTTTGATAAGCTCGATCGAATCACGGGCGAGACACAAACGATCACGGGACTGACTCCAAAAGTCCAACTCGATCGGACGTTTAGCGCGCAGGGGAGCGTGTTGACTCTTGCCGCGGACTTTGTGCAAAACGGCGTGGTTGTGGCCGACGATTTTATCAATACGTGTCACTGAACCCGAACCTTTACGAAGTTAGTGGACGGGAACCTTTACGGTTCGGGTTCGAAAAACGTCTTAACATTGACGAGGTGAAAGCATTTTTGATGAGCGTAGCGAATCAAAAATGCTTGCAACTCGCGCGCGGTCTGTTGAGGGCCTACGGAGAGGTCTTGGGCGTGGTGGTTGGTGCCCCCAAACTTGACGGCATCCCGCGATGCGCCTAACGTCAAGTAGAGTCTGGCACGGTCGCGGCCCAACCGGTTCGACCAATCGCCGACCTATTGCAACAGTCGATTTGGGTCAAAGTCGTGAATATCACTTGTTTGAATTGTGGCCAAGCGTTTCTGATCACTGCCGATCAGCTTGGCACGCGCGGAAAGTGCCCGCACTGCTTCGCGACTATCTTGTTGCCTAAGTCCGAACGCGCTTATGTCGCCAGCGGCAACCGCAAAAGGCCGTTCGCGTGGACCGAAAATTCTCTTTCAGGAGCCGCGTCGATTTTGTTTCATATGCTCATTTTGGCGTTGTTCATGTTCGTGCCTTGGAACGCCGCATCGACGCCAGATCGAAACGAGGGATTGTCGGTCGAAATTGGATCGATGCGCGAGGAATCGCTCGTGAATAACCCCCAACAATGGGATTTGTCCGCGATCGAAGTAGCTCGCATCGCCGCGCCCGAAATGTCACTAGACAAGTTGCAGCCGCCAACCGACGACGGCGAATGGTCTTCCGCTCGCATCGCAAGTCCTTTCGATTCCGCCGCCAGCGGGACAGAAGACGCCACGGGTTTCGGGAGTCTTTCGTCATCCGACCCAACGGACGACGGCTTGCGAGATTTTGGCCAGCTTGTTGAGAAGCTTAAACGCGACGGCTTGGACATCGTGATTACTTTTGATAGCACCGGCAGCATGGACGCGGAAATCCGCCAAGTCAAATCCAAGATCGAACGAATCGGCGGAGCGCTCTTTAAATTGGTTCCGAAAACTCGGATCAGCATTTGCACTTACCGCGACGAAGGAGATGTTTATGTTACACAGGGGCTAAAGCTGACCGACAATTTGTCCAAAGTCGCCGAATATTTGGGCGCTATCTCGGCCGAAGGGGGAGGGGACATGCCCGAAGCTGTCGATCAGGGCCTTGCGTGGGCAATCGAGCAAAATCAATTTCGGCACGGAGCCCGAAAAGTAATTCTATTGTTTGGCGACGCCCCTCCGCACTCGGACAAGCAAAATGCGTGTCTGACCTTGGCATCAAACTTTCGCCATCATCAAAAAGGGACGATCAGCACGGTGACTTGTCATAGCGATGATCGCTTGCCCGACTTTGTTGAAATTGCATTGGCGGGAGGCGGCGAATCGTTTCTTTCACGCAACGATCGCGAAATCATGACGCAGCTTATGGTCCTCGTGTTCGGTAGCCAGCATCAGCAGAAAGTCGTCGACGCATTGGATTTGCTTCGCCAGTGATTGTTCGGCGCACAAGCCTCGCTTGTTTGTCGTCTGGCTCCAGATCGTCCATTGAGGAGTTTGCAAGCGACAAGTATATTGAGTTTTTCGGAGCTTCTTGCGTTTTTCCGCAGCGCGGCATGAATCCTATACAGACCGAAACCCAAATCGACGGAAGCCCTTTGGCATCCTATCGTCTCACGCACCTCAAGCAGCTTGAGGCCGAGAGCATTCACATCATTCGCGAAGTCGCGGCCGAATTCGAAAACCCGGTGATGCTTTACTCGATCGGCAAAGACTCGGCTTGCATGGTCCGCTTGGCACAAAAAGCTTTCTTTCCTGCCAAGCCACCGTTTCCACTCATGCACATCGATACGAAGTGGAAGTTTCGCGACATGTACAAATTGCGTGACAATTACGTTGCGAAAGAACTTGGTCTCAAGCTCATCGTCCACGTCAATGAAGAAGGTCTGGCCGCCGGCATCAACCCGATCACTCACGGCAGCAAAGTTCACACCGACGTGATGAAAACGGAAGGACTCAAACAAGCGCTTTCCAAATACCAATTCGACGCCGCATTCGGTGGCGCACGCCGCGACGAAGAAAAATCGAGAGCCAAGGAGCGTGTATTTTCATTCCGCGATGAATTTCACCGCTGGGATCCGAAAAATCAGCGGCCAGAATTATGGAGTCTGTACAACACGAAAATCCGTAAAGGGGAAAGCATCCGCGTCTTTCCGCTTTCTAATTGGACCGAACTTGACGTTTGGCAGTACATTCACCTGGAACAAATTCCGATCGTGCCGTTGTATTTCGCCAAATCGCGACCGGTCGTTTGGCGTGATGGCGTGATGATCATGGTCGACGACGACCGCTTGCCGCTTAAGCCAGGTGAGAAACCAGAAATGCGAACGGTCCGATTTCGCACGCTTGGTTGCTATCCGCTTTCCGGCGCGGTCGACTCAACCGCCACGACTCTTCCGGAAATCATTCAAGAGATGCTGCTGACCACTTTTTCCGAACGCCAAGGAAGACTTATCGACTCCGACGAAGCCGGCAGCATGGAGAAAAAGAAGAAAGAAGGGTATTTTTGATTGCTGAATTATGATTGCTAATGGCTGATGAAAAATGTGCTTAAGGCAATTCTCGATTTTGAAATTTACCTGCCTTTGTGACGGAATGACTTTTTTCGTTTTGGATTTCGATAACGACTAAATTAGCTTCCAATCCTGCAATTTTTGAAATTGCCCAAAATGAACCGCGACGAAATGCGGCAGAGAACGAAACAGTTCGCGTTGCGAATTATTCGACTTTGCGCCGCTATACCTAACAACCGTGCAGGTGACGTTTTCGCTCGACAGATCCTCAAGTCGGGAACGTCGATTGGGGCAAACTATCGAGAGGCATTGCGTGCATCGTCCCAACGGCAATTTATTTCCATCGGCGAGATTGCGATTCGCGAAGCCGAAGAAACGAATTACTGGCTGGAACTAATTCGAGAAGCAGAATTGATAAAACCGCAATTGCTGGAAGGCTTGGCCGATGAATGCAATCAACTAACGGCGATCCTCACAGCGACAATCAAAACTGCAAAAGTCAATTTGAAAGCAGCAGGAAAAGATGCGAATAATTCGACTTGAAAATTTAGGCAGTCCTACCAGCAATCAGCCTTCATAAATCTGAAATCTTATGACCCACCAATCCGCCCTCATCGCGACCGACATTAACGAGTATCTCGCACAGCACGAGCAAAAGGAGATACTGCGCTTCATCACGTGCGGCAGCGTTGACGACGGGAAGAGCACGTTGATCGGCCGTTTGTTTTACGAAGCGAAAATGATCTACGAGGATCAACTCGCCGCAATTCAGAAAGATTCGACTCGCTTCGGAACGACCGGCGGCGATATCGATCTCGCCTTGTTCACCGATGGCTTGCAAGACGAGCGGCAACAGGGGATCACGATCGACGTCGCGTATCGTTTTTTTTCCACCGACAAACGAAAATTCATTATCGCCGACACGCCCGGCCATGAACAATACACTCGCAACATGGCGACGGGGGCTTCGACTGCGGACTTGGCGATTATCTTGATCGACGCTCGGTACGGCGTGCTCACGCAAACCAAGCGCCACACATTTATCGTCTCGCTGCTTGGAATTAAACACATCATCGTCGCGATCAACAAAATGGACTTGGTCGAATATGACGAAGCCATCTTTGAGCGAATCAAACAATCGTACAGCGACTTCGCCGCACGATTGTCATTGCCGGACGTGCATTTTATGCCGATTTCTGCGCTCAAAGGTGACAACATAGTCACGACTTCCGCCAATATGCTTTGGTTTCAAGGCTTGCCGCTGATGACGTTGCTGGAGACGCTGTACATCGGGTCCGACCGAAATCTCAATGATTTCCGGTTCCCAGTGCAACTTGTGGTGCGGCCCAATTTGGATTTTCGAGGCTTCGCTGGCACGATCGCATCCGGAATCGTCCGCAAAGGGGACGAAATCATGTCACTCCCCTCGCGAAAAACCAGTCGAATCAAATCCATTGTCACGTATGACGGCGAACTTGACGAAGCATTCGCGCCGCAGTCCGTTACTCTGACGCTGGACGATGAAATCGACATCAGCCGCGGCGACATGATCGTGCGTCCGGGCAACATGCCGCGCGTCGATCAGAAATTTGAAGCCATGATCGTTTGGATGGCTGACGAAGCGCTCGTTGCGGGAAAGTCCTACCTTTTCAAACAGACTTCCAAACTCACGCCCGGAACCATTTCGACTTTACGCTACCAAGTCGACGTCAATACGCTTCACCGCAAAGACACCGCGACGCTAAAACTGAATGAAATCGGGCGCTGCGCGATCGTACTCAATCAACCGATTATGTTCGATGACTTCCGGCGCAATCGCGCGACGGGTTCATTCATTCTCATCGACCGGATGAACAACCTCACGGTTGGTGCGGGGATGATCCTCGAACGGCAGACCAGCGACGACCGACAAGCCCATTGGGATTCGACACCACAGAGTCAATCGCTCGCTCAAGAATATAGTCAAGTCACTTTGGACCAACGTGAAGCCCGGTTCGGCCAAAAACCTGCGACATTACTGCTCACTGGCCGCCCTGGTTCAGGCAAATCGACAACAGCGTATGCCTTGGAGCGGTTTCTATTCGACCAAGGCCGTAGCGCGATTGTTTTGGACGGGCAAAATTTGCGACTCGGATTGTCGCGCGATTTAGGATTCTCCGCCGACGAACGATCCGAAAATCTTCGCCGGACTGCGGAGGTCGCTCGGTTACTCAACAACGCCGGCTTGATCTGCATCTTGTCGATGGTCGCGCCCGATGAAGCAGTTCGCTTAAAAGCTGCCGAAGTCGTTGGACCGGACCGATTTTACGTGATTCACTTGGACGCATCGCCAGACGCACTCGCCTCGCGACACAGCCAAGCTGGTGCTACGGACGACGCGCAGGAATTTTACGAGCCGCCGAGTCAACCCGACTTGCGACTTGAAACCGACAAGCTTTCGACAACGCAGTGCATTGAACGCTTGGCGAATTTTCTAAACGAACGACAACTCCTTGTGGACTGAAGCAACTCAATGGTCCGGTCAATGTTGAAGACCGCCGTTCGGTTTGACCCGAGTTTGCACGCCGTTGGCGTCTTGCGCCCGGCGACGCTTTTACTCAATCACGCTGATCGATTTGGCAAACGCATCGTGTCGATTTGGGGGCGAACGACGTGAGCGCCGATTTTAAGAAGGGCGGCACAGAGGCGGTCGAAGGTTTGGGCGTCTTGGTAAACGCCGATGATCGCGCCGCCGGAGCCGCAGAATTTTGCGGAAGCGCCGGTGGAACGAGCGAGGTCGATCATCTGCAAATGCTCAGGTAGAATTCGACAGATCGAGCGGCGCAAATCGAAATTCGCATTCATTAGTTCGCTTAAGCGGTCGCTGTCGCGATCCAAGATTGCTTGTCGGCCAAGCCATGCGATTTCGGCAAAGTCCTGCATCGCCGAAACGACTTTCGGTTCGCCAAGTTCAAATCGCTTGCGCAGATCGCTGTGAAGTACTTCGGTGGGCTCGGCGGCAGACTCGCGGAACGCAACGTACAAATTCGGTAGCAAATGCTGGTCTAAGCGTTCGTAGGTGCCGCGGGTCAACCCGTTTTCTCGGACTGACTTCTCCGAACAAAAATCCATGTACATCAAGCCTTCGTAGGATTGGATCACGCGATCTTGCAATCCGGCTGGGATTCCCAGCTCGTTCGTTTCGGCGGAGAGTGCCAACGAAGGAAGCCATTCTTTCGCAAGTTCGACTTCGTAGAACTCGGAAAGCGCTCGCAGCGTCGCGATGATGATCGCACTGGAACCTCCCAAACCCAATTGTCGGGGAATGTCGCTGCGATACTCGGCGGAAAAACTTTTGCAATGCTGAGCTTCCGTAAATCGGTTTCGGCAATATTCGAAAAAACATTTGGTCGCGGCTTGTACCAAGCGCAAGCCGCCGTAGTAACCGTGCCGACACACCGATTGTATAAAGTCGTCGACCGAACCGAATTCGTGTGGCTCACCCCGTCCGGGAACGAAGCGGATCTTTTCCGCAGGTGTCAGGCGGACTTCGGCAGACCAATTTCTCAAAATGCAAGAGATCGTTTTGCCGCCGTATCCGTCCGATGGATTCCCGAGCAAACCTGCGCGGGCGAATGCGTGCCCAATCACTATTTGTTGGAGGGGTGGGGCAATTTCGCGGTCTCGTTTCTCGGCTGCGGCAAAGTCCTCAAACGCGCGGTAGTACAAATCGAATTCGCCTACGTCGTATCGCCGTTCGAAAGATTGCAAACGGATGCCGATGACTTTTTTGCCGTTGCGAATCATTGCGCCGATTGCATCGGTCAATTGGACTTCGCCCCCACGACCTGGCTTCGTTTGAAGTAGAAAATCGAATATCTCAGGACTCAGTACGTATCGGCCCGCGACGGCCAAGCGGCTTGGGGCGGCGGCAGGTGATGGCTTTTCGATCAAGTCGAGAATTGTCAGCTCATTTCCGTTCATTTCTGTCTTGGCAATTCCATATTTCGCTACGTCCTCGCGCGGGACTTCTTCCAATGCGATCACCGCAGCGTTGGATGCGGTTGCCGCGCCAATCATCCGCTTCACGAGATTCGACCCGATCGTCGCGTCGAAAACGCAATCTCCGAGTGCAACGACAAACGCATGCCGTTGGATAAGTGGAAACGCTTGTCGAACAGCATCACCCAAACCGAGTTGCCGATCTTGTTCGACAAAATGCATGCGCACGTCGTCGGAAGTAAAATGCGCAAGCTGCTGCTTCCAAAACTCGCGGTCGCTCAGATAGTCGCGAATCGCTGGCTTGTCGCGCGCGGTGACAAAGACTAAATCGCGAATCCCTGCCGCGACCAATTCGTCGACGACATGTTGGATGACGGGCATGCGGCCGAGCGGCAGGAGTTCTTTTGGGACGGCCCTCGACAGCGGAAGCATCCGTGTCCCACGACCCGCAACGGGAATTACTGCCCAGCTAACCTTGGAGATCAAAGCTTGATCGTGCCTGAGAAAGGAAGATTGTCACGATACCAATCGATCGTTCGCGCGATGCCATCAGAAAGCGAAACGGTCGGCTGCCATCCCAATAGACGTTTGGCTTTTGAAATATCGGCCCACGTCGATTTCATATCGGCTTGGTGAAACGGCCGCTTGTCGAAGTTCGCTTTTTTGCCAAGGTGTTTTTCGATCTGCTCGATGATTTCCAGCAGCGCAGTCGGCTTGTTTCCGCCGCCCAAGTTTATTACTTCGTAGCCCAGCGGGCGCATCGCCAATATCGTTCCGCGAGCGATGTCGTCTACAAAAGTAAAATCTCGCGACTGCGTTCCATCACCGAACAATTCGATCGGATGGCCTTGGTCGATCCATTGGATGAAGCGGAAGACGCTCATGTCGGGGCGACCTGCGGGACCGTAAACCGTAAAGTACCGCACGATGCTAACGTCGAGGCCGTAAAGAAAATGGTACGAGTAGGCTAGGACTTCGGCAGCCTTCTTTGAAGCGGCGTAAGGCGAGATGGGTGAATTAACTGGAAGCGTTTCGACAAACGGCATCGGTTGGCCGGCGTACAGCGACGACGTAGAAGCCAGAACGAATTTTTTCACTCCGTGCCGTCGCATGCTTTCCAACAGATTTAAACTGCCCATCAAGTTCGTCGTCATGTAGACCCGTGGGTTTTCCATGCTGTATCGAACGCCCGCCCGTGCCGCGAGATTGACAACGGATGAGATTCGATGCCGCTCGAACAGCGATTCGACACCGCGTTCATCCTCGATATCGCCTTGCACGAACTCGAATCGCGGGCTGGACGTCAATTGGTCCAAACGATGCCGCTTGAGACGTACATCGTAATAATCGTTGAGGTTGTCGATACCGACGACTCGTTTGCCGTCGGCCAGAAGTTGATGCGCAACGCGATAGCCAATGAATCCCGCGCAACCCGTCAGAAGAATATCGTCGTCCGTGGCCTCGCTCATTTGGCGTCCACGCTGGCGACTGGCGTCGCTGCGCCTTTGGCTCCTTCGCTGTGTCGTTTGAGGAACGCTGTGCGCAATTCTTCTCGCAACACCAAATAGTTTTCTCGAACCGCATCTCGTTCCAGTTCGGTCAACGAACGCGAACCGCGAACAAAGATTTGAACTTGGTAGGATTCGGCATTGAATAGTCGTTCACGAATCTCGGGAGCAAGTCGATTGCGAACGCGAATAAAGAACTTATTCAATGTTCCCCAACCTGTCGGCGCATCGAACGGTTCGCCACGTACGTCAAAAAAACTAAACAATAGGAAACCTTTTTCGCCAGTTGGCATGGTCATTTCCACTTGGATATATGGCCAGTTCCTGCCATCTGGATTCATGGCTTCTTTATATTGACGTCCCTGTTCAATGACATCCCAGCCAGTATTCTGATAACAACGAGTTAGTTCGTGCCAGCCTGGAAACGGCTGGTCCAAGGCAAAAATAGCCCTGTACGTGCTGGCCCGATAAGTCCATAGATCTGATCGTAGTCCCAAATCGCTGGCCTTTTCGCGCGTCAGCACTTGATATGGCTTATCCGTCTCTGTTTCCGAAATCCAGCGCCAGGCACCAATTTCTTCTTTAAGATCATTCTTCTCCATGGCAACCGGTTGGGTATCTCGAAAGAACTTGACTATGTACCCGCTGCTGAGCATCCGGGTTGCTGTACCAATGGATAAGAGTCCCAGCAACAACATGCACGCGGCACCTCCAGCAATCATCATGCGTGCGAACCGCGATGGTAGTTTGCTTCGCACCTTGGCCGGCGTTTCTGGTGATTCGCCCGCAACAAAACGATTCCAAAAACCAGTTATATTGCCAACGGCTTCATTGGAGGAATCCATGGTCGCTGTTTCCACCGGTCCAAACAAAAATGTCAGGAATTGATCGGTGCTCAATACTAGCAATCCGCCGAACGCCAGCACAACATAGCCCAGCGCCGCATGATTAAACCCGCTCGCCAAATCGAAACCAAAACTGATATCGGCGATCGGAATCAACAAGATGCGGACCGCGTTCATCAGAATGGCCCAGAACAACGCGGAGCACAATAAGAGCAATGAACGGAACCACGGCCGATGTAAAAAGACGACGAAAACGGTCGACATGAACAACAGCGTGAAAAAAGACTGAACCCCGCTGCATGCCTCTTCAACGCCGTAACTCCGCGCCGGAAACGTCAAGACGGTGCCAGCCAAATGATGATGATAGCCTAACAAGTCCAACACATGGCTGGCCGCTTGTGCGCTAAAAACTTGCAACCAAGTTATCAGCGAAAAGTCCACATTTAGTGGCAACGACAACGCGACCCACAATGGCAACGATGCGGACAACATGGTCTGCCCAGTTTCGCCATCTTTGGTGCGAGCGCAAAAACTTGTGACAAAGGCAAACGCACTGACGGCTGAAAACCAGGGGTCGCTAAATAGTGCCGCAGCCAAACCAAACAAGCATCCAACTAGGAACATGAGACTGCTAAATAGACTTCTTCGAAACGGATGCTCTTGATTTCGTGGCCAGCGGACAAAGATCGCTAGGGCTGTTGCCAACAAAGCGAACGGAAAGAACTGATAATGCGGTCGCAACTTGAACAATTGCGTGAAGTACAGCAATAAATACGGCGTTTGCGCCAAAATGCAAATGGCATAAGGAATCACCATGCTCTTCCATGGCGAATGCAGCCAATTGCCCAGAAAACTGGGCTCGTTTCTGGCCTGTCGAATTTCTGTTGCTGCTGTCATGCCAAATGCTCGCTGGATGTTTTGGATTAGGCCTTTCGCCGCGACGAAAAATTATGCTTTCCAGATTTTATCGCGCCCTTGCGTGATGCCTTTGCAAGCGTTTCGCGTATCGACGACGATTTGAGAATGGCGCACGATATCCGCCCAATTGAAAGCGGAATGATCGGTAGCGATCAACGTACAATCCAGCGACGATAAATATTCCGGCGTTAGCGCTTCGCTGCTCAAACGTGGGACATTAAAACTTCGCATTGCCGGAAGCGTTGTGACGTGCGGATCGCTGTAGCTGATTTTTGCGCCGCGATGCGTCAGAAGTTCAATCAACTTGAACGATGGGCTCTCGCGAGGGTCGTCAATATCTTTTTTGTAAGCGACGCCCAAAACGCCAATCCGGCTATTCCGTACTGGCTTGCCTACATGATTGAGTGCTTCGCTCACTCGATTCACGACATACTCTGGCATGCTCGAATTAATTTCTCCAGCCAGCTCGATGAATTTGGTCGAGGATTCATGCTTACGCGCGAGCCAGCTAAGGTAAAACGGATCGATAGGAATGCAGTGTCCGCCCAAACCGGGTCCTGGATAAAACGCTTGGAAACCAAACGGTTTTGTTTTCGCTGCGTCGATCACTTCCCAAATGTCGATCCCTAGCCGCTGAAACAAGACTTTCAACTCGTTGACCATCGCGATGTTCACACTGCGATAAGTATTCTCCAAAATCTTGCAGGCCTCTGCGATCTCGCACGAAGAGACCCGGACTGTCGCAGTGACCGCCGACGAATAAAGTTTATCCGCCAAGTCCAGGCTCTTGGTTTCGATACCGCCGACGACCTTTGGAATCGTCCTAGCCGAAAAATGTTTGTTGCCTGGATCTTCGCGCTCTGGACTGAATGCTAAAAAGAAATCGCGGCCTACTTCTAGTCCAGACGTTTTCAATATGGGCAAAACGACGTCGCGCGTGGTCCCTGGATACGTAGTACTTTCCAAAACGACTAATTGGCCTGGTCGCAAACGCCGTGCGATGGCTTGAGAAGTCGACTCGATATATTGCAAGTCGGGATCGCGGCTTTCGTTCAGCGGCGTCGGTACGCAAATGATTATCACGTCCGGTTCATCCAACCGCTCGAAATCTGTCGTCGCCTCAAATTTTTTGTTGTCTCGCCATTTCTTGATGGACTCGCTCGGGATGTGAGCGATGTAACTCTGACCTCGATTTAATGCATCGGCTTTTTTTGAATCGATGTCGAACCCCAGTGCCGAAAAACCCGCTCGATGGAAAGCGTCAATGAGTGGCAGGCCGACATAACCAAGCCCCATGACGCCAATCGTGGCAGTCTTATTGTCAATGAGGTCCATGAGTTGGGCTGAGACATCATTCATTACTTGTTGCGACACGAAAAATCCTTTCAAAAAAACCGGCTCGGTGTGGTCTACGTTGGGGTTGAGTTTATTCGCAAGCGAAACTGGGTTCAGTTTCGTAAAAAGTTTGGCAGGACCGAAACCCGACCGAACAAAAAGCTAACTGGCTTTCAGTCTAGGAATCATTTTATTCGAAAAGCCCCGTTTTTGGCTTGGGGGCAATCCCTTGGGCTCGGTCGATTGGCGATCGCGGCATCCGGTCGCACTAAACAAACCGGTTATCTCGCCGCTTTGGCTAAAATAGCCGCAATTCGCTCGGATGCCTTGCCGTCCCACAATTCCGGGCAGCGACCTTTTTTGTAATGGCCCTCGATCACCGATTGCAAGCATTGTTCTAACTTTCGGCAATCGCCGCCCAGCAATGTGCTCGTACCAATTTCAACGGTAATCGGCCGTTCCGTATTGGCCCGCATTGTCAAACACGGTACCCCCAGCGCAGTCGATTCCTCTTGAAGCCCGCCAGAATCAGTCACGATCGCTTTGGCTTGCGACGTTAGACAAAGAAAATCTCCATAGGCTTGCGGAGGCAAAATTCGCAGCCGCGCGGCCGACTTCAATCGCTCCGACAAACCAAACTGTTCCAAGCGGCTCAAAGTTCGCGGATGGACCGGAAAAATTACCGCTAGCTTCGGCGCAGTCGCAACCAACACATCCACCAACGCCGTCAAGCTTTCGCGCCGGTCGACATTCGACGGGCGGTGCAAAGTAACGACCACATACTCACCAGGCCGAACTCCTAATTCAGCAAGCGTCCCGCGGCCACGCGATGCTGCGACATGCTGCCGCAACGTGTCGATCATCACATTGCCAACCAAATGCAGTTCCGATTCATAATGACCTTCGCGTCGCAAGTTCTCCATGCCCGCAGGCTCGGATACAAACAACATGTCCGAAAGTGAATCCGTCACAATTCGATTGACCTCTTCAGGCATCGTTCGGTCAAAACTGCGCAAGCCAGCTTCGACATGCGCCACAGGTATGCAAAGTTTCGCCGCCGCTAGACTCGCTGCCAGAGTTGAGTTCACGTCGCCGACAACGACCAAACGGTCCACTGGGTCCTTGCGTTCCGCACATTCAAGCAAGACTTGTTCCATCGCCGCCAAAATATCCGCCGTCTGCCGCCCATGTGAGCCCGAACCGACACCCAATGAAATATCCGGTTCGCTGATCCCCAGTTCTTTGAAGAAGACATCCGACAGGTTCTTGTCGTAATGCTGCCCCGTGTGAACCAATGTTGTCTTGATCTGCGGATACGCTTGCAAGGCGCGCATGATCGGCGCGATCTTCATAAAATTGGGGCGGGCGCCGACGACACAAACCAAATGCACTAGTCAAAACTCCATTCAAAAGTTGCCGTCGCGAGCCGCAAAAATAATCGACGGCCGTCCAATTCAACCGACGACTCCGCATCCACAATGTCTAACAGCCATCCCAACGGGGTAGCCGGGCCCGCGCTCTGTCGATAAACGAAGCATTGATTGCGAACCCGTCGTCCAAAGCCCGGACAATACCAGCCTTCACCCATTTCCACATCATCAACACCAAAAAAATCCAGTCGCCGACGATTGCATTGATCGCTTAACTCAAATCGTCGCTCGCCGACGCGGTGCACCGATACTTCGGGAGCCAAATGCAGATAGCCAGTAAGCTTCGGTCGTCGATCCGTCTCGGCGAAATCGCCGCACATCCAAGCATCGCCCCAGCCGACCAGCAATCGGCCAAGCCACCGCACGCGATCGCGCCGATAAGCGTCATGCCGCACGGTCGCCCAATCCGCGCCCGCTCGCTGCCCCGATTCAAATCCTATTGGCTTTCCGCGAAAACCCATCCGAAACTTGGACCAAATGTCGCATTGCTCGCGGTCGTCGACCACTACCACATTGTGCGCGACCGACGAGCGACAATACTGCCGCATCGAGTCCGAGTCGTAATTGAAGTTTCCGCTATCGACGAACCAGCGACGGCCATCGATCGACGCTTCCAAACCCAACAGGTCGCAATGCGAATGCGCGGGTAGCTCGCGCGGACCGACTAGGCCCGCATCGAAAATCAACGCCGAACCGCCGCGCCGCAGCACCCAGTACGGACCCAGATTGGTCCCCTGCGGCGGCGCAGTCCATTCGACACCCGCGACGTTTGCCAATTCTTGCAACAATCTAATGTCAGGACTTTCGCCAAAGCCGCTGTCGCCAAAAAGTGGTATCTCGCCGTCTGGATGCAGGATCGCGGCAACAAAGCCGATCATCTTTCGCGATTGTGACGCACAATATTCCGCAAGCGATGGCCGGACCGTCTTCGTTGCATGGGCCAGGGTCAACAAGTTCGCCAAGACTTGACAGTGATACATCGGCGACCGTTCAAAATGCTCGCCATGCTTCAAAATTTGTCGCGGAAGTTCAGACCGCAAACCCAGTTCAACGGCTGCCAACCAAGACTCACTTTTTGCGCCGTCAAAAAATGAACCCGCCAATCCAAGCGCGGTATAGTTTTCCAACAAGTGATTCCCGCCTGGATCAAACTCCAGATTCGCGGCCAGATAATCGGCTTGAGCAAACAAACTGTTGAGAACCCGTTCGTGCCCAGTTGGAGGCTTTGCAAAAAGAACGAGCCACAACCACACGGGCAATCGTCGCGAAATGCAATAGGGATGCCACGAGTCATCGTTCGAACTGACTTTGCCGATTTCGTGCGCCGCAATCCATTCATCGACAATTGGCCAAATTTGCGTGAACCCCGGCGACGTCTCATCGCCCGCAAACGACAGCAAAAACTCGTGATATTGCAGTTGAAATCGCCACAAGTGGCTTGGTCGCTCGCATCGCTCGAATTCCCAATCGATGGGCGTCCCCAGTTCGCGCCGCAGGTTGAGCAAAACGATTGAACCAGTCGTCAAATCGCTTCGCTCCGAATTCGGAATCTTGCGACCGCGTTCGACAAAGATTTTCGCCAGCGACTTGAGTGCGGTCAAATTGCTTCGCAAAACGGGATTGCCTTCTTGAGATTTCACAACAATCGGCCGGTTGCCTTGAACTCGCCGACGCAGCAATTTCCAACCGCGCCTCGCGATTTGCGACCAACGATAATTTCTCGCGACTTGCACAGCTCGATCAATTCGAAGCGGAACGCGATGCGCTGGGGCCGCCATTGCAGCCGCCCGCTGTTCTAAATCAATTACGACAGAATTCACGTGCTTACCCAAAGGCCACTTGCTTGATCAGCTCCAGATATTCTGCGGCAAACGCGTCGCGGGTATATTTCTGACTGACGAATTGTCGACCGCTTTGGCAAAGCGATTGGCAATACGTTTTGTCATCACGCAACCGACAGACCGCCGCGACCAAATCACGTTCATTGTCCGGCTCCATGTCGATTCCGCAACCGGCGCGACGCACAATCTCGGCCGATTCGCCGCGTACTCCCATGATGATCGGTCGGCTCATCGCCATCGCTTCGAAGATTTTCGACGGAATCACCGACTCGAACAGCTCGCATTTTTTTAGATGCACCAGCAAGCAATCCGAACTCGCCAATACCGACGCCATTTCGCTTTTGTCGAGCCGACCTGTAAAGCAAATCAAATTTTTTAGGCCATCCGCCGCCGCTGCTGTCTCTAAACGCTGTCGCTCGGCACCATCGCCAACGAGACAAAACCGAATATCGTGCCTCCCCGTATCGCGCAGAATTTTCGCGGCTCGCAGCACGACTTCTAAACCGTGCGCCATTCCGATCGTCCCCACGTAAGAACAAACGAAACGATCGCTTAACTCCCAGCGTCGCAAGAATTCCTCGGATCGATCTTGCGGCGGAAACTGCGCTAGGTCGACGCCGTTTGTGATTACTGAGATCCGATCGGCAACGTCGGCCTTTTCCAAGATTTTATTCTTGTAACCTTCACCCACAGCGACGATATGGTTGGCACTCCGGTACATCCAGCGCTCAAGAACTTCAAGCAATCGTATCGCCCATCCTTTTTTCATTGCGCCGACGGTCGTGATTGATTCGGGCCAAATATCACGTATTTCCAAGATAAGCGGTCGCCACTTCAACCACGACGCAGCCACTCCAGCCCAGCCGCAAAAGAACTGCGGAGAAGTCGCCAAAATCACGTTTGGCCGACAACAGAAAAACACAAATGCAAAGAGCGAGGAGACGAAATACGACATGAAATTCAGTATCCGTTTGATCCCGCCCGCATTCGCAGCCACATAAGTCCAAACGCGGACTACATCGATCCCGTCCACGTTTTCACGTTGCGGCCAAAGCCGATTCCTAAAGCCGTCATACACGATTCCGCTTGGCACATTCGGTACGCACGTAATCACAGTGACTTGGTGTCCTGCACGGACCCACCGCACGCAATGCTCGAACGTCCGCGTCGCCGGCGCATTCCCTTCCGGCGGAAAATAATGGGAGAAAAAAACTATGCGCACGGTTTAACTTTTACAATCAATTGAATTCAAACAACGGGCAACGTCCTGCCCAAAAGAAACTCAACATAGGTCTTGATTCTTTCATCACCGTCAATTTGCACTTGCGATCCGCGAGACGTTTCGTTGGATCCTAATGAATTTGCCTTGGCAAGTATTTGAGCCGATTTTTCGAACAAGTCGTCGAGATTCCGGTTTTGGAACAGAACGGTTCCTGGAGGGCGATCCGCGACATCGCTGGCTACCGTTGGAATTCCCAAGCTCAACGCTTCACGAACCGAATTGGAATCGCCCTCAGTATTCGTTGGTCTCACGAACATCGACGCACGAGCCAAAATCGGAAGAAAAAAGCCCGGCGAAGTTTGAAACAAAATTTTCCCTTCCAGGCCAAGGGCCGTTGCGCGGGCGATCAACCCGCTCAAATACAGTTGCTCTTTGTCCGATGGAGTTGCTAAGCAAACGACCAGTCCAATGTTTGGAAAACTTGGACCTAACCGATGAAGAAGTTCAACCAATAAGTCCAACCCGTAGAGATCCTCGCCAGCATGTTGCGCGACTTTGCCGTTGGCCGCGATAATCGGCGTGTGAGCCGCAAGAAAGCTCGCGGTCGTCTTTTCTATCTGTGTCGAGTCCAGCTCATCTGGAACGGGCGACAGGAATCCCGGCATCAGCAGTATTCTCTTGGGATCAACTCCAAGTCCGATCACGGCGTCTGCAAGTTCGGAGTTTACGCAGACGATTCCCGAAACGCGCCGCAAACATGCTGCCGCAAGTCGCAATTTCCAACGCCGGTTTCGTTGCCAATCGATCAGGTCCGAACCCTGCAAGCGAATCAAAATGCGTTGCCGCCTTAAGCAACCGATAATCGCAAAGAATAGCCAAACCCAGATTCGCTTGTTCATCACCACGACCGCTTTTTCGTGCGAGAGAAAAACCCAAGCCAAAATGCGCCGAAGCGTTCGACGCCGCCACGATTCGATAGAAGGCAGATCCTCGAACAAGCTATTCAGATTAACGATTCGAAACCGAACGCCCAAATTCGTCAATTGATTTGCCAACCGCCTAATATGAATGGTAACGCCACCAAAAGGAGGAGGTACCGCTCCAACAATCGCCAGCTCAGGGTCGGAATTGACAAGCACATCGTGAGAACTGTTGCTGTTTTGCGTATTCAATGTTCTGGCGGTCAATTCAATTCACAAGGTCTTTGCGATTCTTGTGGGCTCCCATGCGCATTAAGCGAAACAAAATAGCGTGCTTAAGTCCGTAGAACCACCCACGACGCTTCGCATTGCTGCGAACCACATTGAACGAATCCAAAACGCGGATGCTCAACATCTTCCAGGTCGGCAAATCTCGATCACTTGCTTCGTAAATCGGATGGTAATCGAATCGCTGCATAGCCTTGCCGCAAACGGATTCCATTTTCCGTATCTCGGTCGGCGTTAATTTTTCGGCAAACTTGTTCATGTTGGCCTTCACGATCCCGGACTTTTCTGCGGCATCGCCAACGCTTTCAACTCGTCCAACGGTCAGCATCTCAGGGAAAAAAGGAACGCCAAGAAACCCGCAAAGTTTCGTAATGGTTGCGTCCGGGTCTTGAAGCAGATCTTCAAATTTGAGCGTATACAAATGAACGCCCGGCGATTGACTAACGCGATCGACGTAGCGGGTGCCGTCCTTCCATAGTTGGACCGCACGTGAAAGATTTCGACCCCAAGCTTTTTGTACCGACAATGCGTAATCGCGCGGGTCTCGGACAATATGCACGAACTTGGCATTCGGAAAGGCATCGTTTATTTCCTTGATCCAAAATGTGTACCCCGGCGATTTGTCCCCCCAAAAAAGCAAGTTTTGCTTAAAGCCAATGTTTTGCTGAATGACTTGCGAGAAAACCGCAGGCAAGTCAAACGTCGTGCAAGACTTGAACCAAGCCTCTTCATCAATGACGGTTCCCTTTCGCTGTTGATTTTGAAAGTATGGAAACCGCATCGAACGCTTGTAAAACTTGTGAAAGTTTCCGCGCTCGGATAATTCGCCGTAGCTTGGCCATTCCTTTATCCAGTTGGGTAGGAACTCCGTCTCGGAGGTTGCGATTCCGATCGATGGATGATTATTCAAGATCGTGCGAAGCAATTTGGTGCCCGAGCGAGGCATCCCGACAAGAAATAATGGCTTGGAGCCGCTCATGGTTTAAACGATCGCATCCGTCGTCGAGAACATTTTCGAAGCACGCTCATGCATCACTAGGTTCTTCGGGCCGGGGCAGGGTTTATCGCTGGACGAAAGCCCGCGTGAGGGCGCGGAACGTCGGCAAACCGAACGAATTGAATACAGACTCCTAACATGATCCAAAAGTGAATTTCGCCCACTAGGTTATTTCCTAGCCCATTCAAGAGCGCAATCCCCATGAATCCGTAGATGAAGTCCTTTTCATTACGGAGTGGTTTGACCGCCCTTATAAGCCGCACAAAAATCACGCTGAAACAAATAAAACCCACCAGCCCCCATTCCACCAACAACGTCATGTACATGCTGTGCAGGTTAAGTTGGGAAATCTCGCCATCCAGCCCTCGGCGGTGAAAGAACCGCGTATGGTGCTTGAGTCGATATTGCCCAAGCCCGATTCCGACAAAACCGTGTTCTGCGCCAACCTGCATGCCCGCTTTCATCTGAGCCAAACGCCCAACGGTTCCGCGTTCGACAATATCCAAGTTGGTGACACGATATACCGCGCTGCTTTCCAGAAATCCTTGAAGTCGCTCGTCAAAGAAATAGGCGAATGTCGCTAACGTGATTGCTCCCAACATCAGGCCGCGAAAAAGCTGCGGGTTTCGCCAAAGTTGTGAGAAAATTCCCCCAGCCGCCGACAAAAGCGTCCCGCGCGAACCAGTTAAAAAAAGTATAGGAATCGTTCCAACTACCAGCGGCAGTCTTACCAGTGCTGAAAGCCGAAGATACCGGTTCAGCAAAATAATGATTACGAAACAAGCACCCAATCCGAACGAATTCGGGTTTTCAAATAATCCGCTGAATCGATACTTGCCTGAATTAAGTGCTACTAAGCCATAACAACACGAAATAAGATACGAAATCACGAAGGCATACAGGCTAATGACCAACGACTTTCGGGAGTTAAGTACGAACGGAGAAAAGAACAATGCCAAGCCCGTAATCAACAGCGGAAACTGATCATACGCATCGCCACCCGCAAATAGCGATGTAACCAGCGTCGCATATCCGAACGCCACAAATAACGGTAGCGAGAACTGTGCCATCGTACCGGACTGCCGAAAAATTCTAGGAACGGCCAATAGGAAGAGCAACAAACTAATGACCCGATACGGCTTGAAAACCGTGTCGATGCCCCAAATGGTCAAGATGTTCGGCGCATTGATCGTTAGCATCATGCACCAAAACAAATAATCCGTTGGCCCAAATCGCTCGTGATGCAGATTCGGAGCCGCACGCCTCATTGGATTGCTGCGGATAGTTTGTTGTGTCACTGGTTGAATCATTTCCGTTCCAAATTCAAGATTTCTCTTGGGCGAGCGGCAGTAATTAACTTTCCAATTTTCAGCCGGAACGCGCTAGCATCCGGTTTCCCCAGAAACCGTGGGCTAGCGCCCTACGGCTGATCACCTGGCAAATCTTCATCGTCCGCTCGCCTTATTGGACCAATTCCCACGAATTTGCGGAAGTCATTTGCGACGTTAATTCCAAAAAAGCGAGACGAGACTTTGCTTGCATTTTCGATCAAATTTTTTCGAAAAGTTGAGTCGCTCCGAATCCGCTCTAACGCGAACTTGATTTCCGAATTCGCTGGCGTGTCGACGACCGCTCCGGCGTTGCTAGTCCGGAAAAAATGCGTCAAAAAGCTATCCGGCGGAGAATGGACGAGAATTGGGCGGCCGGCGAGCAACATCGGGATCGTGCGGGTCGGGAAAATCGTTCGATACTCGACATCGCCATAGTCGCCGGAAAATCCATGCGTTAGCGCGATCAAATCGTACTTTCGCAGTTCATCAATCAAATCAGGGAAAGCAAAATGCGATAGCGTCCCGTGGTATTGGATTGAATCCATCGGCAATCCACGACTCGCCAAGAGCCATTTCGGTACGTCCGAGTAAAGGTGAATTTCATTTTTGTCCTCAATCGCGGCCTGCACAAATCGTTTGGTTGCATCCAAGTTGGATTCGTTAAAATTTCCAAACAACACGATTTTTTCGGGACGACTCGTCGGATATTCGAAGACTGTCGACTCGGGTGTCGGAAACTCGTGAAAGGTGTGAACCAAGGGGATAAATTTTCCGGATGTACATTGCTCTTCATAATGCCGCTGCATTCCCTCGCTCATAACGAAGACGTATTCCGCGCGATCGAATAACATTTCCTGAATTTTCTCCGCTCGCTCGGCGTTGATCGCTCTGTTGTCGAGGTACGTGTTGTGGAAGTAACAACTAAACGGCAAATCCAACTTTACGGATGCGAGATACGCCGCGTAACAAAAGTACTCGTCCGGGTAAACTCCCAAGATATAGTTGCAGGATTGGCTTTTCGCGATCGAGCAAATTCGATCAACCAATCGAGAATGCATTTGCCAACGAATCTTCGAAAAGAATCTTGCACCGCGTCCAAAAAACGAAAGCCGCGAATGGAAATAACTAAACTGCGGTGAATTTGGAGAGCGGGCCGAACCACGTTGAAATAGCCCAAGTTCGCCCAGAACTGCAACTTCGCGATCACTAAAATATCGGACCAAATTTTCAACGACGATCGCCGACCCGCTTCGTTTTGGGAATACCGATGCCGATACGATTAAGACTTTGCGAGTCTCGGCCGCACGATCACCGTTTACTTTTTGCATTCCAGAAGTTCGGCCTTGAGTCATACGACCTTGGTGGCGATTTCGCGAAGTGCTTCGGCAACTCGTTTCGATGAACTGCCGTCGATCGCGCGACACTCCGCTGCGATCGTTTCGCGACGACCGGAGGACCGCCTCGCCGGTTCGGCGAGGTAAGATGTGATTTCAGACTCAAGTTCTGCGAACGAACTTACCGCCGAAACACCGCCCAAGGCAAGAAGTTTCTTGTAATGCGGATACTCACGAATTCGCCGCGCCGATTGCCACCAGGGAAGTTCCTGATCCGCGTCGAACAACGTCACGATAACCGGCTTGTCATGCGCGAGTGCATCGATGGAAAGCGTCGAACCCGAGTTTAGACTCACGGAACAGCCGGCCAGAAGATTGACAAGGATTTTCAAATCGTCTTGCTGCATGTCCCAATCCAACCCGTTTTCCGTCAACAATGGCAAGTTCAATCCAATGCGCGGACCAATAAGAGCTTTCAATCGAGGTAGCCAACTCGCGTCGGCCATATTGCCCGACACGTTTTGTGGATGAGGCCGGATCACCAACTGCATTTCGGAACCGAATCGATTTTCCAGGATGCGCTTCGACAGCCATTCGACGACGTCGATTTCATGCGGCGCAAAAATTGGAGCGCTCATTCCAAAAAACAAAAATGGCTTCGCCGGCTCCAAGCCCAACTCGCGCAAGGTCCGTTGTTGGCACGCTCGATCGACCAGTTGTTTGTGCGCATCAAAATGGGGCACGCCACATTCGTAAATGCCGTTGCGGTCAATTCCATAGTGTTCGTTTAGCTCCGCTGACATGATCGGTCCCCAGCTTACGAAATATCGCGGAACCGCCGGAAAACGACCTTTGCAAGTAATATTGTCCCAACTGAGCAAGTGGCCTACGGTCGGAATTCCAAGGCTCTGAGCCTCAAGTAACCCGGCCACTTCAAACGAAGTAACCGGATAAGTGGCGACCACCAAATCTGGCTTGAGCTCGGCAAGTTTCTCGCGGATCAAACGCGAGCGATGACGTGAGCGGTCAAACGCATCAAACGCTCGATGCGCCCATCGACTTCGATACAAGACACGGTGCGCCAAATAATTCAGCTTCGCCCGGTATTTCGAATATGTCCCGGCCATACCATTGGCAAAATACAAATGCCGCGACCAGAGCGCCGCGTTGTCGCGAATGGGCTCGCGCAAATAACGCCTTGCATCACCCAGCGACATTCGCAGTCGGCTTTTTTCTAAGGGCGCAGTCGCTACCGATAAATGCTTGCCGGAAAACTTCTCGAGCGATCCTTTGGCGGAATTTGGAGCCAGAACAACCGTTTCGATTCCCGCAGCGACAAGTTGCGGCACAAGATCGGAATGCAGCACCATGCGTGCAGCAAATCCGTGCGACAACAAATAACAAACTTTGTGCGGCATCGAGCAAGTCATTTTCAATTCGGGAAACGTTCCAGTGCTTTGTCAAACCTTAGACTTGGGGTGCCACTGGCTATGCCAGTGCGCGGTCGTGACTTGCGTTCCCGAAAGACACTGGCAAAGCCAGTGGCACACAACTCCAATTCTTAGGCTTGATCAGGCATTAGCTTCAAACGCCGTCAAATCCCTAAACAGTTAGCGTCACGATAAAACACCGTGGTGCAATTGTGCTTTCGCGAACCACCTGCCATGCCCCAAAAATCGATGTGCCGAAAGCCTTTCGCATGAAGCAGTTCATAGATCGGGACGTATTCTGGTCGTAGAGAATTATCGAGAATGATCACTCCACTGGGTGCGAGAGAGTCGACCGAATTGGCAGCGCACTCAAATCGATGCGAGCCATCAACGACGATGATGTGGTACTTCTGTTGAAAAGAACGAGCCGCCTTGTAGTACGGCTCGCCGGTCAAAAAATGCAACTTCACTCGGTCGTTTTGAATCATCGAAGTCAGTCGCGAGTGCCACTCTTGGTTGTCTTCGATGGATGTCACCGATTTGACAGCTTTTGCAAAGAACAGCGTCGAGTTTCCCGCCCCAAACTCAAGCACATTGAATTCGCTCCGCAGACGCGGCCCCAGAAAACCGACAAAATTCGTCGTAAACCAAGGGGTCGGGCTTCCATCTTTGTCAACTGGCTTTTTCGCTTGCGCTGAGGCCACCCAACCGGATTCAACCAAGTATCCGTCAACCGTCATCTGATAGAAACGATAAACGTTGCGAGGCGATAGGCAGAATTTAGCGAATCCGGCTAAGTTCATCTCGTGTGGTTTACCTTTCGTGGCGAAACCGGAATGCAACGCAAAATACTCGTAGCCGTGCTGAACAACGCCATTCGAAATGTTGCTACAACAGACCGGCAGTCTGGAATTAGTGAATACAGCGCGATCATCAACGGAATCGATACCGCAACTCCCAGCAATAGATTGATCCACGGCGCTGACGAATGAAATATCCAAACTTGCAAACCCTTTAATACCGCAAACGTCGCGCACGAAATCGCGGCATTGACCAAGTAAAGTCCGCAAAAACTTTTGAGATCGATAAACTGCCGTCGCCAAGCAAAGTAGACCAGCGTCGATTGGACTCCGATAAGTCCCACCAAGCAGTACACGATCACAACCCATTTCAAGCCAAAACTCACGCTGGCCGCTAAACACCCAGTCAACAGAACAAAGTTAATTGCGTAATAACTTGTAAGTCCTTTGATATCGCCTTTAGATATA
Source organism: Planctomycetota bacterium (assembly GCA_031409895.1). Lineage (GTDB taxonomy): Bacteria > Planctomycetota > Planctomycetia > Pirellulales > Pirellulaceae > JANMEB01. The sequence continues at coordinate 26,023 of JANNYC010000026.1, forward strand.
TGTGCCAAATAGCAAATCATCGACGTTACATGGACCCAAATATATGGTGCCAATATCACGAACAACGGCGCAACCGGCAGCCATTTGTCTCCCATGGCAAAGCGAATGAGGTCTTCAGAACAAGCGGACAGTGGCACGACAATGAGAGAACAAACCATCAAGTACCAAATCAATATTTTTGAAACGCTGGCTCTGAATTCTGCTGGCTGAGTTGCAACCCGCGACAACGACGCAATATTGAAGCGCTTAAAGCCCGACAGCACTTTGCTCATCGGAAGGATCAATAAACTATGTGCGCGTGTGTAATAGCCGAGCGACTCGGCCCCGAGGTACCGGCCAATGAGTAGTCGGTCAATATTGCTACCGGCATAGCTAAGCAATCCCCCGATCGTCAACACTCCGCCGAATTTCAAGTGCTCTTTGGTTCGTCGCAAATCCGCAATCCAGCCGGGCCGAAACCCTGTGATTATGAAAGCACCCAGCGTCGTGATGACCGCTTCCACGCAGTTGATTGAGACAATCGACCACGGCCCCCAGCCGTTAAGTGCCAAACCAATTCCGGTCAAAAGACCAACGAAAAGGCCGCTGATTTTCCATATGGCCAACCGCTGAAACAAAAACGCCCGCTGCGCCAAAGCAGTCGGCTGATTGCCCACACTATCGATCAAAAATGTCACGGCGAAAACGCACAATAACGGCGCAACGATCGGTTCTCGAAACCAAGCCGAAAACAGCGGTGCCGAAACCAAAATAACAGTGACGATTGCACATGAACTGAATAAGCCAACCCAAAATAAATTCCTCGAATCTTGCGGATCGATTTCCTCCGACTGAATTGTCGAAGTCGAAAACCCAAAGTCTTTGAAAACGGCGGCCAACGCAAAAATGGAACCGGCCATCGCGACGACGCCATAGTCGGTCGCAGCCAAAATTCGGCTCAGAATGAAAACTTGCGCGAAGTGGACGAGCAGCGTTGCCAATTGCTGCAATGCGACAAAGTAACCTGCTCGTGGTCTGTCTTCCGTACCCATCATGAAACGATGGTTCCCAATCCGCAATTACGACGTAGTCGAGCTTTCAACATCGTCTTCCAAAGTGGCCACGACTCTCGCAGGATTCCCCGCCACAACGGAAAACGGTGGAACATCTTTGGTGACAACGGCCATCGCCCCTACGATCGACCAACGTCCGATCGTTACTCCTTTGAGGATCGTTGCACGAAATCCAAGCCAAACGCCATGTTCTATCGAAACCGGCTTGGAGTTAACGTCGTTCGTCATCTTCCAGAATGCAGAGCCAGGTGGGCTCAGCGTCATTTCGCGCCGAAGCTTTGGCGAAAGGGGATGGTTATTATTGTCGGTTATGAAAACTTCTTCAGCACCGAAAACGTGATCGCCAATGGAGACCTGTTGTTTGACAGAAATTCTAGTTCCGTCGCGAAAGCTGCAATGATTGCCAATGGAAAGTCTGCCGCTTTGGCCAATGACTATTCGACCATCCAACAAAGTGGATTCCCCGACTGCGAACTGTCCCGGCTTGAGTGCCTGCCCGCCGTCACCTGTAATCCAAAAACGATTTGAAAACTGAATCGACGAAGTATCAATGCCTAACTCGTCGAGCAAACTGCGTATTGCTCGTCGCCGCAAAAATTTGATTCGCTTGTATAGAAATTTCACGTTGAGGCTGGCAGTTTCGGCTAGGCCTTTTCTTGTGCAAGATGTGCTTCAAGCGTTTTGCGGAGACCATCGCGAAGCGGCATGAGCGGACGGTTGATGATTTTCCGCATCAGAGAAATATCAGGCAGCCGACGTGTCATGTCGCCTTCGGGTAGCTTCGGTAGAAAAACGATTTTCGAAGATGACTTCGTCTCCGCAATAATCAACTTAGCCAATTCCAAAACGGTCGTTTCAATGTCGTTGCCGATATTGATGACCTGATTGGCCCATTTCTCGTTGTTCATAATCGCAACCACAGTGTCGAGATTGTCGTCGATATAACAAAATGTTCGCGTCTGTGAACCATCTCCGTAAATCGTAATGTCCTCGCCTCGAAGTGCTGCTTCGATGAATTTCGAAACAACAAAGTCCGTTGTCTGCTTGGGGCCGTAGGTATTGAAAAAGCGAAAGATGTTGTAATTCAGGCCGTATTCCTGGTGAAACGAGCGGCAATACGACTCGCCCAAATTTTTCACGATGGCATAGGGCAGCTTCGAATTGAGCGGAGTCGTCTGTTCGTTTTGCGGCAATTCTACCGGTTCGCCGTAGACTTCCGACGACGACGAAAAGAATACTCGTTTGACGCCAGTATTTTTCGAGGCCATTAAAACGTTTCGAATTCCGTCCACGTCATTGAGGACCGCAACTGGTTTTTGAAGTGTTCGCAACACGCCGACGATCGCGGCGTAGTGAAAAACAAAATCAAACCGATACGACGTCATGATCTGCGTGACGTCTGCATTATTGTTTGTGTCAGCTTTAATGAAAGTCCAGTTCGCTTTGGACCGGCAAGGTAGCTTGGACACGGCACCCGTGCTTAAATCATCGACGATGCAAACATAATTTGCTTGGTCATCGACGAGGCGACAAGCCAAGCTGCCGCCGACATTTCCGGCACCGCCGGTAATTAAAATCGTTTTCGTCATTTCTCTTTTACAAAAAGTTGAGCTTCTCGTTAACTAACGGCGGATTAATTTCGAACCTATTTTTATTCCGCGCAAACAGATCTTACGAACGACCTTTGGAATGAAGCCAGCATACGGCCGTGAGTTGCGTTCTGTACTGGAGAAAGTCGTTTCATCAATCAACGGAACTTTTTCATTCGACTCGACCTCACGAACCGCGCCTTCCATCCAATCTTCAACTACATTCCCTAGGTGGTAAACGTGATACGTCGGGGTCGACAAACGCAAAAATCCAGCTTTTTCTGACATCGCATCAATATCTTGCTCGCCATTGGATGCTCCGGCCAATTTGGGCTTATAAACCATCTTGTTGAACACGAAGCGCCGAAACATGACGACGAAGTGTCCGCAGCCGATGAGCGATGTCGCCGTTTTGGACTTGTAGGCAAACTGCTTTGCCCGCACTGATTTTGGAAAGAAGTCAACAGGTTTTGCAATCGATTCCAGAAACTCGTTCAAGTCATTTTCGGCAACATAGTTTCCAACTCGTGCACGCAATGTCGCCAGCGCCGAAAGCCATGTCGTTCCGGTGTGATAAAACTGATGATTGGGTGCGGGAAAAGGTGACGCTGCGCCGACGCCTGGATGGGCGCAAAAAACGTCTTCGAGAGTTCGCATCCAGCCTTGGTAAAAAAGCACATCGCAATCGGTCAGCGAAACGAAGGGTTCGTAGGTGGCGAGAATTTCGCCCGCGACCGCATCGGGCTTGCCGCGATTGGTTTGATTCCGAATGTACCTGTCTATTTGTCCAGACTTCACGTAGGGTGCCAAAATCTCGTCCACGGCCGGAATGCTGTTGTTGTTAATGACGGTGACCGAAACGTGATTCAAATCGATCGTGGCGTACAACGACCGAAGACACAACTTCAGTGTCTCTGTCGACTGTGCAAAGTACTCGTGATCGGAACCGATGAAAATCGGAATGATGATCCGATGCCGCTTGTACGGCTCAAGCTGCGGCTTTTTCTTTAAAGGATTGGAACCGATTCTCAAAGTCGAAGCTCTCTAAAATCGTTGAAAAAGGTGTCTGGAACTCTCGGTTCAATGGTTGTGGTCAGTTTTGCGGGTTTAGCCAAAGTTCCAGACACCTTTTTCAACACACAATTTTTCCGCCAAAAATATTTCGGTCTTTGCCATCGACTCCAAAGTATTGCCGCCAATGTGCGGCGTGATCACAAGACGATGCGTGGTGCGAGCCAATTCGATCAATCGTTGTTTACTGGGTCGCTCGCAATGTTCGGATTCAATTACGTCGATCGCGGCTCCGGCCAATGCGTCTGACTCAAGTGCGTTAGCCAACGACTCATCATCCACCAATTCGCCTCTTGCCGTATTCACCAAAATCGCCGTGGGCTTCATTTTGGCAAATTGTGCATTGCCAATCATGTGGTGATTCGGAGGTTCATAGCTTGCGTGCAACGACACAATGTCCGACTGCGACAATAGCTCATTTAGTGATTTGGACTGGAAGCCATCTACGTCGACACCTGCCTCAATCCTTCGGTCGTGAATGATGACGTGCGCGCCAAGTGCTTCAAAATAGCGAGCGACGATTTTCCCCAGGCGTCCGTAACCGATAATGCCAACTGTCTTTTCAAAAATCTCTTGACCTTGGAAAAGGCTGCGGTCCCAGCCTCCATCCATTACATGTTGACAAGCGGCGGGAATTCGGCGCAGCAGGGCCAGTGTCAGTCCGATCGTGAGCTCCGCGGTCGCTCGAATCTTTCTTAAGAAGTCACTTTCACCTTGCAAACTGACAACCTGAATTCCTCGCTTTTGCGCTGCCGCGAGATCAATGTGATTTAGCCCCGTCGTATTCGTGGCGATCCATTTCAATTTCGGCGCTGCGTCCATTATCTCGTTGTCGATCATCGTGCGAACTCGAACCCACAGGACATCAAACTCGCCGACTCGTTTTACGAGCCCGGCTCGGTCCAGGTCGTCGCATTTGACGTCGAAATGTTCTTTTAATACGTCAATCGCCGCCTTAGAGAATCCGCGACTTTCGGCGATCAGCAATTTTGGAATCAAGTAATCATCTACAACGAATTGGAAACTGCTTGAGTTGAGGAGCGACCGGGAAATCGACTTGGAACGAGCTTCCACAACTGTTCGCAGAGGTAAAGGTCGAGCGGTTCGTCGACATTGCAGGCGCGCTGCGGCGGGATGATCCAAGCCCGGCAATCATTCCCTTGTATCGAGTTCTGAACCATCAAAACATCGCGGCGAGTCAGATACACCGAGCCATCGCGCAGGTACAGCGGTTTCAAATCCTGTCGCGGCTGACCTTCAAATGCTTCGGCGAAATCGGGACTGCGGACGCGGCCATCTGCGTCGATGTACTTCATTCTCGCGGGGTGCCGCTCGCCGACATGGGCAAAACCAATCACTGAATCCGCGCCAGTTTCGTTCAGCAAAGCAACAGCGCCGTCGATGTCGGAACTTAATCGCAATGGGTTGGTCGGCTGCAAAGTAAAAATAGCGTCGAAATGATCGCCCGCCGATTCGAGGCGGCTAACGACATCTTGTAAGACCGGGATCGTGGGCGTCGAGTCCAGAGCCAGTTCAGGCGGTCGCATAAAAGGTACTTCTAATCCTAGGGCTCTGCCGGCCGCTGCGATGATCGAGTCGTCGGTCGACAAAACCACGCGGGCCAGAGACTTGGCAGTCAAAGCAGCTTCGGCCGTGTGTGCCAACAGCGACCTGCCGTCCAGCAACGCCAAGTTCTTTTGCGGGATCGACTTTGATCCTCCCCGCGCCGTTACGATTCCCAATACACGCATGTTTCTGAAAGTACTCTACCTAAAGCTGAAAACTAAACCTCAAGGCGAGAGGGTTTCTAGCTCCCTCTCCCCGGTACGCCGGGGAGAGGGTTGGGGTGAGGGGTCGCGTTTGATTGGCAATTCAGCCCCTCACCCTAACCCTCTCCCCACGGAATACCGTGGGGAGAGGGAACTATTTTTCTTAAGTCCACACCATTCTCCCCGGCCTCTGGGGAGAGGACAGGGTGAGAAAAATGTTCCCTCTCCCCGGCCTCTGGGGAGAGGGCAGGGTGAGGGGTGTTTCGGTTATTGGTTAGTCACTTAATATGTAATTCGTTTTTCGATCGTCAGTTCGCAAGTCGCCAGCACATCGGCGATGTTTTTTCCAGCGTCGCCGCGTCCGTAGATCGGGTCGCTTGCGTAGCGTCCGTTACCGATCTGCCGACGTGCGCCCGCAACGATTTCCGTCGAGTTGTATCCAACATCGATTACGTTTCGACCTCGCGTACGGCCACCTTGGCGCGAGCCGATGTTGACGACCGGCACACCCAAGAACGCGCATTCGCGAATGCCCGCACTGGAATTTCCAATTAGGCAGCGGGCGTTGTACAGCAGCCGCAAGAAATCGTTCGGAGCCATGTTCTTGAAAAAGTGGAACTGGTCGGCCCGGCCGGTTTCGCGAAAGTGCCGAATCCCGGATGACGTACCGTCCGAACCAGCATCGACATTGGGCCAAAACCAAAGCACTGGTAATCCCATTTGCGTGGCCGCTTCCAAAGTCTGCATCACATGAGTCCGCGATTCCTGGTACTCGGTCGTCACGGGATGTTGCATGACGACGACATATCCGCGGCTCAAATCGTGCTTCGGACCGACGCCTGAATATTTTTCGAAAGGAACAAAGTCCAGGGCAGGGGAGTCCAAAATTTCCGCTGCCAAATCAATCGAAGGACATCCGGTGTTAAAGACGGATTCAGGCCTTTCGCCAAGCCGAATCACTCGTTCGCGGGCGTCGTCCGACGCGACCAAGTGGATGTCAGCTAACTTGGTCACTGCATGTCGAACTTTTTCATCGATCGAGCCGGTAACTTCGCCCCCTTGGATGTGGGCCACTGGAATATTCATGTACGATCCGGCGATTGCGGTACCGATGGTTTCATAGCGATCGGCGATGGAAACGACGACGTCGGGCTTGAGATTTAGAAACGTAGTCGCCAGTTCCAAAATTCCCATGCCGGTGGTTTTCGCCATGGACGTGGGATTTTCTCCTTCGAGCACCATGAAGACTTTTTCGTCGATCGAAAATCCGTCCTGTTCGATTTGGTTGACCACGCTACCGTAACGGTCGAGTAGCGCCGACGCTGCCACCACAAGTTGCAACTTGAGGTCGGGATGCTGTTGAATCCCGCGCAACGCTGTCTTCACACGGCTGTAGCTGGGCCGTGCCGTGATGACGACGCAAACATTGCGTTTCTTTTGGCTTCGTGACATATCTACTGCAGAGTCTCTTCGCGAATCGGTTCGTCTTGGGCCAATGCCGTTTTAGTCCGCCGTCCAAGCAATTCTGGATATTGATGGGCCGGAATCCCGTCGCCCGGTTTTTTGAAGTCCAGGTGTTTGCGTTCCAAGATCGTGCCAGCGGGAAGCGACTGGGCGGCGACGACGCTTTTGGTAAAGAGACTTCGAATTCGCGCGGCGTCCTGTGAGGTTTTGTTCTTGTCCACAGGTGAAGCCAATGCTTTTTCTAACGTGCGAATCATGCCAACCAATTCCTTGGCTTGTTCCACAGTCAAGCTCGACGCCACGTCGGGACCGAACATGCCGCGATGAAACGTCAAGTGAAATTCAATGACGTTGGCACCCAGCGTAACGGCCGCCAAGCTGGGTGCTAAACTTCCGCTGTGGTCACTGAGTCCGACAGGACATTGAAAAGCGGAACGCATCTCGCCGAGCAAATTCAATCCCCAAGTCTCGGGCGGACAAGGATACGCCGACGTGCATTGCATCATGGCCAGCGGGATTCGCCGATCGCTGAAAAATTTGGCGGCGGTTTGCAATTCGTCCCAACTGCTGAGTCCGCTTGATAACAAAACCGGCAATCCGGTTTCGGCAATATGTTCCAAAAGTGGCAAGTTACTAACTTCGCCTGACGCAATTTTCCACGCTGGAACGCTGCACTTTTTCAGTAAATCGACCGCTGCGATACTAAATGGCGAACTAAGAAAAATTAGTCCTTTGCTGCGAGCGCGGTCTGCGAGGTATTTCCATTGTTCCAATGTAAATGAAGTCCGCTGCCAGTAGTCGAATCGAGTTTTGTCCTGAGGAAAAACTGGTACGCGAAACGTTTCTCGCGCGGTACTTTCCGCCGTCGCGATGTGGGTCTGAAATTTGATCGCGTCGACCCCGGATTCGGCAGCCGCATCGATATAGGCTTGAGCCATGCCGAGACTACCGTCGTGCGCGAGCGCGACTTCGGCGATCAACAGACACGGGTGGCCTGGGCCAACGTGCTTTCCGGCGATGTCGATATGCGAATTCAAGTTATTATTAAATTCAGAAAACGATGTGCCGCGCCGAGACCAGCGCTCGAAAACTTGGGGTGCCACTGGCTCTGCCAGTGCGCGGTTTCGACCGAGTACCCAAGGGCTTGCGCCGAATGGCGTGGACTTAAGGATTTTCTAGCTCCCTCTCCCCGGTACGCCGGGGAGAGGGTTGGGGTGAGGGGTCGCGTTTGATTGGCAATTCAGCCCCTCACCCTAACCCTCTCCCCACGGAATACCGTGGGGAGAGGAAACTATTTTTCTTAAGTCCACGCCATTCGGGCTTGCGCCCCTCGGCTAAAATCGACAACCCCAATTCTTAGGCTTGTGGACGCACTCCGTCCGCGCGCACTCCGTCCCCGTGGGTGACACACCCGGCTTTAAAAAAAGTGTCTGGAACTTCGGAGACCCCATAATTCTGGCGACAACTATCGTGCCGAGAGTTCCAGACACCTTTTTCAAAGCTGTTAATTTGTGCGGTTTGGCTAAGCCTTTACGATAACCAAATCCCGGAATTCGGTAAGAGCAATTGTGTTGAAAAAGGCGGTTGAAAAAGGTGTCTGGAGTTCCAGACACCTTTTTCAACGTCCGACAATTTGGACTTTATCGAATTTTCCAGGCAATCAATTCGCACAAATGAACGACGGATCATTTGGCTTCGCCCGTCGGCAGAACTGTTACATTCGAAACAGTCAGCGGGTTTGGAGAGTCCGAAACGCCAGCGCGTCAGGCCGGTTCGCGTTGGACTGCCAACAGTTTGGCCTCATGCTTTGCAAGTTCCAGATCGTGGTCCATCATCAGTTCGGCGAGCTGCCGACAATTGAGAGTCGGCTTCCAGCCAAGTGCCTCGCGGGCTTTGGAGCTGTCGCCTTGTAGCACGTTGACTTCGGTGGGCCGAAAGTACCGTGGATCGATTTCGACGTGATCGTTCCAGTCCAAATCGACATGGCCAAAACAGTGCTCTAGAAATTCGCGAATCGAAAGGCTTTCACCCGTTGCGATGACGAAATCGTCGGGCTGGTCGTGCTGGAGCATCAGCCACATTGCTTCGACATAATCTCGCGCGTAGCCCCAGTCACGTTTGGCCTCCAAGTTCCCCAAAAACAGTTTTTCCTGAAGCCCGATCTTGATTCGCGTCGCCGCGCGAGTGATTTTTCGGGTAACAAAAGTCTCGCCGCGTCGGGGAGATTCGTGATTGAAAAGAATTCCGTTCGACGCGAATAAGTTGTAGGCTTGGCGATAGTTCACGGTCTGGTAGAAAGCGTAGACTTTCGCGCAGGCGTAAGGACTTTGCGGGCGAAACGGAGTTGATTCGCGCTGCGGCATTTCGACCACGTCGCCAAACATTTCGGACGAAGAAGCTTGGTAGACGCGAACGTCGTGACGCTTGTTCAGTTGCCGTGCGGCTTCGAGTACGTTGAGCGAGCCGGCACCGGTTGCTTGAAGAGTGTAAACGGGCTGATCAAACGAGACTCGGACGTGGCTTTGAGCACCCAAGTTGTAAATTTCGTCCGGCTCGATATCCAAAACGAGATTGGTGAGGTTTTGGGCATCCGTGAGATCGCCGAAATGCAGCTTCAAACGCGTGCTGTCGGCATGAGGGTCTTGGTAGATGTGATCGATCCGCGAAGTGTTAAACGTACTGGAACGACGGACGATACCGTGGACTTCATAGCCTTTGCTCAGCAACAACTCGGCCAAATACGAGCCATCTTGCCCGGTAATGCCAGTGATCAAAGCGCGGCGGTTCATGCGAGGCGATATCCTATAAATTGAATTCGAAGCCACCGATTTCCGATCGTTGTTTAACCGCCCGGCTTCCGGGCGTTGCGACCTTGTCCCACGGCCCTAAGACGTC
>JANNYC010000027.1:0-1413 GCA_031409895.1 Planctomycetota bacterium
TTTAGTCTGGCAATGGTCCATGCTTGCGAAAGCCGATCTTGTGACAAGTAACAATCAACTGGAGAGCCGGATGCGGGAAATCCGCCAGTCCGGTTCGGTGGGAGGGGAGCCGCAATTCATTGCGGCTTCCCTACCTCAATCGTTTTATTGGTGCATCAATTGAAGGCACTAGCTCCCGGTTGTACCGCCGCAGCCAATGGCGACGCCTCCGAAACCGGATGCTAGTGCGTCTCGGCTGACGAAAAATGGAACGGTAGTGCGCCATGATTTGGCCAATCGGCATCGGCCAAGCGGTAGGTTACAATTTGATTTGGCGATGGAAGTGTTTGCACGTCTGGTGGCGGCCTCGGTCTTCAAAACCGATGGAAGGCAAGAAAACTTGTCTTTGGTGGGTTCGATTCCCATACACTTCCGCCATTTTTTCCTGGTTGGCGTTTCAACTTTTAGTTCGCCGTTGCCAATTTAAAAGCAACTCAATTGCCTGCCGGTACGGTTTCGAGTCGCCGCTTCGCATTCAAGTCCGATTTACGAGCGACAACCCCAATCACTATTGAACAAGGTAATCATCTTTTTTGGTTCATTTTTTTTTAGGGAATGTAGCTTTAGTCGCTCTAATTTGGGGCGTATGTATCGTCATTGTATCCGTTGTCAAAATGCTCTTTCGATTCGTCTCAGCCCTGTCGAGTTCTAGACCGTTTCTTTCTGCCGATATTAACGCCACGAAAGATATTCATGCGGATAGAGCGCCCGATGTCGACTTAGAACTTTGAACAACGAGCTGATTTATGTTTGCTAAAGTTTGTTTTCACTATGATTTTGCGATTTCGGAATTGATCCGAAACATGCTCACGGACAACGGCCTTCACCCCGCAAAGCTAATTTACTCTGGCCACGTCTCTTTAGTCGGCGCCGACCAAGGCTATTTCGTGGAGGTACCGTTTCAGGAAGCAGAACAGGCAAAAAAAGTTCTTGAAGAAAACAACTTGGCAAAGTTCATCGTTCGACGATAACAACGATAACAACGTCCGCTATTATCGGTTTTGAGTATGGGTTCATTGTGTTTTGTCCGGCGGCTTTGTGGAATAATTGGGGGTACCGAGCGAATGTCTATATGCGCGGTTCCCTAAATTAAGTCGTATTCGCTTTCGGCACTTCAGTTGAGTGCAAACGATAATGAAATATTTGGCTTTCATTGTGAGCGTACTTTTGGCGGCGGTCCAAGCCCATGCGCAGGTACCGCGCGTCGACGATCGCGCGGGAATTCCCTCTATACAACAACGGGCTGAACTTGAGTCGCTGTCTTGGCAAGTCGACCGAGAGACGACGGCCGAGATTGCGGTGGTTACGGTGAGTTCGCTGGACGAAAAAACGATTGATCAGTACGCGAACGACTTGTTCAACGAACTGGGAATT
>JANNYC010000028.1:0-11144 GCA_031409895.1 Planctomycetota bacterium
GTCGGTCGTGAACATGATCGGAGCGTGAGTCTTCGCCGGGTCGTGAGCATCCGGAACGATATTCGCCGCAGCAGGATCTGTTGGAACCCACTGCAACGCACCGGCCGGGCTCTTCATCAGATCCCAATCATAGCGAAACAGATGGTCAAAGTAGCCGTTGGACCACTGCGTTGGGGTAGCAGTCCAAGCACCTTCTAAACCGCTGGTGATCGTATCGCCCGCGTTGCCTCTGCCAAAAGTATTCTTCCAGCCAAGGCCTTGCTCTTCGAGGCTAGCCGACTCCGGCGCAGCGGCGATGAACTTGCTTGCATCGGCAGCACCGTGGGCCTTGCCAAAGGTATGTCCACCAGCGATGAGCGCGACGGTCTCTTCGTCATTCATTGCCATTCGGGCAAACGTTTCACGAATGTCTTGGGCTGCTTCGAGAGCACTCGGCTTGCCGTTGGGTCCTTCCGGATTGACGTAGATCAAGCCCATCTGAACCGCGGCGAGAGGATTCTCGAGGTCCCGGTCTCCGCTGTAACGCTTGTCACCCAGCCACTCACTCTCCGAACCCCAGTAAATGTCTTCTTGCGGTTCCCAAACATCCGCGCGACCTCCCGCGAATCCAAAGGTCTTGAAACCCATCGACTCGAGAGCTACGTTGCCGGTCAAGACCATCAGGTCGGCCCACGAGATGCTGCGGCCGTACTTTTGCTTTATCGGCCAGAGCAACCGACGAGCCTTGTCCAGATTCGCATTGTCAGGCCAACTGTTGAGAGGGGCAAAGCGTTGTGTGCCATAGCTGGCACCACCCCGGCCGTCGGCTACGCGATAGGTGCCGGCGCTGTGCCAAGCCATTCGAATGAACAGCGGCCCATAGTGGCCGTAGTCGGCTGGCCACCAGTCTTGCGACGTCGTCATCAATTCTTTGATGTCTTTCTTCAAGGCGTCCAGATCGACTTTCAGAAACTCCTCGGCGTAATCGAAATCCTCACCCATTGGATTCCCTTTGGGCGAATTCTGATGAAGGATTTCCAGGTTTAGCTGATTCGGCCACCAGTCTCGATTCGACACGACGCCAGCCGCTGTGTGCCTGCTGGTTGCACCCATCACCGGGCACTTGCTACTGTTCTCCATATTCTCTCCGTTCGGTTTCGGAGTTTGCGTTTCTTGGGCCAGCACCGTGCCGACATGAGCCCCAGCCAAACAGCCAAGGACCAAGGCAACAAGCCAAATAAAGTTCGGCCCATTGATTAATTGCAAATCGCGTCTTTCAACTGCTCCATACATCACGGGGCAATTGCTTTCGTGTGCAGTACCTGACATGTGATCTCTCCTGTTTTTGATTAAAAGTTGGCTGGTTTGATTTCGAAGATTCGTTTTGTTGGTCATTGTTCTCACGCGCCCGACGTCTCCGCGAGACACTCAGGACAGGTGCCCCAAAAGATCACCTCCGCCGAGTCGATCTGGTAACCCGAGTCGTCGGCCGCAGTCAAACAAGGCGTCTCGCCAACGGCGCAGTCGACATCGACCGTTTTTCCGCAGGCGCGACAGATGACATGGTGGTGGTTGTCCCCGACCCGATCTTCGTAGCGAGTCGGCGATCCGGCGGGTTGGATGCTCCGAACGAGCCCCTTTTCCGCCAACATCCCCAAGACGTCGTACACCGCTTGTCGGGAGATCGCACCGATTTCGGCGCGAACATCCTTTGCGACATCATCCGCCGTACAGTGCGGCCGCCCCGCAACCGCGCGGAGCACCGCTAAGCGCTGGGCCGTGACTTGCAAACCGTGTTTGCGAAGCAGATTGTCTGGATCGTTCGACATGAAGTCGTTGTATGTCAAATTTTGGACAGTGTCAAGTATTGGACAGTGACTATTCCGTGATTGAATTGGTTTGAAAGCTTGTTGAATTAATCAAATGAACCGTTCCGCGGGTCGGGCCCACGTTTGCCGGATGAAGCAAGAAAATGTGGCGCACCGAATGTGTATCAACGGGACTTACGTTGCCAATCCAAGAAGGCGGGCCCGACGGGCCATGCATCGACACCATGTTGTACGCCGATGGAGCGAGCGGGCAACGATGTCCCATCGCCCGAAAATTCACGCGAATAGTCTAGGGAATCCTTCGATCGCACAACGAAACGCTGACGATCGGTTTGGTCGGTGAATCCAGGGTAGAACATAACACCAGGCGATTGAACCGCTCAGCCGGAACGAAGCTGATTCTATCGATAGAAACTTGGGTTGTGCGGTTGAACGCCAAGATCTTGATAATTGAAGCCGGACATTAACGGGTGATACTCGCCAACAATGTCGACGGAACTGTCGGCACTGATGGAATCCTCCATTCCCAGTCCCCAGTACACGGCGTTGATAGTCAACCTCCGCACACCGGCATTTTCAAAGTCCTCGGCCGAACCCATTGTGAAATGAAAAATTTTCGTCGGTAGATCTTTGTTGCCAACCCAAGTTTTGGTCCAAGCAATCGGCAAAGGTTCCTTTTCTGTGTTCGCTGCCGCATCGGGAGTGAGATCCAACAAAGGCTGCCCCGTTACCAAGACCTGACAGTCTGCTGGAACTGGAGATTTGTCATTGTGACAGCGATAGACGTCCGACGTGCCCCAGAATTCGTCGATACCAATCAAGATCGGGTGAGTTTTACTTTCCGGTACGACCAGACCTTTGGTTGATTCGCTGTGCCAACCTCCATGATGCTCCATGAATGATCCGCCAAGCAATTGACTCAAAGAAACATCTTTTCCGTTTTTCGAGTATTGCTTGCCACCCCAAAAACCGTGATTGGCGGTTCGCAGGGCGATGATCGGCTTGCCGGAATCAAAATAATCGTGCCAGTGTTGCATTTGGTCGTCGGGCAACTGCATAAAACGGGACAGCCAAATTACGCAATCGGCTTCGGCGAGATATTTCAAGCCTGGAATATTGTGGCGTTTCGTTTTATCTTCGAATGGAGCCGGCAGCGTGGGGTCGACCTCGCCTTGCTCGTTGACCGAAAATAGTACAGTGCAATCAAAGCCGTGACGTTGCGACAGGATTTTGGCCAGCATTGGCATCGATTGTTCACTTCGATATTCCTGCTCCGCGGCAATCAACACAATGTGTTTGCCTTTGCCAGGACCATCGCCTCCCGGATAGGTCAACCACAGTTCGCTTTCAGGAACAGGGTGTTTGTAGACGGGCCGACCGAGGCTCCTGCAAACAAACTCGACGAGCCTTTCCGACTGAAACCAGCCGTCCCACATGTTGTGACCCTGTCCCACGACGACCTCCAAATCGATCTCGCCACCCAGTGCCCGATATCGCTCCGCCAGCAACAAAGAGTTGTCTTTCAGCGGAACGACATCGTCCTGATCGCCATGAATGTGAAAGATGGGAACTTTTGCTTCGGCAAGTGGAGCGAGTCGATCAATCGGATTGTGCTTGGTCAAATTGGCTTGGAGTTGCTCGGCGGTTAGTTCGTAGGCAGCACAGGCCTGCTCGATGCCGGGGTAGCTGGCGATATTGCAAACCGGATATATACCGGCGATACCGGAAACCGACTTTGGATTTTCGACGGCCCAACTGTAGAGCATCAGCCCGCCCCGACTCCTGGCCAGCAAGCAGGGATTGCCCCCGAATTTTCGGGACGTCACCAGATAATTGTAGAGCGCGTCGCACTTCTTTCGTCCGTTCGGGCTGCCATACGATTCTCCAACGTCAATCCCTGCAATTGCAATTCCTGAATTGAGAAATCGCTCGAACATCCATCGTTCCTCGTTTGCTGGATACGTTGGAAGTGTCGGCGCGTACCATACCCACGGGATTTCGGCTTCTGCGTCGCGATGACCTTTGGGTAGGATGACAAACGCGTCAGACCCGTTCAATTTGAAAGATTCGCCGGACAATGGCAGTGTTTTTTGACTGGCTGTTATTTTCGGAATTTCGTCTGCCGTTTCCAGGTCACCTCGAGGCAATTCCTGAATCCAGACGTTACGGAATTGAACCTGATTGTGATGTCCCTGGAACATGATTGGGCGACAAGAGTTTTCCTCTTGCTTTCCCGCGCCTGTCCCTCTCGTCAAAACGTAGTCGTCATGGATAAGCTCGCCGTTTTGAAAAACGGTGATGCGGGCGTTTTCGGTTTTTCGATCGCCTCCAAAACGAGCTGCTCGAAAAGCGACGTCAAATGATTGCCACTCGCCCGGCGGTTTGCAAACGAACTTGTCCGGCTTTTTCATTCCGTAGATACAGCCGCAATCGTCGTTCTTGTAATCAGCCGCGGACACGCCGTACGAATTCAGTATTTGCAACTCGTATCGCTGCTGGATATAGACACCCGAGTTGCCGTTTCGTTCCCGCGGCACATCACCTGCATCGTTGATGTTGAATTCGAGATGCATGCGAAAGTCCAGGTAAGCATCGGGAGTGACAACGCTGTCCCAATGCGGCGAGGCCGTCAAAACACCATCTTTGTAGGCCCATTCGCACTTGACATCGGATTCGGGAATCATGATCGAGCCGGATTCACCAACCAGTTGCAGCGCGTCGGCGGGGCGCTCGAAGTCGGTAATTCCCGTGGGCATCCCGGCGTTTAGTTTTGGCGATTCGACGTTGCTCTTGGGTTTGGGGATCTCGTTGAGCGTGTAATAAGCGCTGGCGTGCAATAGTTTTTCGCCGTCCGACGATCGCATCTCGGGAAAATAGAAATCATGAACGTGTCCTTGAACCAGGTTGTCGACGAAAATTTCGACTTTCATTCCATCATCGCTGACAACGGATTTGGTTGTCTGCGGCGCGGTCTGGTCGACTTCGGGACTGCCGTAGCCTTCTTGATAGATGTGTGTAAATGTCTTGAGTTGATAGACTTCCGGTTTGGACGCAAGTTCTCGATCGACGGGTTTGGTGAAAGCAATTTCAAAACCAGTCGGACGGGCTTTGATCTCTTTGATTTCAAATGGAACCAAGCCAGTCCAATCGAGTCGTTGGACTGCGTAAGCCTTGGGCCCGCGAACTGGCCAACCACGATTCGTGCCGCCCGCAATCAGGCTGCCGCCAGGAGTGAACTGTACCGCCAACAGTCCGGTATCAAACCCTTCTCGAAACGGATAGCAAGCGCCTTGCCAGACACCATTGACTTGTTCAGTCGTGGCGCGCATCACTACGCCGAGACTGAAGTCGCCAATAAAAATCTGGTTTTCAAAGGGGCCAAACTTGCCTCCCGTCCGATCGACCATGAAGCCAGAAATGGAACGCCCCATCCGTATGTAAGGAAAAACAACCGCGTACGGGACCAACTCCTTAACCCGTTTGCGCTCGATTTCCAATCGCGAATCGGTGTTTGGCGTCAGCGGAACCGGACCCATTTCGGGCGCAAGTTCATACCAATTGAAACTGACCGGGTGCCCCATAAAACCGCCAGGTTCCAACACTTTCAGAGAACACGATCCGTTCCAGGGGCCCTGGCTTTCGGCATAAAACATGACGCCATGTTCATTGGGCCCGATGCCGCAAGGACTCCGAATTCCACTGCAAACTGGAATCGTTTTTCCGTCAGGCGTGATCTTAAGGCACCAGCCCCGGAACGGTGCTTTGGAGTTGTAAGACTCTGACAGACAAAGGGCCACCCAGATGTTTCCGTCGCTGTCGGGCTTCGAGCCGAAAGCGAACTCGTGGTAATTGCGAAAACCCCAAACATCGCTGAGCGTGTCAAAACGGTCGGCCCGGCCATCCTTGTCGGTGTCGGTGATCCGTGTGACCTCCGTCTGCTGGGTCAAATAAAATGAACCATCTCGATAAGCCATCCCGAAAACTTCATCCAACCCACTGGCGAATTTCTTGAACTGCGGTTCCGGATATTGGTCGAAGGCACCCTGAACCAGAAAGATATCGCCGCGTCGTGTGGCAATGGCTAACTGCTCCTGGTCGGGCATGACTTCAAAACTGCCCGCCTCAATGGCCAACTCTTTAGGCAACGGAATGTCGACCAACTTGTAGTACTTTGATTCTTCTTCACCCGTGCCCCAATACTCACCAAGCGGCTCCTGCTGCGGGAACAGGGCGAGGGTCATCAAATAAACCAGCTTCAACAGAGACGTCATGTGAATTCTTCAAGGTTGAGGGGGGACAATGATTTTTCGTTCAAAACATCTGGGGACGGGGTCGTTCGTACTAACTGCGTCCTTGCTGAGCTACTCCCATAGATAATCGAATACCAGTTCTTGTTTTTGGCCAGGCGCAATATCGAATTGAATTTCCAATCGCTTGCCTTCCCCAGCGTCATCAACAATTTGCGGCGTCTGTTCGGAGATCATCCGGATTTTCAATCGGCTGCCTATCGAAAACAGACTTTTGTCTTCGGGCAAAATTTTGTCGGCTGAAGCAATTCGGAAACGCAAGCCGCCACGCCCGTCCGGTGCGGACAACAACACAGTACGACGGAGATGGGTGATATTTGATTGATCATCGATCATTTCAGCAAAGAAATCTTCGACCTCAACGGAATCGAATGTGTACCGAAATGTAGGCCTCCGGGCCGGGCCCAGAACATAGCCCTTGAAATGATTCTTGGGTGGCCGCCCATCGTCGAAAATCCACGGTTGATGAATGTCATCCAGGTCAGGTCCTTTGCCGAAATCGATGGCCTTGCCCAAGGCTTGTACGTTGCCAGATCCCTGCCCGGTCCATACGCCACCCGGATCTGCAAACTTGCCTTTCCAGATGGCGTGCAGTCTCAACTGTTCCGCATCGAATGCCAGGTTTACTCCGCCGGGATAGCCAACGCCGATTCCTCGTTTGCCGATGCCCGGGTAGCTACGTCGCAACATTTGGGCTTCGTCGGTTACCACAATTTCCAATGGTTCTCGTACCACACCGTGCGGCATCGCAGCTTGACGCCCGTCAATCAGATACTGCCAGAGAGCTTCGATCTGATCTTCGGGAGTGCCGGCAATGTCCTTTCGAACCGCGTGCCCACCCGGCCAGAACGATGGCATGACTGTGTTATGGCTGAACGATTGAGGAGCCAGCATGTATTGATAAAACCAATCTTTTTCCAGGCGTTCCGCCATCTCGGTCAAATCAACTGCGGGCATCGTGTCGGAAAGTTTGTACTGATAGGTATGACAGGAGACACAATTGAGCCCATTGTTTCCGGCCAGTTCCAAGCCTTTCTTTCGCATTTCCTCCTGGTCCTTGAATTCGGCGAATTTGGTTTCAGGCAATTGATCAAGCGATTGAAACAGCTCGACGAGGTGCCTTACATTTTCTTCGCCGTACTGGGGCATTCGCGTTTTCATATACGGGCGAACCGTTCTGCCGTTTATCAACACTTCCTGCATCCATTTCGGTTTCAGCTTGGCACCGACGCCGGTCAATGTTGGCGGGATTCTGCCTTGATCTCCAAGATTCAAGTTGGTTGTCTGAAAGTGAGGATTGCGTTCGGAGGTAACCCCTCCCAAATTGTTACGCTCGTGACAGGCAATGCAGTTAAGCGCGTGAACGCTAACGGCAATTTGCTGCTCGCTAGTCAGGTCTACGGAAAGGCGTTTGAGTGATGCGTGAATGATTCGTCGCTCGTCCGCTTGAAGATTGAAGTTGGGCCAGTTTCCCGCTGCGCCGGACAGGCAGCCTTGTTCAGGTCTCAATTTGTCGAGGGCCAATTGGCCGACGGGTTTGGGAGTCTCCGCCACCAAATCGGCGTGGCAACTCTGGCAATTGTTTTTGGCAAAAAGTGATTCGCCTTGTTTGGCTAGTTCCGAATCCAGCTTCCAAGGTGTTGAAGTTTCGTCGGCTGTTTGCAGCAGAAAGTTCGCAATGTCCGTCGCTTCACGATGCGTGAGCTGCATGTTGGGCATATGCCCGGACGGTCGCACGACGAGTGGGTTTTCCAGAAATTGAACCAGCCCGCTAATATTGTATTTGGACGCCAGCTCACCAAGTGGCATTGATTTTTCCAAGGGTTGTTCGACGGCTTGGTCGTTACGGGGTGAGTGGCAAGCGACACAGCCAACTGAATTGAACAATTCGTATCCCAGTGGAACGGAGTTCGAATCGATGGCCTCAGTTTGAAACTGGTTGTCAGCCCGGGATACCAGGAAATGGGTGATTGCTTTGGCTGTTTGAGAGCGCGTCGTTTCATTCAGATGACCAAGTAACTCTGGCATCGTAGTGCTCGGTTTGACCGTGTGTGGATTATTGATAAATCGTTCCATCCACTTCGGGTTCAACCATTTGGCTGACCATTCCATGCGGGGTGCCTGTTTGGCGCCGACGATCGCCGGAAACGTTGCTGATCCGTGACAGGCGATGCAATTCAATTCCTGGATCAGCACCAGCCCCTTCAGTTCAGGGACAAGTTCACGGCGAACCGTGGCGTTGGGCGCAGCGACATTGAGCTCTGGTCCGCGTTCCCTGATATCAATGACGTACCGCAAAAGGTCGAGAAAATGTTGTCGATCTTTTAGTTCGTTGGTCAGATTGTCCGGCATGCTTGAAAGCTTGCCCGGCTTCATTTCTTCGATGTCGCCACGTCGAATGGTCACCGTTTTTTCCACATCCTGGCTGTCTCGAATCACAATTTTTTGCGCATCTTCGCTCAGCATGATTCCGTTGTAGACTCGCCCGTCAACGCCCAAAATTTGGGTTGTCTCGAAGCCCTTCTTGATCGCCTTGGAGGGCTGGAGGATCGACTCGATGAGGAACTCGTCGGTAAGATCTCGCTCCATTCGGCTGAGGTCAGGGCCAACTCGGTCCTTTTCAGCCGATGGCCGATGGCATTTTGCGCAATTGATATTTCCTTGATGGAACAGGATCGCGCCGCGAACGATATTGCCGACGGCCCTTGCTTCTTCAGTCAGCTTGACAGGATCATCCGCAATCAGTTTTTCGACGAGCGTTTGAGCAACAGCGGCGTTGCCCAAGAGCACCAGCCAAATTGCCAAAACAGAGATCGTATTCAATCCGAGATTCATAGAACTTCCATTCAGGCATTTGTTGATGTGCCGATAGTATCATCGGATGATCTTCCTGATTCAATGGCTGCGGGCATCGTCTCGGCTGGTTTTTGCCGCTCGTCCCGGTTGCTGATCCGATTCACTCCTTTGACAAGGGGCAACCGATTCGTCAGCCAACTGGACCATCGGTTAGTCGTCAATCTTCGAAGCAAGGTTGATGAGTTTATGCAACGACGATAATTTTCAACTTCCTGTTTTCGACTACAATTAAGGAGTTCAAACGAGGCCTGCACAAGACCCAACGAATCGAATATCCCCATAATGTCGCCACACGTACGCCTTTTGATTTTTGGATTACTAGCGCTCGCGTTGGGCCTCAGCAATTCTTGTCTGCCGGCACAAACCACAGACCTCTCCGCACAAACCATCGCAGAAGGTTCAGTGGCGACAAATTTCAATGTCGATGTGCGTCCGATTCTGGCGAAACATTGTTTTCCCTGCCATGGTCCTGACGAGGCATCGCGAGCTGCCGACCTGAGATTGGATTCGTTCCAGGGTGCTACCGCTGATCTTGGTGGTTATCAGGCAATCCAACCGGGGGCACCGGCAGACAGCGAGTTGGTTCGGCGCATCGAGGAATCCGATCCAGACGAACGTATGCCCCCGCTCGAATTCAACAAACCATTGACCGCCGCGCAAATTCAAATCTTGCGCACCTGGATCGAGTCAGGCGCCAACTATCAAACGCATTGGGCGTTCGTAGCCCCAAGCAAATCTCCCTTGCCGGACATCGACTCACAGCAATTTCCGGCCTGGTCCAGGAATCCGGTCGATCGCTTTGTATTGAAGAAGATGCTGGATGAGAAGCTTTCGCCCTCAACCGCTGCGCCGCCAAACGTTTTGATTCGGCGACTCTTTCTCGATTTGGTTGGCTTGCCGCCGACGATCGAGGAATCGGAACATTGGCAGCAACAACTGACGATGTCGCCACTTGGCATCAGTGGTTTCAATCAAGAGTCGTACGAGCGCTTGGTTGACAACCTGCTCGCCTCGCCTCATTACGGCGAACGTTGGGCGCGGCGCTGGCTGGACCTGGCCCGTTATGCAGACACAAATGGCTATGAAAAAGATCGGCCACGCAGCATTTGGCCGTATCGTGATTGGGTTATCGAGGCCTTCAATCGCGATTTGCCGTTCGACCAGTTCACCATTCAACAGTTGGCCGGCGATCTGCTGCCAGGCTCTGATCAAAACGCTTTGATCGCCACGGGATTCCATCGCAATACGATGCTCAATGAAGAAGGCGGGATCGACCCCCTCGAATATCGCTTCTATGCCATGACGGACCGGGTGGCTACGACGGGGACAACCTGGTTGGGCCTGACGCTCGGCTGCGCGCAATGTCATACGCATAAATATGATCCCGTCACTCATCGCGATTATTACCAGGTCATGGCCTTGTTGAACAACACAGAAGAGCCTGATTTGGAAATGCCAACGCCGGAAGAAATGCAAAGTCATGAACGAAGTTTGGTCGAAGCAAATGCTTTGATTGTCGAACTGCCCAAGCATTGGCCGCTGGAGGACAACTCGAATCCAGACATCGAATTACGCCGAACAACTGCGATTGAAACAGCCTTCGAGTTATGGCTGGAGCGCGAGCGTCGGCAAACACCCCAGTGGAAAACCCTTTGCCCGGTAACGGCCTCCTCATCCACACTGAAACTGAACATTGAGTCCGATAATTCGATCTTTGCGTCTGGTGATATCACCAAGGACGACCTTTACGCTCTGACTTTTTCCAATATTGCTGCCGGCACAACCGCAATACGTTTGGAAGTCCTGCCCGATGATCGCTTGCCGGGGCGGGGACCGGGAATGGCCTATTTCGAAGGCCCGAAAGGCGATTTCTTTTTGGGTGAGTTCACTGCCAGTCTCGAAACCGCGAAAGGATTGAGTCCCCTCAAATTGAGCCACGCCACGGAGACTTGCGCCAAAAACAATTTTGGAGGGCAAAATGTCTCGGCCCAGCTCGCATTGGATGGCGACCCGCAAACTGGCTGGTCTTGCTCAGACCAGATCGGCGAACGAAACGTCGCTGTGTTCAATCTGTCCGAGCCGCTGCCTGCGGAAGGATCACTGAACATTGCGCTGCGGTTCGGCCGGCATTATCCCTGCTCGCTTGGGCGTTTCCGCATCTCAACGACAACGC
>JANNYC010000029.1:0-3536 GCA_031409895.1 Planctomycetota bacterium
TGAAGACGGTGCGTCGCTCAATGATGCGCCGAAGGATTATGACGTCGACCACAATCGGATATTGTTGTGACAGGGCGCAGTTGCTTTCGAAGATGCTAAAAAAGAGATCCGACAGTGGAAGATGTTTCCCGGTGGTTGGGCACTGGTGGAGCCTGCCAACCGGCCGATCGAGAAAGGCCAAGTCGTCGTGATGCTGGCCCATGTCTTTGGGCTTTGGTGGCTGAATCCGTGCCGGATCGTTTACGTTTTGGACGAGACGGAACCGATTCGCCGATTCGGATTCGCGTATGGCACTTTGCCGCAGCACGTTGAGCAGGGCGAAGAGCGATTCAGCGTAGAGTGGCTGGCTGACGACACCGTTTGGTACGACTTGCGAGCCTTCTCGCGCCCGCGCTATTGGCCCGTGCGAGTCGGTTATCCCATTGCCCGCCGACTCCAGCGCCGCTTCGTCCGCGAATCACTCGCCTCGATGCAAAGTGCAGTTGCCCAGCGTCTAACAGGCGACTTGGATTCTTAGAGTTCTGTGATGTTTCGGTCGCCGGGAATAACGCGGAGGAATTCAACACGATCGCTTACCAGGCGATGAAAAATAAGGCAATGTCCGACGAACGTGAACCTGACCGGCCCATGAATTGACGCCAGTGTTTGTCTCGGTATTGTACGGGAATGCTTCCCCCGTATGACCAACTACGCAACGAGGCCGCGAAACGGCGCGACGAAAAGATGCGGCGTTGTCCGGGCCGAGTTCGATCAGACCTGCCGCGAAATCGACGCACTGGAGCGCAAGTTCAACAAAGGAGCTGTCCGTAAGACAAGGTCAAAAATGCCTTGGGTCGGCTTTATCATGGAGTGCATTGCAAACGGGGAGCCCTTCTCGATTATTGGACTGGTCGCAACAATGGCCCATCGTTTCCCGGATCGCCTTGCACGATACGATTGCGTCAAACGGTGCGTCTACAGGCTAAAAGACAGCGGCACCATAGATCGGGCTGGATTCGACGATAAGGGGTCGCCGGCTTACGTGCTGAAATCGGCGAGCCGCTAGCGAGGTTTTATCGTTGGGACATATTCCGTAGATTGCTCGCCTTCGGCAACATCGTAGGTGAAGTCAATCACCAATTGATAGTGCCCGCCATGCTTATTGTTGTCATTGTAACTATCAACGTCGCGCTTGAGTTGCGAGCATTCGCCAACTATTTGGCGGCGACGCTGAGAAAACGCAAGCACCATATGCTCAGATGGCGCAAGCCGCATATCGTCCCACAATGTCGATTGGCGATCTGCGTCAGTTCGCGCCGCATGATAGGTCCGCACGGTTCGGCCCTGCGGATCAACATGATACTGTTCACGAAAGGCCCTGGAAAACTCTCGCTTACAAAGTTTAAGCAAGACGTCGCCCTGGCGATTCCAGAGGTCGTTTTGTAGTGCAAACTTACTTAGTACATCTAAGTCAATTGGTCTAGTTCCGCCAGACTCCAGAAACATTTCGACAATGTCCATCATTGCGGCGGGAAGTTGTTTTTTCGTTGAGTTCGTCATTTAATTCTCCCTACTCTGCCAAAAAATTGTCCCATCCGTCAGTCATAGCTGTTGCTGAAATAATCTTGCGAACTGGAACAAGCATTTCCCTGCTGTGCGAATACTTGATGGCGAGTCGGTGTTGTAATTGACCGACAACAATCCCCGGATGTATTTTATGAACATTCGCAAATTGCACGATTGCCACTTTGGAAAATCGCGGGCGATAGCGAGCAATAAACGAATCAAGGATCGTTTCAGGAATCAAAAACTTGCTTGCGTCTTGATCGGCACGCTTTTCAATTTCCGAATTTGATGCGTAACCAATAAACCCAGGCCCGATTAGGTTGCTATCTACGCTAAGCGCGTCGCCATTCAGAACATGACTAAGTTCATGCGCCAACGTGTGCCAGAAAGCATCTACTCTGTCATATCGACAGGTTACGATAATGACCGGAGATTTGGGATCAAGCCAAAACGCAGCCCCGTCAATCTTCGTTTGTGTCAAATGTTCGATCAAAACGAAACGAATCCCCATTTCCGACAGCACGTCAGAAACGTGTCGCAGTTCATTCTGATGGGACGTTAATTTGTGTAACGCCTCAAGATTCTTAATTGCCTTGTCCCGCACAAACGATTTGGCATGGAGTTTTTGAGCAATGCGATACGCCCGACATAACCACGCTCTTTGTGGCGGCGTCGCATCTTCGTCGTCAGCGGAGCGCCGGGCTGCGGCGGCGAATGCAGGGACATTAAAAAACTCCGCAAGCGCCGATTCTAAATCGTCTGGATTGGAAGAATCCACAATCCAGCGGCGCTTAATCATTTCTTTAATCGGCGCTTGCGAGTACAGTTTTGCGCGACGCTCGACTTCAGTTTGGATTTTGGAGTCTTGGGAAAGGCGATAGGCGCTTTCAAGATTCATCCACAACTCGGCAGACGTGCCAAACGCTGCCGCAATCTCTTTAGCAGTTTGCGCGGTGATAGAACGCTTGCCCATCAGAATTTGATTTACCGTGCGCAGCGGGCGGCCCAGAATGTGCGCAAAGCTCTCCTGGGTCCAGCCTCGCGCCTCTAATTCGCCTCTAATGAATTCCCCCGGAGCAAAGCTCGCTCGATCATTGCTCGACATGGTCGCCCCTACCACGATTAGTGATAATCCTCAATTGCTACAATAACGATGATTTTCTTTGGATTAGCCGTTTGTATTTCGACAACCAACCGCCATTTTATGTTCAGCCGAAATGAATACTGATGCTGCCGATCTCCCTTTAGCTTTTCAAAATTCATCGACCGCATTACACGAAAATCTCTTTCGTCCGATGCCGCCCGAATGAATCGCATTACCTTTCGGAAAGACTGCGCCAACGCGTCGGAATATGCGTCAATCCGCTCTGTCCCAGATTCGAGTTTTTCCAAGTCTGAATCTGCGAATTTAACTTCCATTTCTTCATCACGCGGAATTGGTGCATTTGCTTCATGCGTTGAATAGTATCGCCCTCCTTTCTTATCGTCAATCACATTTTTGACATTTTGACTCAAAATATAAAAAGTAACATTAACGATGACGAGTTTCTTGTGTCATTAGACGTAAATGCCTGAAAATAAAGCGTTTACGGAGAGCGGCCCGCGCCTTGGCGGCGCAACAGCTTTATACCCTGCTTTAGGGAATCCCAACGGATTGGGTTCGATTCTCCTTCTCTCCGCTTAGCCTTTGGCTATTAGCTCTGGGATCGCTTCGGTGACGGTTTGGGAAAGATTCCATCACCGTTTCCTACCGATGGATTCGGAACCTACACGAGCGGCATTCCAATGACGTTTGGCAATCAATGCGACTTTGCCCAATTGGTGAAGAATTACGAATCAAGCCAAGCGGAAACCTGTTATTCTCCGGCCAAGATAATAAGCACGGAAAAAACGATTCGATTCGGCAATCCCGATCCCGCGAAGATTTGCACATGCCATATCGAGCGAGTCAATTTGACCGTTCGGATGCAATGCCGACGATTCACGCGGTT
>JANNYC010000030.1:0-9004 GCA_031409895.1 Planctomycetota bacterium
CAAGAATTCAGCGGAAGCAAAATCCAAGGCTTTTCTTGAATCGCGATTACCTCGCGTGTTTCCCCCTAGTGCCGATGGAAAATAATTAGGTAAGAATTAGCAAGAAAACAGTTTGAGCGAGAGCCGCTTAAAGCAGGCGAACGGCGAAACGGCTCACGACGAAAGCGGGAAGTCCTCGTTTCACTTTGGGGAAACGATTGGCAGCAACGAAACGCTTCCTGACAATGCGTGCGCCGAATTCGCCAAAGGTAAAATGACGGTTCGGTGAAACGGCGTGTGGGCTGCCCCCGTTTTCTGTACCAGGTGTTATGAGATTACGGGTTGTTTAAGAGTTAAGGTTGATTCACTACGGATTCGGCTGTGCGGACGGAGAGAGGGCGTAGCCCGAGCAGAGCTCGAAATCACGACAGTTCGACAGTTGTTGGCGTGGTAGCGGTCACGCCAAAATTTCACTCAGAACTTGGCCGTGAACATCGGTTAAGCGGCGTTCGATCCCGTTGTGATAAAAACTGAGACGTTTGTGGTCGAGCCCAAGTAAATGCAAAATCGTCGCGTGCAAGTCGTAAATCGTGGCGACTTTCTCGATCGCTTTGTAACCGAATTCGTCGGTCGCACCGTAACTGAATCCTCGTTTGACCCCGGCCCCAGCAAGCCAAACCGTAAATCCATTCGGGTTATGGTCCCGGCCAGTAGCCCCTTTTTGAAACGTCGGCATCCGACCGAACTCAGTTACCCAAACCACAAGCGTCTGATCTAAGAGCCCTCGCGCTTTGAGATCAGTAAGCAGCGCCGCGCACGGTTGATCAAGAATCGGTGCGTGAATGGTGTACTGATCCTTGAGCGTTTTGTGACCATCCCAATTGCCAACGCCTTCGCCCATGGCGTAAGCACCGTTGAACAATTGCACGAACCGAACGCCACGCTCAACCAGCCGCCGAGCCAACAAACAATTGCGCGCAAATCCTGATTGAATCGGGTCGGGACGATCGAGACCGTAAAGTTCACGAGTCGCCAATGTTTCATCCGAAAACTCGGTCACGCTCGCGGCACTAAGTTGCATCCGCGCGGCCAGCTCAAAACTTGCGATGCGCGCCGCAAGGTCCGTGTCGCCTGGATGCAGTTGCAAGTGCTGTTCGTTGAAGCGCCGCAGCAAATTGCGAGTCGCCAGGTCGGATTCGACTGAAATGCTCGCTGGCGTTTTCAAATTCGGAATCGGTCGATCGGCCGTAAAGGCGGTTCCCTGAAAGACTGCGGGCAAAAACGCGGCGTTCCAGTGATTCGGGCCAACCTGCGGAATTCCGCGTGGATCCGGAATTGCCACGAACGCGGGTAGCTCTTCGTTTTCGGAACCCAAAGCGTAACTGACCCACGAACCCACGCTTGGAAAACCGTCCAGAACAAATCCGGTACCCATTTGATTTTCGGCCGGGCCGTGCGTGTTGGACTTGGCGGTCATCGAATGAACAAAGCACATTTCGTCGGCGAGTTCGGCCAAATAAGGCAGCATGTTGGAAATCATTTTGCCCGACTCACCGCGCGGTTTGAATTCCCAAAGCGGTCGCGCCAAGTTGCCGTTTTCGCCTTGAAAAGTCACCAAATTTTCGCTACCCGGCAGTGGCTGACCATCGCGCTTAAACAGTTCTGGCTTGTAATCCCAAGTTTCAAGTTGACTACAGGCACCGGAACAAAAAATGACGACTACGCTTTTTGCTTTTGGCCGAACGTGCGGCGCTCGGGCCGCGCAAGGCCGTTCCGATGACAACTGAGGACGAATGGGATCCTGTTCGTCACCCAGTACACGTTGCTCGTCCAACAGCGAAAGTAGCGCTAGTCCGCTTAGGCCCGTTCCACTATTCCGTAGGAACTCGCGGCGGTCGAGCATCCATCGTCCGGCATTGGTCAACATTTGGCGTCCGCCTTTTGGACTATCCGAGAACCGCAAAGAGAGGGGGTCAGTCCCCGATTTTCTCCGAAGGCTACGCAAATCGGCGACAGACCCCGGCGGTTCTCCGATAGGCACCTAATACAAATAAATAAATTCGTTTGACCCGAAAATCGCGCGACAGACGGCGACCATCCCAAATTGCTTTGCCACGCTAACCGACGCCGCCAATTCGCCGTTAGTCGGAGTTCGTTGAAAAGCCAAATCAAACGCCCGGCGAATCTGAGCTTCAACATCGGTTCCAACTTCGCTCTTCAACCGCTCGGAAAAAAAGGTCGCTTGCTGAAGCATAAATTCGCTGTTGAGCAAATTGAGCGCTTGCAGCGGAGTTGTGCTGCGATTGCGCTTAGGCGCGATCTGACCTCCATCGGGACAATCGAACGCTCCGAAAACACCGTCCAGGCGCAGACGAATCGCGGTTGCGTAAACCATTCGCCGCCATTGTTCGGGACCGTGCGTTCGGAGCGGTTCGTACACGCGAACGTAATTGTCATTGGGTTCGAACAAGCTAAAACCAGGTCCACCCACTCGCAAATCAATCTTTCCACTAACCGCCAAAATCGAGTCGCGAATCGGCTCGGCGTCTAATCGTTGCGGCGGAAAACGCCACAGCAATCGCGATGCGACATCCTGATCGAGACCATCCGGGCGGGCATCGCTTGTTTGGCGAAAAGTCCGCGAGGTCAGGATGAGTCGCTGAATGTGCTTGAGGCTCCATTGATGCTCGATTAATTCACTCGCAAGCCAATCGAGCAACTCAGGATGGCTTGGCGGTTGCCCATTGGCACCAAAGTCGCTCGGCGTCGACACCAATCCCTCGCCGAAATGAAACTGCCACAAACGATTGACAATGACTCTGGCCGTTAACGGATTCGCCGGATCAACGATCCAACGGGCAAGCGCCAATCGTCGATGAGGCTCAGTTGCAATCGATTCCGCGTCAAAGGAAATAGAAGACGCCGTTAGAGCGCCCGGCGCGATGACTTCTCGTTTTTGCGTTGGGTCGCCGCGATATAAGCGGTGGATGGCTTCAGGCTCGGCGGCAAAAGTTCCCGCGTAAACCATCGGGACTTTCGTCAGCTCGTAAAGCTCTTTTTCCAAGGAATCGCGTTGCTCATTCAATTCGATCCATTGTTTGTGCGTCGGATCGATCGGTTCATCGGCGCTTATTGATTCCTTTGCTGAACTCACTGGTTCCGGCGGCTCGCGATCAGCGGAGCTCGCGACAACTTTCCATGCCTCGTGGTCCGTCGAAATTTCAATGCGGTATTCGAGGGCGAGCCGATCGGAAAATTGCCGCGCGCGATCTCTGGCCCACGCAACGCGATCGATGGAAACGACTTCAGGAAATTCCAATTCGATCCAACCTTGGCCAGGCTCGTTGGAAATCCAACTCCGGCTGTTGCCGAACTGGCCGTCGTTAATATGTTCGAGACGATGAATTTCCGAGTTCGGATAAACGCTGGATGCCGATGCCCGTGTGCCAGCGAAGGCCAGAGCGATGTTTCGTGGCGGCTCTTCCGATGAAAAAACTTCTAGTTCATCCAAACACGGCTCAAATGTATTCGTCTTCAAGATAGTGAATTTCAGCCACTTGGCCGTTATGGGCTTGAATCGATCGACATTGCGCCGCGCTGAAACGGACGCACGAAAGCGGGACATTTTCGAACTAGCATCGGCCACCGTCGCCAGCGGTTCCAATTTCCAAAGTTCATCGTCGATCGCGGCCATTCGCTGCTGCAGCCCCGATGATTGTTGCGAGACATCGGCGGGCTGGGCCGAGGAAATAGGTCGTTCGCCGTGTTGAACTCCCGCAAAACAAGCCACCATCGCGTAATATTCTGTCTGCGGAATCGGATCGAATTTGTGATCGTGGCAGCGGGCGCAGCCAACAGTTAAACCCACGAATGCGCTTCCAGTCGTGCTCACGATGTCGTGCAATTCATCCGCGCGTTGATTCGCAGTAAGCACGGGATCGGGACTTTTGACTTGGTCCCAACAGCCAGCGACCAAAAAACCAGTGGCCTCGTCAACACCCAAAACGTCGCCCGCGATTTGTTCAAGAACAAATCGATCGTACGGAATGTCTTCGTTGAACGCTCGAATAACGTAATCGCGGTATGGCCAAGCGCTGCCGCGCGGGAGATTCGTTTCAAAACCGTTTGACTCCGCAAAGCGAACGACATCCAACCAATGCCGCGCCCACCGCTCGCCGTAATGAGGCGACGCTAACAGTTGATCGACAATTTTTTCATAAGCCTGCTCGTCCGCGTCGGCGTAAAAATCTCGGACTTTTTCCGGCTCCGGCGGAAGTCCGCTCAGATCAAACGCCAATCTTCGCAGTAACGATCGACGATCAGCTGGCGGACTTGGAACTAGATTCAGTTGCTCCAATCGCGCCAAAATGAAATGATCGATCTCGTTTGCTGGCCAGCTTTGATCGCGAACGGCGGGTACCGCAGGGCGGAGAATTTTTTGCAACGACCAGTGGTTGCTCGCCAAGCGGCTTCGCTGACTTGGCCAATCGTCCGGGACCTTCCCGCCGGTCGCAATCCACCGCTTAATCGAGTCTAGTTCGCTGGGTTCCAGCGGCTTTCCATCGGCGGGCATCGCAGGTTTAGGCCCGGTAATCAATTCGACAAGCAGACTTTTTTCTAAATTCTTTTCGTCAAAAAGCAAACCGGACTCGCCTCCATTTCGAATCCCTTCGGCCGTATCCAATCGCAAGCCTTTTTCGGGCGAACTTCCCGAATGACAATCCCAACAGCGATTAACCAATATCGGAGCGACTTTGCCGTGGAATATTTCGACGGATTCCGAATTGTTCGGAGTAGATTGGTTGACCGAATTAACTTGGGCCTCACAAGCCAACGTCATCAACGCCAGCGAAAATAGGGTGAACCCAAATGCCGAGAATAGGTGCATCGCGCTTGCTCTGGGACGTAGGCGACGGTAAGTGTGTCGGCCCAGATCGGAAATGGACCAACTTCAAAGACAGAATACCACGTCAACCAATTCAAAGCGATGAAATGTCAAAGAAAAAGGCCGCTCGGAACAACCCGAGCAGCCCTATAAATTCGGACGCCGCCACTTCCATATGACGATAATTCGCAGCAGTCCGTGATATTTGGCAGGATGAGCGAGCAGCCTCATGACGGCGGATTCAAGCGGAAGGAGATAGAGGCCTTACGCTCGCTCACGAAAGGTCTATAACGCAATCGCGATGCCAAACCGGGAAATTCTCCAAATTTTCTTAAATTCACGGCGTTTATAAGGCAGAGTCAGAGATAGCCAGCAATCCCGCGCTGTTTTCCAGTCTCGTTTTGAGAGCTAAATAGAGATTTGAGAATTGGATTTCGTTTCCGTCCACAATGGTTAACTGCCTAAGCGGTTTTGGGCCGTCAAAATAACCGACGATAACTAATCCTTATCTCGGATTACCGACTCATCCCGGAACGGAATTGTAGCAACGACGATCAGATCACCAGTTTGCGGCTGGCCGCGAGCACCTGTAGTGGGATCGTAAGTCAAAGAATAACCGATGATTTTTCCGCTGCTGCTTTCGCCGACATAGCAGATGCAATCGGCGTATCGCAAGTTGCCCTTGCGAAAGTTTGAGAAATCGAACCGACCGGTCGCCATTACGTAATCCAGTTCGTTTTTGCCTTGCAATCCAAGAGCTTCAAGCACATTGCCTCGGAAGACACCGCCGACTTCGCCGCTACGGGCATTCAGTACCCAACATTGAAGATTCCCCGTCAAATGATCCAGCACGAATATTCCTTCAACGGATTCGTCAATCACACCGGTAGCCACGGAAATTGACTTTCCGTTCGAGGTCGCGTCGGGGCTAAAAGCGACCGGCATCAAGCCACCGGCGTGTGCCCCCATCGATGCGTTGCGGTTTGTAAACAATGCTCCGGCGGCAAAAATGGCCGAACCGAGCAGCATTGCAACGAAAAATCCTGTAATTCGCGGGCAACAGGAAAACATGTTCGGCTCCATTTCAAAAATTGAAGTTTGACTGAATTGGTATTGTGCTGAGCGCCGTTGGCGAAATCGGGTTTCGCCCGGCTTGGAAAAGGCCGTTGTATCGCTCATCATTATACGAGAGTTTGCCCAGAAATCATGCAGGGAGTTTCCAATGTTCCATCCAACGATTGATTCGGTATTATTGGCCCTGATTTTCACCGCCAGCGGCTTTGGGCAAGAAACCACCCGACTCAAAGCACTCTTGATCGATGGCCAAAACAACCATTCGAATTGGCCAGAAACATCCGGCATGATGAAGACCTACTTGGAGCAGACCGGACTCTTCTCGGTTGAATCCGCGCGGACTGCGAAAGAAGGATCCGACGCCAATTTTCATCCGGCTTTCAAGAGTTTCGATGTAGTGGTTTCCAATTACAACGGAGCCGCATGGCCCGATGAAACGCAGAAGGCATTCGGCAAATTCGTCGAAGGCGGAGGTGGCCTTGTCGTCGTACATGCGGCTGACAACGCTTTTCCCGAGTGGCCCGAATACAATCGAATGATCGGACTGGGGGGCTGGGGCGGACGTAACGAAACTTCCGGACCGCTCGTCTATTACAACGCCGACGGAAAAATAGTTCGAGACACTTCAGTCGGCTCGGGGGGCAATCATGGCCCGCAACATGAATTCACAATTACCGTGCGAGACCCCGAACACCCCATTACCAAGGGCATGCCCGGTCAATGGCTACACGTTAATGACGAGCTGTACGATTCGTTGCGTGGGCCAGGTGAAGAAATGCATGTTCTGGCCACGGCTCACTCTGATACCAAAATGGGGGGCAAGAATCGGCATGAGCCAATGATCATCGTTGTTCAATTCGGCAAAGGACGAATCTTCCATACGCCGATGGGGCATGGCAATGACTCGCAACAGTGCGTCGGCTTCATTACGACTTTGCAGCGCGGTGCCGAATGGGCGGCAACGGGCAAAGTCACGCAAGAAATTCCCGCCGACTTTCCCATAGTAGACAAGACGAGCGCAAGAAAGTTCGTCGATCCGAGCACTGGACCGAGCGCCACCATAAAATAAACGGGCGTTCGGCAAAGGTCTTAGTTGTTGTGCGTTTGTTTCGTGTCCGTGCGTGTCGTCGAGAACTTTGGCTTAGGCGGAGTCGCTGTTGGCGTCGTTGGTTTCCGATTGATGAATTCCGCATGCAATGCGCGAACTTGACCCTCGGTCAGAAACCCCATGCTTGTCAGCATCGATGAGATTCGCGGTAAGTGAACTTGTTGTAAGGCCAACAAGTGTTTTACTTGTTCGCCGGTCAGTATTCCCCGTTCGACCGCCAATTCGCCGAATCGGCAATCGTGACGTTCTTGTTCATCCAACAACTCGACGGTTAGGCGAACCGTTAGAAAATTGGCTCGGATGGCCAATGTTCCCAATGGAATCTGATTTTCCATTCTGGCGGCCATCATTTCCACAAATTGCATGGATGTGATGACTTCGTCGCGAACCAATGAAATTGCAAATGGAATGCTCATGGACCACCTATTCGATTTTGTTTTGTTTGCCCCAACGTCAGCGTGATTCGTTGGTTTGTCGGCAATTCGATTAAACTTAGAACAAGCTACCGACGTGGGGCAGCATACTAAACGGATTGTCCCGGAAACTTTCACCAGACGACTCGTTCCATCGCTTCAACCGGATTCTCAGCTGAACGCAATTCTGACGGTCATGCCGCGCGATCCGATTACACTTGTCCACTGCGTTTGAAAAAATCCTTCGTACATCACCCCACAGATTGAAAATGACCTACAGTTTCTAACTGTCGAGTGGAGGTGCGTCGGTTCGCCTCCGCAGCTTACGGCTATTGAGCCGGCGTTCAATAACCGCGAATGAGTTTGCATTTGTAAGACGAGGAATTGAGATGAATCAAAGTAAAAACTACAAGAAGATGCGCAAGCAGAAATACGTCGACGCTCACGTGCAGGGAGCGCTGTGCAAGCGAATTTTCCTTCACTGGTGTGTATTTTTTGTCGTTTCGATGCTGGCCATCGGCGGCATCCAAATCTTGTTGGGGAATCCCGGCGAACCGCTATCGCAACGCATTACCGAACAATTCGGACAGTTGTTTTTCTTCGGCGTCGTTTTGGCGTCCTTGCTGCCGGCATTCATGTTGGATACCGTTCGATTCAGCAATCGCTTTGTCGGCCCGTTTGCGCGATTACGTCGTTGCATGCGAGAACTCGCGCAATTTGACAAGACAGAATCAATTCACTTTCGCGACAATGACTTTTGGAGCGATGCCGCAGAAGAATTTAATTCACTGCGTAGCAAGTACCTTGAATACAAGCGCCTCTGCGACGAAAACAACTTAAAGCTTCCGGAAACTGACGAACAACCGATCGGCCAGAACGCTGCCCGCTAGTCGCTGCTCCGCGATGATTTTTTGAACGCAATTACACGGACAACGACATGTTGCAGAAACGAACAATCTTGAGTCGATCCCAATCGAAAACGGTTCTACGCGGCGGAAAACGCCGCGCAACCGCCACGGTCGAGCTGGCCGTTTTACTTCCGGTGATCTTGATCATTGTGCTTGGCTCCATCGAGAGCGCGAGCATGATCTTTCTGCGGCAAGCCTTGGTGCAATCCGCTTACGAAGCTGCAAAAGTCGCTGTAAAAACAGGCGATTCGACCCAAGCACAGAATCTTGCATTGGCCGTTACTAAGGGCCGACGCATCAATAGCGTATCCATCAACTTCGAGCCGTCCGACGTTAAGAACGCCAAGCGAGGAAGCTTGATCCGAGTCAACATTACGGCACCGGGCGATACGAATAGTGTCATACCTTTCGGCGTTTTTCGTGGCCGAACCATTTCCGCCACCGCAGTCATGGCCCGAGAATAAACAATTTTTATTAGCTTAACGATCATGTGCCATTCCGGATCCAATATTCGATCGGGCAATCGCCCCAAACGTGGCGCGATGCTTGTTTTCGTCGCCTTCACGATTGTGATTTTGTTTGTCGCAGCCGCTTTGTCGGTCGACATTGCCCACATGCATATGATTCGCGCAGAACT
>JANNYC010000031.1:0-8601 GCA_031409895.1 Planctomycetota bacterium
CGTGACATTGCGATCACAGTCGTTTGGGCTCATTGAAAAGCTGTCCATGTCGGTGCCGAACAATCGCCCCATCGACGAGGTAAATGACGTCTTCGGCGATGTTCTCCGCATGATCGCCGATGCGTTCGACGTGCCTCGAAACGGAAAAACAATGCATCCCAGGTTCGATCAACTGTGAATCGGTCATCATGAGGTTGCGCAACTCTTCGATCACGTCTCGATTAAGCTCATCGACTCTGGCATCACCGCGAATAACATCGGCCGCTTTCTTCGTGTCAAGTTCCACAAACGAATCGAGGGCCTTGCGAACCATTTCGGTCGCTAATTTTACCATCGTCGGAAGTTGATCTGGAATCGGGAAATACGGAAACTGATTTAGCGATTCGGCTCGCTCGGCAATATTGCAAGCCAAATCGGCAATTCGTTCTAGGTCAATATTGATCTTGAGCACCGTCGCGATTCGACGCAGGTTGACCGCGACCGGCTGGTGCAGCGCCAAGACCTTCAAGCATTCTTCCTCAATCGTGACTTCGGTTTGATTGACGCGTTCGTCGGATTGGATGATTTGGGAAACCAGGTCAACACGATGTTCACTCAGGGAACGTACGGCATCGTCAATCATCTTTTCCACAAGTCCAAACAGCGACATGAGCTTGCGCTCGATGTTCTGCATTTCCATTTCGAAAAGCTTGGACATGAATTACTTTCTCGGTACGCGTTCACGGGTCGGGGTCTGACGCATTTTTCGGCCTTTTTTGATTGGCGTGGAAAAAACTTGAATCCGAAAAATGGGTCTGACCCATTTCAGACGGCTTCGTTAGCCGAATCGGCCCGTAACGTAATCCTCGGTTTGTTTTTGTTTGGGCCGGGTAAACACAAAATTGGTGGGGCCGTCCTCGACGATACGACCTTCGTAAAAGAAGGCCGTACGATCGCTGACCCGCGCGGCTTGATGCATGTTATGCGTAACGATCACGATAGTGTACTGTTCGCGTAGCTCGAAAATCAAGTCTTCAACTCGGGCGGTCGACGCCGGATCGAGAGCCGAGCAAGGTTCGTCCATCAACAAAACATCCGGCCCGACGGCGATTGTCCGCGCGATACACAAGCGTTGTTGTTGACCGCCGCTTAAACTTAATGCGGATTGGCGTAAGCGATCTTTGACTTCATCCCAGACTGCGGCTTTGCGAAGCGACCATTCCACGAGGTCATCCAAGTCGCGACGAGCCATCTGGCGAAAGTGCAATCGAGGGCCGAAGGCCACGTTGTCATAAATTGACTTGGGAAATGGGTTTGGCTTTTGAAAGACAATCCCGATCCGTCGGCGGAGAGCAACTACGTCGGTCGTCCGACCGAGAATATCGAGGTCGGGCAACTCGAGGGTTCCAGCAGCATGGGCAGTCGGCACGACATCGTTCATCCGATTGATCCAGCGCAGCAAAGTACTCTTGCCGCAACCGCTAGGCCCGATGAATGCGGTAACTTGCTTTTCCGGAATGTTCAACGTGAGATTATGTAGTGCTTGGAAATCTCCGTACCACGCATTGAAATCGCGGATGGTGATCATCATCTTTAACGGCAGCGCATCGACCGCCGGTACAACAGGCTGCTGCCTGGAAAGATTGACTAGCTCAATTTGGCTCACGTTACACCTATTATTGCCGCCAACGGACAAATGAAAGACCGATCAAGACAGTGGTCGTTGGGTTCTCTGACGAATGATAATCGCGAGGGCGTTAAATGTTAACAAGATCGCCAGCAGCACGATGATCCCTGCCGCGGCGAGATTTTGAAAGTTGATTCCATCTCCTTGGGCAATCGGCTGTCCCGCCCAATAATATATCTGAATTGGGAGCACGGCAAAATCGTCCGCCAAATGCCGCGGACTTTTCGTTATGTAGACGATTCCGGCCAACATTAGCACAGGCGCGGCTTCACCAATCGCTCGGCTAACAGACAAAATTGTCCCCGTCATAATTCCGGGAATTGCGGCAGGCAAAGTCACATTCCAAACCATTTGCCAAGGCGTCGAACCCAAACCCAACGAGCCTTCGCGAAGCGTTTTGGGAACGGAACGCAATGCTTCTTGAGTCGAGATAATGATCACGGGAAGCACGACCAGCATCAGCGTCAAACTGGCGGCCAATATGCTGCGGCCAAACGGAAGTCGCAAATAGTACCAGGGTTTCTTTGTGATAAGCCCTCCCTCGGCGTCAGACCACATAGTCTTCTTGAGCATACTTGCATCTTGCGGAAGTTCGTTGCCTGGCACGACCACAATAAGCTTGATCGGCTTTCCGTCGAATGTTTCGACGGTCATGCCATCGACCAGAATGGGCACGTCAGTCGGACTTGCGATTGGAATGAGAACGACTTCGGTTCCTTCGGTAACATACTGACGGAAATGCCGCGCACCCAGTTCAAACGCCGGTTCATCGGGTTTTCCGAACAGGCCGAACATGTTCGCGAAAGCAGTCAAACCGAGAATGCCATAAACGATCGACGGGACGCCCGCCAAGTTGGTAATGTTGAGTTGTACGAATTCATGGAACCGTCGGGCGATGGTGCTGCGCGGCGGAAACTCCTCCATGAAAATTGCGGTGCCGACTCCCAAAGGAACGGCGATCGCAGCGCACCCTAAACAAACCCAAATCGAACCCATGATGACGGGACCAATTCCGCAATTTTCCGGATCTGGGCTGGGCGAACTGGTTATGAACTTCCAGCTTAACGCCGGAGCACCTTCAACCAGGATCGATCCCAACAAAACCAGCAGGATGATTACCGACAAGCTCGCGATTGCAATGCAAGCCGCTTTGAAGACTTCGTTAACGACGATTCGGCGGCGGACCGAACCAACCGGCCAGCGCGAAAAATCTGGTTTGATGGAGCGCAGCTCAATCATTCGTAGGCCTCACGGAATCGCTTTCGAATCATGTGTCCGAAAAACGTCATCGCCAATGTCAGCAAAAACAAAGCTGCGGCAACCGCGTAGATCGAATAGTATTCGACGCCGAAATTCGAGACATCGCCTTTGGCAACTTGTGCGATATAGCCCGTCATTGTTTGCATTTCAACTCGCGGATCCCATGAAATGCGAGCCCGGTTCCCGGCGGCAAGCGTGACGATCATCGTCTCACCGATTGCCCTCGTCGCGCCCAACAAAAATGCGGAAACGATACCGGATAGCGCTGCAGGAATAACGACTTTTACCGATACATCGAACCGAGTGCCTCCCAAGCTAAATGCGGCTTCGCGTAAGCTGCGCGGAACCGCTTGAAGTGCGTCTTCAGCCAAGGAACAAATCGTCGGAATGCTCAGGATTCCAACGGCGATACCCGCGCTCAGCGCGTTATATATGTCGACTTGGAAACCAGGAATCGAACGCAGCATCGGCGTAATAAAAGTCAATGCAAAAAAGCCGAAAACGACAGTCGGGATGCCCGCCAAAATCTCCAAAGTTGGTTTCAGGACAGCACGCAATTTTCGCGGCGAATACTCGCTCAAGAATATTGCCGTTATCAAACCCAATGGCATCGCGACGCTCATGGCGATCGCGGTGATCCATAACGTACCGCTGATGAGCGGCCAAACCCCAAAATGTTTCGTCTCTCCGAGTAACGGATTCCAACGCGTGCCAAACAGAAAACCAGACACACTGGTACCCGGCATCCTAAAAAACCTAGCCGCCTCCACCGCCAACAGTACGATGATCGCCAACGTGATCATCACGGAAAACAGCGTGCAACCTAAGAGCAGAAATTTGACAAACGATTCTTTGACGCGAATCCAACGAAGCGAACGAAAAGGCAATTCCGCCAACAAGCGAGGTGGATTCGACGACAATTCCGGCTCGAGCGTGGTTGCTTGCGCCATAGGTTGCGACCCAGAGACACGGTGAAGGGTTTAAATTGCGGGGTCGATTTTCCCTTATCCTAGCCCTTTCGCTCAGCGGGGAAAGGTAACGTAGGCGTAACTATTAGTCAGCCAAATGTTCCGCTTTGTACACATCCGTTAACTTTCCGGAAACCGTTTTCCCAGCCGCATCGATATAGCAAGTTCCGGTCCTTCGGTTTTTTAGCAATTGCTTGGCGCGCTCGTACACTTCTGCCGGTAGAGGCACATATCCCACGGACTTAGAAAGCTCCGCCGCGTTTTCTAAGTAGTGTTCGACCAGAACTCGAACTTCCGGGCGACGGAATGACTTGGCATTAACGTAGATAAATAGAGGACGAGAAAACGGTGCGTATTCTCCCGACTCGATCGCTTCGGGCGTCGGATCCACCGGCTTGCCCGTCGCTGGGTTTACGATCGAAACGGCCTTCAATTTGTCTCGGTTCTCCATATAGTATGCGACGCCAAAAAATCCGATTGCGTCCGCTGTTTCCGCAATACCCACCACAAGTTGATTGTCGTCTTCGCTGACGGAAATGTCCTCTCGAATCGCGCCATCCGAGGCAACGACCTCTTTGAAATAGTCAAATGTACCTGAGTCGGTTCCCGGAGCGAAAATCTTGATTTCGCGATCAGGCCACGACGGGTCGACATCTTTCCAATGCTTCGCAGCCGAATCTGCGCGGAAGATCTTTTTGATTTGCTCAACGGTGAGCTGATTGCACCACTTGTTGTCGCGATGAACGGCGATGGTCAAACCATCATAAGCAATCGGCAACTCGTGAAACTTTATCGAGTTCGAACGGGCAGATTCTAATTCGGCTTTTTTTATCGGACGAGAAGCGTCGGAGATATCAATCTCGCCGATCACGAATCGCTTGAAGCCGCCGCCGGTCCCCGAAATCAACACCGGGACGGAAACCTTTGGACATTTTTTCGCAAACGAATCCGCCACCGCAATCGAAATCGGAGCCACGGTGCTCGAACCGTCGATCTCAACCTTGCCAGCTAGATTTGCAAGTCCATCTTGTGCGTATGTCACTCCAAAACTTGCCAGCAGCCCAATCGCCAACGAAACTCCGACATTGTTCCAGTTCAAAATCATGTCATGTCCTTAAATTCAATTCCGAGCCATTTCTGATGCAAGTTACCATAATGGTCAATTGTGAAGAATCCGTGAAGATTTAGTTAAGGGCTTGTGAAAGCGGGCAAAATCTCGGTTTAACCGCCGGTTTCCGCGCTTTCTGAATCACCAGTCGGTGAACTCTAACGGTAGTGCGCCAGCGGCCCGAAGCGGTCCGGTTAAACAAATTAATCGCGATCGGTCTGCGGTCGGCACGCGATCGGCGGGCCGTGTGCGCTAGCGGCCCGAAGCGGTCCGGTTAAACAAAAGCATCGGGGGACGCCATCGTCACAAAAAAAAACGCGGCACCGAGATTCGGTGCCGCGTTCGCTTGAGGGTTGCTTCAAGCGATTTTTCACAAAGGTGCAGGACTACTCAAATGCTTTTCGCGTGAACCCAAAATCGACGAATACACCGAGGAACAGTTCCCAAGGGTTAGCTTCGCAGCGGCTGTCGGAGTATCCCGTAATCTCAACATCGCTGCCCGGTGGGACAGGAAAGCCAGGGTTGATGTAGCCATCGCCGTTTTCATCGACGATCGCGCGGACGCTTCCATCGGCAAAAACCATGTTGAGTTTGCGACTGTGATATGCACGCCAGTCGCGAGTATCTTGCAGGACAAGTGGAATACCGGCGCTGCCCGTGAAGATACTTTCATCCGTAACAATTTGGCCTCGCGACGGAAGGCTCGAATCCAACCAATCCATCGGAGTACCGGTGGGCACGATTTTTATTTTGCTGTCAGCATCATCGAAGAACGACGGACCATCGTTAAACGATTCGGCCAAGACAATTCCTTTTATCAATTTGAAATCCGTTGAAATCGTTTCCGACAAGGTCGCTTCTGCCGTGTCGCCTTTGTCGGCGCAACCGAGCAGCGGGATCGAAGAACTAGTAACCGCTGCGGCATCAATTCGTTGCAACGTCAAAGGACCAGCCGTGTTGAGAAAGTTCTTCATGTTGCCGACGGTTAGGCCATTAACCATTCCGGGTGCCGATCGAACCATGTGCCAACTCGATGCATAGTTCGTGTTCATTCCCTTTTCCACCAGATTATCGCGGACATAGTCGATCCGAGGTGCGCTGTAAGGCACCATTGCGTTGAGGATGGGGCCGCTTCCCGATCCGATACGATCTGGCGGAGTAACGGCCGCATTCGAAGTGTCTTTGCCTATTAGGTCGTTCAATTTTTCGGAACCCACACATGGGCTACTTGGGCACAGCAAAACATTTGGCAAAGTGTTTTGAGCTACGCAATCCGAGACCCACGAAAACAATTCGACCGACCCGTCTCGCCTTGAGTCAAACGCTCCACTGCACAAAAGGCCTGTAGGATCGTTTGACGATTTCGTCAAAAGAGCCAAACCAAGTTGTCGCAAATTATTTGAGCATTGGACTGATCGCGCCGCGTTTCGCACTGAAATAATCGCGGGCAACAACAGAGAAATCAAAATCCCGATAATCGCGATTACCACCAACAATTCGATCAAAGTAAAACCATTCTTCCGTTTCATACCATTCTCCATTTAAAGATGACTTGCTCCAAGCAACGCAGCTTGGACGAGGAGATATTACGGATCGGTTGTTAAGAACTCGCAAACGCCAATGGCATTTTCGATGAAGTTCCGATGAATCTTTCTTCACAATATTGAAATGCCCGTCACCGTTCACGAGTTTGGAAAGTTACCGCTGGAGTCGAGGGGGTCAGACCCATTTTTCGGATCCAAGTTTTTTCCACGTCAATCAAAATAGGCCGAAAAATGCGTCAGACCCCAACCCAGAATCCGCATCTACGCTTTGTGAAGCACGAGCTGGAACGTACTGCCACGGCCAATCGAACTCGTCAGTTCAATCTGTCCGCCCAAGGCTTGAACAGTGTGTTTAACGATTGCCAAGCCCAATCCGGTGCCGCCCACGTCGCGCGACCTCGCTCTGTCGACACGATAAAACCGTTCGAACACGCGGCTCTGATGTTCCGGGGCGATGCCGATTCCGTTATCGGCGACGGTAATAATTGCGTTTGCATTTACGTAGGCTGCGGATACTCGTATCCAACCGCCCAGTCGCGTGTACCTGACGGCATTGCTGACCAAATTGTCCAAGATAGTGCTGATGGCTTCGCGATCCGCGATTGCCATGATCGGCTCGTTACTGTTGACGACGCTCAAACGGACTTCGCGTCGAAGAGCTTCTTCTCGAAAACGCCCAACGCACTCCGCCGAAGCTTGATCGAGATCGACCGCGCACAATTCAAAAGCAGCGCGGCCCGATTCGACGCGAGCCAAGTGCATCAAGTCGCGGACTTGTCGGTCCAACAAATCGACGTGGATCTCGATTTGCTCCAAGAAGTGGCGGTTGTTTTCTTTGTCGTCAAGCGCGCCTAATCGCAGCGTCTCGGCATAAGCTTTGATCGCGGCAAGCGGTGTTTTTAGTTCATGAGAAACATTCGCCACGAAATCTCGCCGCATTGTCTCCAACCGCCGCAAGTCAGTCACATCGTAAAGAACGACCGCCAATTCAGCTTGATGATTCGGCGAAAGCGGTGCGACACGAATGCTCAAAGCACGACGCCGCGGGCCAACGGTTTCAAATTCAGTTTCGACAGTTTGGCCTGTAGTCCGAGCTTTGTCGATTGCGATTTCGAAACTAGGATTCCGGACTACCTCACCGGCGTAGCGGCCAATAACGAAATCGGGATGCAACGAAAGCATTGTCATGGCGGACTCATTCGTGACCATGATTCGTAGATTGGCATCGATTCCGATTACGCCTTCGACC
The DNA here is from genome assembly GCA_031409895.1 of Planctomycetota bacterium. Lineage (GTDB taxonomy): Bacteria > Planctomycetota > Planctomycetia > Pirellulales > Pirellulaceae > JANMEB01. The sequence goes on from JANNYC010000031.1 coordinate 7,796, forward strand.
ATCGACGACAAGACGGCTTGGACTCGGAGCCGCTCTTCTTCCACGAGCTGTTCTCGTTGCGCGAGATTGGATTCCATCAGGAAAAACGAATGAGATAAATCGCGCCAATCGGGGTCGTGCGTGACGGACGCCGGCGGATCTTGAAATTGCCCTGCGGAAAGTTTCCGCGAAGCTTCAACAAATCTTCGTTTGGCCTCGGCATTCCGCCGTTCTGTCGTCCACCAGAGCGTCGCGACCACCAGAAACGAAGCCATCGCCATCCACCAAATGGGTAGCAATTGTCGCAGCCCAACACGACCGCGGCTTCGGGAGCCGACGCCAATAAAGGCGATCTGATTGTGCGGATCGTGGCTTGTAGACTCCAACGCCGAGCCGGACCAGGGCTGCACGACGACTGCAGTCGAGTCGTTTCCGGTAGCTGCATTATTCATGACGACAACGATTCGTCCCGACGTCAGCATCGAGAGTTCAACGGAGTTAAGCAATGGTGCCAATGAACGCTCGGGGTGCGACTGGGCGATCAACGAACCGTCTAACGCCAGGCAGGCGACTTGTAATCCGCGTTCTTCAGCCCATGAATGGAGCTGTCGCGACAATTCCGATTCGGTCTGCGGTGCTGGCCCTTTGGCCATAAACTTTTGCAACTCGACAGCGCGAGCTTGCAGCGAGGTCAAATCAATTTCCCGCTTCCGAAAAAACTCGACTAGCGTAATTGCGCCCGTAGCAACCGCTATCAATATGAACAGCAGTGCAATTTGACGACGCCACGACTGAGTCCAACTCATTCGATCGAATCCGAAAGCAGG
>JANNYC010000032.1:0-68566 GCA_031409895.1 Planctomycetota bacterium
GGTTATTTTCAAGTAGAACCGGCGCTCGCTGGCTCGAATCTCGCGGATTCGCTCCAAAAGCTCTTCGAAATAGTCCTTGCCGAATCGCTTGTTTAGCTTGAGCCGCTCATCGTCGAGTACGAACCCTTTGGTCACGAACTCGCGCAGGGTTTGGGTGGCCCAAATTCGAAATTGCGTTGCCTGGGCGCTGTTCACACGATATCCGACCGAGATGATTGCATCCAAGTTATAGTATTCAATTTCGCGGGAAACTTCGCGTTTTCCCTCGGTTTGAACTCTTCGAATTTTTCGAAGAGTTGCCTCCTGCCGAAGTTCACCCGATTCGTAAATCTCTTTCAAGTGATAACTAACCGTGGGCAGTTCGACGCCAAACAGTTCGGCGATCCGCTTTTGGTTGAGCCAAAACGTCTCGGATTCGAACAGGACTTCGATCCGAACCGCCCCGTCGGGGGTGTGGTAGAGGATCAGTTCGCCTTCGTTAGGCTGATCTGGTTGCGTCACGTCGGTCTCCCTACACGGTTTGGAATTTGCCGACGCCCTTGCTCTTGAAGATTTGGACAGCGTTGACTTTGAGTTGATCGTTTCCGGCGAAACCGGCGTCGAGGCAGACAACTCGCTGGGGCCGCTTTTCTGCGATGGCCCGCATCAGTTCGAGCGTAAGGTCCTGGTCGAGCGAAACTATGAGCTCACCATTGGCAATGCTATAGACCGGCTTGCCCACCACGGTCAAATTTTCGACGCGAGTTGTCAGCGGCTGGCCACTCTTCAGAAGAATTTCGTAGAGTAGATCGTTGTCGGTGCGTCCTTCGCGAATGTGCTCGACATGGATTTGCAATTGCGCTTCAAGCGATCGGGCATCCTTGGCGGTTCGAGTATCCCATGCCTCGAAATTAGACTCGCTAAGTGAAAAGGCTCGAAATGCGCGATCCGAGGGCGTTTGTCCGATTTTGTCGGATTCATTATCGTTTAGGGTTTTTGCCACGCGCCTCACCCTCTCTCTGGTCAATTGCGCAATATTGGAAAAACCGGCTTTTGACGCTTCCGAATCAGGTTGGCACGGCTCTGGAAGCTGAATCAGCACGAATCGCCGCGCACCGCCATCCAGCTTATTTAGTTCCATAATACCGTGCGCCGTGCTTCCAGAACCTGCAAAGAAATCAAGTACAAGACATTGTGGATCGGCACCGAGTTTGAGAATTTCAATCAAGAGTCCCGAAGGCTTCGGGTTCTCAAATATTGTTGCGGTCCCAAATATCTTTCTCATTTCATCCGAGCCGCTTGTATTCAGTGGAGGGAAATCCCAGATAGTCGGCCATGTCATGCCTTCCTTGATGTCGCAAAGGAATCGTTTCAATTTTGGGCGGCCTTTGCCTTCTCCCCCGAAATAAATCTCATTATTAGCGAGCAACTTCTGGATAGTTTCGTTGCTAAATCGCCAATTGCCGTTCTCGCCGGGAAAATGATCCTCGCCGGTATTTGGATTCCGAATCGCGAAGTGGAGAGACTGGACGAATCGACCGCCCTTTACGTTAGCCATCAAATCACCGGCCGCCCATGGACCTTTCGAATGGTTGTCCGGATTCTTGTATCGCGATAGCTGTTCCTCACCGCGGTGACGCAGCGCTAGGCTAACCTCGGAAGCGTTTCTGGCGTAAAGCAAGATGTAGTCATGGTTGGCGCCGATTACTTTGTCATTGGGCGGGGTCGATCGCTTGCGCCACAAAATCTGCGCAACAAACTGCTCTTCACCAAACACCTCGTCGCAAAGCTTTCGAAGGTTTGCGATTTCGGTGTCGTCAATACTAATAAAAATTACTCCGTCTTCGCGCAGTAGATTTCTCGCTAGGTAAAGTCGCGGAAACATCATGTTCATCCACTTGCTATGAAACCTGCCGTCAACCTCTGAATTCGTTCCGAATTTACGGCCTTCGTTGTCCACTTGCGCGGTGTATTCGAGATAGGTTTGGAGGCTCTCGGAATAGTTGTCTGGATAAATAAAGTCGTTCCCGGTGTTGTAGGGCGGGTCGATGTAGATCATCTTGACCTTGCCCAAGTACGACTTTTGCAACAGCTTAAGGACTTCGAGGTTGTCTCCTTCGATGATCAAATTTTCCGTCGTATCGAAGTTGACGCTCTCCTCAAGGCATGGGCGTAATGTTCCCATACTTGGCGTTTGAATCGTCGGAAAGCAATCGGCCTTTCCTGGCCAGTTCATTCCGTAGCGCTCGCGCCCCACGTCGACTGTTTCCCCAAGCGCGTGCTCCAGCCGCTTGAAATCGATCTTTCCCCCTTCGGTTCGCGCTTCAGGGAATAATCGCAACAGCTCGGCGATCTTGCCGCTGACGAAATCGTGCGACCGTAAATCGAGCCTTTCGGGTAACTCAGCTCCCAGTTCTGTCTGCGGCTTTTGGGCTACGTTCGTCATGATGTCCCTTTGCAAAATTACCCGGCACCAGCCGACGACACGAGCTCGGCTGTCCCGACCTTTTTGCCTTTAAATGTTGGCCTAAATTCGTCTCCCAACAGCTCGATGAGCTGATCAGCGGTCAGGCTTTGGAGGTCGAATGTCTTTTCGAGCTGCCGGATACGGACAGGAAGGCGGTGCGTCAAATCACCGGGAGCGACTTTTGGTCCAACAGCGATTCCCTTTCGTGGTCGATCACGGTCGCAATCCCAATAAAGCCGATCAAGCACGTCAAAAATACATGGAATTCGTGTGATGTACAAACTCGCGAAAACGGTTTGCGTGATCTTGTCAAGACTTGAGGCTGGTGTATCCAAAAATAAACGGTTATGCGACGGCGATGCCTTCAGGATTCGCCATGCCAAAAACAAAAGATGGCGATAAAAATGTCGTTGGTTGTGCGGTTCGTATACGTAAAGATAATCATTTCGTACTTTGCGCCTGCCATCGACAGGCGGACAAATCTCGTCAAAAAAGAACAGCGCTAGCCATGTCCAGAGCCCAGCATCGTTTCGAACTTCTTCGTCGTCGAGCGGCGACAACCGGTCGTTCAAGTACACGGCAGCGTCTCGGCGGTTGGTAAATGAACGGCGGTCGACACGCATCATTCCGCCAACGTTTTCGGTCAGTTTTTCATCTTGGAGTAACCCTTGCGGAGGGGGCAACTCAGGATCGAGTCTCGCGGCATCCAAGTATTCGCGAAACGATTGGATTCCGGATTCGTTAAATCGTCGCACAATCATGATTCTTCTCCTTCCAGCGTCGCAAGACTCGGCAAGCAAATATCCCTTAATCGATGCAGATTGCAGAACTCATCCACGACCGCGTCGATCCATTCCCAATGCACGTCGTCAAACAAGGGGCCTCTCGGCGCCGACTCCCGCTCGGGGTGTAGGTTCCGACCAAACCGAAGCCATAGCACATCCCACTTGTCACTTTCCTCGTCGTCTGCTGCGTTGTTGCTGATTGCACGGGCCAAAATTTCTCGGATCACGGCGGGATAGACGTAGCCTTGGAAAACCTTGTCCCAACGCGCTCGGTCCTTGATTCCAGGAACTGATTCGTTGACCTGCAGGCAGACGTCTTGATCGCCATAATGAAGCTGCCATAACTGCTGGCCCAACGGCACGAGCTCGATCGGCAGAATTCCACGTCGTCCGGTTGACGTCTGTTCGCCTGCCTTGTTTGGTCGCAGTTTTTCGGCGATCCCTAAGATCCGGCCGAATCGTTCGCTTTGATCGATGACCTTTAATCGGAAGAAAACGTTTTCGCCGCGGATCTCGTCCAGGCGGCGGTTTGTCGGTGCAACAATTTCTCCGGCGATCCCAAACTGAAATCGCTGAATAACCGTTGATCCCGCACACATTGCTTCCAAAAACACTGGTGCGTCATATGGAAAATCGAGCCCCGCCAGATTGATCGCGGCGTCAAAACGCCGCGGGCTTCCGTCAAACACTTCAAGCTCGATATGCCGTTGAGGGATCCGTTTGCGACCCGTGAAGTTGATGCACTTCTTCATAGATCAGCCTCCACATTCGACGAACCGTTGGTATTTTCCCGAGCGTCAACAAGTAAATCCCGATATTGGTCGAACCCACTCATGCTGAACCGAAACTCCGGCGCACTTATCTTGAGCTTGACGACGTTTCCGCTGATCTTCTTCGGCTCAACACCGACCCCTGAAACATTTATTTGCTCCGGCTCGCCGATATCAAAATCCAGCGGGCTCCACTTTGCGTAGGGGTTACCCGAGGGTAGGTCGTATGCAATCGATACCTCTAGCTCGGCGCCCTCCGGAACGTCCACCGCCTTGTTGCGGAGAATTGAGAAACCATCCGCCCGCGGCGTAATTTGAAACCATTTGGGACGAGGGTTAGGAAATACTCGGGTTGGCTCATCCGGATCTTCTTCACCCTGTTGTCGATTTCTCTGTCGCCCCGACGTTCGTTCCACCGAGAAGAAATCGGCCAACAGATCGAAGTCCTGATCCTCTTGCGAAGGCGTCAGGTATTCCACCAGGTTATCGACGATTCGTCGCACGAATTCGACGCGTGTCTTCCATTTCCACCATTCCCGATTGGGTCGTTCGGCCTGTTTGTCCCATTCCTCGTGCGCCGGACCTTCGGTGTCTCCCAACAGTCGCGCCATCGGACCGCTCTCAATATTCACAAATGCGCGAACACCACGTTGTGATGCATGGGAGCTACGTTTAGTGATGGTCATTCCTTCACGAACGTAATAACTATCTTGCGGTTGGCCATCTAAATCCCGCTGGACATAAACGTTGAACTCGCCTACCTGGCGACTGTTGTCGCGACGAGGTAGATCCATTTGAACGCGAAGCGCAACGAGTTTGCCATCGGCGAACTCCTGCTGCAAATTCTGATGAACTTGCTTTTCCAACGCATGCTCTGAAAAGCAAGGCGAACATCCGTCGCCAATCAAATTGGTAGTAGTCGGAGGGGTAAGAGCAAGGCAGGAGCGAATGAAATCAAGCGGAGGCGGTGCATGTAGTTTGCGGCGTTTCTCGGAATGGCTCCATTCCAATCCACGGCAAATACCATCGATGGACTGGGCGTCGACTTTCACAGACCCAATCGTCGATCCAAAGACTTCGACTTCCAATTCGCCTTTCAGAATGCGCACAAAGAAATTCACGGCGACAGCGCGTAGGATTCGCTTTTCGCAAAGTTCATCCGGTACAAACGGTGACACGATTGAAAGTCCTGGCTCAACGGAACGATGCAGGCACCATTCCTCTCGGAACTGATTGAGTTCGACCAAATTTTCGATAGGTTCGGAGAAATCATGATTGCCCTCGTCACACCAATATCCTTCAGGGTGATACTCGTGTGGTCCATGCTGATGTGGTTGCAAAACCGTTTGACCCATCAACAATCGCCGCCCATCCGAGCGTCGAATGGTCAGACCCAACATGCAGCGAACTTGACTGACTGCTCGATAGACGGTTTTTCCGAGGCCCCAGCGTCCCAAGTCTTCATTTGTCTTGGCACTGCGCCCAATATTTCGCCAGAACCAATAGAAATCCTCTCGTGCTTGCGTATTTCGGTCCGGATCCTTGTATAAACCTGGATCACCTTCCAAGCCGCATGTGCCGAAATCTTCGCAAACGAGGAACCGTTGATTGACCAACGGCACCCCATGCGTGTCGCTTGGGATGTCAAATGATTGCAGGGGTTCTCGCAGGCGGCCAAAATAATGGGCCATTCTTTCGGCACTTGGCGCCTCACTGGCGTCGTGAATTGCGAAGCGAACCTGAACTGGTTCTTTTTCGCCTGGCGCTCGTGCATCAAGCGAGTTCTGGATCACTTCTCGGACGAGATAATCATTTCCGGCGTACTCGCCTTCGTCAGCATCGATATTCTTGAACAGTTCCGCCTCCTGCGGATTCCGCTTGGGACCACCCCTGAGTTGTTCGAATTGCCATCGGCCCATTGTTAGATTCTCCGCTAGACAGAAACTCGATAATGAATGTTACGTCGCTCTCGATTTCTCAACCACAATCAAGCAAGCAATTTGTTTTTTGCCAACCACTCACCAAGCTGTAATACCGCGTCAGCCAAATCGCGATAACGATCGACAGACAACGCAATTCCTTGTTTGCCGGGCAGCCATGCACCGGCTTCGTTGCGGTAGTAGACTCGAATGTTAATAATCTTCCGCCCGCGGTATTCATCCACGGAAACTCGTACCTCTTCCTTGGAATTCTTTTCAAATTTGACGATCGCTTCGCCAAAAGTTTCCTCGCTCATTGAACAACCTCCGTTTTTCGTGCCGCGAATTTCTTGAGGTCTGTAAGTATTGTAGAAATATCGGTCGCTCCTTTGAGCGATCGTTCTTCGGCAGGCGAAAGTGACAGACCAAGCTTCATCTTGATAAACGATCCCGTGTCGAGCCGGCTTTGGCGACGATTGACGACGTCCGCGCCGTGCATGGCGATACCCTGCCACTCTTTGTTGGTGCGACAGAAATTTATTTCGCGAAGCTGGCGTAAACGAATGCCCCATTCGTCCGGATGTTCCTCGACCAATGTTCGTCCGGCGGCGCCAATTCCCCAAAGAACAACGGCGTGTGTGTGAATATAGTCTTGTCGCAACTCCACAGGCTTGAGATCGTTGGACCTTACCTTTTGCCATTCAGGCATCTGATCTGCGACAAGATTCCAGAAATCAATTGCAAACGCCTGCTGCTCGTCGAAGTTCTCGATGCTAACCTCACCCAAAAGTGCTTTTGTCGCGTCATAAAGCGCGCCAAGCGTCAGCAACTTGTTCGATCGAAGCGGCAATGAGACCCGGTCCTTGTCGACTAGGTTTTTAAACACGTCGACCTTTTCCGTGACGACCAGCGTGATCTGACTAACCACGTCGCGATGGTTGTAGAGTATGTTCAGCGACTTCGCCGTCGTGCGGGCGGTGCGATTTAAATCGGAAAACATTTGCTGCATCCGATCGAGACCTTCGAACGGAAACAACACGACGGAAATCGTCTCGTCGCCAAGGTTTGGATTTTCCTTGAGCGCCTCCTCAATTGCGGCGCGACGGTGTTGCCCATCGTTTATGATGAGATCCGCGTCAAAGGGTATTTCCAAAAGTCCAATGTTTGGTTGCTCACGATTTAGCGCGGTGAATTCGGGGTCGCAATCGTAGGAAACCGTTAGCGCGGAAAACAAATAACCATCCTCGTTGTCGAGAATGTAGCGAGCGATTTCAGGAATCCGATTCTTAGTAATTACCCGCTGAGCTCGTTGATCGGCCGGCAGTTGAGACCAGTCCCTGAACTTGAACATCTTGGAGACGACGCTCAACTTAACCATGGCTACAAAGTATTCGCGCCGCCCCATTTTTCCACGCATTGCTGGGAATGATAGCTTCATCTGCCTGCCTCCTTATTGCATTTTTCCTTGTGCGAATTGGCGTATTGTACGTCGATTTGCACAAGCGCCAAGCCGCCTAACAAAGTTCTGGCGACGATTTTATCCCCGGATTTCGTCGCGGGACTTCTGCGCAGTATGAAAGACCGAGGCTTGAATTGCCTCCAAACGAGAAAATAGACGCAAACCGAAATTTCGCTGCCGCCGCTAGGCTCTAGGGTGAAATTGGCGGTGGATTCTTTTAGGTCGGGATTGGTTGTCTTGGGTGTGGATTTGCAGCGCGACCAATTGATCAGTTTCCAAATTGGGTCGCGGCGAAGAAACCGACTTGACCGAGATACGAATCAACCGTCACCGATTCGAAGGGTTACACGCCGGTCATTTGACTGTGCGGGGCGGGCTGGACGCGGGGCTGGCGGAGGGGCGCTTGAAGAATTTTCCAATCGAGCCAAAGAACGAGGGCTTGGGGGGAGCGACTGGAATGGGCGCTTGACGGAGCAAGGGAACGATATCGGCGAGGACTTCGGTCATGCTGGTGTAGCGATCGGATTTGTTCTTGGCCATCATCTTTAGACAGATCTTTTCGATCGGTGAGTCGGGGGGCAAGTTGGGTTGGACGGACGATGGGGGAGCTGGCTGCTCGTTGAGCAACCTAGCTAGTACGGTCACTACCGATCCTCGAAACGGGACGGTGCCGGTCAGCATTTCGTAGAGGACGACTCCCAAACTGTAGACATCGGATTGCGGGCCGATCTCGTCTTGTTGCCCGCGCACTTGTTCCGGGGACATGTAGGCGGGTGTGCCCGTGATGTTGCCGGCAATAGTCAACTGATCGTCGTCGTCGGCGCGGCGGGCGAGTCCAAAATCCATGATGATTGGCTCGCCATCGGAATCGACCATAATATTTTCCGGTTTCAGATCGCGATGGATGACTTCGTGGGCATGAGCTTTTTGCATTCCGGTGGCGATTTTGTGGAACATACTCAATACTTCGTCCAGAGTATGAGGCTGGTCTTTGTGGATCCATTTGGAAAGCGGACGCCCTTCGATGAATGCCATCGTCAGATAAAGCGAGCCCGCTACGTTACTGACTTCGTAGATCGGACAGACGAAGGGGCTGCGAATTTGTGCAGCGCTGCGGGCTTCTCGATAGAAGCGTTGCGCCACGATAGGCTTGTCCGCGAGGAATGGAGTTTTGAGCGCGACATACCTCTGGAGCTGCGGGTCGTAAGCCAAGTACACGGCACCCATCGCCCCTTGGCCGAGCTGGCGTGAGATTTGATAACGCCCAAACGTCTGACCGGACGACATCATCTGTGACTTGGGCGAAGACGAAGGTTGGGCCTGTGCCGATCCGTTGCCCTTGCCTGCGTCTGTCGAAGGCGAGATGTCGAGGGTCTCTGAGTTTGCTAAAGTCCGCAAATCGAGACCAGTCATTGCGGGCGAGCTGTCGAGGGGAAGTATGCCGGTGATGCGCTGCACTTTCCTTAGCGCTTTGATTGCGACTTCTAATTCGCCGCCCAATTCCGGGAGTTGATTCTGCAGAGTCTGTTGCAAGACATCCACAGACTGCCTTTCAACGCTATTGGTCACTGCGCTACCTCCCTAAGTCTTTTGCGTCGAGAGTTGTCGTGGCTTGAAGAAATTGGGAGCAGCAAAAACCCCAGCGTCGCTTGTCATCAGTCGCTCTACACAGATCGGGCGAATACCCGTGGCCCAGAAGTTTCCGACCATCACGTCATTTTCCACGCCAGTTGCTTCGAACTGGAAGATATCGTGCATCGAGATGATTTCACCCTCCATACCAGTCACTTCAGAGATGCAGACTACTTTCCGCTGACCGCCGAGCTGGCGAGCGACTTGGACTACGAGATTGATGGATGTCGCCATCTGTTTGCGGAGTGCCCACAACGGAATATTTCCTCCGTCGATGCTTGTCATCAACTCGATGCGCGAAAATACTTCTCGCGGCGAGTTGGCGTGAACCGTCGTCATGCTTCCTTCGTGTCCGGTGTTCATGGCTTGAAGCATTTCGAGAGCTTCGGCACCGCGACATTCGCCGATGATAATGCGATCTGGACGCACTCGCAGTGCGTTCTTCACAAGTTCGCGCATCGTGATCGGACAGAACCCGTCCCTGTCGGCGCGAGCTTCCATCTTGACGACGTGCGGCTGTTGAAGATCGAGTTCGGCAGTGTCTTCGATGGTGGCGATTCGTTCGGTCGAACGAATGTAGCGCGAGAGCGCGTTTAAGAGCGTCGTCTTGCCGCTACCGGCACCGCCTGAGATCACGATATTCAAATGGCCTCGGACTGCAGCGGCCAAAAACTCCAGCATCTCCGGCGTGAGCGATTCTCGCTTGAGCAAATCGTCGACCGTCAACGGCCGGCTTCCAAAGCGGCGAATCGACAGCAAAGGGCCGTTAATGGCTGGCGGATTTAGGATCGCGTTCATCCGGCTTCCGTCGGGGAGCCGAACGTCAACCATCGGATGGGACGCGTCGAGTATTCGGCCCGCTTGGTTGACCATTCGTTCCATCAACTGCACCAATTGCGGCGCATTATTAAAAGTCACATCGGAGGTTTCGAGACGCCCGTTCTTTTCGACAAACACTTGAAAGGGCCCGTTCACAAGAATGTCGCTCACGTCGGAATCGCGCATCAAGCCGCTCAGTGGACCAAACGCATAGACCTCATCCAAGATCATGCGAATAACGGCTTGCTGGTCGTCATCGTCAAGCACATCGTCAAACTCTCGTAGCAGCATTTCCAGATTCACGGCCACGTGCGAACGCAGCACTTCAGGAGCAAGCTCAACGGCGTTCGCGGGAAGCTTGGCCCGCAACTGTTGGCAGAGCTTGTTACTTAAATTGGAAATGAGGTCAAAACATTCGTTGAGTTCGGATGGATGCGTTGATTCGCCCGCACCGTTGCTCGATCTTGGATGCTTGTCAATTCCAGGTGTAACTGGGGAAAGAACCGGGCTGCCGATAGGCGTCGTGGCATACACGAACGACGGATCAAACCTGCGAGTACTCGTACTCAATTGTGCGACCCCTTCATTCAAAGATTGAACACGTCGACACTGATCGTCAAAATGACCGCTTAGGAGAAATTTTCAAAATTCTAAGTTTTCGTTTCCGAAGGGTCAATGATCTCATTTCAATAGCTCGATTGAGTTTTTGTTGAATTGAAACTCCATAAATATCCCGATTCGAGATCCTGAAATCGAATCATGCCACGCCTCGGTAACTCATCTCACCAAGTTGATTGGTTTAAACTGATGTTTGATTGCGCCGCGTTTGGAATATGACCCGAACAGGCTATGCGTTGAACTCTCACGTCCTACCTATAATGGCGCTTTTGGCAACGAATTAGCGCCGAAACAAATAGCGAAAGACTCAAAATACGCTTTACAGCGTAGAACACATTTTGCGTACGCTTTTTGAAGTTGCGCAACTTGCCTACACTCACGCGAAATAATTGCAATTTGAAGCTTGGATCCTTCGTCAAGGAATTGGATAGCCACCGCTTGGCTTGCGCTTTTTGACTTTGCGCTTTCCCAATCAAAACCCGACGCGTAAGCGAGGAATTTCCGAAGGAAAATTGAATTACTGGCCGTATCGCGATTCTGCCTCGCTGACGCTTTTTGAAGTTGCGCATTTTAAGTTCCCTCTCCCCAACACGACGTGAAATCACGTCGTATTGGGGAGAGGGCCAGGGTGAGGGGCCGCGATTTCGCAACGCCGAGTGCAGCCCCCTGATCCAAACCTTCTCCCCCAAAATCAACGGCAAAGCCCGTTGATTTTGGGGGAGAAGGAACAAGAACTGCGCAACATCAAAACTGACGCTTCGGGTTGCGATTTTTTAGAATGATTTGGCTCAAACGAAACTCTTGCAACACGCCGCAAGTCGTTCCCACACTTACGTTTCGGGTTTGAATTGCCGGAAATGCGCAACTTCGAGACCTACGCGCGCGGATGATGTAGGCGGTGGACTTTTTTGAGGCGGGATTGGTCGACGTGCGTGTAGATTTGCGTCGTGGCGATGCTGGCGTGACCTAACATCTCTTGGACTTGTCGCAAATCGGCTCCGCCCGCGAGCAGATGCGTGGCGAAGCTGTGCCGCATCGTGTGTGGACTGATGTCGGTCGAGACGCCGCCGAGCAACGCGTACTTTTTGACCAGTTCCCAAATCGCTTCGCGCCGCAATCGTCGGCCCGACCGCGATACGAAAAGCCAATCCGCGTTACGACTAGCGGAAGCGACCAACCGTGGACGAAGCTTTTCCATATACTCTCGCAGCGCTGCGATTGCGGCGTTACCCAGATGGACCATCCGCTGCTTGTTACCTTTTCCCATGCAGCGGCAAATCCGTTCGGTCAAATACACGTCGCTCAATTGAAGATTGGAAATCTCCGAAACGCGGCAGCCGGTCGCGTACAACATCTCCAACAGCGCCCGATCTCGCAGAAAAAAAACGTCATTGCGTCGCGGCGCTGCGAGGAATGCATCAATTTGCTTGAGCGAAAGGACTTCGGGCAATCGCTGCCAGAGCCGCTGGCTTCCCAGTAGCTCGGCAAAATTTTCCTTAAGAACGCCTTCGAGTTGCAGGAAACGAAAGAACATCTTGAGCGCGACCAAGTGCCGAGCGATCGACGCCGGAGCTAGCGATTGATCGGCTAAGAAACTGACATAGTCGGTCAAACGGCTGATGGTTAACGCGACAATCGACCGCTCCGCTTGCCATTGGTGAAAGCGTCGCAAGTCGCGTGTGTAGGCGGCGACCGTATTCTCCGACAATCGGCATTCTCGCCGCAAGTACTCGACGAACCGCGTGATCCACTGCGCGTTCGAACCGGCGTCTTCGGTCGACTTCCGCTTGACCGCCAAGATTTTTCGTTTGGGTTGAACCATCGCCCGTCCCGCATTGGCCAAAATCGCCACGCAAATCGAAATACTGTTTATCAGTATCGTTGTTGCGACGAATCCGCGTTGCGAGAACTTGTAGCCGCACGCTTGTACCGCCGCTGCGAAACGCACAATCGGAAAAGGTTAACGATTTTGTGGGAAGGATGAAAAACGACGAACCGCAGATTTCACGGATAAAGCGGATAAGAAAAATAGTGAGAGGTTCTAATTCGACTCCGATCCCCATCCGTGTTATCCGAGAAATCCGCGGTCGAGTCCCCGGTTTCAAACGGCGGCTTTCTGCGCAATCGCAATCCGATCTTTGCTAGACAAGTCTTTCTTGATTGCGGTTTGGTGCCAGCCAGTTTGCGCTTTCAAGATCGCACGAACTTGGTCGGCGATGAGCGGGCTGAGTTCAAATAATAGAAAACCGCCTGGACGTAGCACGCGAAGTGCTTCTTGCGCGAGCCGTTCGATAATTTCAGTGCCGACTGGACCGGTTGAAAAAAGTGCGACCTCGGGTTCGAATTTTCCGACAGAAACGGGGAGCGAATCTCGCTCGGATAACCCGATGTACGGCGGATTGCTGACAATGAAATCGAAGGGTCCGCGCGAGGCGATTGGCGTGAGCAAATCACCTTCGAAAAATTCAATTTGCGACGCGACGCCCAGCGATTCGGCGTTCGCCACTGCGACTGCGATCGCTTTTGGGCTGATATCGACGGCGAGAATGTTGGCTTGCGGCAAGTGTTTTGCCAGCGAGATCGCTACGATTCCGCTTCCCGTGCCGATATCCGCGATCAGCAGATTTCCGTGGGTGTTGTACTTGCGTGCTCGATCCAATGTTTCCACGACGAGTTGTTCGGTCTCGGGGCGTGGAATGAGCACGTCAGGCGTAATCGCAAACGACAACGAGAAAAATTCCTTTTGCTCGACCAAATAAGCGACCGGCTCGCCCGCCGCGCGGCGTTTGACCAATTGGCGAAAACGCGCCAGTTTCGCAGGTTCAGGGACTTGGTCAAATCGAGTATACAAGTCGATCCGTTGGCAGCCGAGCGTCGCGCTGAGAAGGACTTCGGCGTCCAAGCGCGGGCTGTCCGCATCGTGCCGTTTGAAAAAATCAGCCGTCCAACCTAGCAAGCGCTGAATGGTCCAAGGCTGTTCGTCGCTCAATCTAGATCACCCATCTGTTCTCGCAGTTGATCTCGCTCATATTTCAACATCGCTTCAGTCAGTGGTTGCAGATTACCCGCGATCACTGTATCGAGATTGGATTGAAAACCGATCCGATGATCCGTTACGCGATTTTGAGGCCAATTGTAAGTCCGAATCCGCTGGCTGCGATCCCCAGAGCCGACTTGCGTTTTTCGCTCGTCGGCGCGCTTTTTATGTTCTTCTTGTAGCTTTCGCTCGTAGATGCGGGCTTTCAAAATCCGGAGGGCTTTTGCAAAGTTCTTGTGCTGACTTTTTTCGTCCTGCATTGAAACGACGATGTTGGTTTCCAAGTGCGTCAACCGCACCGCCGACGCCGTCTTGTTGACGTGCTGACCGCCGGGACCACTCGAACAAAATACGTCCTTGCGATAGTCGTCCGGTTTGATTTCAATTTCAACGTCTTCCGGTTCGGGCAGCACCGCGACCGTCGCGGCCGAAGTATGAATGCGTCCTTTGGTTTCAGTTTCCGGCACTCGTTGTACGCGATGGCCACCACTTTCATATTGCAATTCGCGAAAGGCCCCTTCCCCTTCGAATCCCAAAATCACTTCTTTGAAGCCGCCCAGCTCGGCTTCGCTCAAGTCCATCACTTCGACTTTCCAGCCTCTGCTCTCGCCGTGTTTTTTGTACATGCGGAACAAGTCGCCGGCGAAAATCCCCGCTTCGTCGCCACCAACGCCGGCGCGAATTTCCATTACACAACGCGAACGATTTGCGTCTTCGCCTCCAACAGACTTCTCCAAAATATCGTTCCAAAGTTTTTCGCGTTCGGCGACCAAAGTCGCAAGTTCATCGGCGGCCATCGATCGCTCGTCCGGATCGGAACTGTTTGCCATTTGACGAACTTGACCGATCTGATCAACCACCCACAGGAAGCGTCGATACAACGTGGCAAATCGAACGAGCGAACCATGTTCGCGCGCCGCGGCTGAAATCTTCGCCGAGTCGGAGAGCACGGACGGATCGGTCATCTGCCGTTCCAAAAACTCAAACCGGGCCAATTTTTCATCTAATTTTTCGCGCATGATGGCTTCTCGTCAATCAAAAAAAAAGCGGAAACTCCGCAACAAGAACCCGGCCTTAGATTCCTTTGTTGTCGGGTTCGAGGCCGGAACGGAACGATAAAAGATTCGGCCCGCTACAAGCCATCTTGGTGCGACGCGACGATTTCAATTCGGCCCATCAAGCGCCGACTGAATATATTGATTCGGATTGTGGCTGCCTCAATGAACATGCCAATTGGTTTTTGGTGGTAGAAGTTTGCCTTATGTCTAACGGTCAAACTATATCAGTCGACTGGCGGATCGACAATAGTTTTCGGCTGGGCAGCCGCTGGCAACTTTAGCCAGGCCGCCAAAAACGTATCCGCGACGAGCTGCAAAATGTGATACGCAACCAGCGGAATTCCCGACAAACCCAATTCGATGGCGGTCGCCAATCCGACCATCAGTGTTTTTTGGCTTGAGGAAAACCCAACCGCGATCTGATCGCCTCTCGGCATCCGCAGCCAAGCCGCACCTTGCCAGCCAACCCAAAACAATAACAAATGCAACGCAAGCACCATCACCCCGCACGTCAGGAGCAATCCAAACGACAACTTAGGCGTATCGACTTGAGCCAATCGCAACGTCGTCTGAACCATGCCGATCACCACCATCGTCAATACGCCAAGCTGCGCATAAACTCCCAACGCCGTTTTGAAATGCGACGTCCATCTTGCAGCTCGCGGCAGCGCTCGAAAAAGTTGCGCTGCGATAATCGGCAACAGCACGATCAGCGCCAACTGCAACATCATGTGGCTTACTGCAAAAGGTTTTACTTGCCCCGCCGTTAACAAGCGAACCCACATCGGAGTGACGACGACACAAGCTGCGTTCGTGATCAGTGTCACCATCATGGCGATCGCGTCGTTGCCGCCGGCTTTGCGAGTCCAAACCGAAGCGGACGCGAGCGTGCATGGCGTCGCCGCAGCAACGATTAGCCCCGGTCCCAACTCTGGGCCCAACAAATGTGCCAATGGCCACGCGACCAACGGTGCCAATCCTAAATTCACCAAGCTCGCCCAGATTGGCGCGACTGGCCGACGCAGCACCCGACGAATCTCGCGTAACTCCAGCGGCAAAGCCATCGCGAACATCACTGTAGCGACGATCAAGTGCGATAGCCATTTCGTTTCGGCCAGCGAACGCAAGGGCCCGGCAAGCTGTTGACCAATCAACAGACTGATCAACAAGCCCAGCATGAACCAATTTCGAGAGATAAAGACCATGCTGTTCCAAATAATTCGTTTAACCCGGAGCCGACGACGAAGGTGCCACGTTACGAGTCAACGCCGTCGCCGCTGGCTACAGCCTAAACGCCGACCGCCATCGCTGCTAGCGGAACGCCAATCTCACTGTTCCAATTGAATACGCAACTGTAGAATCCCGCGCTTTTTCCAAACGATTTACGCAAATGGTCCGTGCCGCGCGAAACCAACGCGGATCGTCCGCTTTGAGACATTGCTCATGCTCAGATACTTAACCGCTGGCGAATCGCACGGCCCTGCGCTCGTCGCCATCATCGACGGATTTCCCGCAGGGCTCAAGGTCGATTCCGCGCACATCGACGGGGAGCTTCGGCGTCGGCAAGGTGGTTACGGGCGGGGTGCTCGACAAACGCTTGAGCACGACACGGTTTCGATCGTTTCCGGCGTCTGGCAAGAATCCACGATCGGCAGCCCTATCTGTTTGCAAATCGCCAATGAAGACCACAAGCTCGAACGCCTGAAAGAACTTCCTCGGCCGCGCCCAGGTCACGGCGATTTGTCCGGCGCGATCAAATATCTTGGTTCAATCCGCGGCGTGTTGGAACGTGCGAGTGCCCGCGAAACCGCTGCGCGCGTCGCCGCTGGTGCATTGGCACAACAATTGTTGGCTTTGTTCGGAATACGAACTGTTGGTTACGTCATTCAGCTTGGCCCGCTCGAATTGCCAGCCAAATCCGCTTCGATCGAACAACTCAAACAATGGCGTGAACAAAGCCAAGTCTATTCGGTATGCCCCGAATGCGACTCCGAAGCGATCGTGCTGATCGATCAGACCAAAAAAGCAGGCGACACGCTCGGCGGCATAATCGAGGTTCGCGTCGAAGGCGTTCCGTTTGGGCTTGGCTCACATGCGCAATGGGATCGCAAGCTCGATGCTCGACTGGCGGCCGCAGTCATGTCGATCCAAGCCATCAAAGGCGTCGAGATCGGTCTCGGCTTTGCCGCCGCCAAACGATTCGGTTCCCAAGTCCACGATCCCATTCACTACGACCCGGCACAAAAACAGACGACGGCTGCCGGTTACACGCGATCAACGAATAACGCCGGCGGCATCGAAGCCGGCATGAGCAACGGCCAGCCGATCATTGTGCGAGCGGCCAAGAAACCGATCAGTACCCTGCAAAAACCGCTTGAATCCATCGACATGCAAACCAAGCAACCCGAATCGGCCAGTTACGAGCGAAGCGACATTTGCGCCGTGCCGGCCGCCAGCGTCATCGTCGAAAACGTCGTCGCGTTCGAAATCGCCGCTGCGTTTTGCGAAAAATTCGGCAGCGACAGCGTCTCGGAAATGCGCCAACACTGGGACACATTTATGGAACTTGCGCGGCAAAGATAGGCACTTTCATGAGCGATGACCAACGACGACTGATGTGCCGCATCGCGTTCGTCGTTTGCTGCGCGCTGCCGACCATCCTTGTCGCGAATTGGATTCTCTTTCCGCGCAGCATTTCTCAGTGGCAAACTTCGGTACGCTATACGCTGGGTTGCCCCGTCGCAATCGCGTCGGTCGAAACTCCGACGCCAAACGAAGTCCGCTTCCATCAATTTCGTATTCGAGACTCCCAAGCCCAGCCACTTGCAGAATTTCAGAAGGTTGACTGGAAACAATCGCTCGACGGTCAGGTGCTGACCTTGTCGCCCGTCGAACTCACGCTGGGTCAAGCCACAACGCTGTTACAACACTTGGCGGAACAACTGCCGAAAATGGATTGGATATCCGGAACGACTTGCGTCAGAATTCAACGGATAACGATTCATTCCGATATCGAAGGGGCTACTGCGGAACAATCCTTCGTGGCCAAAGAATGCGTGATGCAGATCGAACCCAGTGACAGGCAAACTCGCGCGATTATCGAATTTCGGTCCGACCAAGCCGACGACGCTCGCATACGCTGGGAATTTCAGTTCGGCGATCCGACTCAACCAACGCGCTGGACACTCAATACGGACAATGGCATTCTCCCTTGCTGGCTCCTAGCAAAATTTTGGCCAGCCGCGCGAAATCTCGGCGACAATTGTCGGTTTTCCGGCGCACTAACGTGCGAACAAACGGACTCGCACGTCAGTTACGGCGTTCAAGACTTACGATTGACCAATCTCGATGTTCCAAAACTGCTCTGCAACGCCGCCGACTTGTCCGCCAGCGACACGATGCCAATCACGACAGCACCGGATTCGCAATTCGAAGCGTTCATCGGCAATGCGCGAGTGATCAATGGCCGCATCGATTCATTGTTCTGCCAAATTCAGTGTCCAAGCGGAGGCCACATCAACCCAACTTGGCTGCGCTCAACTAAAAAATGGTTGCAAGTTGACGTTTTCGAACCAACCAACACCGTTCCGATCGCATTCGGCCAGTTGCTAGTCGGCTTCGAAATCCGCGACGGCGAATTATTTGTGTGGGGTGATTCAAAGAACGCTCTCATCTCGATTGATCCCAGTGGGCAACCGTTGATCAACGCAACCCTCCAGTCGCAGCGGCTTTCGCCGCAATGTTTGGCTGGCTGGTTGTCCGGCGCAGACCAAATTCAGATTCCGGTGTCCGCCGCCTCTTTCCGATTGCTTTCACACTTGCCACTCGTTCGCTAACCGGAAACGGCTTCCTTTGGTCCGCTGGCTGAATCGATTTCGCTCAACCAGAATCGTTGTGGGATCAAAGCAAGGCCAGCGATCACGAATTGCGCGGCCCAGAAGAATACCAACATGCGGAACTTGTCGACTTCGGATGCACCGTAGGCGTGCAAGCCGACGCCGAGTTGGTTGACCCCTTCCCACGACCAAGCCGTCACCGCGTTTCCAATCACGGCCAGCGCAGCCATTCCGCGTTGCCGAACCATTCCGCCCCATCGCGCGTGCAGTACGACCGCGTTCCACAACACGATCATCACCGCGCCATTTTCTTTTGGATCCCAACCCCAAAATCGTCCCCACGAATCGTCGGCCCACAATCCGCCGAGCACCGTTCCGACAAAGCTGAACAAAAGTCCAAAGCAGGCGGCCCCGTAAATCAATCGGGTCAGCACCTGTCGTCGCTGAGGGTTCAATAGAGGCGTAAACAATCCGCCCAGCACGTACGTTACGCCGAGCGCGCCAGCGGCCAGCGTCGCTGCATAACCGAGCGAAACACAGATCACATGCGTCGAGAGCCAAAAATTCGTATCTAACACCGCGACCAAGACGGCGAATGTATCTTCGCTATCCACGGAAATATTCCAGGCCCACAATAGCCCGCTTGCACCTAGAACGCTTCCCAACAAATTGCCAAGTCCCAAGCGCGTGAATCGCTCGACCACCATGAACAATCCGACGACAACAAAAGTGACAAACACGAAACTTGAATAAAGGCTAGTCACCGGAGCGCGGCCGGAAATCCCCACCGACATGACGATCCCCATCAAGTGCAAAACCCACCCACCGAACAGGACCGCTGTCGCCATTCGATTGAACCAAATCGGCATTGCGATCAACGAGAAAACCGTCAATAGAAAGCCAATCAAATAACAGATTGTTGCCAAGTAAAACGGTGACTGCCGGTTATAAAATGTCTCCCAAGATTGTCGCCATTGTGCAAATCCTGTAGGCGGAGTTGTTTCGATCGAGGTCAAATACGTGGCAAGAGCCGTGTTGAATTTTTCCGCATCGTTGGCTTGGTAGGCACCCTTCAAATTCAAAAGAAGCCGCGCATCGTAAGTCGTCTTTATCTTCGCCAACTCTTCGCCACCGATAAAGCGTCTCAAGTCCTCGGCGACCGCGTTAGCTTGCGCCGCAAGAGCCACGTCAATATTGCGATCTACATCCGCGACCACCGGGCCGGCCATCTTTTCTAGCTCGGCCAGCGGTGCCTTGCGAATTTGCTCGAACACCATGACTTGCCATTGCTCGCGCGACAGACCACCGCTTTGTTGGCGAATTGAATCGTCGCTGGTAAGTTGTTCAAACACTCGCAGTCGAATCTCGTATTCTCGCACGAGACTTTTTTCTTCTTGGACGACCCGCTGGGCAACTTCGGCGCAAGTGGAAACGCCAAATCGCTTGGCACGTTCGATCATCTCTTGGGAGAACAGACCTATACTGAGCGAACCCCACGGTTCAGTTTGATTTGGCAGCGGAGCGATCAGCAGCGTGTTCTTCCGGCGAAGATCCGGCAAAACGCTCCAGTAGTAAAGGTCCAAAACATTTTTTCCGTCCCAATCGACGCTCAGCAGCCGACCCATCGCGCGGCTTTCGAATAGGTCTTGGAAAAGCTCCTTCGCACGTTGATCGAAGGGTGTCCGCCGCTCCTCCAGTTTGGCCTCCGCGTCGTCGTAAAGCTTTCGCAATACCGATTCCGCGTTTGCAACTTCATCGATGGAATAGCGATAGCGTTTGCGTGGTTCCAAGTTCAAGCTGCCGCGCAAATTGGGATCGTCGATCTTGAAAAGCCGATATTGGTCGAATTCCTTGCCGCCGAATAATATATCGGCGGTCCACGCCACCGCATCGATCCGGGTCGATTCGTCCTCACCCATTTTCACGCTCTCCAATCCAGACGCCCGGCGCACAATGCTCCGCGCAACCGAATCCAGAGGCTTGGCTCGCCCCATGTGCACGATCGGAACGCGACTCAACAAGTCCATTCGAAATCCGTTGTACTCAGCCGGCTGCCTCGATCCAGAAAACAAACCCCATGCGACAATCGACATGGGAATCGCCAGCAGGCACCAGGCCCAACGACTCGACCGTGGGCTGCTATCGCTGCGGGACTTGGCCAAATCTTGATTGAGCTTTTTCGAGTAACCGATCAATGTTTGGCCAAATTGGACTACCAACCCAATTCCGACGAAGACGCAACAGAAATACGGAATCATCCAGCCACTGTTTTTTACGACCTGTAGTTCGGAATACTCGCGACCCGTACTGTCGTTGTAATTCGCTTGGTAAAAGGTCTCGTTGCGATATCGCAGCGGATTGTTCATCCAGACTTTTTGTGAAACGTCGATGTTCGCTTCAGGATCGGTCAATTGGAACTTGGACGAAAACGATCGCGGCGTGTTTGTTCCCAAATAGGTTTGTTGTTCCGTGTCCAACAATGTGAGCGTGTACGGCTTGTAATGACGCTTAAAGCGCAACGCCATGTGATATTTTCGGTCGCCCAGAGTGAAGGTATTGGCTGGAAACGTAGGGTCATCAATGCGACCTTCTTCGACCGCATTGGCCGTTTGGCCGACCAAAAACGTACCCAGCTCGCGGCTAGTTTGTTTGTCGAAAACTTTGATGTAGGCTCCGGCCATGTCGACCCGATCACTTGTTCCGTCCTCCACTGGAATCTCCGTCAGCGTTGACGCTAATCCCAAACCCTGGGTCGCGATTTCGTTTTTCTCACCTGGCTTCAACGGATTCCAAATAGAGTTGCGCAAGTAATCGACGCACATGATGTCGACTGGCAAATCTGGATGTTGCACCAATTGTCCGGGCACAAGCCGCGACGACGGTACGACGACGTGATCTTCCGTGGTCGGCTGCGACCAATCGACAATCGCCAATTCATTGTCGCGCAAATCGACTCCGTAGTTGGCTTTTTCTCCTTCGAAAAACTGGATTCGCTGCTCGATCACAAAAACTGAAACGTAAATTTCGTTCAGCATCAAGATCGCAACGCCCGCGTGAATCAACACGATGCCGGCTTTACGTCCAAAAATCTGCCTCGCTCCGAACAAGATCACCAACGTCGGTGCCAAGCATTGCATCATCTGCCAAAGAATGCGCATGGCGGAATCGCCAATAAAGGCCGCCGAGCCACGCGAGGCCAGGAACGCGAACACGCCCGCCAGAAACACACCGCCCGCGATAAATATGATTCGCTCGATGGTTCGCTGGGCACCAAGCCGAATGCCGATAACTAGGCTTGCCCCTGCGCAAATGGCAAAGCCCGCCTGAATCAGATTCCACAAAGTCGTCCACGCAATCGGTGGCTCTGCTTGGAACCCTTGCGGATTTTGGCCATTCCAAATCACCGCCGTGGCAAGCGCGGCGCCCAACGCCATCAAGATCATCCCGACGACATTTTCGCGACGCGATCCGACAATCCGAAATCGCGACAAGTGCGCGGCGAGCAAGTTGACGATCATCGCCGCCATAATCGAAAAGCCGCTGGGGATAAAAAATCCACCCAACACGTTTTGCCAATCGGGAAACCATTTCGGCGGGAAGAATGTTTGAAACGGAATGAACACGAATAAATGCGGAAAGTGCATCGACTTGGCTTGCCAGATATCCATCCGCGTAAGCTGAAATGTGAAAGTCAAAATTACTAGCACTGCCGTGACCATGAGAAACACGGTCAGCTTGAGCGATGCCAAGCCGCGAATCAGCTCGCCAACAGCACTCATCATCGCTGATTTCGCCGCCGATCGCGGCGCAACTTTCCCAGCAGCACCGCCCGCTCGAGAAACCGTTTCGACAATCGGATTGGTTGACATGGAACACTCCTGACGACTATGGCGATTTGAATCGAATCGATTGAATGAACTGATCGAAAGTCGCTTGTGACTCGGCCGTCAAAGCCGCATCACCGGTCAATTTGAAAAACCATGAGTCCGTGTCGGTAGTTAAGCTGACGACTTGGCTCGCTTTGCCTTTGTCATCGGCAGACTTCAAAAAAATGGATTTGGCCTTTCGACCGTCGACCATGACCTCTTTGGTTTGCTTTTCGACTTCTTCGCCGGAAAGCGCGTTCAACTCCAACTCGCTACACCACATGTTGACATTGTCGGGCCACGACTGCGCTGCTGGAGGCAAACGCGTCATTGCTAGTTGCACGGATCGCTCACCATCTTTTCTTAAGAATCGATGCGACGTGAACTGCGTGGTTGGCCCGCGCTCCCAATCCGGCGGCGGCGTGAAATCGAAAGGCAACGTCGATGCCTCCGCCGCAGAAGTAGTTTCTTTCGCCATCGGCGCAGTGGCCGGGCCCATTCCAGGCATCGCACCCGCAAGCTCTCCCGATTCGTCGAATACCAGCAAAGTCAATTCGCCCGCAGTTATTTTCTTTAAGCTCGATTCGACTTCGTTCGCCGGGATCGGACTCAATCCGAATTGTCCGCGCCAGCGATTGACGTTTGCAGACAAGTCTTGTCCGGCCGGGAGCCGCGAAACGGCAATCTCCACCTGCGGCTGAACGCTCGCAATCGAAAGCGTTGCAAAACGAAACTGATCGCCAGGCGACTGAGTCCATCCTTCGGGCAGTTTCCATTTCGCGTTGTTGCCTTCGTCAAAAGCAATTTGTTCCAGGAATGTTCGCCACTGAGACTCGGTCGCGTCGACGCTGGCCTTGGTGCCGGTAATCTTGTAAATCCAAGCTGCCTCGGGACGCTCCGCAATTGCCGACACCATCCGCGAAATCTCACCCGGCGTCGTCGGACTTGTTCGAGCCGTATTTTTTGCGGTTGGTGGACGAGGGTCAAGCTTGTTTACTGTGTATTTTCGAATTTGCTCATCCTTGCACCCCAACACAGCGCACAACGACAGCGCTATGAGCAGCGATGAATTCGTTCGCCATAAAAGTTTATACTGAGTCATTAGGGCGCGCTGTCACTTACGAACTCGAATTACCAAAGGATGCGGAAAGTGATTGCGAATACCATTCGCCAGAAGTCAGCACTTTGGCTGCATTGGCCAACGAATTTCCTGGGCACGTTGACTCGATCATTATAGGCGAAACGCCGACGATTGACGACGCCAAAAGATTGGCGTCTTGTGGCAAAGCGGACTGAGTCAAACGTCAATCGATTTTTCCCGGCCCCCGAATCGTATTCGCCTTTGCACCGGTCAGTTGGTCACCAAACATTTCCCGCGCACGAGCGGCACATGCTTGCAAGCGAGCCACCGCATCCGGGTGCTCGCCAATCACGTTTCGCGACTCGGCCGGATCGCTTGTCAAATCAAACAGAGACAGTTCGATGTCCACTTGCGAATATTCGGCGGGGCTTCCCCCAACACCGCCGTTACGATCCCCAAGCGTTTGAGACTTGTGCGGGAACACTAATTTCCAACGACGATCGCGGACAGCTTGTAATTGGCCGCCGTAATAAATGTAAAAAGAGTCATGCGGTGATTCGACAAGCGTCTCGGAAAACATAAGCTTGGAGATATCCAGCCCGTCGATTGGCAAAGCGGGCAAATCGGCGTCGATTAATTTTGCGATCGTCGGCAACAAGTCGATCGTCGCGGCGAATTCATCGCAGCGGGTGCCGGCTGGAATTTGCTGAGGCCATCGCATAATCGTCGGAACTCGCACGCCCCCTTCGAAACTGGTCCCTTTTCCTTCTCGTAGTGGAAGTGCGCTGCCCGCATGTTCGCCAAAAGAGAGCCACGGGCCATTGTCCGATGTAAAGACCACCAGAGTCTTGTCGGCAATTCCTGCGTCTTCGAGTGCGCTTACGACTTGGCCCACAGACCAATCGACTTCGTGCATCACGTCCGCGAACCGTCCGAATGCCGACTTGTCCTGATTCGCGGAGGAACCGAACAACGGAACGTGAACCATCGAATGGGCCAAGTACAAAAAGAACGGTTGCTCGCGATGCTCACGAATGAACTTGGTCGCGCGATTCGTGTAGTCGGTCGTCAATCGAGTTTGGTCGGCGGCGGTGACTTCGGGATCGACGACATTGCGGTCGTGAATTAATGGCAAAGGCGGATAGCTCGACTTGCGCGCCGCCGCGTCCACAGGCAACTTGGCGACGCTTGGATGCAGCGGCCACATGTCGTTGGAATACGGCAAGCCGTAGAATTGATCGAAGCCCTGCTCGAGAGGACCAAACTTGGCGGAGTCTCCCAAATGCCATTTGCCAACGCAAGCCGTTGCATAGCCGCGCGATTTGCAAACTTCCGCCAGCGTCGTTTCATCCGGCGACAAGCCAATTTTAGAATTTGGGCCAAGCGCACCAGAAACGCCAACTCGCATGTGATAACAGCCCGTCATCAAAGCCGCCCGCGACGCGGAACACACGGCACTGGAAACAGAAAAATCAGTGAACGCACGGCCCTCGCGGGCAAGCCGGTCAAGGTTGGGAGTCGGATATCGTGGTTGACCGAATGGCCGCACGTCGGCGTAGCCCAAATCATCGATAAAGATCACGACGACGTTGGGCCGCTCAATTTTGATACTCGCGTCCTGAGTTTGACCGATCGCAACTTGCGCTGCAAAACCACAAGCCAACTGCATGAACAAACGAACGCCGAATCGAATTGTTAGGGCCATGATGATACTAAAATGCCTATTGGTTTGCGGAGCGCGCCGGAAGGATTCGGCCACGGCTCTCGCCCAAACCAATTCGCTGATAACCGGGCGTTTCACACCAGCCGCGGAAGATGACTTCGTCGCCGTCTTGCAAAAAAGTTCGAGTTTCGCCGGTCGGAAACTTGAGCGGCGTTCGTTGTGTCGCGGGCACGACGCGCCCTGGCTCGCCGTCCCAAGTCAACTCCAACAAGCAACCGCGCGACTCGCGCGCCGGTCCGCTGACCGTGCCGCTGGCAATCAAATCTCCTGGCTGCAAATTGCAACCGTTGCTGGAATGGTGCGTGAGCATCTGCGCCAAAGTCCAATACATGTTGCGAAAATTTCCAGTGCTAACTCGTTGCGCCGGAATGCTGGCGGTTCGCATTTGCGCCGTCCGAATAAGGACTTCCAGATTCAGGTCCAGCCCACCGTGCTTGGAGTTTGCAACGTCGCTCAAATAAGGCAAAGGTTTAGGATCGCCCGGCGGACGCGCCGCCAATTCGCAACGAAACGGCGAGAGTGCTTCCATCGTAACGACCCACGGAGAAACCGTCGTGCCAAAACTTTTGGCCAAGAACGGACCAAGAGGCTGGTACTCCCAGCGCTGCATGTCTCTGGCCGACCAATCGTTGACCAAACAAATCCCGAACAAGCATTCCTCGGCGCGAGACAAGGAAATCGAATCGCCCAACTCGTTGCCTTGGGCCACGAACGCGCCGACTTCCAACTCGTAGTCCAGCGATTGGCTTGGTCCAAATTCGGGCATGCCACCGTCCACCTTGGGCGGTAATTGCCCGACCGGACGATGGATTTCCGTGCTGCTGATCACCAAGCTCGACGCGCGACCGTGATAACCGATCGGAATGTGTTTGTAATTTGGCAACAGCGGATTGTCGGGGCGCATCATGCAGCCAACATTCGTCGCGTGGTGGATCGACGCATAAAAATCCGAATAGTCGCCGATGTGACAAGGCAAATGAAATGTCGCCGCCGTTTGGGCGACGAGCGATTGCGAGGCCGCCGGGTGGTCTTGCAAGTCGCGGCAATCCTGCGCGAGCAATTGGCTGATCCGCCGACGCAGCGTCAGCCGCGTGTCGACTCCCAAACCCATCATCGCATTGAGGCTGCTCGTCGCAATCGCATCGCTGGCCCAATCGGGGAACAAGCCCGCTTGGCCGCAAAGATTCAGATCGAGGATTTGATCGCCGATCCCGACTCCGAGTCGCACATCGTGGACATCGCCAAGATCAAACCGGCAAAACGGCAAATTCTGAATCGGGAAATCAGTATTCGTATCGTTCGCGCTGGCCACCCAGGACTTCAAGTTCGGATCGTGAGTCTCGTCAATCATTCTCATATCGCTTTTGCTCGTTTACCTTTCAATTCAAGAGATTCAACTTGCGCAAATCATCGATCGGCTCGACAAACGAGCAAGAGCCAAACGACACGGCTTTCTCGCGAACGCTTTGCACCAATTCCTTGCGCCAAGTGTTTCCGCGCCAATGGATTGCTTCGTCGTCAAATTCAAATCGAGTAATATCGGTCTCGGTAAGGATCGCTGGGATTCGATCGCCGTATTTTGGCTTGTCATAGGCCGCACAAGCCGCCACGAAAACATTGAGGAATCCATACATCATGGCACACGGCGAATCTTCACGATATGTCAGCGGGTACGATGCGCGAATCGGGTGATGGAGCCCGGCCGTTGCCTTGAAGCTGATGTTCCGCATAGCGCAACCCGAAATAAACGCAGCAACACGATCGACAGGAGGGATCGCTTCGGGGACGACGCCACCTGTGCGAATTTTGGCCAGGACTTCACGAATTTTTTTGGCTCCATCCATTACTTGCAACAATTTGTCCAAGTTTTGCCCCAGCGGCAATTCCAAAAACAGGTCGATCGACCGTGGCACATACGTCAGCGCCCTGGCGACATCTATTTCGTTGGCGACTTTGACTTCGACGGAATCGATTTCCGCCAACGGCTTTACAAGTTTGTTGTGACGTAAATTGAAGTTTTTGATCTCGTCCAATTCGGCTTCAAACAGGTCCAATTCGTCGATAGGCGAAAGCAACGCACTGACCAGCCAAGGTCGCTCGTCGTCCGATTTAATTTCTAATTCGCCGATTGCAGCTTCGAATTCGCGCAATCGGGTTGTCGGCAGGATGAACCGACCCAGCATCCAGCGCTGCGGCTCGCGCATATAACGCTGATAGTTTTCCACGGCGGCTCGCATCGACAGCTCCGCAGGCGGAAACAGCCCCGCATAATCGATTAGCCGTTCAAGCAGTATGTTTAGAACAGACATGTAATTGCTAGTTCGTGGTCCAGTGGTGACGAAACATAAAATACGCCGCGCCCATCAAGCAACCTCCTGCCCACAAGTAATCCAGCGTCAATTTTTCGTGCAAATAACGATACGAAAACGGCACGAAGACCGACAGCGCGATGACTTCTTGCAAAATTTTCAATTGTCCGATCGACACTATCGTAACGAATTCGCCTTCTGATGACGAACAGGTCGCCTCGCTCCGCTTGCAAAACCGTGAATAATGATTGGGTAGAACGATGGGGGCACAAAGATGAACTACATCATTTTCATCTCCCTCCCCATCATTCTGCCCTCATCGTTCTGCCAATCCTTCTTTCCTGAATGAGTGAATCATGCCCATCGAAGTGGACACTGAAATCCGCATCTTCGATCGGGACGAATTTCACTCGCTGACCCATCGCGTTTTGGGGATCGCATTTGACGTTCACAACGAGTTTGGGCGGTTGCTAGATGAGTCCATCTACAAACGGGCGATCTCGCTGCGGTGCGCAGCGGCAGGTATTTTGCCGGCGCGGCAAGAGGTGCGGATCACAGTTCGCTTCGAAGGCTTCGAGAGAAAATACTTCATGGATTTGCTATTGGGATACGGCCTGATGGTCGAAGCGAAGACGGTCGAGTCGCTGACGAAGGCTCATTTTTCGCAGACGCTGCATTACTTGATGTTGACCGGAATGTCGCACGGTCTGCTAATGAATCTGCGGCCGGAGCGAGTCGAGCATCAGTTCGTTTCGACAACGCTGAATCTCGCGGAACGCCGACGGTTCACGATCCGTGATACCGACTTCCGATCAATCAATGAGCCGAGCCGATGGCTCCTAGAGATGTTGCCGAAGTTGCTCGCCGACTGGGGCGCGTTCCTGCAAGTGGCACTGTATCGCGAGGCCATCATTCACTTTCTGGGTGGTCCCGAAGTCGCCCTCCGAAAGATTCCCATCTTGGATGGCGACCAAACGCTTGGCTTCGACGAAGTCTGTCTGCTGAGCGATGACACCGCGTTGGCCTTCACGGCCCTGACCGATGGCCAACTGCGGATGCGCGACCACTTGGAGCGATTCCTCGGCCACACACGATTGGCCTGCATCCAGTGGATCAACTTGAATCACCATGAAATCGAGCTTACGACTTTGGTGGGAAATGGCAGAACTATCGGGGCAGGACGATAAAGAGAAACACTCTAATTCGTCTTTCCCCATCATTCTGCCCACATCGTTCTGCCATGCCACCGTATTGAAATGACGGCTATTTTTTCGGCTCGTCCTTTGGTTTTGGCACCGGGGCGGGCTCGGGGAAGATTGGTGGGATGTTTTGCTCTCGGATTTGGTTGTTGAGCGTCTTCAAACCGCTGCCGGTAAGTTTTTTGAGTTGCGACAATTGCTCATCGATGTCTTTGATCAATTCGCGGCGCAAGTCGATGGCCTGTTTGGTCGGGCGGGCATCGGCGGAGGACGCGATGTTGACGAGGCTGCTGAGTCGGTTGTTGAGACGCATCGGGAAATTGAGAGGGTCTTGAGAGCTTTTTGACTCGGTTTGATACAAGGCTTTTTCGATCGTGGTGAGCTGCTCGATCAATTTCGTCCCCTGCTCTACCAGCGGTTTGTGTTTCTTGGCGTCGCCCAAGCGAGCGTTGAAGGCTTCGATTTGGCTGCGAACGTCGCGGACTTGTTTAACCGCGCGATGGACTTCGGTCAGCTTGTCGCGAACTTGAATGAGGAAATCAAACTGCTGGCGGTAGTCGGAGTCGGTCGTCGCCAAGCGAGGGTCTTTGAGAATTTCGAAATTCACGTCGTGAGTTTGATCGCCAATCGTTAACCGCGCTTTGTACTTGCCGGGCAAAGCCGATGGGCCTTGCGTGCCGCCGCCCCAGAGGACGATCCCGTCAAAAGTTTCGGCGTCGGGATGCTGCAAATTCCAGCGTGACGAGTTGAAGCCCGCGTCGACTTTCAATTCGAGTTGCTGTTTTTCTTTTTCTGGTTTCGGGACGAATGTGCGAATGACTTTGCCGTCGCGACCAAGAACTTCTAGCGATATTTTCGCATCCTCAGCGGGCTTGTTGCGGAGAAAAAATCGGAACTCGATTCCTCCGGCCAGATTTTGGCCTGACGTCAAGCTTGAGCCAGATGAGCTACCGGACAACCGATACACCGGTCTCGATTCAAACAGATGCACGTCGTTTTTGGCCAACTCGGGCTGCCATGAATGCAGTCGCGTCAAATCGTCGAAAATCCAAAACGAACGCCCTTGCGTGGCGACGATCAGATCATCGTTTTTGATCGCCAGATCGGTTACAGGGACGATTGGCAAATTGAGTTGAAATGGCTTCCAGTTTTTGCCGTTGTCCCACGAAACGTACATCCCCCGTTCGGTTCCAGCGTACAGCAAGCCCGCGCGCGTTCGGTCAGCGCGGACAACGCGCGTAAAGTGACTTGCGGGAATTCCCGTCGTGATGAGAGACCAAGTCTGGCCATAATCCGTTGTGTGATAAAGATACGGACGAAAGTCGTCAAGCTTGTAGCGAGTGGCGGCGATATAGGCACCACCCTTTTCAAATGGGT
The DNA here is from genome assembly GCA_031409895.1 of Planctomycetota bacterium. Taxonomy (GTDB): domain Bacteria; phylum Planctomycetota; class Planctomycetia; order Pirellulales; family Pirellulaceae; genus JANMEB01. Next base: position 29,935 of record JANNYC010000032.1, read on the forward strand.
CGATCTCGATGCTGTTGATTTGAGCCCATTCGGGCAAGTCCTTCGGCGAGACGTTGTCCCACTTTTTGCCACCGTCGCGCGTGATGTGCACCAAGCCATCGTCGCTGCCAGCCCAAATCACACCCGCTTCATGCGTCGATTCAGCCAACGCGAAAATCGTGCAGTAATACTCGACGGTCGTGTTGTCTTTGGTGATTGGGCCGCCGGATGGTCCCAGTTTGCTTTTGTCATTCCGCGTCAAATCGGGACTGATGCGCGTCCAGGTTTGGCCTTCGTCTGTCGTCTTGAACAAGACGTTGGCTGCCGCGTAGAGCGTTTTCGGCTGATGCGGAGAAAACAGAATCGGAAAGTTCCATTGAAAGCGGTATTTCAATTCTTCCGCGCCGCGGCCAACGGCGTTGTCGGGCCAGACGTCGATGCTGCGCGACTGGCGAGTCCGATGATCGTAGCGCGTTAGGTCGCCGCCATAGCTGCCACCGTACACGATTTCAGGATCGTCTGGATCCGGCGCAATAAAACCACTTTCGCCACCCGCCGTCGGCTCCCAGTAGCGATCGCCGATCGAGCCGCCAAAGCTGCGATGCCAAACGCGCAAAGTTGAATTGTCTTGCTGAGCGCCGTAAATCCGATACGGAAAATGATTGTCGGTCGTGACTCGATAGAACTGCGCGGTCGGTTGATTTTCGTAAGTCGACCAAGTCGCGCCGCCGTTGAAAGAAACTTGCGCGCCGCCGTCGTCGGCAATAATCATCCGGTCGGCGTTTTTCGGATCGATCCATAAGTCATGATGATCACCATGCGGCGTATCGATATTCGAAAAGGACTTGCCGCCGTCGCGCGATCGCCAAAATCCGACGTTCACAACATAAACTTCGTCGCGGTTCTGCGGCCCGGCGTAAACGCGAGTGTAATACCAGGCCCGCTGCCGCAAGTTGCGATCGGCGTTGATGTTGGCCCATGTCTTGCCGCCGTCATCGCTGCGAAACAAGCCGCCGTCGGCCGCTTCGACAAGCGCCCAAAGTCGATTCGAATCGAGCGGCGAAACAGTTACGCCGATGATCCCAACGGTTCCGGCAGGCAGCCCGGTGTTCCGCGTGATGTTGGTCCACGTGTCGCCGCCATCGGAGCTTTTCCACAAGCCCGATCCCTCGCCGCCGCTTTCCAAACTGTATGGCGTTCGTTTGACTTTCCAAGTCGATGCGTAGATCACGCGAGGATTGTTCGGATCGAGAATCAAGTCCACTGCGCCGGCTTCTTCGGAAGCGAACAGGATTCGCTCCCAAGTCTTGCCGCCGTCGCGGCTTCGATAGACGCCACGCTCTTGATTCGGGCCAAACAAATGGCCCAAGACCGCCGCATAAACTAGATCAGGATTGGTTGGATGAATGCGAATCCGCGGAACGTGCCGCGAATCATTCAGCCCGATTTGCACCCAAGTCTGCCCGGCGTCCGTCGATTTCCAAATGCCTTCGCCGTGCGAAACATTGCCGCGAACGGTGACTTCGCCGCCGCCGACATAAATCACATTCGGATCGGATTCGGCGATTGCAATCGAGCCGATCGAGCCGCCGAAAAATCCGTCGCTGAGATTTTTCCACGTTGCCCCGGCGTCTTCCGTGCGCCACACGCCCCCGCCGCACGCGCCCATATAAAATGTGTGCGGCGAAACTCGCGAGCCAGCGACCGCAGCCGATCGGCCGCCGCGAAACGGTCCGATTTGGCGATATTGCAATGACTTGAATAACAATTCGTCCGGATCGTCGCCGCGTGCTGCGATTGCAAAGCTTGAGTTACAACTGAGAAGGACCAAACAACAAGCGAGGGCGGCTGCTTGAACGTAAAACCGCAGTTGGCGAACAGACATGATGCATCGCTCCGGGAAGATCGTTGAGACGAAGGCCGTGGCGTACTTGAGGTGTATGCCATCCCGAAGCCATTCTAATTAACGCAATCCAAAGCGAAAGACTCGCTGCTTTACCCCTCACCCTGCCCTCTCCCCACGAAGCGCGGTGGAGAGGGAACTGAATGACAGTTATTTTTCCGGCGGTGCTTAGTCAAATTCCGCATTGCTGCTCGTGGGGGTCGAACCGATGCGGTGCCGAATATCATCGGTCGTATCGTATTGCTCATCCGGGCCAGCGCTACGGATGTAGAAGTTACCGCTTCCGACTTCATAGCGAAGCGGTTTTTTCCAAGCGTCGGCGTGAGGCACGGTAAGCAACATGCCGTCGTATTCAGCCGGCAATTGTCCATTGTGGTCGATCTGATATTCGAGAATCTCGTCCTCGGCTTTGGCAATCAATCCATTGGTGGCCTTGATGTTGCCTTCCTGCCGCTGAATCCAACGAACGTGTTCACGATGCGATTGTCGTTCATGGTGGTGTTTGGTCGCTGCCACAAAACCCAACGCCATCAGACCGGTGATCGCGCCCGAGACGACCGTACTAAAAGTCGACAGTGTTCGCGGCGACCGGCGCATGCCAAACAGCCCCATGACGAAAGCAAATGGTGCCAAGACGCCGACGCTAAGGAGAAGGGTCAAGAAACTGGCCAAGCCCCATCCGTTAAAACCCCGCCTTGGTCGGGCGATCACGATCGGCTCTTCGAAACCGATATAAACCGGGCACCCGCGGCGACGATAAGCAAAAGGTACGTGGAACGCCATGGCAAATCCTCCAATAAACCAACTCTTCCCACTATTCGTACCGAAGGAGTCGATCTTGGCCCGGCCAGGAACATTTTTGTCCATTTAATTTGTCGGGATTCGAAGGGCTTTTTCGACGCACGGCCATTGTTTAAGCGGATCGTCTCAAGCCCTTCGGCGAGAGGTCGCCGCGCCCGTACGTCCGGCGGTAAACAGAGTTCGCAATACTTAAGCTTGACCGCGGAGTTTGCTATGCCAATATCCGTAGCAAAAGTAAATCAATAGCCCCGCAGCGAGCCAAAGAACGAGGCGCATCCAATTCTCACTTGGTAGCGACAGCATTAATGCAACGCACAACAAAATGCCCGCCAATGGGAAAACAGGAGAAAACGGGCAACGGAATGGGCGTTCCCGATCGGGATCAACGACTCGCAAGATTAAGACGGAGAGACAGACCAAGACAAACGCGAACAGCGTGCCGATGTTGGTTAGGTCAGCCAAAATATTTAGGGGCAGCAGACTCGCGCCTAGAGCCACGATAAAGCCCGTTAACAGAGTCGATTTCCACGGCGTTTTCCAGGTCGAGTGAACTGCTCCGAAGAATCCTTCCGGTAACAAACCGTCACGGGCCATGGCCAGAAAGATTCGCGGCTGTCCCATCATCATCACCAACAAGACCGAGGTAATTCCGGCAATGGCGCCAATCGTTACAATGAACTGAGCCGATGCAAATCCGACGTGCTGAAATGCGCTTGCGACTGGAGCGTTTACATCGATCTGTTTGTAAGGCACCATGCCTGTCAGCACTGCCGAGACAGCGATGTAAAGGACAGTACAGATGACTAGTGAACCAATAATTCCTATCGGCAAATCGCGTTTGGGATTCTTGGCCTCTTCGGCTTGAGTTGAGACTGCGTCAAATCCCAAGTAGGCGAAGATAATGCCCGCTGCGCCTGCCATCATTCCTTGTTCGGTTCCGCCAAATAAGGGCTGTCCAAAAAACTTCATTCCCCCATATCCGTACGGCGCAAAATTGTCGGTCCAGTTGGCTGGGTTGATATACCTAAGTCCAGCGAATATGACGAATAACACCACAGCAACTTTGACCGCAACCATCACGCCATTGATAACGGCGCTTTCTCGAACACCTTTAACAAGCACGATCGTCACGATCGCCGTAATCAAAATCGCCGGCATATCGAAATAAAATCCGGTGGAAAAAAAGGAGCCTGCAGCTACCGTCACTTTATCACCGGAAGAGAGTGCCATTTCCGCAGCCACTTTAGCCCCGTTGTAATCAAAGGGTGCGTCGGAAAAACGATGTAACAAGCCGCCTGAGGCAAACAAATTCGATCCGAACTGTTCAAGCAACTTTTGGAAATACTTAGACCATCCGTGAGCCACCGTGGAGGAGGCGACCGCATACTCCAAAATTAAATCCCAGCCGATAATCCAAGCCATCAATTCGCCCAGCGTTGCATACGCATAGTTGTAAGCCGAGCCGGCAACCGGAGCCATCGACGCGAACTCGGCGTAACAGAACGCCGCAAACATACACGCCAAGCCGGCGACGACAAACGAAAGCATGATTGCGGGGCCGGCTTGATTGGCGGCCACTTTACCCACGAGAACGAAGATTCCGGTTCCAATAATTGCGCCAACGCCAAGCGCTGTTAACGAAATCGGACCCAATACCCGTCGCAGCCGATTCCCCTTTTCCATTTCCGCGACCATGGAGGTGAGCGACTTCTTTCGGAACAATTGATTTTGGGCCATGACAGGTCTCTCGGTTTCGTAGAACTAAAAAAATTCACTTCTAAGAAGTTACAAACATCTGATAGAACAGCGGTACAATCCCGAGGGTCGCGGGTCGAACATTGACGACATAGATTAACTGAAAAGTGCTGGCAATTGTCATTCCAAAAATTAAGAATTGTTTGAAGTCCTAAATGGGCTACCGACCTTGCGTTGCCAAATCGGTAGCAGCTTTTCCGCCAACGCACACTCTATCCACTGTCTAATTGGCCGCTTTGACCATTCGCGCTAGTTTTTCGCATATCTCGTTGTGTTAAATGCCGAAATTTGATATCATTCAGACGAAGTCCATCATCCAGGCGTTTCTCTGCGGAATGTAGCTGTGAGTCAATCCGATACCTCGATTCTCGATTTGCTGCGTGAGCGCGAGTCGCTGACGATCAATGAAATGATCGAACTGCTCGGCGTAACGGCTACCGCTGTTCGACAGAAGCTTGATCGACTCGTGGCCGCAGGCATGATTCATCGGCATAGCCAAGTCGCGACTGATGGTGGGCACAATGTTCGCGGGCGACCTTCGTACAGCTATGAACTTTCGGAATCAGGTCGGCGACACACTGGAAATAATTTGAGTGACTTGGCCGGAGTGCTTTGGCAAGAAGTCTGCCAGATTTCCGAACCGAGCGTTCGCGCGACGGTATTGAACGGAGTGATGCGTCGAATGGCGCAACAATACGGCGACCAAATCACAGGCACAACACTTGAGGAACGATTGGAGTCGCTGGCGGAGATGTTCGCACAGAAGCACATTCCTGTGCGTGTCGAGCGGCATAATGGCTTGCCCGTTCTCAACATTCACGGATGTCCCTATCCGGATCTGGCGCAGCACGATCGAACGATTTGTGAATTGGAAACGGAGCTGTTCTCCAAACTGATCGGTCAGCCGATCAAGTTGGAACGCTGCCAAGATCACGGTTGTTGTACTTTTCAAGCTGCTTCTGGCCAGCGCGTAGCGGCCCAGGCAACTGCATAATTTTTACGAACCAACTTTTTTCAACAGATTTTGAGAAACGATGATTTGCATGACCGATACACTTGAGATCAAAAATTTACACGTCGCCATCGAAGGCAAGACTATTTTGCGCGGCATCAATTTGACGATGCGACGTGGCGAGACGCATGCCTTGATGGGGCCCAACGGGAGCGGCAAAAGCACGCTTGGCCTGGTGATCATGGGCCACCCGAATTACGAAGTCACCGAGGGCGACATTTTGCTCAACGGCGAAAGCTTGCTCGAAAAACAGCCGGACGAGCGGGCCCGCATGGGCTTGTTCATGGCTTTTCAACGGCCAATCGCTGTGCCTGGGGTCAAGCTCGCGGATTTCTTGCGCCACGCGACGACCAATGTTCGCAACCCGAAACGCAAGGAAGGCGAGGAGCTAATTCCGATGCGCGAGTTTCGTCGCGAACTCAAAGACAAAATGAACCAATTGAAAATGGACGTCGAATTCGCGCGGCGATACGTCAACGATGGCTTCTCTGGTGGCGAAATGAAGCGGGCCGAAATTTTGCAACTGGCGATGCTGCAACCCAAGTTCGCGATCTTGGATGAAACCGATAGCGGCTTGGACGCCGATGCGGTTCGCTTGGCAAGTCAGAGCATTGCGGAAATCGGTCGAGAAAAAATGGGACTGCTGATCATCACGCATCACGACAAATTGCTCGTTCACAACCCACCCGACTTCACCCACGTGATTTTGGGTGGCCGAATCGTCGAAACCGGTGGGGTTGAATTGGCTCAGGAGCTGCATCAAATCGGCTACGACCGGATTCGCAAGACCTACCCCGATCTGGCAGAAATAAACGATCAAAACGTCGCTCCGACCGAAGGCGAACTTGTCGGTCAATAACCGTGGCGCGATTATCGCGAAACAATTCCAAGAACATTTTCTGCACTTTTTGAAAGCTGGCAAATCATGTCCACCGACCTTAGCGAAGCCGACTCGATTGGCGTCATTAACAAATACAACTTTCGCACTGAGTCCAAAGCGGTCTTCAAAGCTCGCAAAGGAATCGATGCCGAAATCGTAAACCAGATTTCTGATATGAAAGGCGAGCCGGATTGGATGCGCGAGTTTCGCCTCAAGGCCTTGGAGATTTTTTTCGCCAAGCCCATGCCAAACTGGGGTGGCGCGATCAATCTGAATTTCCAAGACATCTTTTATTACCTCAAGCCGACCGACCACCAAGGCAAAACTTGGGACGACGTTCCCCAGGAAATCAAAGACACCTTTGAAAAGCTTGGAATCCCCCAAGCCGAGCGAAAGTATCTTGCTGGCGTCAAAGCCCAATTCGAAAGCGAAGTCGTCTACGGCTCGCTCAAAGAAGACCTCGCCCAAAAAGGTGTCATCTTCACCGACACTGACACGGCCGTCCGCGAGCACTCCGATTTGCTTCGCCAGTATTTCGGCACGATAATCCCGTCGGCGGACAATAAATTCGCCGCACTCAACTCGGCGGTCTGGTCCGGCGGTTCGTTCATTTACGTTCCCCCCGGCGTCAAAATCGAGTTTCCGCTGCAAGCCTATTTCCGAATCAACGCCGAAAGCATGGGCCAGTTCGAACGGACGCTAATCATCGTCGACGAAGGTGCCCAAGTTCACTACGTCGAAGGTTGCACTGCGCCGATGTACACCAGCGAGAGCTTGCACTCGGCCGTCGTCGAAGTGATCGTTAAGCGCGGCGCTCGCGCTCGCTACACCACGATTCAAAATTGGGCGAACAACATTTATAACTTGGTCACCAAGCGTGCGTTTGCTTATCAAGACGCCGTCATGGAATGGGTCGACGGAAACTTGGGAAGCCGACTGACGATGAAATATCCATCCGTTTATATGATGGAGCCCGGCGCGCGCGGCGAGATTCTTTCGATCGCGTTTTCTGGAAAGGGCCAGCATCAAGACGCGGGGGCCAAACTGGTACACGTCGCGCCCAACACGACGGGACAGATTATTTCCAAGTCGATTTCCAAAGACGGCGGGCGAAGTAGCTATCGTGGCTTGGCTCGCGTCGAAAAAGGTGCCAAGAATTCCAAATGCAACGTCGTGTGCGACGCGCTCATTCTCGATCCGCAAAGCCGTAGCGATACTTATCCATACATTGAAATCCTTGAACAAGATGTCTCGGTCGGTCACGAGGCCAGCGTTTCTAGAATCGGCGAAGAACAATTGTTCTACTTGATGAGCCGCGGGCTAACGCAAGCGGAATCCGCCGCGATGATCGTCAACGGCTTCATCGAACCGCTCGTCAAAGAGCTGCCGATGGAATACGCCGTCGAACTCAACCGCTTGATTCAACTGCAAATGGAAGGGTCGGTAGGTTAGTGCCGTCCGCAACAGACCTCCCTTCGGCTCCCCCGCCCCTTTGGGGAGAGGGTCGGGGTGAGGGGCGGGGTGAGGGGCGGGCATCCGCAAATTACATATTTCCGATTACCAAGACTTTTGAGTTTTAGAAAAAGCAATTTACGCATGACGACAGGTATTGCAACCGCAACGACTTACAGTTTTACCGACGAGGGCTTCGAAGGTTTTCTCGCCTCACGCCGCGAGCCGGATTGGCTCAGCGCACAGCGCCGCGCGGCTTGGGAGATGTTTCAGCAACTGAGTTGGCCCAAACAACGTGGTGAAGAATGGTCGCGGACCGATATTCGGCTGTTCCATCTGGACAAGTTCCTCGGTGGCGCGGCGGCTGCTTGCGAACCGGTTGCAGCTTCGCTGTCCCAAGGGGTCGAATTGGCGGGTCAGTCGATTACTTACAACGGCCAAGTCGATCCAGACCAATTGCGCGATGATCTTCGCGCCAAAGGAGTATTGTTCGGGAGCCTCGAACGTATCTTGGCGGATCATGCTGACAAGTTGCGGCCGCATTTGAATCGTGCTTTCGACGCGAACTACGATCGGTTCGCCGCATTGCACGCTGCGTTCTGGTCGGGCGGCACGGTACTGTATGTGCCGCGCGGCGTGGTAATCGACCAACCGCTTCACACGATGTCCGTCTTGGCCAATCACGCAGCCGACTTGGGCCGCACGCTTGTGATTTTGGAAGACGGGGCCGAAGCGACTTTGCTAACCGAACTTCGCAGCCCGGAACAAACTGCCGTCGGCCTACATTGCGGCGCGGTCGAATTGCTCGTCGGACGAGGCGCACATTTGCGGTACGTGAGTTTGCAGGATTGGGGACAAGGCGTTTGGCATTTTTCGCATCAAAAGGCGCTCGTTGGGAGCAATGCGACGATCCAATGGACGATCGGTGCGCTTGGGTCACGTTTGGCAAAGGTCAACCAACACGTGGCGCTCGTTGGTGATGGAGCCCAATCTCAAGTCAACGGTGTGATGTTCACCGAGAATCAACAGCACTTGTCGTACCACACGCTGCAACATCACAAGGCCCCAAACTGCACGAGCGATTTTTTATACAAAGCTGCTTTGCAGGATCGTTCTCGCACCGTGTGGCGCGGCATGATCAAAGTCGATCCGAAAGCACAGAAGACCGACGGTTATCAGCGCAACGACAATTTGATGCTGTCTACTTCCGCCCGTGCTGATTCAATTCCGGGTTTAGAGATCGAAGCCGACGACGTCCGCTGCACACACGGCAGCACCAGCGGCCGCGTCGACGAAGAACTCATCTTCTACGCTCGCTCGCGCGGCTTAACGCGGAAAGAGGCCATTCAGATGATCGTGTCGGGCTTTTTCCAAAAAGTCTTTGACCGAATCACCATCCCAACTGTCCGCGAAGCCTTGGGCACCACCATCGCCCAGCGCGTCCGCGAAGTCGGGCCGTAAACCTCGCCGATTCTTTTCATTGTCAACGACACATTGGCCGCGAAAAAGATTGGCTTTTCGAAAACCTGATCGTCTCGATAATTTTCTTGGAGCCCAAGAAAGTCGCAAGATGTTATACTGGAACTTCGGGGAAGCACCCTCTTTCGCTGGTCTCATTCGTCATGGACGAGATTTATTTGGAAGGGCCGCTTACATGTCAGAAACAAATTCCTCGTCGTCTCCGAATTCAGACGCCGAGTCGGTCGACCGGGCGGAATCCAGCCTATCAGAGCTTGATCCAGACCTGGACGAACTCTGCCGTGCTCAAAACCGCAATGTAGCAGTTCTTGCCGCCCTACGGATCCTCATTCCGCTGGTGCTAGTTTCGGTCCTTGTGACGATCGGCGCTTGGACGTACGTCCAGTTCGCGACCACGCGAAACAGGATTCGCGAACAATTGAAAGATGATCCCGGTCACGCTATGGATTTGTTGATTCGTGCCTCGGGCAAGGAGGGAAACTCGAAGAGCATTTTCCCAAGTGGAATCGAGCTCGATCCGGCCGAATTCGACTCGCGCTCGTTTCGTGTCCCAAGCCTTGAAGATCAAGGCAAACGCCGTTAAAGGTGTACGCGACTTATCGAATGATGGCCGTTCAATACTTATTTCCCTGAATCCTGTCTTCGCTGGAATGGCCCATATTGGCTCTGCACCGTCTCGCTAAGTTCTGTCAATAATCGCTCGTATAATCCGCGCCGGCGTAGGTGCCGAGGGATTTCCAGGCTTCGGGCGAGATGTGCTGACTGATGAATCGAGTGTGACCGTCGAGAAACACCGCGTTAATGCCGCCGCGATGGTTGCTGCCAAAGCTGATTTCCTTGCCGCCGAAATTGATGTCGGCCCGCTTGAGCGAATTTACGGGGACGCCGGTCGAGCCGTATTCGTTAGAAAGTTCGTTGCCGTCGAAAAAATGATCGACTATATCCGCACCAACGGAACTCACCACACTGATGTCTTGAACTCCATCGGCGATCGCCACCGTATGCGAAGTCCCGTCGTACACCATCCGCAAATCCTGGAGTCCATAAAAGCCATTTGGCTGAGAGGCTAGTTCTTGTTCGTTTGTTGCCGTGCCGCTGAGAACTTTGAGGTACGAAAGCTCGTTGCCAGTAACTATGGACATATATTGGGACGGACACTGCCAAACGTAACCGGTCGGACGAAGGTTTCTGTCATCCTTGTCGTCGTTCTCGGTGACGTGCCCCATGTGCGCAAAACGGCCCTCATCACCGTCACCGCCCCCTTCACTCGCCACGTTTTGAATGGCCAAGCCCAGTTGCTTCAGGCGGTTCTTGCAGTCGACCGAACGAGCGGATTCGCGGGCGGCTTGTACGGCGGGAAGCAGAATCGCCATCAACACGCCGATGATGCTGATCACGACAAGCAACTCGATCAGCGTGACGCCACGCGAACGCGGAGTCGTTTCGAAATGGTGACGCGACGACTGATTGGCCATCGAATTTGCCTCGCCCGTGTTTGCCCCCTGCCCCTTAGCAATGAAAGTCTATTGTACGGCAAATAGAGGTTCTTGGTCCAACCGCGTAACAAACTCGTTAGGACGGGATAGCTTGAACCAAAATTGCCGAGCGTTGCCAAACAAAGGCTTCTCGCGGACAATGGCGATGGCGTTGGACTTCAGTCAATGGAAATTTATGTTGGGCGAAAGACTTCATGCCGATCGATTCCGAAACTTTTGAATATGCTTGTCCAGTCGACTCGATTGGCGAAGGAAAAATGCGAGCCGTCGAATTGGCAGACCGCATTGTGATTGTGGTGCGGCTCCACGGCAAATTCTATTGTTTGGACGATGTCTGCACGCACGACGGCGGGACACTTAGTGATGGTGAATTTCACAACGGCCAAGTCGCCTGTCCGAGGCACGGTGCGTGCTTTGATGTGCGAACGGGCGAAGCACTAACGATGCCAGCTACCGAGGATACCGTATGCCACGAAGTGAAATCGGACGGCGGCAAGCTTTATGTTAGAATTAAGCAGCGGTAGAATGCTGACCGTATCAAAGTTTGGAAACTAAGAATTTGCCGGCTGATTTTCCCCTCACCCTAACCCTCTCCCCAAAGTGGCGAGGGAACGATGTGTAATCAAATGACAATGACACTTACCGAAGACCTCGTTCGCGAACAACTGAAAAAAGTTATCGATCCCGAATTGTTCGTCAACATTGTCGATTTGGGGTTGGTCTACGTCGTCGACATTAACCCGAACCCAGCGGACGCCAGCAAGTCCAACATTCATATCGAGATGACGATGACGAGCCCGATGTGCCCTGCCGGCCCGCAGTTGGTTTCGCAGACCAAGCAATTCGCCAGCGAACTTGAAGGGGTTGCCGAGGTCGATGTGAAAGTCGTCATGGAACCACCTTGGACGCCCGACCGCATGAGCGAAGAAGCCAAAGATCATTTGAACATTTTTTGATCAAATCGTGATGACAACAGTGCATCCGATAGTGCGTTTGAAACGAGGAGATTCAAAATGAGTACGACCAGCAGCGCCCAAACGAAACCTTCTCTGGCTGCGATTGCGGACCCGTTGCGGCTGATCGACGTCGACTACGTTCGCTTTTACGTTGGCAACGCGAAACAGGCGGCCTACTTTTACGCCCAGTGTTTTGGCTTTGAGATCGAACAGTACAGCGATTTGACGACCGGCAGCCGAACCGAAGCGTCGTACTTGCTGACCCAGGGCAACATTCGTTTTTTGCTCACGACGGGTTTGAACGCCGACCATCCGGCGCAGAAAGAAGTACAGCTTTACGGCGACGGCGTCAAAGACATTGCCTTCACGGTTGACGATGCGGCGGCGGCTTACGAACAGGCTTTGAAAAACGGCGCGCAATCGGCGCATGAACCGATCGAAGCCAGTGACGCCAGCGGAACGGTTGTGACTGCCGCCGTTCGCGCGATGGGCCGCGTGATTCATTCGTTTGTTTCGCGTAGCGGCCAGTACGATTTGCAACGCATGAAGGATCGCGGGCAGTTCATGCCAAAATTCGCGACGATGACGAACTTGCCGCTGAACGAATACAACCGAAATAATCCCAGCGGTTTGATTTACCTCGACCATTGCGTTGCGAACGTCGAACTCGGAAAGATGAACGACTGGGTGAAGTGGTACGAAGAGGTGCTCGGCTTTCGCTTGTTCAAGACGTTCGACGACAAAGACATTTCGACCGAATACTCAGCATTGATGTCCAAAGTCATGGACTCTGGGCGCGAGTTGATCAAAATCCCGATCAATGAACCGGCTGAAGGTAAACGAAAGAGCCAAATTCAGGAATATCTTGATTGGCACAACGACACGCCCGGCATTCAGCACTTGGCGTTACTCACGTCCGATGAAATCAACACGGTTGGACAGTTATCGCGTCGCGGCGTCGATTTTTTGCGCATTCCAGACGAATACTACGACATCGTTTGGGATCGAGTCGGCGAGATTCGTGAGAACAAGAAAAATGTTCAGGACTTGCGAATTTTGGTTGACCGTGACGACAAAGGCTATCTGCTGCAGATCTTTACCAAGCCTCTTCAAGATCGGCCGACAATGTTCTTCGAGATCATCTGCCGGCGCGGCAGCGAGTCGTTCGGCAAAGGAAATTTCAAAGCCCTGTTCGAATCGCTTGAGCTAGAACAGGATCGTCGGGGGAATCTGTAAGCGCGGTTAGCGCACGACTCGTTCCCAAGCTCCTGCTTGGGAACGCATGTCCGCGAAGCTCCTGCTTCGCTGCACCACGGACGACGCCAAGACGAAGCGGGAGCTTCGAAAACGCTGCATTCCCAAGCTGGAGCTTGGGAACGAGACGCAAAGCCTCAATCAGCAATCAGGAATCTGAAATTCTTCGGGGGTCGTCGTGGCCGAAGCGGCCGAGGAATTCGGCGGCGGGATATTTTTTTGCGTTTTTGATCATCTTGGCTGAGAGAGACTGGCTGATGTCGATGCCAAGTTCATTGGCCAGCGCGAGCGAGTAGCAAATCACGTCCGACAATTCTTCTGCGACGTCACCCAATTGTTTGGCGTCTGATGCGACCTCGCGCGAGGCTTCTGTCGTGATCCACTGAAAATGCTCCATCAACTCGGCAGCTTCGATGGCCAGTGCCATGCTGAGGTTTTTGGGCGAGTGAAACTGGCGCCAGTCCCGTTCTACGACAAACTCTCGCACGAGCGCGCGAAGTTGCTCGACGGTGGTTCTCGAATCATCAAACGGTTGGCCAGCACTCACGGCGAATTCTCTTGATGGCACTGAATCAACGCCACGCGACGACTATCGAGTTTCATCGGAGTTGGCGGTGGCGGCGGCAGTTTGGGCGGCAGGACCGTACGACTGCGATTCGAGGAAGTGAACCAAGTCGGCGACTTCACGCGCGGTTAGCTTGTCGAGTAAGCCTTCCGGCATCGTCGACGTTTGCAGTTCGCTGATGTCGTCTACTTCCTCGGCTGGGATTTTCACTCGCTCGCCATCGGTCTTGAGCACGATCCATGAATCGTTCGGTCCGATCGTCACCAAGCCGTTGAGTGTTTGCCCGTTAGTTAACGAGATCTTTTTGCCTCGATATTGATCCGAAACGATCTTGGACGGATTGATCGTCGCGTCGATCATATCGGCTCGTGTAAATCGGCCAGCCAAGCTGGTCAATTCCGGGCCCATGCTTTCGCCAATCATTCCGTATCGATGGCATTTGGCGCACTGTGCGGTTGAGAACAAACGTTGTCCGCGACTGACGTCTGCCGGATTGTCCAAAGCGGAAAGAGCGGAGATCAGTTCGGCGGAAGTCCATTTTCCACTGACGTTTGGTTCGTCGGGTTTGGAAATTGGGGCCTCGCCTGGGAATTCTTTTTCGTACCATTTTTGCCACACTTGGATTGCGGTTTGCCAATTGGCACTCTCATCCGTCAACTTTTGCTGCGTCCAATGTTCGAGTAGGGCAATCGTCGCCGTACCGGAATCTTTGAGACGGAGTCCCAGTTGGATCAGTTCGCGATAATGTTTCCCGTCGCGCGGCCGCCGATTGACGCTAATCAGCTTCACAATGACGTCGCCAGCGGTGTCTTTGTCCAAACTCGAAAGGCTGGAAACCAAGTACGCCCAGTTGTCTCCATCGGGTCGCTGTGCAAGTGCCAGCGCGATGTCGTTGCGATGCGTTTCGTCCGTTTGCCAAGCTTTGCGCAAGTAGCTCACAGCGGCTTCGCCATCGGCACCTGCCAACAACGCTAAAATTCCCGCGTGCATTTTTCGAGTCGCCGCGTCGGTCCGGGTCGCAGGCGCTTGATCGATTTGAATCAGCCGCTCGACAATTTCCGGCGGTAGTTTTTCTGGCAGCAAGTAAAACGCGGCGACCAACGCATGCGGCCATTGCTCCCCTTTTTCCAAGACGATTTCGAGATCGTCCTTGGTGATGAGTCGGGCCAAATTCTCAGCGGCGGCCGAAAGATACGCGTAGCAACCGCTTCCAGCCCCTTGAGCCGCGAAGGCTTGTTCGATGCACAAGAGAATGGCGTGACGATTGACCGAATCCAGCCGATCTCCCATCGTTTGCAACATCATCGCAACGTGCAGTTTGTCCTGCACAGAGTCAGCCGAATCGGCGAAGTACGTTGCGTAGCGATGCTCGGTGTCGGTCGCATTCAAATAGGCGAATATTTTCGCCAGTTCGGTATTGATGCGAGCGTCCTTGGTTGGAAATTCGCTCGACAATTGTTTCACGAAGGCCGGAATTTGAGCTGGGTCCACTTGACCTTGTGTTAGCGCGAGCTGGACGACTCGAAGCAAATCCGTAAAGTCTTCGTCCGGGATGAATCCGCTGAGCAGTTCCGCAGTTCTCGCCAAGACTTTGTACGCATTTTCGGTGTTGGGATGCGAGATCATCAGCGCCAGCGACGACTGAATCACGATCCGAATCTCCTCCGAACGAAGTGCTTCATCACGCCACGATTCCACAGGAAGTTTTTCCAGCAAGCGACGAGCGGCGAACGCTTCGCTGCGATCCGTCGATTTCAAACAGGCGGCGATTTGTGCAAGCGCGGGCTGCGATCCGACGCGGGCCAGCGAATCGCAAGCCACTCGGCGAACGAGCGGACTCACATCTGCAAGCAACTCGATTAGATCGTCTTCGCTGCTTTCCTTCGACTGGCTTCCCATGATCAAGGCCGCGCGAGCGCGAACGAGTGGACTTGTGTCTTCTACGGCGGCTTGAATCAATGACTTGCTGGGACTTGGACCGTATAAGGTCAACAACTCCAGCGCGCGAACGCGGTACTTTGCATCCGAATCTTGGTCGACGACGGCTGCTTCCAGAATCGTTTTCCATTCGTCGCCCATTTGCAATTTCGTTTTGGCCAGAGCTTGTCGTGCCCAAGCACTTTGTGGTTGCGGAAACGTGAGCAACTGCGTTTTGCGCGATTCGGGACTCATGACTTCGGCGGGGACATCTCCCAACCAAGTAATTCGAAACACGCCGCCACTGGTGCCGCGACCCCCCGTGCAAAAGTACAACGCGCCGTCGGGACCAACCGCCAAGTCCGTCACGTTTAGCGGCTGACTTTGCAGAAAGACTTCCGTTTTCGTTTTGTAGGTGCCGCCGTTTTCGCTCAGCGACACATTTAGAATCCGCCCCTCGGACCAGTCGCCCAGAAATAAACTGTTGTGGTATCGACGCGGAAAAGCCAAATGGTTGTAGGCCACGATTCCCGTTGGCGAGCCTCGACCCGTATCGGCAATCGGCGCGATACAGTCGGGTTGGTCTGTGTTGAAACTTGCCCAGCCGCTGCGCCAACCGATTTCGGCACCCGGCTGGACTTGAAACACGTTTGTCTGCCGATACCAAGCCGTCCCGATATCCGTTTCCATGTCACTGTCGTGGATGAACAATTCGCCGTTGCCGTCGAACGCCAAATCATAAGCATTGCGAATGCCGCCGGCATAAATTTCGAGACCCGATCCATCGAGGCGCAATCGAGCGATCGTGCCGCCGGGGGCTTTGACGCCAACCGCGTGGCCGCCTGGATCTTCGACGCGAGGGACGATGTCGGCTTCGTAAGTCGATGCGTAAGGACTTGATGCGGCAACTTCGCCCGCGACGCCGCTGGCATTGCCAACGACGATGTATATGTAACCGTCTGGTCCTAAAGCAATTCCGTGCGGCCCATGTTCGCCCAAACTCCCTTTAAATTTGAGTAGAGATTTGACCTGATCAAGGCTGCCGTTGTTGTCGCCATCACTTAATCGGTACAAACCCAATCCGTCAGGGCCTTGGCCGGTGACGTAAATGTTTCCGTTGAGCGCGAGGATGCCTTGGCAACTGTTTACTTTGTCGGTGATCGACTTGATTCGGTCGGGGCTGTCGGCGGGCAAGCGGAAATCGAAACGGACCAAGCCGCCCCCTTCTCGCGAACAAATCAGGCGACCCCATTCGTCAAATTCCATCGCGACCAACGAGCCGATCGAGTTATCGACGATCGTGCTGACGGCGAACTCAGAAGAAATAGCGTAAGTCGATTTTTCTGGTTCCGGTTTCGAAGTCTCGGTCGGTCGCTCGGCCGTTATAGTCGGCGCGATGTCAGTCGATGGATCGGCCGGCGAAACCAAATCCGGAGCGGGCGCCGGACTCGGATCGGTTGTTCTGAGAGTTGGCCGATCAGGCGCAGTTTGACTCGCAAGCGTTTCCGCTGGCTTGGGTTCGGCCAGTTCCGTTTCGGCCAGCTCAGATTGTGCAGTTGGAACTGGTTCATTTTCCAGCGCGGGAGGCGCAGTAGCTTGAAGCGATTGCGGCGCCGTCGATGCATTTGACGCGATGGCCGGCACGGCTGAAGGAGCCGCGTGACGAACAACTTGGGATTTGGTCCATTGAGCGTCGCTAAAGTCGCCTTGTATCCAGCGCGGGCTTTGCTGCAAGCTCGCTCGCCAAGTCTCGTCAGTCGGCAGCATTCGCCATTTGGTTTCGTCTTTTTCCTTGACGACTACTGCGGCGGCCAATCCAGCGGTTGCGCCTTTGGTGTTGTCGACTTTGATTGCAATGACGTTAATGCCCACGATGAAATGATCGGTCAAATCGAAACGCGTGGTCCGTTCACTTCCTTGTGCGGCCCCGATGTATTTGCCATTGAAGTAAATTTCGCAACCGTCGTTGGCCGAGATTTGCAATTGCCCAAGCTCTGGATTGACCATGCGAAACGATTTGCGAAAGCAGCAACTCGTTTGGGGAATTTGGTCTGGTTTGTGTTCCGCAGCCCAAATCCATTGGACCTCTTGGGCAACCGCAGCTCGATCCGCACAGGCGACTAGCGCGAGAGCCGCGCAAAAAACGCGAGCCAGTACTTTGATGCGGCGAACTGTGCCGCGACAAGCGATTGACTGTGACTTCTTTTTCATTTTGATGTCGAGCGACGGGCGTGTTTCCGCCGTCACTCCCCCCGGAACGACAAACATTTGAAATTGAAACGGTCGCATTCGATGCGAACAATTGTCGAATCGAATTACGCCGCACGACGAAATAGACGCGCGGCTTGGATGATCTGATACAAGTCAGCCGAAATATGGACTTGCTCGTCAGCGAAATCGGCGACCCAGGCTCGCTGTTCTTGTTCTGCTTGGACCAAGACCGAGACAAGCGTTCCCAAGTCCATCGCGTGCTTCAAAGGCTGCGGGTGAAAACCGAGCGTTTTATGCTGCGATTGTGCTTTCGAATTCATGACCATGATGAGCTTCCTTGCTGTCGAAATTGAACTAGCATCGCACAGCGCTACCTCGAACCGGACGACGCTTATTAGTCGCTATCGGCAATCGTCGGATCAGCCGGTTAGGCAAATTTTTCCGATTGAGTGACTTTTGATTGGCCACGGTCAACCGCTCGTTGAAATACCAGCACGAAGCGCAAACGAGTGTGAATCGACATAAAAATCGCCCGGGGAACTAACACTGGCTTGGGCTTCGTGCTGGTATTCATTTGTTTTTCTTTTAGAATGTCCCGTTTACTCGCTTCTGGTTAGGTAGATGCCCGTGAAGGTCTTGCTCAAGGAAGAATCCGTGCAGCGCGGCGTTCGCATGCTGGCGTTTGACATTGAGACGGCCTACCAAGATCAGCCGCTGACCATCGTGGGGTTGATGACTGGCAGCATCGTGTTGCTGGCGGATTTGATTCGACTGCTAAAGATGCCTTTGCGGGTCGGCGTACTGCAAACCAGCAGTTACCGCAACGGAACGACTCGTCAACCATTGCAGATCAACAGCGATTTAATGTTGGATATTTCCGAGCGTGACGTTCTGGTGATCGATGATATATTTGACACTGGGCACACTTTGAACGAAGTTCTAATTCGGTTGCGTCAACTTAATCCGCGGACGATTCGTTCGGCCGTGTTGTTGCGAAAAACGGGCCGGCAAGAAGTAGTTTTGCAGCCGGACTTCGTCGTGTTTGAAATTCCGGATCAATTTGTCGTGGGCTATGGTTTGGATTATTGTGATCAGTATCGCAACCTTCCATATATTGCCGTTTTGGATCCAGCCGACATTGGCTCTTTATGAACCCATTGCGCCTGCTCATGGTGACCGACCGATTTTGGCCGGTCGTCGACCCAGACACCCTGGCGACGGAGCAGCTTTGTCATGCGTTGGTCGGTCGCGGCCATATCGTGCGCGTGCTTACTCGCAGCTTTCACAAATTCTGGTCGCCCCGAATGCGGATCGGCGATTTGGGGGTACAACGATTGGCGTATTGCACCGGCAGTCGATTGGGCAAGTCGCGATTAATCCGTCACTTAAATCAATGGCTCGAATCGAATCGCAACGAAGTCGACTTTTTGTTGGCGCACCCGCTGGATGAGTTGTGCGGTCCGCTCGTGCAGTTCGCGACCCGGCACGAAATTCCGGTGTTGCTTTGGCAGCCCTCCGCTGGCGATTTGAACCTGTGGTCGACGGGGATCAACAAGCTGCGTTACACTTGGCCAATCGACAAGCCCCTCGTTTCTTGGATCGTCGCTCACGCATCGCAAGCCGACCAATTACGATCTTTTGGCGTCGACCCCGCTCACGTTGGCGTGTTTGAACCTTGTTTCGATGGCGCGACGCTTGTTGAGACGACTCGGACCGAGGCACGCCAAGCACTTGCGGAACATCAGCGCGCGCTGGCAGTCGAACCGAACGAGCCGCTCGTCGTTTGCGCGGGAAGTTGGGACTCGGCGCGCGGGGCAATTGAATTGGTCGAAGCATGGCGATGGGTCCGTCAGTCGTTTCCCCGTGGAAAGCTGTGGATACTTGGCGACGGTGCGGAAGCATCCAAAATCTGGGACCATGTCCGCCATCGGCACCTTGAAAATGAAATCGTTATGGCGGGATGGTTTGACGATTGGAGCGATCTCGTTCAAGCCGCAGACTTGTTGGTACAAACAGAACCGTCGCTCGCGCCACCGTTCATTGCAATGGCGGCGATGTGGAATGTCCTACCGGTGCTCGGCGCGACGACTGATCGATCTGCAAGTCGCTGGTTGCGCGACGGAGTCAACGGGTTCGAGTTCTCGCCAAGCGAGCCGCAACAATTGGCCCAACGCACGATCGAAATACTTGAACAACAATCGATTCGCGAAGCAGTCTCGCAGCGCGCACAAATGATCGTGCGTGCCGACCACGATTTGGCGACCGCCATTTCTCGCTTCGAACAGTTGGCTTGCCAGTTAGCCAATCGCCGGGAGAAAGTGCAATCTTGAAGGCGCGAATCCTCAACGTAATCGCCGACCTCCTTCCATTTGGGCCGGGCGAACAAGCGGCTATCCTCGCCCCAAATTTGCTCGATTCGTATGAAGTCGATTTCTTTTGTTGTTCTTGTGGCAATCGAGGCGAACGCGATGACGCGTTGATCGGGCAATGGCACGAATACGAAATCGGAAAGCGAAATTGGCTTGGTGCCGCGCGGCATTTGCGCGATCGCCTGAGACGAGATCGTTACGAGTTGGTTCATACCTGGGACCGACGATCGACCGAATTGCTTCGCTGGACTTTGCTAAGTACGGCTCGATCCGTACGTCCCAGAGTTTGGATCGAACAACTTGGGGACGAATCTTCGTCAACCGCGCTGCGCGCATTTCCCGGCGTGCCAAAGCCCACGACGACGTTCGCTGAAACTTGGCTGGCCGCAACCGAAAATCGAGTTGCGACATTGGCAATGCCGCTGGCAGTCCCCTGCCCCGTGCAAACGAACAAAGTTTTTCGTTCTACGCTGAAACTTTCGCCTGAAGTGAAATTGATTGGCGCGGTCTGCCCGCTGGAAGCACGCTGCGGCTTGAAACACCTGATTTGGTGCCTCGACCAATTGAAGTGCGTTCGCGACGACATTCGATTGGTCATTTGGGGAACCGGATCGCAAGCAAAAACACTGCGGCGATACGCGCGGCAAGTCGGCGTCGATGAATGGGTATTCTGGTTTGATTCGAATCGCGACGTCCGCAGCGAAATGTCGAGCCTTGATTTGTATTGGCACGCGCCGCGAAGCGATTCCACGCCCGCTGCGTTGGCGACCGCGTTGTTATTGGGGCTGCCCACAATTGCACCGGCTTCCGCTGCGACGCGCGACCTTTGCTCGACTTGGCCGACTACTTTGAAAACCGTTCCATGGGGCGCGCGCGACGAAATTTCACGCCAAACCCACCAGTGGTTGGAACACGGACTGCCGGTGGCCGATCCAGCACATGCTGCGGCTTGGTGCCATTCGCATTCACCCTCCGCAGTCGCGCAAGAGTATGCCAAGGTCTACGCGCGATTGCTGCGGGCTTGAAGAAAATATCGCTGGACGAGCCCGACGAAAATAAGTCCGCCACCCGCCAAAGTCGACCAGTGCGGCGGCGCGTAACTCGGATGTAGCCGCCAAGCCAAAAAAACCCAAGCGGGCAACATGATCGGTTCGATCAACCCGATCAACGATGCTTCGTGCCCAGGAATTCGCTTGAGACCGTTTGCGAAAATCACATATGGCAAACCCATCTGCAATGCGCCAAACCCAATTAAGAACCACCATTGATTGCCGCTGGGGACAATCCCTTCACTGAGCGCGAACGGCGCTAGAACCAGAGCGGTCACCGCATGATTCAGAAACACCAGCCAGAACGAATCACAATCGCGCAAATGCCGCAGCGATAACACGACTCCCGCGTACATCACGCCGGAAAGCAGCGCGAAAATCAGACCCATCGCCGGTGACTGTTGAATTTGAAAGCCGAGAATAATCGTTACGCCGGCCACAGCCCACACAAGCATTCGCCAATCCGCAGCCAAGATCCGTTCGCTGTGAATCGTCACGCTGACCAAAAAAACCCACACCGGTGCTGTTGACTGCAACCAGATGGCGATCGTCCCTTCGATGCGAACCATCGCCGTCAAGTACAGCCAATTCATCAAGCAGAAACAGGCGACCATTGGCAGCATGGCCCACTTCCACTCGACGCGGCGCACGAAAAAAACGATTGCCGCACATGCAAACACCGCGCGCCAAAACGCCAACTGAAGTCCGCGGCTTTCGATCGGCCAAGCGTCGAACGTCGGAGCTTTGGCGAACAGCGCACTCGTGCTCCAAAGTAGCGCGGCCGCAATCACACACAGATAGCCGACCCAGCGAAGACCCGGCGCGATGGATTTCGGCTTTAATTCGGGCATTGCTTGTTACCGAAAAGGGTCGCGAGCAAATCCCGGCAACTCGCGCCGCCGCTGCGACGAGACGCACTAGCGCTTTGGTCCATCTAAATTTTAGTTTGTTATCGTCTGGGTGGCACGCTCTGAGGCTTTGCGAAGGGCGTGGTTTGCCGTGCGCTTTCCGCCACGCCCTTCGACGACTCAGGGACGTGTCACCCGAATTCTTAGCAAGACCAAAGCACAAGCGACAACAGCAGTGACAGTTTAGGTTATTTGCGATGGCGAATTTTCGCACGATTGCGACGTTTCTTTTGCCCGATTTTTCGACGCCCTTTACCGGTTTTCTTCGTTCCCACGTAATGACTCCAATTGCTTAAGGTGAACTCAATGACCCACCAATCTAGACCAACGGTGGACTAGCCGACAGGTCCGACGGCTTTCGGAGACCCGAACCCCACCAACGTCGCGGATCGGACTGGACTTTGCAAATTGACCGAGTGTAAGATGATGGCAGCGCCGCCCAAAGGCGATTTACCGATTTTCAATGGAGGTTTCATGCCGAAAGACGAAGCGTTCGAAGTTCCAGGTACCGTTACGCAAGCTCTAGCAAATACCCGTTTCCGAGTCGAGTTGGAGAACGGAAACCAGGTCTTGGCCCATGTCGCCGGACGAATGCGCAAGAATTTTATTCGCATTGTCCCGGGCGATAAGGTCCGCGTTGAACTTTCCCCTTACGACTTGACCAAGGGGCGGATCGTCTTCCGTGAACGGTAAGGTGCCAAACGCTTGGTGCCGGCGAGACGCTTCATTACTCTTTCGCCCACTCGATGAAACTTGGCCGCCGAATCCGGGGTACAAGTAAACCGTCCGTGGTGGATAATCATGCTGTCTATTTGCAGGCCAAGTCCTGCGTATCGTCGGCGAAAAATCATTTTCGATCACTGGAACCCAGAACCCGTTCTGTTCGATATTGGCCGAAAGAGTAAACTCTGTAAGTCTCTCGTGGATTTAGGACTTGGCAACAAATATCTTCCCATTCGTTCTCGCGCCCCTTTGGGGAGACGGCGAGGTTGAGGAGAAACCAATTCTGCAAGTTATTTGTTACCGAGTCCTTTGACGGCCGTTTGTTACTACGAAAAATTTTTGTTGGAGAATTGTTGTGAAGCAACTTTTAAGAGCCACCGTGGCGACTACCGCGTTCCTTATGTTGGTGGCGAGTTCGCTGCTGCCCTCCCATGCCACCGCTCAAAGCGATCATCAGCCTGGGGTCATCGTCTCGATAGCGAAAATCAAAGAACAATTGGACGACATCGGCTACCTGCTCGACAGTTCGGGCTACGGTCAACTTAAGTTCATGATAAACATTCAAGCCAAAGAATTCCTCAAAGGGGTCGACCTCGAACGACCCGCCGGCGCACTACTGTATTTTTCCGACGACAAAATTGAGCCGGATGTTGTTGGATTTCTGCCGGTTTCCAATCTCGATGACTTATTGGGTGCCATTGGCGAAATGGGAATGGGCGATATCGATGAAGGGGATGACGGAGTCATAGCGCTGACGCTGGGCAACGGGACCGAACTTTTCGCCAAAGAAAAAGACGGCTTTGTATTTGTCTCGAACATAGCCGAAAACCTGGCGGAATTGCCCCTGGATCCACTTTCCATGGTCGGCAATCTTCCCACGGATTACAACTTGGCCGCTCGAGCATTTGGCGATCGAATTCCAGAAAACACGCGACAATTCTTTATGGGGCTCATTCGCGATGGTTTTGAGAAACAGTTGGAGCAAACCGACTCGGACGAAGATGAGACCGAATCGCAACGCGCCACGATGGAACTGCAGATGAAACAAATCGAGGACTTCTTTAACGAAACGGAAGAAGTCGAATTTGGACTCAACATCGCCAAAGACTCAAATAGTATGCTGATCGATCTCCGCTTGGTCGGCAAAGACGGATCCAAGTTCGCCAAACAAATTGAATCCTCCCGGAATCACAAGTCCCGCTTTGGCGGCTTCCTGATTAAAGATTCGGCGTTTCATGGAATTTCGCACAGCATCCTCTCGCCGGAAGATCAGCCGGCAATGGACAAAGTATTTGACGATCTGCAAAAACAGATTACCGGTAAACTCGCGGATAACGAAGATTTAAGCGACGAGGAGCGGGCTGCCGTGGAAAGCTTGGCAACGACGCTGATCGACACGATCAAGACCACGGCCAAGAACGGAACCCTCGACTTGGGAATCGTTGGTAAGACTGACGGTACACAACTCAATATCGGATTGGCGTTCGAGTCGGCTGATCCCAGAGCTTTGGAAGCCGAAATTAAGAAGATCGTTCCGCTGGCCGAGCGCCGCGCCGACGATAAACTCGAAGTGAAACTCGATGCGTTCCAATTGTTGAACGCCAATTTTCACGAATTCAAAATCGCGGTTCCCGAATCCGAAGAAGAGGCCCGGAAGATCTTTGGCGATCAAGCTACGCTCATTGCTGGCTTCGGCAAAGACGTCGCCTACTTGGGCGTCGGCGCCGGATCGGCCGATTTAATCAAGCAAGCGATGGAAGCCTCCGCGACGTCATCCGCATCTGCGGAATTGCCGATGACCGAATTCAACGTCTTCCTTTCCCCGATCTTGGAAATGGCGGCCGCCGTGCAGGATGACACAACGCTGACCAAGATGGCCGAAAAGCTCAAAGAAAACGGCCGCGACCGGATCACCATTGTGGGCAAAGCAATCGAAAACGGTATGTTGACTCGATTTGAAATTCAGGACGGATTCCTGCAACTCATTCAAATCGCCCAAGAACAATTCGGCGGACCACCCGCTCGCGATTTCTAACCCTTCGGCAAACCGTTTTGCAAAATAACCAAAGGTGGCGATACCCTCGCCACCTTTTTTTTGCAGCTTCCTATCGAGGCCTGAGGTGACAATCGAGGAAAACCAAAATTTTGTCGCGGTACAGATCGGGATCGTAAGCCAACACACAAGACAATTGCGACCCACCGACGGAGCTTGCCCCAATTCATTTTCGGCTTCACTATCACGATTTATGCCTCCGGCGTTCCGGTGTCTTCAATTCCACGGCGCATGTCGGCCCTTGCTGCGCTGGCAAGTGCTTGGTACTTTCCTCGAAAGGCGTCGAGATTTTCCTCCTCAAGCTCTTCCAGATCGAGAAGAGCGTTATGCGCGCCTTTGGTTGCCCGAATGAGTTCATCGAGTTTCACTTGGATTGCTTCGGTATCTCGATTCTGGGTGTTTTGAATCAAAAACACCATCAGGAATGTGATGATCGTCGTGCCGGTGTTGATGACCAACTGCCAAGTGTCACTGAAGCCGAATATGGGACCGGTGAGTATCCAGGCTGCGATAACAGTAACCGCAAGAACGAACATTCTCGGTCGACCGCAGAAGTGCGACGCCGACTTCGCAAATCGGGAATACCACGCAGCTTTACGCATAATAAACCTTTCGCTGGACTCCAATCATCACGCATTATTTGGCAGGCCGAAAAGTTGCTCGATCCGAAACTTGCCAGCCCATCGGCATGTTGCAAGACGGCTTTTTATCGCCAAAGCATTATTTTACGCGGCGTGGGCGCTGTTTCGCTGAGATTGATTTAATGATTGTATTGCCTCGACCCGAAGTCGGCAGCGGCGCTTTGGCGATCGCTGGATCGAACTTGGCAATAAAACCCGCGAACTGCTTTGCCGGAGACGCATTCGTTTTTCGGATTGATTGAATTCTCTTTGCCATGATTATTTCAAGCCTGACGGGACGCTGAACGCTGAACCCTTTCCTATTTCGCCAAGCGGTCGCGAATTAGGTAGTAGGGGAAGTCGAGGTCGAAGTTTAGCTTGCGAATCAGGTCGGCCAGCTCGGAACGTGTGTCGTCGCCGAACTCGCGTACGGCCAGCAAATAAATGCGTTTGTCTTGGGACACGATTCGTAAATCGGAAAGCGTGGATACATCGAGCGGACCGTTACGGGATTGTTCCAGAAGCTCCGCCATGCGAACTTCGGTTCGGCCTTGGCTCCGAAGCTGGTCCAATCCTTCGTTCCACCAATTCTCGGCCAATTCGGACTTGCCCGCGACCTTCAATGCGGTCGCCAACATGAAAACTTCGGCGGTCGAGAGCAGGCCCGAAAATTCTGAGGCCATTTTTTCAGCGGCCTCGGCTTCGCCCGCATCCAGGCAAGCGACAAACCGATACCAAGGAGATTCTTTGTACGTCGTCACCAGCATGTCGGCCATCGATTTCATCCGCGCGGCGTCCCGCTTGTAGTACGCCAAATAGAATCGTCGTGTCGTCATATCACTCGGTTCGCTGAAACGCGGGTTGTTGACTTCGAAAGCATCGAGGCTGCTAGTCCCGTCGTTCCGCTTGGCTTTCGGCGATTCCAATAAAGTTGCAGCGTGCTTTATCGCTCGCAGGGCGTTGGCGTGGACATCGGATTTGCCTCGTTTTCCCCATGAAATTTGAACCGCCGCGTCGAATTCCTTGTTGGCGACTAAACTTTCCGCGTAAAGACTCTGAACATGTTCGTTCCATTGATCTTCGGTGTAAAGTTTTTCTAAAAGAGACTGCGCGGCGGGAAAGTCCGAGACCGCCAAGTGATTCGATGCGATCGCAAGGCGGGCCATACGATGGTCCTTGTTTTCGGCCAATGCTCGCTCGAAAAACTTGTTCGACTCGGCCACCGACGATTCGAGCCGCCCGCGCAAGTAGATCAAATCCACATTGTTGGGCTCGGCTTGTAAAAGCATGTCATAATTCGCGACAAGTTCCGCAGACGTGATTCCTTCGTCAGGCGAAGTTTCCTGGTAAAGTTCGTGAATTCGAATTCGCACGGGCCGAACCGTCATTTGCGCCGACAAATAGCTTTGAAATCGCGGCAGTGCGTCGTTCGTCTTGGCGATGAGATAGTAGCCGAACAAGTCTTGACTGCTTTCCGGCCGAAGGCTGACGACGTTCTCGGCGATTGCGAACTTCTCGTCTGAGGTATAGCCACTAACATTCATCAGATATTCGGTTTCCAACGGCGCAAAATCAACTCGCGTTTTTTTTAATTCGCCTTTTCGAGAATCGATCTCCAGCGAATCGGGAAATTCCTTGAATGGATAGTCGACCGGCGGAAACTGGACGAACAATTCTGCGGCGCGCACTTCCGATGAGTCATCGTTTGGGTTGGGAGTTTGTGAATATGTGGCCTGTTGCCAGTAGATGAAGCACGTCCGGAGCGGGTCCAGTAACAAAACAGGCCGGCGAAACAATCGTGTCCAGAGCGGAGTTTGCACGATAAATTCGCGCGGCTCCCCCTGGACCGTGGGAGCCAGAACGCGCACGACATGCCGCCCTTCGCTGACGTTGGTGACGAAGCGACTTTCGGAAGGGACAGTCAGCGGCTTGTCACTATCGATTTGGATATTGATGCTTTGCGCCAATCCATTCACGACATGTAGCCGTTGATTCTGCCCCAAATACCAATTGAAGCCCAAAAAGGAGAACAAAACGGTTGCGACCAAGGCCGTCCACCAGAAACTGCGGCGGCGGAAAAAAGGGACTTTGTCCAACAGCGGCGCGGCTGAACCGGAGCGCCGTTCGGATCGCGCGACTGCTTTACGAAAGTTCCGATCGGCCTCGAAGCCATGCTGGTCTTTGACCAAGGCAAACAACTCAAGTGCTTCGCGATCGCGGCCAGCTTTCTGATATAACGTCGCTAGGCGAAAATAAACATTGGCGTCAAAATTCGGTGATGGTGGTTCCATCGACTCACGCAATATCTTTCGCGCTGGGTCAAGTTGCCCTTGTTCCATCAATCCCAAGGCGTTGGCCCGCGAATAGATTGGATTTTTCGGTTCGAGTCGAAAGGATTGTTCGAAACAGCGGTCGGCAGCGGCTCGATCACCAAATTGCTCATACCACGTCCCCAGCATGAACTGCACATCGGCGCTTTCGGCATGTTGGGACGCGATGACTTCCGCTAGTTCCGTGGCTTCAGCGCGTTCACCGAATGCAGTCAACGACGCCAAATGTTCCAGTGCGGCTTTGGAGTCGTCGACGTTTTGTGCAAGTTCTTCCGTGCTGCGAGCAATTGCGTTTTGTTTGATCTCGCGCCATTGCTTCAGCGGGACAACCCGGTGGCGCATACAGTGCGGACAGTCGTCGATGATCTGCTTGCGACCCAGTGGAATGATCGGGATGTACAGTACGACAAAGTAGTGCCCGGTTTCGTACGAAGTCAGTTGCGTGAACCGATGGCAAGCCGAACAGACGGCGTTGGATTTGGTCAAGTTCTTTTTGCCGTAGTAACTCGTTCCAATGCCGTTCACCGTAATCGGCATGTGCGCTTACTCCCGTTCTCTTTTAAGGCATGGCAACGACGTTGATGAGCCGTCAATGGGCCTCATTTTAATGCGGGCTCATCAAGAAAAGCAAACGGCTGCGAGAATTCTCGCAGCCGTTTGAAATCAATACCGAAATGGCGTTCGTCAGGACTCGAACGTCGCAACGTCGCGAATATTTACCAACCGCCAAAACCACCGTTGCCATAGCCTTGGCCGTAACCACCGTATCCAGAGCCACCATAGCCTTGACCGTATCCAGAGCCACCGTAACCCGAGCCGTAGCCTTGGCCAAAGATACCTTGGCCAAAGCCCTGCCCGTAACCACCCTGCCCGTAACCATCTTGGCCATAGCCGCCGTAGCCACCGTATCCCGAGTTGCAACCATTCCCGCAGCGATTGCACTTGTCCGAAGGTCGCGGACCGGAGATCGCCGTGATGTACGCGCTTTCGTGCATGAAGTGGTTGAGCCATCCGATCGTCTCGGAGCTAATCAAAGCAAGATCGAGCGTCGCCGCGTTGGGTTCTTTCGCGTTGACGACTTCGATTTGGATGGCGGCCAACCCGTCAGGCCCGTGCGCACGCAACTCGTAGGAACCCGGCTCGACACCGGAAAAATCAAACACGCCGTAATTATCTGTCCCGGTTTGCCGAACGACTTTATCTTGTTGCATTAATTGAACTGTCGTCGTTCGCAAATCGATCGGTCGACCGTCCGCCGAGTTGACGTGATGGACGCGACCCAACAACCGTCCATCTTCGGTCAACCCGGCTGGGTGAGCGACGATCGACGTTGCCGGTTCAGCTTTTGGCGAGAAGGTCCGCAAACCTGTGATGCCGTACAAACGAGGCGGATCATCTTTGCCTTGGCCGAAACGGTGTTTTCCAAGCGGTCGAAAACGAACTTCGGGTGCGTGCGTCGTGACCCAGTCCGTGACCGATTTCCCCGTGGTGGCAAGCGCAGGAATATAAAGCTCACGTGGCTGCGTCGCGTTCTCGGCGTAGGAAATAACATTAAAGCCGAACGCGAAAAATCCAGATGGGCCGTAGCCAACTAAAGCATAATTTCCCGGCTTGACACCTTGAAACTCGAAACGATTTTGGGCGTTGAGACGGGCCGTACCCAACAACCGACCTCGATTCAACAAATGCACATCCATCCCCGATTTCGCAGCGGCATTGGGCGATGGACTCGCCGCATCGTCTTGGGGATTCTGATTGGCCTCGGTGGCCGTTTCTGCGTCGGCAGGTGTCGGTTCCTCCCCGGTTTTTAGTCCGAGAACTTGACCCGCCAAAAGCCCGTTGTCATCGACCATGACCCAGTTGGCTCGCAAATCATCAGCCAGCCGAGCAGCGTTCCGACCGGTGCCCGCTGCTTGCCAACCGGCAAATCGATCTTCCACAAAAATCTCTCGCCGCTCTTCGGTTGGAGCAGAAATCGCTTCAACCTGGGTAGCGGGTTCTTTCAGCGTCTCGTCCTGTTTTGGCGCTTCTTGAGCGCGGTAAGCAGGCAAACGGTATCCAACAGTGCGGGAAGTTTGCCAAGCCATTGCTTGTTGCCACCCGCTCAGCGTCAGCACAATCATCAAACTCAAGAGTCCTAGATTGTTCGAACTTCTGTATCGCATCTTCCATGTCCTCCTAGCGACGGTTTTTCCAACGAACAATACGCGAAACTCTAGCACTGGAATTGGAACAGGCACACTTCGCCAAAAAAGAATTCAAAAAACTTCGTCCCTTGGCGATTCAAATTGCCAGTCGCGCCGATCAAATTCAAGGCTCGCGATTTGGGGCAACTGCGGCCTAGCGAAAGTTTGCGGAATGAACCGAATGCTGGGCCAGACAATTTGCAACAATGCCGCCTATCCGACCTGCGCGCTGCTACGGCGAGGGACCGTCAAATCTGCCTACGAAAACGACATCACCGGCAAAGTTTCTCAGCCGAGCTTTTCCTCAAGCTGTTCGATTCGCTGCACGACGTGATCCAGCAGTTCTTGCAGCGATTGCAGTTGCGCATTGACGTCTGTCGCCGCGCGCGGCGAACTTGGCGTCAAGCGCGGCGCCGAGTCGGCCTCATCAGAAGTTTCAGCGAATCCACCAGCCGCAACTAAATCGCGAACTTTTTGCAACTCCCGCTCCGCATACAAGTTGTGCGTAATTACTTGTCCGCGACCGGGCGGAGTCAATTCAAGCACGAGCCGCTTAGCAACAAGCTGATCAAACACGGGCTTCAGCTCGTTCATATCGGCGATCGGCTCCATCCGTGCGGCGCGGGCCCGCAACTCGCCGACCGTTTGTTGCCCGCGCAGCAGCAGCTCCGCCATCACTGCCAATTCGACTTTTTCGACGCCCAGCCATTGATACATGTTGTGGCGGAATTTGTTGACGCGGCCCGTACCTTGAAGTTCGGTCACTGCACCCACTTTTCGCAATTCGTTCAAGATCGTTTCAACTTCCGTTGACTCAAGTTCCATTTGCGGCGCGCGATTGTTTTTTTGGTTGCAGCCAGTCGTCACCGCGTTGATCGTCATCGGATAAGCCTCCGGCGTTGTCTTGGCTTTCTCCATCAACACACCGATCACGCGCCGCTGCTCGCGCGACAAGGGTCGCCACATCGGGCCTTCCGATTTTGGTTCCGCGTCCGACATGGTGATTCACTCCGCTAAAATAATGTTCGAATTAGCGACCGCCCACGTTCAGCATTCTAGCGAGAATCCGTTCGCGGCGTTATCGGTTGAGGCGGTCTTCGCGCCCACTGAACTCAGAGCCTTTTGCCGTTTATAAAGACGTTGACGATTCGAAAAGCGTGTGTTAGTTTGCCGACTCGTTTTACGACTTGGTAACAAATAACTTCCCAATGTTCCCTCGCCCCTTTGGGGAGAGGGTTGGGTGAGGGGATAACAACTCTGCAAGTTATTTTTTACCAAGTCCTCAAAGGGTTCGCGTTTTTACTGACACCATTTACGAACAGGTTTTTCATGTCGCACGAAGTCACTTTGATCCGTGGTGATGGCACCGGTCCGGAACTTGCCGAAGCCGCTCGCCGTTGCATCGATGCGACCGGCGTCTCTATTAAATGGGACGTTCAAGAAGCCGGCGTCGATATCATGAAAACCGCCGGAACACCGATCCCCGACCAAACGATCGCTTCGGTTCGTCGCACGAAATGCGCGTTGAAATCACCCATCACCACGCCCGTCGGTTCGGGCTTTCGCAGCGTCAATGTTTTTCTGCGACAGGAACTCGGCTTGTTTGCCTGCATTCGCCCATGCAAACAGTATCCCGGCGTGCGCACCTACTTTTCTGAGACGCCGATCGATATCGTGATCGTGCGAGAAAACACCGAAGACCTTTATGCGGGCGTCGAATTCGAAGCGGGCAAGCCAGAAACCGCCCAACTGATCGAATTCATCAACTCGCTTCCCGCCGACAAGAAAATCAAAACCGCCGGAGACGAAACTGGCATCTCGATCAAGCCGCTCAGCATCAGTGGAACCGAACGTATCGTCCGCTGCGCTTTCGAATACGCTCGAGCGAACAAACGTCGCAAAGTCACCGCCGTTCACAAAGCCAACATCATGAAGTACACCGACGGGCTGTACTTGGCGACCGCGACTCGCGTGTCAAAGGATTTTCCCGACATCGAATTCGAAGAACGCATCGTAGACAACATGTGTATGCAGCTTGTTCAAAAGCCCGAGTTGTACGACGTGCTCGTCTTGCCAAATTTGTACGGAGATATCGTCTCCGATTTGTGCGCGGGGATCGTTGGCGGTTTGGGCGTCGCGCCCGGTGCCAACATCGGACCCAACGGTGCAGTGTTCGAAGCCACACACGGCAGCGCTCCCAAATACAAAGGCCTTAACAAGGTCAACCCGACCGCCGTAATCTTGTCCGGCATGTTAATGTTGCGACATTTGGGCGAACTAGAAGCCGCCGACCGATTGGAACGCGCAGTCGGCGACGTGATCGCCGAAGGCAAGTACGTGACTTACGACTTGAAGACCCATCGCGACGACCCGACCGCCGTCGGCACGCGCGAAATGGCCGACGCCATCATCCGCCGCTTAAAAGGCAAATAGCCTCAATCTGAAACACATAGGACGTAAGGGACAAGAAGGACCAATAGAAACCGGGTACCAATTTTCGACAGCCCTAGATTCATCGTTGTTATTTCTTCTTTGTGCTCTTTGCGTTCTTTTGTGGCTAATTGTCTTCGTCTTCCTAGCTCTGCCGTTTGCCGATGTTCGACGCGACTGAATTTCGCGAAATAGTTTCCGGCCGCAAGCAAGGTCTATCCGCAACCTTGATCCGAGGCTCGCTCCATATTCCCGCGGCGGGTTACAGAACTGCAATCTATCTTCGAAACAAGCTGTTCGATTCGCACATCCGCCGCGCGCAGCGAGTCGAAGTCCCGGTTATCTCGGTTGGCAATCTCACGGTCGGGGGAACTGGCAAGTCGCCGTTTGTTCTGTGGCTTGCCCGATGGCTTACGCAGCAAGGCATCCGACCCGCCGTGCTCAGCCGAGGTTATGGCGCGGAACGAGGACATCTCAACGACGAAGCCTTGGAATTGCGACTCCGTGTGCCGAATCTATTTCATTTGCAATCCGCCGATCGCGTTCAATCGGCCCGGCGAGCGATCGCTGAATTTTATGCCCAAGTCCTAATCTTGGACGACGGCTTTCAACATCGCCGACTCGCGCGCAATTTGGATATCGTGCTGATCGACGCCACCGAACCGTTCGGTTACGGCCATTTATTGCCGCGCGGTTTGTTGCGCGAACCAATGTCCGCGCTGAGTCGAGCCCAAG
Source organism: Planctomycetota bacterium (assembly GCA_031409895.1). Lineage (GTDB taxonomy): Bacteria > Planctomycetota > Planctomycetia > Pirellulales > Pirellulaceae > JANMEB01. The sequence goes on from JANNYC010000032.1 coordinate 62,998, forward strand.
CCGTCATTTTGACTCGCGCCGATCAAGTTTCAGCGGAACGAAAGCAAAGCATTCAAAAAACCATCGCGGCCTATATTCGTGAAGCCGTTTGGGCCGAAGCCACATTCGTGCCGACTGATTTGCTAGACGATCACGGCACAAGCCATCCACTGTCCGATCTGCGTTCATCCCGCGTATTCGGCTTTGCGGCCATCGGCCAACCCGAAAACTTTCGCCGCACGCTGCAATCTCTTTCCGGTCAACTTGTCGGCTTCCGTTCGTTTCCCGATCACCACCGTTTCAGCGGCGACGAGTTCTTGCAACTTCTTTCGGCAGCCCGATCGGCCTGCGCAAACCTATTGGTCTGCACATGCAAAGACCTCGTTAAAATCCCACCTGGCGCTTTCGATCCCAATCCTGTGCGTGCCATTCGCATCGACACCCACCTCTCTTGGGGGAGTACTGAACTCGAACAGCTCCTCAGCTCCGTCATTTTGCCGAAATCGCCATGAACATAATGCGCCACGGCATTTCCGCGTGGGACGCGAAGTGCGGTTTTCTGTCCGATCAAAGGCTTTGAATGTCCTTTGCGGCAATCATACTGCTTGAAGCATTTAGTGCGCGATCTTGACTTTGTTGGATCGCCATCGCAGTCACTTCTAACGCTTTCGCCTCCTCTTCCCTTAGGGTATTCCATGAAATCCTTCACGCGCAAGATCTCGAGCCTCAAATCCAATCTCTTTACTTCTAAGTCCATGTCGCGACGCAAAGCGAAATCGGCCGAGCACCGTGCTGTCTTGCAGATGGAAATGCTGGAAATCCGCGAACTATTGAATGCTCAAGTCATGACGGACTTGTTCGACTACTCGCCGGGCCAAACTGCAATCATCACTGCGTTCAACAACTCGGATCCCGGAACCGATTTCTTGGTTGGTGAATTGGTTCGATTCCAAGTCGCCCGGACCGATGGACTGCCCGATTACCCCGACGGTAATCAAGCCTGGTTCGTCGTCGACGGCGTTGGCGGCTTCGACCCCTATGAGCAAGACATCACCGGTGACGGAACACTCGATCGCATTTTCTCTGACAACGATGGCGCGGCCGACGGCAATATCAGTACGACTTGGTTCGTAGAGGACCAATATATAGGAGCATCGCTCCAGCTCACAGCCACCGGGCTAAGCTCGAGCGCCGTGGCGACGACGGATTTCACGGACTCAGCCACTGCGACAGCTTCAATCTCACCCGCCTCAGTGACATTCTCGTCCACGACATCATTCACACTGATCGTTACGAACACATCAACCAACCCAGGCGGACAGCCGAATATGGGATCGATCCGCATTGCCATTCCCACAGGGATGTTCTTGGTGGGAACGCCCACTATCGCGGCGTACGACAACGCCGGCACCGGATCGCCCGTATCTTGGACTTATGACGCCGCAAACTCCACTTCAACGTTGCTTTCCTTCAAAAGCAATCTTCCGGCGACCAACGAAATTGATCGTCCCTTCGGCCACGCCGACATCACGTTCTCAGCTACGGCCACCGCGGTCGGAAATAAAACGTTTACGACTAGCGTCTGGTCTAACCGAACCTATGGTGCGGCTGGTTCGTTCACCGTGGTGTCGCCGGTTGTTATTGTCGGCCAAGCCTCGTCGACGACGACGAACGACGGCGTCCCGTCCGGCGCGGTGTACAGTGGCTTGGCCCAAGGCATCACTGGGACCACCGTCACCCGTATCGGTGACACGAACACGGTCGCTACCACAACGGTGTACTACAACACGTTAGGTACTGCGCTTACCACCGACGATGTCCTGTTGAGCGGCGCGCCAATCAACGCCGGCCAATACCGCGTGTTGTCGACATACTCAGGTGACATCAACCACACTGGGAGCAGCGACGACGATACGTACACCGTCAACAAGGCTAACGCAACGATTGTGGTCACGCCATATAGCGTGACGTACAACGCGGCGTCCCACACGGCGACCGGCAGCGCCACGGGGGTCTTGAGCGAGAGCTTGAGTGGTCTGAACCTCTCCGGCACGACGCACACCAACGCGGGCACGTATGCCGCCGACTTCTGGAGCTTCAGCGACGTCACTGGCAACTATAATAACGTCAGCGCTACGACTATTACCGACACCATCGCGCAAGCGGACGCTGTTGTCACGATCAATCCCTACAGCGGAACCTACGACGCAGCCGAGCATAACTTGACTGGCTCAGTTGTCGGCGTGGCGGGCGACCCGACAGCGGTGGGCAGCAGCTTAACGTTTGGAGCAGGCTACACCAACGCACCTGGCGGAACGGGGAGCTGGAACTTCGAAGGTGGTCTCAACTACCTCGACGAGAGTGGAACCGCAGCGATCGATATCGCGCAAGCGGACGCAGCGGTCACGATCAACCCCTACAGCGGTACGTACGATGCTGCCGAGCATAACTTGACGGGCTCAGTTGCCGGCGTGGCGGGCGACCCAACAGCGGTTGGTAGCAGCTTAACGTTTGGAGCAGGCTTCACCAACGCTCCTGGCGGAACGGGGAGCTGGAACTTTGAAGGTGGTCTCAACTACCTCGACGAGAGTGGAACCGCAGCGATCGACATCGCCCAAGCGGACGCAGCGGTCACGATCAACCCCTACAGCGGGACGTACGATGCGGCCGAGCATAACTTGACGGGCTCAGTCGTCGGCGTGGCGGGCGATCCTACAGCGGTGGGCAGCAGCTTAACGTTTGGAGCAGGCTTCACCAACGCTCCTGGCGGAACGGGAAGCTGGAACTTCGAAGTTGGTCTCAACTATCTCGACGAAAGCGGAACCGCTGCGATCGATATCGCTCAAGCGGACGCGGTCGTCACGATCAACCCCTACAGCGGAACCTACGATGCGGCCGAGCATAACTTGACCGGTTCGGTCGTCGGGGTGGCTGGCGATCCTACAGCGGTGGGCAGCAGCTTAACATTTGGCGCGGGCTTCACCAACGCTCCCGGCGGAACAGGTAGCTGGAACTTCGAAGGTGGCCTCAACTATTTAGACGAGAGTGGAACCGCAGCGATCGATATCGCGCAAGCGGACGCGTCGGTCACGATCAATCCCTACAGCGGAACGTATGACGCAGCCGAGCATAACTTGACGGGCTCAGTTGCCGGCGTGGCGGGCGACCCAACAGCGGTTGGTAGCAGCTTGACGTTTGGAGCAGGTTTCACCAACGCTCCCGGCGGTACCGGAAGTTGGAACTTTGAAGGTGGTCTCAACTATCTCGACGAAAGCGGTACCGCAGCGATCACGATTGCTCAAGCGGACGCGGCCGTCACGATCAATCCGTACAGCGGAACCTACGATGCGGCCGAACATAACTTGACGGGCTCAGTCGTCGGCGTGGCGGGCGATCCTACAGCGGTGGGCAGCAGCTTAACGTTCGGAGCAGGATTCACCAACGCACCCGGAGGAACTGGAAGCTGGAACTTCGAAGGCGGCACGAACTATCTCGACGAAAGCGGAACCGCAGCGGTCAACATCGCTCAAGCGGACGCGGTCGTCACGATCAACCCCTACAGCGGGACCTACGATGCGGCCGAACATAACTTGACCGGTTCGGTCGTCGGGGTGGCTGGCGATCCTCCAGCGGTGGGCAGCAGCTTAACGTTTGGAGCGGGCTTCACCAACGCTCCTGGCGGAACAGGTAGCTGGAACTTCGAAGGTGGTCTCAACTATCTCGACGAAAGCGGAACCGCAGCGGTCAACATCGCTCAATCCGTATTGACCGTCACGGCAGACGACTTCAGCAGGTTGTTTGGCATATTAAACCCGACATTCACGGCTGTTATCGCGGGCTTCGTCGGCGGCGAGAATTTGGCGACCAGCGGCGTCACGGGAAGTGCCGGTCTGACGACCAGCGCGACTCAGTTTAGTCCAATTGGTCCGTATGCGATTACGGCGGGCTTGGGCAGTTTGGCGGCGACGAATTACTCGTTTACGTTCTTCAATGGGACGCTGACGGTGTTGGCTCCAACCACGGGCTTCGTGACGACCGACAGTGACGGGAACCTTGTCGTGATCGGGACGAATGGCAACGACTGCGGATCGGGAAGTTGTGGCGAAGGTGGCATCGTAATCAACTCGAGCAACACGGGTTCCGTATCCGTTTCGATCAATGGAAGTTCGGCTGGCTCGTTCTACGTGAACCCAGTAACTCAGCGAGTCATCGTGTACACGCTGGATGGCGATGATTGCATTGTTATGAACGGTTCGGCTATTCTCGAAGCCCACGGCGGCAATAACAACGACGACATCACTGGGGGTTCGGGGAACGATGTGCTTTCAGGCGATAATGGCAACGACACAATCACTGGGGCATCCGGCCACGACGTGATCGTTGGTGGCGATGGAGCGGATCGCCTGGTGGGTTCGTCCGGCAACGATATCTTGATCGCAGGTGATTTTGTCGGTGCATCGTATGCGGACTTGCGAGCCTTGATGAACGCGTGGCTTGCCGAAGTAGGAAATGGCGATTCGACCAACGTCGATACCGCTGACTCGCTTGCGAACACGGTTGACCTAGCCACTGGCAACGATGGCGACGTAGACAAATTGACCGGCTCGTCCGGTGCTGACTTGTTTATCATCAGTGCCAGCGACCAAATCACGGACCTGAAATTAAAATCCTTGCTGGATGGCGCGACGAATTCAGAGGGGGATGTTGTCCAAATCATCGTGTAGTTTTTAAGCTCAGTCCGGGATTGATTAATAGTGAAACAACAACCAAGTGCAAGACCTCCCGATCGCGAATGAGCCGGGAGGTCTTTTAGTTTGCGAACAAAGGGAATCGCCAAGCGTTCGCGTTTTCTTCCCATGCGACGAGGCCGTTTCGGAGCAAAATTGCAACAACAACCGCCGAGGAGCAATTTGTTCCCGAGCGTTTTGGCGAGTGTACGGTTCTTGACTCGAACAAGCGACCTTGGTCGCCAAGCCGCACGCCGAACCTGCCGTTCGTTCATTTTTCCCAAATCCCGAATTGAAATTCGGGTTGAACTCGCATTGCAAAATCTGACTTAGCGCGGCTCGCTGTAACATCGCCCCGTTGCTTGGGTTAGGCGTTCTTTCACTTCTAGTTTGGCAATTTTTTCGCTCCCCACCGAACCATCGTTTTCAACGCTTCAATCGCCTGTGTTGGCCAAGGCTTGAGCATCGACATCCTCTCTTTCCGTCGACACTATGCACTTCGACATTCGACTAATCTCTGGATATGGCCTATTTAGGTCATTGATTGTTCAATTGGCCGATGCCTATCATTTCGATGTTGACGCTCGGCAATTATTGTGGAAACCTGTGACATCGTGGTGATGGACAAGCTCTCCAGCCACAAGGTCGCAGGGATCCGCTCGCCGAACCAGAATACCGAAATTACTTCCAGCACTGCGAATACCGCCACACCAAAAATGGAACTGCTTAGGTTTTTCGCCAAATTGGGGGTGTGTTTAATGGCTGCTGGTGTTAAACATAGTTGCAACTTCGCTATCCTCATTTGTACCACCGTCATTAAACTCATTTCAAATTGCTTCGTCTCCAAATTTTTAAAGGCGTGT
>JANNYC010000033.1:0-57396 GCA_031409895.1 Planctomycetota bacterium
CTACCAGAGCGGCACGTCACGCCGCAACTCAAGTCACAGCACAAAATCAGCCGGCTAATAAAGCAGCCAGCCAGGCCGCAAGAACACTGCGCGCAGAGAGCAGTGAAGAACAAAGGAAAGTGAAGCGGTTTAGTTCAACGCTTTGCATTACCGGGCAACCGAGGAAAAACTATGACTACAGAAACGACATCGCCGGTTGCTCCGGTACATGCAATTGTTCCCCTGCCGGTGCCGTTCAAGCCGTACTATCAGGATCAGCATTGCACAATTTACAATGCAGACTGTCGGCAGGTTTTGCCGTTTCTCCCGAAGGTGGATTTGTTGTTGACAGATCCACCATACGGACACGGAGACAAGTGGAGCGGCGGAACATGGGCAGCAAACCCAATGTATGAAGCCGCGTTCAAATGGGACGCCGAGAAGGTTAGAGCGTGGTTAGTCGATTGGCTCATTGAGTCTGCGGACACATCGATTATTTGGGGCGGAAACTATTACAACCTCCCCGGAAGCCGTTGTTGGTTGTCATGGGAAAAAACATCGCGAATGCCAACGATGGCAGATTTTGAGCTGGCGTGGACGAACATGGACAAACCAAGCAAGTCATACGTTGCAGACAGAAACCCAGACGGCAAGCGGGTACACCCAACACAAAAGCCCGTAGGGCTGTTGAAGTGGTGCCTTGGCTTTTTGCCAGAGGCAAAAACAGTGCTAGACCCATACATGGGGAGCGGCACAACGCTAGTTGCGTGTAAGGCCGAAGGGCGTCACGCAATTGGGATCGACATCAGCGAACAGTATTGCGAGTCAGCCGCAAAACGGTTGTCTCAGGGCGTGCTGTTTTAGGTCAGGGGAACGACCAAGGTAACCCGGCGGCGGCCAAGAACCTTTGATTTCAGAATCCGCCCGATCCGCCGCTCGGGTTGACCGCTTTGTTCGGCGCGAACCGCCTCAAGTCTGGCCGTACTGACCCCGCAACTTTTGAAGGTCGTCGGCCGACTCGATCCATTCCTCCGAGTACCCACACCCGCAGCACACGAATCGCGAGACGACGACATGGCTGAGCAACCCGGCGGCGACAAGGTTGCCGACCGCTCCGGTCATACTTCGCTTCTCACCAGGGACGCGAATGATGTCGTGGGTTGCGCACTTCGGGCAAGCACCTGTATCCTTCATCTGTGAACCTCCATCTGTGAACCTCCAACACTCCCGAATGACCAAACTCACCTGCCGCCGCGGTCAAGGTGCAGCGCCTTTCCGCGCGGCCTTGTCTTCCCCTTCCCGAGGCGCTTCGCCGGCGCGGGTGCGATCCCTTTCCCGCCAGTACATGATCGGACCGAACAGCGCGGACATCCAGATGACAACAAGCCCAAACATAAACAACAGCAATTGAGGCAACTCAAGGGTCCCGGCCAGAGCGCCAGTCGTCAGCACCAAGCCGAAGACGCCCAACCCGAACGCAAACAGCAAGTTCTTCGAGCCAAACATAGCCGCTATCCTCTTTGGTTTCGTTTTCAGTCCGCCGAACGACCACGCTCAGCAGCGCCTGGTTCGGCAGGTTCACTTGGGGCCATACTCCGGGCCTGCAAACATTTCCAGATACCCGCACTTGGCACAGCGAAAAGTGGCGTTCGGCAAGCCTTGTCCTGACGGCGGCTTGGCCCCGCCGAGGATCGCCTCCATCGGTTCCCCCTCGAACCACGGGACAATAACTCCCGAGAGCAGATAGCCCCGAACCATAGACCCCTGACACTTCGGACAGAACTTGGATTCCGCTGACATCGTGACTCCTTTAACGTCAATACCGTTCAAGTTTTCATAAATCACGACTCCTGCTAGTGTTGCGTTTCGTCAAAAACCAATACCAGCAAGGAGTCGTGACATGAACGAGCAAGGATGCTCAAGATTGGCACCCGATGAATCGGGTCGGATTTTAGATCGAATGAGTGGATTAGAGAAGATCATTTCGCCCCAAGTCATCGCAGCAGTATTGGCTGCCTGTGGCAAGCAGAGTCGTCATCGTTGCACGTTGACTTCGGAAGTCATGATCTGGGTCGTGCTCGGGATGGGGCTGTTTACGGAAATGCCAATCAAGCAAGTTTTCCGACATGCACGACGGCTTCGGGAAGGTGAGAAGACGCCAGCTCGCTCGAGCCTGTGTGTTGCCCGGCAGCGATTGGGAAGTGAGCCACTACGGCAACTGCATCGCGTGGTCGTCCGGCCTATGGCGACGGAGAACACTCCGGGAGCCTATTTCCATGGCCTGCGAAAAGTGGCCATTGATGGTACCGTCCTGGATATTCCAGACAGCGAAGCACTTCAGCATTTTGGGCGTTCATCCGGAAGTCGCGGCGAAGGTCCGTTTCCGCAACTTCGCAAAGTGAGCCTCGTGGAAGTCGGTACGCATGTGGAGCTGGCGTTCGCCTTCGGCGGCTGGAACGACAGTGAGAAAAAACTTGTAATGCAGCTTTGGGATTCGATCCCGCCGGATGCGTTGCTGATCGAAGACCGCGGGTTTTTTAGCTACAAAAGCTGGGAAATATTGCACGAAAAGCACAAACTGTTGATTCGGATTCAAAAGTCCATGGTGTTCAAACCGGTAGAACGGTTGTCGGATGAATCATATTTAGCATACGTTTATCCCAGCAGTTGGTACCGCGAGAATAACAAAAATGGAATTCTGGTCCGAGTCATCGAGTACACGCTGGACGATCCGCAGCGGACCGGTCACGGCGAAGTTCATCGTCTGATGACAAACTTGTTCGATGCCGACGAGTTTCCCGCGATGGAGCTGATCTGTGAGTATCACGAGCGTTGGGAATCGGAGTTGGTATTTGACGAACAGAAAACCCATCAAGACCCTTGCCGCGCCGAGAAAACTACGAACTTGCGGAGCGAAACAATCGATGGAATTACGCAGGAACTGTATGCCGTTTCACTCGCGCATTTCGTGACGCGAGCCATGATGCTTGAAGCGGCTGAAAACGTCGGCCTGGATGTTGACCGGTTGTCCTTCAAAGGTTGTTTTCAAATTATCAAGTGTCGCCTGCCCGAATGCGATACGCGAAGTGAGTCAAGCCTTGATCGCTGGTACCGGACACTGCTCAGCGAACTATGTGAAGAAACAATTCCTGTACGTCGCAACCGAATCAACCCTCGTGTGATCAAACGTAAAATGTCACGCTGGAACAAAAAACGACCCGAACATCGAAAACTGCCACCGTTGACCAAAACCTTTGCGGAGACAGTGGTTATGAAAACTTGAACGGTATTGCCTTTAACGTGACGGGAAAGCGCCCTCTGGCGCCGAACAATTATTAGCCGGAACGCAGTCGGCCTTGGGCGGCGTGATAACGTGGCGTGGGGGTTGGCCGCAAAGGGCTCATTCCGGTGTCGACAATCTAACAAATCGCTGTGAAAAGTCAAATTTTTGGCCAACTTAGGGAGCGGGTCTGGAGAGTAAAGAAACCGTGAAAGCGAGAATTCCGACCGGCAAACTCGGAATTAGTTCCGAGTAACGCGATAAACATCGACCAAATTCTGAGTAACAGGATAAATCATGGCGCCGGTTGTGGGCTGCTTTACACGGCGACGGCATGAGTGTACACATGTACACTTATGCGGCAGGGCCGTGCAAATCGCCTAGGAAATACTCTCCAATTCATCGAAGGGAGAAACCATGCACATTGTCCCTCTCGGATCTCAGAGCGGGTCACCTCCGGCGGCAGCGCCGGCCAAGAAGCCTCGATTGCTCGATCAAGTTCGCCACCGCTGTCAATTGTTACACTACTCGTGGCGAACGGAAAAGTCGTACTCTCAGTGGATACGGCGGTTTATCTTGTTTCATAAGAAGCGGCATCCATTGGAAATGGGGAAGCTGGAAATCGAGTCGTTTCTGACCGATTTGGCCGTGCAACGAAGAGTATCGGCCAGTACCCAGAATCAGGCCTTGGCGGCCATCTTGTTTTTGTACAAAAATGTTCTCGACCGCGAGCTTCCCTGGTTGGATGCAGTGCGGGCCAAACGTCCGCAACGATTACCCACGGTTTTGTCGGTGGATGAAGTCCGTTGTCTTTTGAGCCACGTCCCGCGCACGCCGACGGGCTTGATGATCGAGCTGTTGTATGGCTCGGGACTTCGACTGATGGAGTGCTGCCGCATACGCGTCAAGGATGTCGATCTTTCGCGTGATGTATTGATGGTCCGAGAAGGGAAAGGCGACAAGGACCGCGCGGTCCCGTTGCCCAGATGTCTACAGCCACGTTTGATCGACCAACTTGAGCGTGTCCGTAGGCTCCACAAAGCGGATTTGTCACGCGGACTAGGAAGGGCGTCATTGCCGTATGCGTTACGGCGAAAGTACCCCACGGCCGAACGAGAACCGAGCTGGCAATACGTGTTTCCATCATCGAATGTGTGTCTTGACCCGCGCGAACCAGAAGGCGGACTCGTGCGCCATCACTTGCACGAGAGCACTCCGCTGGATCGAATTTGAGGGGAAGAAGGTTCTGGTGAGTTGCGAAAACGGCCAGCGGGTTCAGCGCTGGCCGATTGATTTTTTTCCGAAACCGATTCGTAATTCGACGTTACAAGCCTGCGACGTGAGAGTGACCGCCGCGATGATATAGAGCGGGTTCGTCCACGCCGTCGCCGTTGAAGTCGCCGACCACGGGCAAATCGCTTACATCGCCCAATTCGAATACAAGGTCTTGGGCGTCAACCTCGCGGTTGCCGTTGATATCGATCGACCACGTCCCATCGTGGAACACACCGACTTCTTCGATGCCGTCACCGTTGAAGTCACCGACCACGGGCAAGTCGCCTTCGCGGCCAAACGTGAACTGCGTATCCTCGGATTCCCAGCGGCCGTTGCCGTTGGCATCGAGCATCCAATTGCCATTGTTGAAAATGCCGATGCTGCGAATACCGCTGCCGTTCCAATCGCCAGCGATGGCGATGTCGTTCGCTTTGCCAAATCGGAATACGTGATCGATTAGGTCCGCACGAGCTTTGCCCGCGCTGGTCAAGCGCATAATGCGTGCGCCTTCGGTGGCTTCGTCCAATCGCGGCGGCGTGTTCTTCGGCCGATGAACCAATCGATTCGCCGGATTCGGAAGGCCAGGATCTTGAGCGATCGCTGGTTCATCGTTCGGCCAGATTGGGCCAAAGATTCCGATGTCGTCTTTGCCATCGCCGTCCCAGTCGCCGACAACGGCTTGATCGTCGCTATTGCCGAGCTTGGCGACCAAGTCATTTTTGTCAAATTGCTGATTGCCGTCGACGTCAATGAACCAAAAGCCGTTCCAGAAGACGCCGATCTCGTCGATGCCGTCTCCATTCCAGTCACCGGCGAGCGGGAAGCCGTCCATCATGCCGAACCGGCTGCCATTGGATTTGAGCGCGAACCGATCTCCGTCTTTGGTCCCGAACGACCAAGAGGTCTCGTCCATGTCTGAGCGGCCCCATTGCGAGTCATCCGAGAAACTGGCGTTCATCGAGACACTATCACGGGATTCGGCGATGTTGCCGTCGCCGCGTGGATCGCCTGCATTCACCACGCTCAAATGCCACGTGTATTCGGAAACACCGGGGCCGGCGTCGATGCCGATTGCCACGCTACTGCCAACTACGTTGAACACATTCGCGCCTTGTGCGCCAGCCAAGTACAAACCCAGCGGTCCTGGAGGCGATGGAGGCGGAGGCGAAAAAGGAGGCGGTGGTGGTAGGAATGGCGGATTATCCGGCGTAGTCGTAACGCGAACTTCCGTAAAGTTATTCTGAAATGATATTCCGCCTGCGGTGACTTGAATCGCGTTAACCGAGTCCAATAGTTGACGGTTTGTAAAAGAGTCCGTCAAGATCGTCGGTGCCAACAGGACTTCGATTTCTGAGTTAAACGTAAAGCCCGTTGTCGTGCCCGGAACGTCGTTTGCGTCGGCAAAACCGGTCGGCTGTTCTTGCAACACGATATAGCTTCCGGCCTTCAAGCCCCCGAAGCAATATTCTCCGTTGGCGTCCGTTAGTAAGTAGACCGGAGTGTTGCCGGGCAAGCCAGTCATGTGCGAATAAAATCCTGGCAGCACATCGGCCAAAGTCACTTGACGTGGATTGAGCGAACCACTCGCAATATCGGTGTAATACCAAAGCGTCATGCGCACGCCGGTAATCGGAGTGTCCGTTCCGGCTTGGTAAACTCCGTCTCGTTGATCGCGATAATTGCTCGGCAACAGACCGTCTTCGGTACTAAAACGTGGACCATCTTCCCAAACGCGGCCTTGGATTTTGGCCGGAGCTTGCTCGCAAAAGTTGTACTGCACGAGTATTGCGCCTGATCCGACTTGGATGCCGGTGATCGTATTGGCCACGCTGTCGTTGCCGGTGCCGGCCGCACCCGTGTCGGTTTGTCCGACCGTTTGGCCAACCGAGAAATACGAATTAGGCTGGAGTTGGCGAACGGAATAAGTGTCGGGAACCAATTGATCGAATTGATAAAAGCCGTTGGCGTCAGTCGTCTTCGTTGCGATGACAATTCCAAAGCTATTGACTAATTGCATCGTGACGCGGGAAAGCGGAAGCTCGCCTTGATTCGCGTCGTATATGCAATTGCCGTTGTTGTCGGTATGGACGTAACCGCTGAGCCGGCCAAGCTTAATTTCACCAAAGTCATAATCGTCGCCGTGCTGGCCGCCGACAAGGACAATGTTGCCGAATTGGTCTGCCATTTTCACGCCGACCGTCGTTCCGTCGACGTTGCCAAGACTTTCTTTACCGTCGGAGTAACCGGTCGGCTGAATTTCCTTCACGTAGTATTCGCCTGCGATCAAATTCTCGAAACAATATTCGCCGGTCGAATCCGTAGTCGTGGTGGCGATGAGAGTACCTGCGGCATTCCACAATTGAATCGTGACATTGGCAATTCCTGGTTCGCTGCTTTCGCGGACGCCGTCATTGTCCAAATCGTGCCAAACATTTCCGCACAATGACGCCGGAATGTGTTCGCAAAAATCGTAGTTAACGCCGTTGCTGCCTGAACCGATGACGATGCCAGAGAGCAAATCATTCGCCAGAGTTCCGACTTGCGAGCCGCCGACGGTGCCAACCATTTCTTCGCCGTCGATGTAGCCTTCGGGTTGGACTTCGCGAACGGTGTAAGTTCCCGGACGCAGGCCATTAAAGCTATATAGCCCCTGTGCGTTTGTCGTCGTGGTCCCAATCACCGCACCGCTGGAATCCAACAGTTCAAGCACCACGCCGCCCAATGGTAGGTCACCTGCTTCAGGTTCAAACTCGCAATCGCCGTTCGCGTCCGCGTGAACGCGACCCGCGATCGAGCCGAACTTCAATTCGCCAAAGTCATAGTTGTCGCCGTGATCGCCGTACTTCAAATCGATGAAGCGGAACTGATCGTTTAGGGCTTCGCCGTTTTCAACACCGAAAACGTCGCCCAAAGAATCTTTGCCGTCATCGTAGGCCGTTGGCTGGATTTCCTTGACGAAGTATTCGCCGGCCACGAGATCGTTAAAGCAATATTTTCCGTCAGCGTCGGTTCGCGTCTCAGCGATTTTGTTGCCTTGCGCGTCGTACAACTCGATGACCACGTCGGCAATTGCTTCTTCGCCTGGACCGCGAATTCCGTCGTCGTTGCGATCGTGCCAGACTTGGCCGCACAATGAAGCCGGCAGGTGTTCGCAGAATTCGTAATTCACGCCGTTTTGGCCGGATATCAAAACGATTTGCGAAATTCGATCGTTCGACAAAACGTTACCGTGGGTCGTTCCGTCTACCGTGCCCGCGGAGTCTTCGGCGTCGAGATAGCCACCCGGTTGGACTTCGACAACGCTGTACGTTCCCGGTGCCAAGTTCTCGAACGAATACAAACCGTTGGCGTCAGTAAGCGTCGTATCTAGGAGCGCGCCGTTGGCGTTAAGCAACTGAATCGTGACGCCGGCAATCGGTCGATATCCCGGATCTTCAGGATCCAGGCACTCGCCATCGGGCGTCGTAATGCTCACGTAGCCGCTGATCGAAACGGGCTTGAGTTCCCCAAAGTTATATTGCACCCCCGCGTCATCCGGGCGCAACATTATTTGATTAAAGCGATCGTTGACTTTGGTGCCGTTGATCGTACCGTCGACTTGGCCGACGGAATCTTTGCCATCGATGTAGCCGTTGAGCGGATTGGACCCGGGAGGATACGTGTTGACTTCGACTACTTCGTAAATGCCTGGCGGCAACCCGGTTGCTTCGTAGAAACCGTTCGAGTCAGTGCGCACAAAGATCGGTGCTGTGCTCGCGAACGGATCGTCTTGTCCTGGTTTGCTGCCGATCCGCGTAATTTGAATCAGCACGTTTGTAAGGCGTTCTTCGCCGGAGTCGATAACTCCGTCGTCATCGCGGTCATGCCATACGTGGCCGCTGATCGACGCTGGCCGGACTTCGCAAAAGTCGTAATTAACCGCAGCATTGTTGCCAAGCGGGATTGTGACTTCCGTGATCACGTTCGGTTGCCCCGATACGTTTTCGACTGCGCCTGTATCCGTTCCTTCAACGGTACCTGGGTCGGCACCGACGTTGAGATACCCATCGGGTTGCGTCTCGACGATGCGATACTTGCCGGGTTGCAAATCCAATTCAGTCCCGAAGTGGTACTGCCCGTTTGCGTCGGTCGTGGTCGTGGCAACGTGTTCATATCGGCTCGTAGCGGTATTGAATTTTTGCAGTCCGATACTGACGCCCGCGATGCCGGTTTCCCCAGAATCACGCACGCAATCGAGATCTTCGTCGTGATAGACTTGACCTGAAATCGTAACCGGTTTGGGAACCAAATTGTAAACGTCGAGGCTTCCGTCACTGCGATCGGGTGATTGTTGGTCGGCATCCAAATGCAGGTTGAGCCCGGTTCCGGCGAGTTCTCCGCCGCGAGCAAACAACTGATTGTATTCGTCATAAAACACGCCGCTGTGCTGAAGTTGGTTCACGCCACCTTCCAGCAAATGATTCACTGCGACGTCGCGCGGCTGAAACGTGTAATGCGCGTCCTCAAAAGTCGCTTGGAAAAGCGTTCGCTCGAACTCCACGCCGGACGCGATCTTGTCGACGCGATCCCGCTCGACTTCATCCACGTCAATCGTGAAAGCAAGTCGGTCGCCGGCCACGAAATTGCGAACGTCAACCGTCAATCGCAGTCCATCGTCTGAAACCGAAAACGAAACGATGTCACTCGCGTTGAGGCCCAGGCTACGCGCGGCATTGTATTGGAATGGATGAAAGCCGCCGGTGCCGGGACTTGAGGACGACACGTCAAAAAACATGTCGCCGTCCGACAGCGTACCGCTATGGTCTTGGTCGCCGTTGATGACGAACTGAGTCAGCGTTGAGGTTGCAGAACCGCCCTGGAAAGTGACTTCAAAATAGTCGGGCGAATCGTCGCTGCCGCCGTCACCTTCGAGGTATGTGACGCCGGCTACAACTGGGTTGGCGTCGAGCATGCGTCGCGCTTCCATTGCTTCGAACCGGCAAGCTCGTAGCGGATTTTGAGCCGTCGCTGCTTGCCTTTGGGCGCGACGTGTACCGAATTGCGTCAATCGTTTAAAGAATCCCAATTTCGCGTCCTCCCTGACATTTGATGCGGCGCTAACTTAACGAACTGGCGTTCCGTGCCAAGTTCCCGATAGCGACGCCGATCACTTGATTCCGTTGAACTTGTTCCAATCCGCGCCAAACGATTGGTTGCCATCAGCCACCGACGCGCGCTGCTGCGATTCCCAGATACGAATTTGGGTATCGTAACTGCCCGAGACCAAAATCGTGCCTTGACTATCCAAACACGAGACGGTGCCCGAATGGCCCGAAAGCGTCTCGACCTTTTGCATCGTTGTCAAATCCCAGACGTGTATCAAATCGTCGCTGCCACCGGTCACTAATCGATTTTGTGAAAGCAACTTTACTGCGAAAAGTTTTCCGCCGTGCCGCGTCAGCGATCGGGCTGCGCTCGGTTCGCTTGGATTCGTAATCGTCACCACGCAGTCGTTGCCGCAGGAGACGATCTGGCCATCGGCTGTAAATTCAATGCTGCGAATCCGGGTTTTATGGGCTTGAAATTCAGTCTCGACGTTGGCTGATTTACTGTCCCAAACGCGGATCATGCCGTTTCGACCGCCCGCCGCAACCCAGTTGCCGTCCGGCGAAAACGCGACCGAGTCCATATCGTTGCACGGACAATTCGCCGACCACTCGCGCCGTCCCGTCGTCGCATTGTATACGCGAAGCTGGTCTTCAAAACCAACCGTGGCGATGCGCGAACCGTCCGGGCTAATGTCCAATTTGATGATGGCTTGTGGATGCGACGCCAACTCACGGACTTGGCCGGGTGTTTCCATGCCCCAAACCAAGAGCCGAGAGTCGTTTCCTGCGGTCGCCAAGTATTTACCGTCAGGAGAAAACTTTACCGTGCGAACCCAGTCGCGATGCCGCGCGAAATGGCTGACGAATTCCAGGCGGTTCATGTCGAGAAGACTTACCGCGTGATCGTCTCCAACGACCGCAAGCCATTTGCCCGCTGGTTGAATCGAGATCCCCGTGACAACCGGCGGCTGATTGCCATTGTCTCGAGCAATCGTTTGAATCGTGGTACACGTCCAATTCGATTTCTCCGTGTTGGCGGAGTAAAACGTATTGCCAAAAAGTCGAGAGACCGGTGCCACAGCGCAAAGCGCGGCGGCGGAACCAATGAACTGCCGACGGTGAATCATTGGAGAAGTATCCTATTGGCGCAAAATTGAATTGATAATTGTAGGTGTGGCGAATCCAATTGTTTTGCTGAATTCAATTTCCCAACCACGAGGCTGCGGTCTGGAATGGCTCAGAAGTGGCGAGGCAAGTTGAGTACCGTTGGGCGGTCGTACTCATCACCCATTATCGGAAAATTGCTTGCGGGCCGTTATCGTTTCTTCGATATTGTGCTTTCAATCGGCAATTCAAGCTATTCCGCACTAATCGCTGGCACTACTTCGATTGCAATTGAGTCTGAGGATGGATCGACCGACGATGATTTTGCAGGCAGATACGAGAGCCTAAGTCGACAACCGACCCAGAGTAAAACAAGGAATGATAATTTGACCTAATCCGTATCATTTCGAAGAGCGAATAAAGTGTTCCGAAGTCCCGCGCCCCGCAACTGGAGCCTCTTGATGCGCACATCGATGGACTCGTGACAGCATACAACTTTCGAAAAAGATATTTGGCTTTCGGTTTGCTTGGAGGCTTTCAGCGAACGTCATGGCCCTTCAGTCTGAGCTTTCACGACCTTGTAAAGCAACAACAAACATTTTTTGCAACTTACCGCGGTGCGATCTGCCGTTGCAATGCCTTCCATTTCAGCCCGATGCGCGGCTTCCTTGTCGCGAGGGTTACACAAAACCATGCCGTTTTCATCCAGAGCGTGCAACTTGCGTCTCTGTCGTTTGTCGTTGGGCATCGCCTGCACCCTTACGTAACATGAGAAAAGGTGCGACCTTCTTACGGCGTCGCGGGCGAGAATCGCACTTGCGATTCAGTTACGACGACAAAACGATCCGCCAATTGATCGGCATAGCTTTCCAGGAGCCGACGAATTGCATCGATCTTTTTCGCAGAGCGCTCGTCAAGAAGTCGGAGAAACACCACGCCTCGATGAGAATGGTGTTCACGAAACACTTTTGCTCCAAAGTCTCGATCATTCGTTAGGAGAATCCAGTTTTCGGATAACGCCTTGTTGAGAATCGCGGAATCGTCCATTCCACGAGCTTCATCGTAAACCGAAAAAACTTCATGCCCTTGATTTCGCAACCAATGCGCGACTTTCGGGCCAGTACACTCATCCACCAGAAATCGCATTTACGCGGTCTCCGCCAGCGGCATGAATGTCGTGTTACCCAGAGAATGTGACGCAAAAAGCAGGCACGCTTGCACGTCTTCACGAGTCAATCCAGCGTACTCATCGAGAATTTCCTGGACCGAGGAATCGTGCGCCAAAAGACTCAAAATGAACTCAACAGTCAACCGGGTCCCTTTGATGACGGGCTTGCCGACCACGACCCGAGAATCACAGGCGATTCGATCCAAAAGCTGTCGTTCATTCATGGCAATAACCTTGGAAATAAGCAAACACAAACCATCGTATGCCGAACATTCGGCAATAGGAAGACGTCAACTGAATATTGAAAGTGCAATTGCCAAATTTCACAATTGTTTATTATCGACCTGCTGTTTTGCCATTAGTTCGTGGATCGTGAACGCCGGTGAACAGTCCGGATTTGTGTCAAAACTGATCGCTTGGCAAATTCCGGCCCCAGTCGTGACTCGGATCTTGTGCCCAAGCGCGGCGAGCTTTCCGCGAATTGCCAAATCAAAATTCTGCTCGCAATACAACACATCCGGCGACCACTGGTGATGAAGTTAATCCCCAATCCCGAAAGGCTCGCATTCCTCGTATCACTTGCGTGTTGGACTTCTCTCTTGCTCCGCAAAGGCCTGCGCGATTTTCAATGCAATAGCCGACGTGTCCGCGTAAGAGATGTTCGAAGTGACCGACACAACGATCCCCTGCTTCGGTAACGTCATGAGGGACACCACGTTACCGCCCAGCAACTCCCCGTCGTGGCCGACCGAAAGCGTGGGTTCACCAGCCAAATCAACAGTCTCGAGATCCCAGCCGATACCATAACCCGTCACCTCTCCCGAGGACAGTCGCTGTGACGTCTGAAGTAATTGGACGGTGGAGGGTTGCAGTAGCTTGCCTCCGTTGATCGCCGTACCGAAACGTACCAGATCGGACGGCGTGGACAGAAACACGCTGGCTCCCGCGTAGCAGGACAAGTCAACATCGCGCATCAGATCCGGACCGTAACGGGGATCCGCTGCGAATCTCGGGAAATAGGAGGTCGCCCTATCCCCCCTGGCCGAGGTCGTAGAATCGGCCATTGTATCGTCCATGCCCAGCCGCTCGAAAATCTGTTTCCGCATGAAGTCGAGGAACGGTTCGTGCGCGGCGGCTTCGACGGCCGCGCTAACCAGGATCCAGCCATAGCTCGAATAGCGGTACTCCGTCCCTGGTTCGAACAGCAGCGACTTCTCTGCGAAAAATTGCAGTGCGTCGACGGGCCGCTCGCCGTGTTGAGAATACAGCGGCCCTTCGTCACCGCCATCGGTCCTGACGCCGGCCAGATGCCCCATCAACTGGCGGATAGTCACGGGCGACTGCTTTTCCGGGAATTCAGGTACGTAAGTCTGGATCACGTCATCGAGTTTCAGCCGCTCCTTCTCCAGCAGCACACCGACTGCCGCAGAGGTCAGTACCTTGGATGCGGTCCCGATCCTGAACCGCGTTTCTGGCGTGACGCGCACCTTGCCCTCGAGATCGGCCCAGCCAAAGCCTTCGGCCCATACGATTTCGCCACCTACACCGACCGCCACTGATAATCCAGGCAGGTTCTGTTCGATGAGATTCGCACGGACGATCCGCCGCCCTTGCTCCACGGCGTCAGCCCACTTTGGCAATGGCACCGACCGCGTCACCGATGGTACGTCCACGGTGTCCGGATGCAGTGGCGTCGCCGTGAAGCTTACGAACGCCCAAAGCCCAAGAATCGCTGCTCCAAACAGGCCGCCGGCCCAAACGGCCAACATGAGCAAGCTTTCCACGTCATACTTCGCCTGCTTTCGAGTCAAATTCTCTCGCCCCATGTCTCTCCCAGACGTTGCGAATCAAGGTTGATGGAATAGTTGATTTCTCAGAAACTAAAATGCAAACGCAATCTCAGCATTTAGTTCTTTTTGCCACCGGGTCCCGCGAGCCCACCAACCAACGCCGATTCCGACCGTGAAGGTCGCAACGGCCATTAGCAATCCAGCTAGGGAAAACGAACCAAAAGATCGTTGATCAGGGGTCATGAATCGTTCGCTTCAATGCGACCGCGCCAATCGAGTCGCGGTCAAGGAATTTCACTTATCAAAACGAACCGCAATGCCGCGAGTTGTTCGGCAAAACCATTTCCAAACTATTCATAGAGTTTACATTCCAGTCCATTATTGCAGTTCTCCAATCCGGTCGATACATCACGGTGACCGAGAACGCGAGAGTTCCGCAAGTTGGGTTCGGTTGCGAAGCCAACCCGTGAGGTATCGCGTAACGATGCTGGCAGCAACGCGAGTTTTCTGGTGAAATGGCATCAGCTTTATCCCAAGGCAGATTTTCAAATGCCCCAATTCTTTGACGATAATGATCCGATTGAGGAACGCGTAGATATTTCATTCCTACATCAGCGTCTCACCTACTGGGATCGCCTGGGCCATTTTAGGAACGGGGTCAACTCTTGACACTTGATAATTTCTAAGCGAGATTTTTGAGACGACGTAGTAAAGATTTATCGGCAGATGCTACTTGCTCCAAATGTTGAATGACGCGGTGAATTCCACTGGTGTTATCGACCAGCCGCTTTCCCGTTCGTTCTTGGGTCGTGAACGCCGGTGAATAGTCCGGTTTTTGCGTCAAAACTGATCGCTTGGCAAATTCCGGCCACTGACGTGACTTGGATCTTGTGCCCAAGCGCGGCGAGCTTTCCGCGAATTGCCAAATCAAAGTTCTGTTCGCAATACAAAAGGTCCGGCGACCACTGGTGATGAAGGCGTGGCAGCGCTACTGCATCCGAGGAGCCGGTTTCCAAGTCGATAAAGCGAACGATGGCCCAAACGACTTGGGTGATAATTCTAGGGCCTCCGGCAGCGCCGACCGTAAACACCGGTTCGCCGTTTTTGCAAACAATCGTTGGGCTCATGCTCGAAAGCGGTCGTTTTCCTGGAGCGATCGCGTTTGCGTCTGCGCCGACCAAACCGAAAGCATTCGGCGTTCCCGGCGCGATCGCGAAATCGTCCATCTGATTGTTGAGTATTACGCCCGTACCCGGCACGACGACTTTAGAACCGAACGAAGTATTCACGGTCGTCGTGATGGCTACCCAATTTCCTTCGCGATCCGCTGCAGCAATATGCGTGGTGTGCTTACCAAAATACTTGGGATCGAACGACGTTGGGTCGCCGTGTCCCGCGACGCTAATGGCTTTGGTCAAATCGATTCTCGCCGCCAACTGCCGCCCATATTTTTTATCTACCAAGCCGCGCGGGACCGAAGCAAAATCCGGATCGCCCAACCAAAAGGCTCGATCGGCAAAAGCCAGCTTCATCGCTTCCGCTACGATGTGATGAAACTGCACGGGATCACGCTCGTGGATCTCAGCGAGTGGGAAATTTTCCAAGATGTTCAGAATTTGTGCGACGTGAACACCACCGGAACTTGGCGGCGGGTGTCCAACGATTTGGTAGCCGCGATATTCTGAGATCAACGGCTCGCGCACCATCGTGCGATACGCTGAAAAATCCGCTTCGGTTATGATGCCGCCGTTGTCGCGAAACCATTCGCCACAATTTTTGGCAAACGGCCCGCGATAAAACCAGTCGATTCCGCTTTCCGCAATCTTTCGATAAGTATTCGCCAAATCCGGCTGACGCAACTTCTCACCAATTCCCGGCGAAGTACCGTCCGGCTTTAGCAAGTTTCCCAAACTCCCTTTGTATTTTAAGAGCTGCGTCTGATTCGACCGAATCGCGTCGGCCATGTCGCCGTCGACTTCGAATCCTTCCTCGGCAATTTCGGCTGCGTCCGAAATAAGTCTGGCGAATGGAACTTTGCCAAATTCTCGAACTGCTTGTTCGTATGCAGCCAGTGCTCCAGGAACTGCCACCGCCAGCGGGCCATCTTGAGAAAGTTCGCCGTTGGGTTTCCCATCCCGCAAGTACATATCCCGCGTAGCCGCGAGCGGAGCCATGTCGCGGCCGTCAACAGCATGAAACGATCCGTCCGGTCGACGAATCAAAACGAAACAGCCGCCGCCGATTCCCGAATTAAATCCGTCCACCACGCCAAGCGTTAATGCAGCCGCAATCGCCGCATCAACCGCATTGCCACCTTGATCGAACGCCTTTAGCGCGGCATCGGTCGCAAGTGGATTCACGGTCGCCACCATGTTTTGCTTGGCGGTCGCCGAATAGTTCGGCAGGTCTTGACCATCTGCCGTTACCGTGCAAAACCCTATCGAACTGGAAACGATTCCAACAAGCAAGAGTACTTTGTACATTCAAGTTCACGCTCTATTGTGTCTATTAGTCTGTTTCAATGCTTTAAGCTAACCGCCGGAAAAGCGACAGGCAACGACTTGGACGAAAGTCCTTCAATTTTTCCGCTTGTCATTGATGGGCAAAGTCCCTTAACTTGTTGGCATGGCAAAAAACACCAACTCCGAGTCCGGCGACGACGCTGATCTAGATGCTTCCGAAGATCATTCGTTAGAGATGCTCGGCCGCGTCTATTCCGAAGCTGTCACTCGCCGCGCGACCGAGGCCGGTGAAGCCTCGCCGCCTGGGTTAGCCGGCGACCCATTGCCGAGCAAAGCCGACGTTCTGGCGGATTCAGCCATCGATCCGTTTTCCGACGATGCTTGTCCTGTCAATCCGCGAACCATTTTGGAAGCTATGTTTTTTGTCGGCGTGCAAGGGAGCGGACTCACCGCGCGCAAAGCCGCTAGTTTGATTCGCGGCGTTTCGCCCAAGGAAATCGAACAGCTTGTCGACGAACTCAATTTGTCTTATTCAGCCGATCACGGCGCGTTACGAATTCGCCAATCCGGCGACGGCTATCGTCTTGTCATCGAAGACGATCTCGAATCAATTCGCCAACTTTTCTACGGCCGCGTCCGCGATGCCCGACTGGGAAATGCCGCCATCGAAGTCCTCGCCGTGGTCGCCTATCACCAGCCGGTAACTCTGGAAGAAGTCGATCGGCTCCGCAATCACCAAAGCGGCCCCGTGCTCAACCTGCTCGTTCGTCGCGAACTTCTTTCTGTCGAACGCGATCCCGACAACCGCCGCACTCGCCGCTATCGCACGACTCCTCGTTTCCTCGAACTCTTCAGCATGGACTCCATCGAGGATCTCCCCCAAGCCCATTCTCCTCAGGGCGCAGATTTCTTGGACGAATAGCGATCGACTCGATTCGTCGTAACTTAGTCGCCAAGTGATTAACTTGTAACTTTGGTAATTGTCTCCAGTATTCGCCACTTTCGTTCAGTCAATAATTTTGCTTGGTAGAAGATCAGCCATCGGTAAGTAATTGCCACTAGCACCAAATAGAAAACGGCACCTATCAAATAGATTGGCAGCCAATTCCAGCGTGGGTCGTTGGCAAACCATATCTCGATGCCGAACGGCAAAATCGCAGGCACCATGCCCAGCGGTGCCAATAGAAAAAGTAAAATCTGCAACAGCA
Organism: Planctomycetota bacterium; assembly: GCA_031409895.1. Lineage (GTDB taxonomy): Bacteria > Planctomycetota > Planctomycetia > Pirellulales > Pirellulaceae > JANMEB01. The sequence continues at coordinate 17,354 of JANNYC010000033.1, forward strand.
CCGAGCCAAACTTCAAGTTCGTTGGCTTCAAGGAACCCGCAGCCACGCCCATGGGTACGACGATGGACATCAAATTCGACACCAAGCAAGCGACGAGATACATCGTCACCAATTGAAACACCGTCGCCAAAAAATGACTCCAATGAAGCGGCACGCAAAATTGCATAATCAGAAGCGCCGTTAGACCCAGTGTCATTGCAATCGGTGCCAGCGCAAGGTTTTTGCCGATCAGAATATTCCGTTCCGAAATCGGTGCAAGCAATAGCGCCCGAAACCCATCTCGATCAAATCCAAATTGGTTTTGGATCAACTGAGATGCGCCCGCCATCGCCAAAAAGCAAATGCCGATCCCCAACAGTGGTCGAAGGTATGGGCTGATCGGCTGGCGATTGCCAAATAACATCGAAGCACCGACTAGAATTACGACGGCGATCGGGGTGATCAACGCCAGCTTTGCTTCCGGAGCGCGGGTCAAATTTCGAAACGACATCCAGGCGACCGCTGCCTGCTGTTCGTTGGCCCCAGGGACTGACTTTTCAAGCCAACTCGGTTTCCAGTCAATGGCTCCGGAACCGGACACCAACGAGTCGTCCAGAATTGGTTGTGCCGAAGCACCTCGGCTTGTGCTCGAGTTTTTTCTTGGGCTCGATTCAAATCCTCCCCGATAAAGTCGCAAAGTCGTTTGGTACGATCGCCATAGGCCGAACGAACCAAGGCCCAACATTCCAAGAAAACTAATCACCGAAACCGGCCAGCGATTCTTCGCCGCCGCATCCATCCCCGCCGCCAACCACAGCGGCGGGAAATAGGTATTAGCCATCCGCGCCCAGCCTAATATTTCGGCAAATTGTCGCTGCTGCCGTTCCGATTTCCGACGATTCAATTCAAGGAGCCGCTCGTCGTAAACTTCTGATGGGATTTCGCCGGCCGCAAGACTTGCGTCTAAACTGCGTCGCTCGGATTTTTCTTTCAATTCAATCTGGCGATTTTCCTTTCCGTTCGCACGAAGCACAGTGTTGCTAACGATATTTGGAATCTGCGAAACCAGAATCACGACCACGGTGATCACTGTCAAAATCGTTCTCTTGTGCCGTTTGTTGGTCATCAAAGCCGCCAGCCAACCGCGAAACTGGTATGTCAGTGCGGTGACCATCATGAAAAATGCCAACGTCAATAGCGGCCCAAGCCATAACAGGCCCTGGTATTTCCACGCCAAGGCAATGGACCAACCCATCATCATCGGGAAAAAGACCACGAGGCTCAGACTGAATATCGAACTGAAATAGTTCAAGCAAAACACGCCTTGCGGCGAAACTGGCAGGTGCAAAAACTTGTCGAGGGACAATGGCTCGCTTCGCTGTAAATCGGTTAGCACGCCAACCATCCACGAACCGAGAAAGACCAAGACCATGCCGACCCAAACAAAGACCATCCAGTCTGGCCAGGCCTGAGGGAGAATCCAAATCCCGACAGTCAGCGAAACGAAGAACGACGAACCCCCGATGATCGCCGACAGGACGATTAACAAGTACAGCAGTGCTCGGTAAATCCAGCTCATTCGATTGATTTGGTTACAGGCCAAACGCCACCGCAACCAGGCAATCGTCCGCCCATGTTGAAGGTTCACTTGCGCGACTCCTCTTCCAACCAACTCAGCTTGATCGCCGGATCATCGCTGTGCCCTACTTTCTCCAAGAACCTTTGCTCAAGCGAACTTCCTTTGCGCAAGTCCTCCAACGATGTTTGCTCGACTAATTTGCCTGCGTTGATGATCCCCACGTGCGTGCAAAGCCTCTCCACGATTTCCAACACATGCGAAGTCAAAAAAACGGTCGAGCCGCGAGTAACGAAATCGGCCAACAAGTCTCGGACCACGCGCGACGTTACCGCATCGACACCTTCGAAGGGTTCATCCAAAAACAATAAATCCGGATTCGGCAATAGGGCCGCCGCCAACGCCAGCTTTTTTCGCATTCCGTGCGAATATTCCAAAGCCAACTTTTTTTGCTCGCGATCAAGCTGCATCATGGCCAACAAGTCCCCCGCTCGCTTGCGAATCGTGGCCTTGTCCAGCAAGAACATGCGTCCCACAAAAGTCAGGTACTCGCTGCCGGTTAGATTGTCGAACAGGGCGAGATCTTCTGGAACTACGCCGATCCGTCGCTTGATATTCAAGCTCTCTTTCTGGTTTCTCGGGTCCATTCCCAAAATGCGAATCGAGCCGCCGTTGGGTTGCAAAAGACCCGTGAGCATTTTTATCGTGGTCGATTTGCCCGCACCATTGGGTCCAAGAAATCCATAAAATGTTCCTGCCGCAATTTGGAGATTAACTCCATCCACCGCACATTGTTCACCAAAATACTTCGTCAATTGATTCGTTTCGATCGCCAAGCCGTTTGCCATGTTGTTTGCCAACTATTCTTGAAGCACGTTTTTCGATCATTCCACTTTCGATCCAAAGCACCCCGCCTTGGCCGACGACCAGCATATCGACGTGCATCACTTTACCAAACGCCACCCGATTCTTGCTGTGTTACAACGTGCGACGAGTTTTCGAAGCAGTACGTTTGGATCGACTCGCGCGAGCGATTTAGGCGGGAGTCGCTACCGCTTTCTAAGCGTTTGCATGAATTCGACGACGTCGACTAGCTGCTGCTCGGTAAGCAGTTTTTGCAAGTCGTCGGGCATGAGCGATTTTGACTGCTGAGTAAGTTCGTCGATTTCGCCCGCCGGAATGTTCACCACTACCGCATCCTTGTCCTTGAGCACGACTTCGCTGACCGTCCTGCTGATTAAAACGCCCGAAAGCGTTCGTCCGTCGGACAGAAGCAATTTGTACATTTCATAGTTGTGGCTAATCCCGGCACTCGGATTCAAAACCGACTCGTAGAGGGCTTCAATCGAAAGTTTACTGCCTACTTCGGACAAATCCGGTCCGACTTCGATTCCAGATCCATTCACCTTGTGGCATTTCGCGCACGTCCCGGCGTTAGCAAATACCTCTTGTCCGCGCACCACGTCACCGCGCCGTTGAACCAACTGCGCCAAAGGTGACAGCGGACTATGCTCTGCCGAGGCAGGCAACATCAAGTATTTGGCGGCCTCCTCCCGAATCTTGGAATCTTCGGACGTCAACAAAACATTCGCTGCCGGATATCGGAGCTCTTCCGGAATTTTTCCAAGGATGACTTGTTGTAAGACAAATCGTTGGCCGTCAGGCCATTTGCCCAACGCCTTGACGACTTCGCTTCGCACCAAGGCACTCATTTTGGGGTTTGGTAAAAGCGGCTCCAATAGATTTCTCGCTTCGGAAACGCCGGACCAATGCAGGCCGATTACGACGGCGACTTGTTGTGCTTCTGCGGATTCGGCAATACATTTCAACAGTCGATCACTGCCGTTCATTCCAAGCAGAGTTCTGGTGGCCGAACCGACCTCGGTCCGATCGATTGAAGTCAAAATTGTCTCCAGTAATCGATTCTCCAGTTCCGGAAATCTAAACCGGTCGGCCAATTTCACAAACTCGCTGACCGGAGACGACTCATTCAAGTACGCAACCAAGGCCGCGCGCAGGTTCGGAAATTCTTGACCGGAAAATGCCGGCGTGCGACAAGCGATCTCTAGCAGGGATTCAATGCTTAGCTTTCGGTTCGTGGCGGCAAGCTGCTCGGCCCTCTGGGCTAATGCCCGCATCGCCGCATCACGATTCTTCTGATCCTGAAAATCCAATGATCGAAATAGACGCATCGCGGTCGCCGAATCGGTCGAGGGATCTTCAATCAACCGGCCAATCAACTCGGGAGTCCGGTCCGCGCGGCTTCGCCAAATTAAATTGACTCCCGCAGGACTTTTCCAGTCGTCAGCGACTTGATCCATCCATGCTGCCAAAAACTCGTTCCATCTACCTTCGGCGGCAATGCCCAACGCTTCCAAAAACCAACGATCCTTGGCATCGTATTGATTGGCTAATTGCGCCCATAATTTTGCCGCGTCAGCGCCTCGATACTCGCGCAACCCGATGGCCATCTCGCGACGCACTGCTGGCGAAAGATCATCGATCCATCGCGCAATCCATTCGCCCAACGTCGCTGAGTATCGCCGAGCCATGCGAACCGCCTGGCAACGAATGTTCTCGTCTTTGTCTGCGGCAGCTTGGCCAATCGTCGCGTCGGCGTGGCCTTCGATTTCTGCCAGCAGCCATAAGGCGCGCGCTCGAAGGCGAGGGTTTGGGTCGTTCGCCATCCGCTGCAATACCGGTTCAGCTTGTTTGCCACTTTTGTGCAACGCAGTCCAGGCCAAGTAGCGAACGGAATTGCAAGGATTCTTAAGTGCCTCGACTGCTGATTCGGGGCGATCGAAGTCGAAGGTTGGAATTTCGTACTTGCAGCCTGGTGGCGCAACACGGAACAACCGCCCGCGCTTCAAGTCTCCCATGGCGTGTCCCCCCACTCCCGGATCGTACCAGTCAGTTACAAACAACGAGCCATCGGGAGCAACGCAAACATCGGCAGGCCGAAACCAATTGTCTCGAGCACCCTCCAGTACGTTGTTTACTTGTTGGACGTCGAAGCCTGCCCCCTGAGCAACCACAGAATACGAACGCACGATGCTCGGACCCGCATCGCAATGAATCACTTGGTTCCAAAATCGATTGGGCAACAGCGTTCCTTCATAGACGGTAATTCCCGTTGGAGATCCGGCGCCGGTGACCAAAAGGTTGGGAACGACTCCAGGATCGTCCTGATGCCAATGCCTTCGCGGAATGTCACTTTCCAATCCAGTTCGCTCGGTTTGCCAGCCTGCCCCCGTTAGCTCGTCGAGATAGCCGAAGTTGCCGTATTCCATCACATAGTTGAGGCGTACTCCGCGATTGCCATCGTCGTCGTTATCAGATTGCCAAAGCGTGCCATACGAATCGACCGTCGCTTCATAGTTGTTGCGAAAGTTATGCGCCAGAACCTCCAAATCGGAACCGTCCAAGTTGCAACGAAAAACCATGCCGCCCCAAAACGGCTGCCCGCGATCATTTACCGCTCTGCCCTGCAAGTCAGTCACGGAATTTCCATTGGCGTCGTGAACTGAATGACCCTCGTTGCCGAAATTCCAATAAAGCTTGCCATCGGGACCAAATAGAAATGAATGGGCCGCGTGATCGTGTTGGATGCTACCGGTCTGGCTGAACAATAGCTCTTTGCGATCGGGGAGATCATCGCCGTCTTCGTCGGTGAAAACCAAAATGTTCGGCGAACAAGAAACGATAACTTTGTTTCCCAAGACGCAAATACCCATCGCCGAATCGACGTCGCGCCCTTGGTAATAGACTTTCGTCTGGTCACATATGCCGTCTCCGTCCATGTCGCTGCAAATCAATATTCGATCGCCCTCGGGTCGCTCTCCATTGTGGCCCCGGTAGTTGACTACTTCGCAAACCCAAACTCGGCCACGGTGATCGATATCGAGATTCGTGAGGCTGAGCAATTCGGGTTCGGAAGCAAACAGGGTTGCCTCGAGTCCCTCGCCTACATCGAGTTTCGCGACCGCTGAATTTGGATCGCGATCGCTACTGATCGTTTCGATCGGATAGGGCGCTGAGGAATAGATCAAAAAGCGGACCGAGGCGTTGGTTCCCTGTGCTTGGTCCGTCCCGCCATTATCGAGACCGGCGATGGCTTCAAACCGCTCGAATCCCGCGGGCAAGTCAAATCCAATGACTGAGTTTGCATGCGTGCCGATTCCGCGTTCGTACGGCTTACCAGCAATCCGAATCGGCTGGCCGCTGCAGTTTTTGTTCATTTGTACGCTGCCGAATCCAGCGTTGGAAGCAATCGGCTTCAGATCGACTAAAGACACTTCGCCCTTAGGCCCAATTAATCTTGGTTCGACCCAACTAGCCCAATCGTGACTAAAGCCATTGCCCCCGTCGTCAACCACCAAAAAAATCTGCTTTTGGCCGTGAACATCGACCTCGACTTTGATCGCATGATCGGCAGTAGATGTTGTCACCAATTCACTTCGAAAAATGGGCTTTGGTGGCGCAGACTGCGCGGCTAGTGGCGAAACGGATAGAAGCAGCGGCAATACAACGCCCATAAGTACAGAATTGGATCGCATTAGTTGTGCCCCTTCGTCGGTCATCGTTTGTGTGCTCAACGTCATATTGATCGACGCATTGCTGCATCATCGCTTAACGCCGACCAAAGCTCAAGAATGCCACAACAATCCGAGGCCAACGCTTTGCTTACTAGAACAGCGCCGCTTTTTCGTCGAAAGCAACGCTCTCTATTTAGCCAAACCGCAAGAGAGAGCGAGTAACCCGCTCGGCAAAGTCACTCGGTTGAGCTGCGGGTAAAATTGGGAGCAACGAGGGGCAATCCAATTAGTTTATTGCGTGCGATTCACGGTGGCGGCAAATTCCGGCTTGGTGGCGACCAAAATTTCACGGATCGCAACTCGGTCGGTAAGCGACAAATGCGCAAAACCATCCGGCGGCGTCTTTTTGGTTCCCGTCAATTCCTTGGACTGCGGCGAATCCGGAGACAGAATCTCCGCTAATTTCGTGTAAACTCGGAAGCGCAAGGCGGCGGGCAATTGGTCGAAAAACGGAGAGTAAATCAAGTAGCTACAAGGGTACTTGAAGATTCGTGTATTCAGATCGAACTGGCGAAGGCCGCGACCCGTTTCGTCAAACGGCCCTTGAGCGGCGAACGATTCGGTAAATTTGGAACTCCCTTTGATCGGAGCCGTCAGTTTGAATTCGTTACAAAATAACAGTTGCCGCAATAACTTGTCGCAGGCCGCGTCGATCCGTCGCACGGTGCTTTCGCTTTCGTAACTCGGATCACGCTTCATCGCTTCGTTCATAAGCTTGTCGTAATGCGTTGCCATCGTGTATTCGTAGTTCGCCAAGGTGATCATGTTGTGCATTTGTGTCTGATGTTCATGCACCATGAGGGCCGCGATATCGCTGTGCGCTGTCAAATAAGGCTCGGTATTCACGATGTCTTTTAAGTCCGCGCGATTGGCGCCTGCTTCGCGGTCGAGTTCGGCACGGTCGCGAGCTTGGCAAATCACGTTTCCCATATGACGCTGGGCTCCATGTGTCCCGCTCACATACCATCCGCCCCAGCGTTGTTCGAAAGGACTCGCTTGATCCGTGTCAAAGGTTCCGGCCCCATACAAAGGGACGCCGGATTTCGAAGGAAACACCGATCGTACCATCAAACCGGGAACGCCTTGCGTGCGGCTCGAGATATGACAAGTCAGACAATTGCCTTGATCTCGTTTGAATTTCGGTGAGTCTTGCGGTTCCAAATCGAGGGTGTAAAACACACAACCCAACTTGGCATCCGTCGTCGCGACTTCGATCACGTCACCTTGTTGCACCCAGCCAATATAAGTGTCGTCGTTGAAGTACAAAGCGCGAGGTTGTTGCGGACTAATTTTGCGAAGCTGAAAACTTGTTTGAGAAAAAACGAGCATCTGCGATTCAGGTGAGATATCGAGAGCCGCGAGCAAATCAGCTAGGTAACCGTTCCGCTCGCCAAACTGCAAAGTCTTCTCTCCCGTGTCAATGTCGGCTTGTAACCGAGAGATGCGATTGTCGGGCGTCGCCGTTGAATAGCTGATAGGCGCGGCTTCAAAATCAAATTGCGCCACTGCGGATTGCGACTGACACAAATACACCACGGTCGCACAGCACGCCAAGGCCAATAGCCGTAACTTGGTCATCATTCGCATTTTTCTTGCGCTGGTTGGGGTCGGCATATTGCTTTTTGTTTGCGATCCATTTGCCATAAATTCATGATGAATGATCGACTGGAAAATTCACATGCCTTTTTCATCATTTAATTTCGGTCCGCAGGTTCGCAGCGTGCCCTTTCGGCTCGTAGCGCGCAAATCCGCACGTCCAGTCTGACAATAAACTTCGGCGAATGGTGGAATAATCGTCCGATTGGTTCGCTCACCCCGCCGAAACTTCTGCTGGCTTAGGCATTCAAAGCTCAAGCTGCAAATTTTGTTCCAAAACCAATCTCGCTAACCGACCAAATCGCTCACTACGTGACCATGCACATCGGTCAAACGATAATCCCGTCCTTGGAATCGATACGTCAATTGCTCATGGTTGAAGCCAAGCAGGTGCATGATTGTGGCCTGAAGATCATGGACGTGGACTTTGTTTTCGACGACGCCAAATCCCAATTCGTCGGTCCGACCGTAATTGAAACCGGGCTTGACGCCTCCTCCGGCCATCCACATCGTAAAGCAATCTGGATAATGGTCACGACCAAGAACTGCACTGTCGGCCGTGCGTCCTTCCCGAAATGGAGTTCGTCCGAATTCGCCGCCACAGACTATCAAGGTCTCTTCAAGCAATCCTCGCTGCTTCAAGTCTTTAATCAAAGCCGCAATCGGCCGATCGGTTTGCGCACATTTGTTGGTCAGTCCCTCTTGCAATCCTTCGCCGGCTGACGTTCCGTGAAAGTCCCAACCCCAATCGAACAATTGCACAAAGCGAACACCCTGTTCGACCAAACGCCGCGCGAGCAAACAATTATTTGCAAAACTGGATTCGCCGGGTTTGGCTCCGTAGGCCGCCAATGTTGCTTCGCTCTCTTTGTTAATGTCCATGACTTCGGGAACGGATGTCTGCATGCGAAAGGCAAGTTCGTACTGGGCAATTCGCGTTAAAGTCTCCGGATGACCAAGCTCGTCGGACTGCAACGTGTTGAGCTGCTTCAGGGTATCCAATGAGCGTCGCCGCAATTCGCGGTCCATTCCGGCCGGATTTGAAACGAACAAGACCGGATCGCCCTTCGATCGGCACTGAACGCCTTGAAATACCGACGGCAAAAACCCGCTGCCGTAAGAATTCGCTCCGCCATTGGGCTGCACGCCGCTACTGATCAACACGACAAATCCCGGCAAATTCTGATTCTCGGTCCCCAAGCCGTACGTCAGCCAAGATCCCATCGACGGACGCCCCGGTCGCGGCGAACCGGTGTAGATCAATAGCTCAGCCGGCGCGTGATTGAACTGTTCGGTATACATCGAGTGGACGAAACACATGTCGTCCGCCAAGTCATGGAAGTTCGGCACGGCATCCGAGAGCCAAGTCCCCGACTCACCATATTGCGCAAACGTACGGGGCGTCCCCAATAACTTCGGCACACCAGTGGTGAATGCGAACGACTTCCCTTGCAGAAATTCGTTCGGACAATCTTCACCGCTGCGCTTGACCAATTCAGGCTTGTAATCATAAAGGTCGAGATTCGGAGGCGAGCCGGTCAAATGCAGGTAGATCACTCGCTTAGCACGCGGTGAAAAGTGTGACGATCGTTGCTCCATCGGATTCGTAGATCGAATGGTGACATCACTGCCGCGTGCCAAAGACGTGCCGGTCATGGCCGAAAGGGCGATCGCCCCCAGTCCCACGCCGCTCCCTTGCAGGAAAGCTCGTCGGGTCTGATTTTGCAAGCTCGCAAAGTAGGAGTTCATGCGGCCATTATCTCTTCAAAAACATTTCGTCCAAATTCAACAACACATTCGCCACGACGGTCATCGAAGCGGCTTTGAGCGAGTCTAAGTCTGGTGGCAAAGCGCCTAGTGGATCCGTCGCAAGTCGCATCGCGAAATCCGGCTGACTTTCCAAACGAGTTTTAGAGTCCGCGAACAGCTTGACCAGCGAATCTAGTTCTTCGGCGCTGGGGGCTCGCAACAAGCAGCGACGAAAACCGCCGGCGATTTGTTCACTGGGTGATCCTTGCAATTGCAAGCACCAGCGGGCCAGGGCCTGCGCGGCTTCAACATACACCGGATCATTGAGCGTAACCAATGATTGCAATGGAGTATTCGTATGATTGCGGCGCACTGTACAGATTTCGCGACTCGGCGCGTCAAATGTGGTCATCGAGGGATAGGGATTGCTACGTCGCCAAGTCGTGTAGATTGCGCGGCGATAACGGTCGTCTCCCTCGCTCGTCTCCCAATCAGTTGAGCCACCGAACGCGGCCGTCAAACCGAAATTGGGCTGCGGGGGCCTGACCGGTGGGCCAAACATTTTCGGGCTCAGTAATCCGCTCACAAAAAGAGCTTGATCACGAACCGACTCGGCACTCAAGCGAACTCGCGGACTGCGCGACAGCCAACGGTTCTCGACATCGCTCGCGGCCAACTCGGGCGACATTCGCGCCGCTTGCCGGTAGGTCGCTGACATCACGATCAACTTGAGTAGGGCTTTGACGTTCCAGTCGCTTTCAATCATCTGTACCGCAAGCCAATCCAAAAGCTCCGGATGCGTCGGCAAATCACCCTGCAGACCAAAATCCTCGCTTGAAACTACCAGCCCTCGACCGAAAAGGGTTTCCCAATATCGATTGACCAGTACGCGCGCCGTCAAGGGATTTGTGTTGCTCACCAGCCATTGGGCGAGCGACAATCGATTCACTGAATCATTGGTGGAAATGACGCCCAAGGCCGCCGGCACGCCAGGTTGCATTTCCGGTCCCAAGTCCAAATAGTTTCCGCGAAACTGCAAGCGAGTAACTCGCCGATCCGCTTGACGCTCTCGCAACACGAGAACCGAAGTCGACGGCTGGATTTCCAAAAGCTGCTTCTTGGCTGCAACCAACTGCGCGCGCTGGACGGCAAGTTCGTCGGCAACTTGCTCTCGGAAATACTTGGCTAGCTCGGATTGTTGATTCGAATCACGCTGATCGGCAGGCCGGTCTACGATTTCAAGTAACGTTGGAGGCAGTTTGGCACGCGCGATCGTGTTTCGGTCCGAAGTTAGGCTCAGTCTGAATCGTCCCAAAACATGGTTGGTATGAATTGAGTTCTGCTCAATCTGAATGCGCAGAACGCCAGCTTCCTGAATTTTCAGTGGCTCGGCCAAAGCCAATACTAGATGATGTGGCTGCTGAGTTGCGCCGCCAATGGCCCAGCCGACGGTCCCATCCGCTTTTCGATCCAACACACTGGCCGCGGGAAAATTATCTTGCTGATAGTCGGCGACGGCTGCGGCAAATTCAACATTTCGAACTCGGCTTGGGGCCAACTCCAGCGAAGGATTCGGAACCTCATGGACTTGTTGTTGCCAAACGGGATTTCGATTTTCGTCCATCAAGGATACTTGGAAATCGCTCAGACGCTGCTGCACGCCCTCATCGGTGCGGTTCCAAATCACGAGCCTTTCGACGTTCTGCAAGCTCTGCAAATCTATTTCCCACCAGGGGTCGTCCGAAATCGCTGTGTGTGTCACAGACTTGTCAGTAAATGTTCCGCTGGTGTTGCCATCGACGGCCAACTCTGGCGAACCCGCACTTTCGACGCTGCTCTGAGTCGCTATGCCGCGGCTGGCAACATTTTCGCCGCCAACTAATACTTGCACCTCGGCAAGCGACAATATCTTTTGCTGGCCAGGAATCGAAACTCGCACGAACCGAACCGGCTGACTCCGTTCATCAACGGGTAACCATTCCGCGTTCACTTGGGTGATCACAAAGTTCCCACCACCATGGCCACTCCCTTGAACGGGTAGGGACTGATGGGGGAGAGTTTCCAACCGGATCGCTGAGATTTCGGCCGCTGGAACCGCTGCGCTTACAGGACTGATGCGAAAGTCAATCGAATAGGTGTCTTTTTCGGCGGCAGTTGGAATCAAAAGGCTTAGATCGTCCTGAGGTTCGACTTGTCCGCCACTGGCTCGAGTTATGGAAAACGGTTTGACCACGTCCCAAACCGGAAAGCCGCTCAAACTTGCTTCCCAACGATGCTGTGACACGGCCAAGTCAACGGTTGGGGTATCGATCACAAGTTGCAAAGCAGCGATGTGACTTTCGAGATCCCGAATTTGCTGCTTCTGTTGATCTTCGAATAAGGGCAATCGCGGGGAATCGTCTCCCAAGTCCGCATCTTCGGTGTTATTCAAAATTGCGAAAATTCGAAAATAATCTTCCTGCGAAATCGGATCGTATTTGTGGTGATGGCACTGCGCACAAGCCACAGTCGTGCCCATCCAAACCGCCATGGTCGTGTTGACGCGATCAACCACCGCGACGTTGCGAAACTCTTCATCGTTGGTTCCACCTTCGTTATTCGTTTGCGTGTTTCGGTGAAAGGCGGTGGCGATCAGTTGATCGTCGGTTGGTTGGGGCAGCAAATCTCCTGCCAATTGCTCGATGGTGAAACGATCGAATGGCATGTTGTCATTGAGCGCTCGAATCACCCAATCGCGATAGGCCCATATCGTGCGCGGTGGATCATCGGCATACCCGGCCGAATCGGCATAGCGGGCGAGATCTAGCCATTGTCGAGCCCAATGTTCGCCGAACATCGGTCGCTGCAACAAGCCGTCGACCAGTCGCTCATAAGCCCGCGGATCGGAATCGCTCAAAAACGCTTCGACTTCTTGAACCGTAGGAGGAAGCCCAGTGAGGTCGAGAAAGACTCGACGCGCCAGAGCAGTACCATCTGCCGTTGGCGAAGGCCGCAGTCCCTGTTCGCGCATCTTGGCAAGTACAAATTGGTCGATCGGATTGACGGGCCAAGCCGCATATTCGGCCTCTGTTCCAGGCACCGCAGGCCGTGCAGGTTGTACGTAAGACCAGTGCGGTTCATAGTCCGCTCCCTGCTCGATCCAAGTTTGCAAAGTCTGAATTTCTTTTTCCGACAAACGTGCGCCGTAATTATTCGGCGGCATTCGCAATTCTTCGTCAGGGTCCGTTATTCGCGCGAGCAATTGGCTTTCTGCGGGCCGACCTGGAACAATCGCAACACTTCCGGAGTCCAGGGGATGCGTGGCAACCTCGCGAGACTCCAATTGCAACCCGGCTTCAACTTTGCTTTTATCCGGGCCGTGACATTTGAAACAGCGATTGGACAGAATTGGACGAACGTCGCGATTGAACGAAAGTGACTGCCCGTGCAGCAGCGTTGGGAACCCAGCGCACAAAAAGAGAATCGCGGCTAAAAGGTTGTGTCTGAGCATCTGGTTAAAGTTTCACAAAGGCTGGGTTCGTTCATCCGTCGACGGACAACCGTTGTTGGTGGGCGTCAATCGACTTGAAAAACTAAAGCTGCAACCGACAAGACGCGGTGCGACTCGCAACCAAACGCTCGCCGGTGCACGTTGTCACGGACATCGCACTCCGATTCCAGTATAACCAATCCCGCATGCCTCGAGCAAAACTCAGCCAGGATTTCCGCAGCAGTTTGGAGGGAAATGTCTTGGTTACTAATGACGTTCCGAGAATCTAACTCGTAAACTTATTCGTTCCCCAGCGCATGGATCGTATTGTGAATCTTGCCTTGCAAAGGTTTACCTTCACCCGTTTGCAAAGCATAAACAATCTCCATGCACCAAGTGGGCGCAATGTCTGGGATCAAGAGCTTTACTGTTTTCCCGTCGGGCAATAATTCAGCCGACTTAACTTCCAGCCGATGTTCGTTGTAGTGTTCCGAGCCGTAATTAGCCGTTCGTTTCAGGTCCCAAGCTTGAATTGCATAATTGGAGGGGTCGCCGGCCGACGTTCTTGAAACTGCGTCAGAGAACTCGATCTTCAGTCCACCTTGGATCGCGTGTAGACCAATCGGCAAATGCACCGGGCCCCCCGTATAGCGAACTCGGTATAACCCGCCGGGTTGCTCTTGCGTGCTACTCCAAGCAAACATTCCGCAACAATACAGTTGACCATCGACTGGACTAAATCGACCACGCATGATCCCGGTCGGAAATTGTGGCAGAGCGAACTCGCACATTCCGCCTTGCATTTTTCCATCTACTTTTTCGTGCGGCACGACGTAGATCTTGCCGTAGCCATACGAAAAATTTAGCAACGATCCTTTCAGCGGACCCCAGCGATCGCTATCAACCCACAACAACTCCGCTGGCGACCGATCCATGGAATTGGTGATCCAGCATAACGGCGGTTCCATCGCTGAATCCGACGGGTCGGTAACGTCGTGATAGCCAAACATATTTCCGTAAAAGCCGCCACCCGTTACCCAATTGATTCGGTTCTTGGGATTCCAATGCCCCTCCTGATCGGTCACCACAAACGATCCATCGAGATTCAAGCAAACGCCGTTGGCCGCGCGAAATCCGTTGGCAATTATTTCGGTTTTCTGGCCGTCCGCACTGATCTTCAGCAAGGTTCCGTGATGCGGCACTAACGCCGGCAAAGCGTGCCGCGCGGACTTGGCGTAATAAAAATTGCCGGCGGCATCGGTTTGTAAGCCCATCGCGAACTCATGAAAATGCTCCGTGACTTGATGGTCATTATTGAAGCATTCGTACCAATCCATTTCACCGTCGGCATTGAGATCGTGCAACGCCACGAGCTGATCACGACAGATTACAAAGATCACTCCATTGCGAATCTTAATCCCCAGCGGTTGAAACAAGCCGGCCGCGATCCGTCGCCAAGTCAACTTGCTTTTGTCGGCTGTTTGTCCGATCCCGTGCACCATCCAAATACTGCCGTCCCACGTCGCAACGACCATCGCGTCCTCGTTGGGCACAAAATCCAGCCCGGTCATTCGCAAGCGGCAGTTGTATGGATTCGCTGCCGGATGCGTCAACAAATCAACCGCAAACGGTCCTGGATTCCGCCCCGCTTGAAGCTCAGTTTCCAAAACTACGGGCCAGTTTGACGGTCCGCCCTTGATGAGCGGCGTCAGATCATTCGGTAACGAGCCCTGCAGCGGGTTTGTAGCCTTTTCAATCGCAATCATATCGTCGACCGCGGATAATGACGTCATGTTGACCTCAAGTCGGACCGGTTCATTTCCAGCCGAAATTCGCAATCGCAAATTTCCCGCGTCATCGGCAATCCATTGACTTTGGTCAACTCGCCCACGCTCAGTGACCGCGTCAACCATCAAGCCAATTGGAATTGCTTCCTTGTCGATTTTCTTCTGCCAAGTAGCGGCATGACCGTTGCCTGAAGCGTCCGCAATGGTTTCTCCAAAAAATTTTGTCCAAGCGGCAAACCATTGTTGTTCAAGCCGAGCGGTCGGCTTTTGAATTTCTTCCGCCGACAAAAGTCGCTGGAACAGTTGCACGTCTGCGATTTCGCCGTCGAAGAAACTTCGGTTGGGAAAATTTTCATTCGTCGCCCCAATTCGAATCACGGAATTTCTTAGTGGCTCGTCGACCTTGAGCAAACCGCCGCCGACCGATTGGCCGTCGACGTAGAACGAAACCTGGGCATCCGTCGCGCGCCATGTCATTACAATGTCATGCCATTTTCCATCGGCCACGTTCTGATTCGATTGAACGGCCCCAACCCAACCGATATCGAAAGCCAATCGCCCGTCGCGGACGAACAAGGATTGACCGTTCGGCATCCAGCTTGGCTGGTCTATGGTCTTGCACAGGATCGTCCCATCAGACTCGGTTTTGATTCGAGCAACGAACGAAAAATCGCGTGAATCGGTATTGAGTTCATCAGCTCCAGCAACTTGAAAATACGTCCCACCATCGAACGTTTCTTGGGGGCCGACCGTTGGTGTCACGAGTTTATTTACCGACACCATCGAATTTCCGCGAACAACAAATGGGCCGTCAGCTTTGGAAACTTGCAGGACCAAATCCTTGGCGCGTGGACCAATGTTGAGAGTTCGGATAAAAGATGGCCGACCAGCAACGAACTTCAGACCGGGCGTTTCCAATATTTCTGTCGTCCCCACCGTGTATTTGATAATTGTCTGGCGGCCGAAGCGATAAAGTCCTCGATATCGGGTCCAATTGCGATCAAGCGGACCATAGTGCCGGTCGTCGCGACCAACGAGCCGCTCGTCGGTAAAAGATCCATCCGCCGGACGTCCCCATCCCGGCCCGTCTGGATTTTGCAAATTGACCGTCCCGGCGACACGCGGATGCTGGCCATGCACGCCGTTGAAATGAATGCCGTTGTAGTCGATAAATTCGCCGCTCCAAGCTCCGGAAACGCGCATCGTATCGTGATCGTACATCAGCCAATGCGTTCCCGATTCGACGCCGCCAGGCCCGCCATCCAACCGAATCGCGATACCTTTCTTAGCGACGTTGGTGCCATCGCGGGAGACCTCGATCGTGTTCAACAAGCTGGGCCCGTAATTCATCAGTGTCCACGGTTGCGATTCAACCGGTTTAGGTCCGCGCGTATCTCCCGTAGGCAAATCCGCCAGATAAGCGTCGTCCATGGGGAAAAACTGGCTCGGATTGTGCTCGCGTAGAAACGTTTCACGGAGGAAATGGATTACGGCATACTTCTGCTCAGGTACCATCCAGCGCTGCGCATTCATCATGCCGTAACCATGCGTCAACGTTTGATAAAGCGAATAAGGATCGCTACCCCGTTTGAATTTTCCCTTTGAGAATCGCAACGAAGTTGGCATCGTCCCTTCGCTTGCCAAGTCCCCGTGGCAACTGGCGCAGCGAATTCGAAAGATCTCAGCTCCCTGCTCGTACTTCGCCTGGTTCCACGACTCAATGAGCCCCCGGTGGTCGACGTGGGCTTCATATTCCGGCAGTGGCGCGAGGGCAGCCATGGAAGTTGTCGGACGCAATTGGGCAGCGCGCGGCGGGCCGCCCACCGCGATTTCGTTTAAGTAAAAGATTAAGTCCAGAAATTCGTTGCGATCGCCAAGCTGATTCGCCAAAGCTTCGGGCATCGTCGAAAGGCTCATGGTCCTTCGTTCATCGATTTCCGCTATGTTGATCGAGAGGGGTTTGGTTGGTTCTTCGATCCGATCTAGTTGCAGCCGCTGCAGTTCCTCTGCGACGACGATCCCGGAAATCTGCCGGCCATCATCTAACGTCAGTTGGGTCGTCTCAAAGCCTTTGCGTATTTCGGCCGAGGGATGCAAGACGGACTCAGCCAACTTGGCGATCGTAATTTCTCGCCGTTCGCTCAAATCGGGACCGAGGCGTCGTCCATTTTCGCCCGGCTCGTGGCATTTGCCGCAGTTCATTTCGGGCCGGAAGAATGCGATTGCGCCACGCGTCGGATTGCCGAATCGCGTGACGTCAGCCGCGATCCGATTGATGTCTTCTTGAGACAATTTTTCGCTTATCAACTTCGGCTGGGCGTTCGCAGGACAAGCGAACGCCAGCAACATAAGCCAACTGCCCACAATCGCGATCGATACAGAACGGAACGGTGCCTTCAGACGGCAATTAGTACTCAACACAAATTCTCCCAGTGCCCGCATGATCTGTTCTCAGGATCTCAGCCCAGTGTAGTCGAATCATTCGAATGGTCAGAATACAAGATGTCACGCTGCTTTTCGACTGGCAACGAAACTCATGACGCGACAACCCATTGGCATTTGACCACGGCCAAGCAAAAAACAGCTTAGTCCAACGTCGTGTATTGCGACGGGGCCAATACGGGTCGACTACACTTTTTAAATATCGACGAACAATCCAGTTGAACGGAGAAATCGACGTACCGCACGTCTTCACCCGCCAGCCGATTTTTGCTGTGTTACAATGAGCGTCAAGTTTTCGTATGGCACGATTGTCAATGGTTGAGAGGGTCGAGGAATGCGGTCGCAAGTCATAATGGCGTTGGTTTGTTTCGTTGTTGCAGGGTTGGAGTTAGCCGTGGCGAAAGCTCAAGAAAAAGCCGAGGAACCGATGACCAAATTCTTTGAGCCGCGAGAATTTACGGTCAAGGATGTTGGTACGCTGAAATATCGATTGCTCAAACCTGCCGATTTCAGCCAGAATCAAACCTATCCGCTCGTGATCTTTTTGCACGGCGCTGGCGAGCGCGGGGACGACAATGTCGCTCAGCTCGTGCATGGCATGAAAGATTTCCTGAATCCAGATCGACGCAAAAATTACCCTTGTTATGTCGTTGCTCCACAGTGCCCGAATGATAAGAAGTGGGTCGAAGTCGATTGGTCAGCCGACTCTCATGATCAACCCGAACACGCCAGCGTCCCGATGCAGTTGGTGCATGATCTTGTCAAAGAAATGATCAAAACCGCCAACGTGAACAAGGACCGCATTTACATTACGGGACTTTCGATGGGAGGCTATGGGACCTGGGATGCGATCGCTCGCTATCCAGACTTGTTTGCGGCCGCCGTCCCAATCTGCGGCGGCGGTGACCCAGCGACCGTCGACAAATTTGCAATGCTCCCCATTTGGTGCTTTCACGGCGATCAAGACGACGCCGTTTCCGTCGAGCGTTCGCGCAAAATGATCGATGCACTTAAAGCCGCCGGCGGCCAACCAAAGTACACCGAGTACCCCGGCGTCGGCCACGACAGTTGGACCGCGACCTATGCAAACTCCGATTTTCACGATTGGCTATTCGCACAAGAGCGCCAAGTATCTGCTGTTCCGGCCCAGTAAAAAAGTAAGAGTTCTCGCCTCCTTCGTTTAACCCGCGCAGCGGCTGAAATCTCGGGTGAGTAAAACCCGTTCCAAACTGCAAATAACGTCATTCGGCTCCGCAAACTACCGCGCCGAATAAACATTGACGCGGTCCATTGAGCTTCTCAGCCTGAGGACTGACGCCCTCAGTCGCGGTTCCCGGATAGGCTCTTAGACGTTTTGGCGGACAACGGCATGACGTATCAATTCGTTTGTCGATCCGAAATGAACCGGGTTTTCGATACAGCGAGTAGGAAACTTTGGCGGCTTGGCATAGAATCTGAATTGCGAAGGTGCGAGCAACATAGTTTTTGGTAGGGTTTGGATTGCGTCATGATTATTGATCAGGAGCTTGATGCCGTAATCCGTGCTGGGATGTTTCGGGACCGTGAGCATGCGATCCACGAAGCGATCGAAACACTATTCGTGGTTCGTCCACAGTTGCGGACGGAAGCAGCGGTGGAGTTATTTCGATCCGGCGAGGTGTCGCTGTTGCGTGCGGCGGAGATTGCCGACCTTGATTTTGAATCGTTTCGCCGACTGCTACTTGACCGCAAGATCGCATTGGAAATCGAAGCGGAAACCAACCTGGAGATGGACAAAGCAATCACTAGCTTTCTCGACGAATCAATGTGATTATTGCGGATACCAACATTATCTCAACATTCGCTCGAGTCGGGGCGCTCGACCAATTAAGGAAATTGGTGAAAGCCAATCGGCTTTACCTAACTCCAGCCACCTTCAACGAATTGCGGCGGGCATTGGAAGCAGGTTGTAATTTCCTAGCACCGACCCTAACTTCGATCCGGGCGGGCACCGAATTAGAAATTGTGGAATTGCGTCGCGAAGAAATTCTTGCCGCGAAAGACTTGCCCGGTTCGCTTGGCGCAGGAGAGGCCGAATCGATTGCTGTATGCGTAAATCGGCGCGGTACTCAGTTGCTCACCAACGACAAGCGAGCGAGAAACTTTTGTCGCGAGAGATCGATCGCGTGTCTCGACTTGCCTGGGATATTAAGAGCGCTTTGGGTACGACAAATCCTGCCGAAGCAACGAGTGAAGGAATTACTTGTTCAAATCGAAGCTGAGGAAGGCATGGTCGTCAAGAACAAGGATGATATCTTCAAATGACATTCGCGCCCCAAACCGCAGGTCGGACGCGGACTTGAAATAGTGAGGGCGGTGGGGCTCGAACCCACGACCTACGGATTAAAAGTCCGTTGCTCTACCAACTGAGCTACGCCCCCAGATACGGTCAAAAAGTTTACCGGCTTGAACAACGATGCGAAAGGTACCAGCGCCGAAGCGGCGGTTAAACGAAGAGAGACTGTTGATGAACATGCGGGCGGGACGCCCTTGCTCCGGCGCGGCGGCGGTTAAACAAATCAAAACTACAAAATGAATTTGCTCAAGTCCTCATCTTCGGCGATGGCTTGAAGACGCTGTTTCACGTAGGCGGCGTTGATTACGATCTTGCCTTGTTTCATATCGGGTGCTTCAAAACTGACTTCGTCTAGCAATGTTTCCAAGATCGTATACAACCGCCGCGCACCGATGTTTTGACTGGTTTGGTTCACGCGAAACGCGAATTCAGCCATCGCTTCCACCGCGTCGGGCGTGAACTCCAACTCTACCCCTTCGGCTTGCAACAACGCGCGATACTGATGCGTGAGCGAGTTTTTCGGTTCGGTCAAAATGCGTACGAAGTCTTCCTTGGTAAGGTCGTCTAATTCGACACGAATCGGAAATCTACCTTGGAGTTCGGGCATCAAGTCGCTGGGTTTATTTTTGTGAAAAGCCCCGGCAGCGATGAACAAGACGTGATCGGTTCGAATGTAGCCATATTTGGTTTGCACTGTCGTCCCCTCGACGATCGGCAGCAAGTCTCGCTGAACGCCTTGGCGTGAAACGTCGGTCCCTTTGCCGTCGCTGGCGACGATTTTGTCCAATTCGTCGAGAAAGATAATTCCCAAATTCTCGGCTAGCTCAATCGCGCGCGAGTTAATTTTCTCTGGCTCCAACAACGCGTCGCATTCTTGCTCAAAGATAACTTTGCGCGCGTCGACCACGGGCATTTCGCGGCGAAGCGTAGTCTTGGGCATGATCTTTTCCAACATGCCTTGAAAGTCAACGTCCATGTGTTCGACGCCGACGCCCCCGACCATGATCGGATTCGGCTTGCTCTCGATCGCCACCTCGACTTTGCGTTGATCAAGCTCGCCCGCCGCCAACATCGCTTCCATTTTGCTGCGGGTCCGTTCGTATGATGCGTCGGCAACCGCATCCGGCGTGGCCGTTCGGTCGGATTGATAGCGAACTGGTTCCGGGCAAAGCAAATCGACTAAGCGATGCGTCGTTCGCCGCTGGGCCTCGGCTTGCACCATTGCCCGCTCGCGCTCACGGACAAGCGAGATTGCATTCTCGACTAACTCGCGCACCATGCTTTCGACGTCACGACCGTAGTAGCCGACTTCGGTATATTTGGTCGCTTCGACTTTGATAAACGGCGCACCGGTAAGCTTGGCCAACCGCCGAGCGATTTCGGTTTTGCCAACTCCCGTCGAGCCGATCATAAGAATGTTTTTGGGCGCAACGTCTTGCCGCAATTCCTCGGGCAACTGCTGACGCCGCCAGCGATTGCGAATCGCGATGGCGACGCTCCGTTTTGCTTTGGCTTGGCCGACAATGAAACGGTCCAACTGCTCGACGATCTGTCGCGGCGTCATGGACGCTTCGGACGACGGGGCCGAAATCAACTCTGGCACTCAAGCTCCTCCACATTAATATTGTCATTCGTGTAAATGTCGATCCCCGCCGCGATTTCTAGCGAGTGGCGAACGATTTCTTTTGCCGTGAGTTGGCTGTGAGCTTTCAAAGCCCGCGCGGCGGCGATTGCATAGTTCCCACCAGAGCCAATTCCGACGATACCATCGGTAGGCTGAATCACGTCGCCGGTTCCGCTGACGAGCAGCAAGTGCTGTCGATCCGCGACCGTGAGTAGTGCTTCGAGTTGCCGCAGGGCTTTATCGGTGCGCCACTGTTTAGCGAGTTCGATAGCGGCACGGGGAACGTTCGACGGAAAGTCGCGCAGCTTTTCCTCGAACCGCTCCATCAACGCAAATGCGTCCGCACTGCTGCCTGCAAAACCGCACAACACATTGCCGTCCAACAAGCGGCGAATCTTCACCGCGTCGGACTTCATGATGGCGTTCCCCAAAGTCACTTGGCCATCGCCCCCCATCGCGATTTTTCCCGCGTGGCGAACGGTCAAAATGGTCGTGGCGTGAAAAACTGGCGATTGTCGTCGTGGTTCCATCGAATTGTTTACTGCTCTTTGGGTTCGAGGGCGTCAGACCCCTGCCTGATTGCAACTGTTGGATGTCCATTTTCGAGAAGTGCGCGGAATTCGAAAGGGGGCAGGCGTTGAGCCGCTCGAAGGCGAATTGTATGCTTGCGGCTATGAACGAACATAAAAACACACCTGCGCCAACGTCAGAGTCGTTTCGAAGCCCGCTGTTGCTCGATCGACAGCAATCCGGTTTACTCGTCGTTGACGTTCAAGAAAAACTTTTGTCGATGATCGATCGGTTCGCCGTCGTCCAATGGAATATCGAACGATTGTTGGCGGCCGCAAAGTTGCTGCAAGTCCCGATCGCTGCGTCGGAACAGTATCCGGCTGGACTTGGGCCAACGGTTGCTGCGATTCGTACACAACTAGATTCCGTCGCCGAAAAGAGAATGTTTAGTTGCCGCGAATGCCAATCGCTGTTCGCCGATTGGACGACACGCGGCATTCGTCAAATCCTCGTCGCCGGAATCGAAGCCCACGTCTGCGTGTTGCAAACCGCATTGGACTTGCAAAGCGCCGGCTTTGACGTGTTTGTCGCAGCAGACGCGGTCGGCTCGCGAACGGCGTTGGATTACGAGACGGCGCTCCAACGCCTTGGCCAATCAGGTGTAACGATCACGACTACGGAATCAGCGTTATTTGAATGGTGCGAATCATCCGCAGCGGTTGAGTTTAAGCAGATTAGTCAGCTTGTGCAGCGAACGGCGCCGGAGTGATAGACTATTGGCGCATGGCGAAGAAGTGTTCAGTGTTCAGTGTTCAGTGTTCAGTGTTCAGTGTTCAGTAAGAAAATAAATGCCAGTTTTTGAATTTGCTGAAAACTGAAAACTGAACCACTGAAAACTTGCTCTGCCCTCCCATTACGCTGCTTTTTTTCTGGCCGCGACTTTTTCTGCGGTGCAAAGTCCGTGTTCGGGAGCGAGTTCGGTTTGAGCCGCGCCGCCTCCCTTGCGAATTCGGAGCCATACCAATATCTGTCGTCGAAGCGTGCGAAGTGGAACGCCGATTTTTCGATGCCAACGAATCCAAAACGGCCGAGCAGCATTCAAACGAACTTCAAACTCGTCGCGGTTCAGTCGCCAAAGTCGATGCTTGAGCAAATGATAATGGTCGCTTCGTTGCAGCAACCGCAACAGCGAGCGAGCAACCGGCCAATTCGGCAGTCGGACACTGATTTGAAAGTCAAACAAATAGGGGCGACCGTCGTCGCCGACCAAAACATTTTCGGGCTTGTTCAAATCGACGTAAGCCATGTTACGAACATGAATTGCATCCAGCAGCGCCGACAGCTCGTCGAAAAATTCAGCACTCGAATCGTGAACTAGCGATAGCGGTTGTCCTGGAACGAAATCGTGTGCGAAGGCGGTCGGCGCAGTCTTTCCGTCCACGACGACTTGGGACCAACCCTGCGGAACGCCGGGAACGTCCTGCAACAAGCGGAAAAAGTATGCCTCGCGACTGGCGAGCCATCGACCAAGCCACCGCATGGGAATTCCGAAACAGCTTTGCGTCCGATTGAACTTGCAAACGACCGCGCCGTGGGGGCCATCGTACAATGCTGTCGCGGCCCACGAATCGTGTTTGAAAATTTGACGACGCCGAAAAACCTGGCCGTTGATTTCGACTTGCTCAGGCGGGCCAGCTTTTCCCAACGCTTGAAACAACGCCGGTCGGCCCCGAACGGACATCATGGGCTCCGATTCGTCGGGCTGGGTATTTTGTTGATGGTGGTTCATTTCGTCGACGCCGGAGAACAATGCTTTCGGGATTGTCTAGTTTGCAGAAAGTCGGCGATTCGATCCAGACTAATTTTCACGGCTTTTATGCGACCGCGCGATCCTTGTGGTGCCGAAAAAATACGCGTATCATCGTACGTTCGCAAATTGCCCGATTGGCAAAGGAACATAGGGAAATTATTTGTGACCAAGTCCTTACCGCGATTTATTTTTTGGAGATGATGGCAATGAAGATGCTTGGCGTTCGCAGTCTAATCGTGTTTTCGTCAATTGCGTTGATCTCGATGGTTGGCTGCAAGTCGGCAACCGAGACCGCCGCCAAGAAAATTGGATCGTCGAGCACCGAATCGGCTGCCGCGAAGGAATCACTTCAGCAAAAGGAGCTGGACTCAATGCCGAAAGTACAACCTATTGCGGGCCCAGCCGCTAAGGAACCGGACTTCATCACCGTTCAACATATCTTGATCGGCTTCAAAGGCTCGGTGCCCGGCAAGCCCATTACTCGCAGCAAAGCTGGAGCGGAAGGGCTTGCTAAGAAACTCTTGGCGACAGCGCAATCGGGCGAGAAAGATTTTGGCGAACTCGTTCGAGAAAACACTGACGATGCTTTTCCAGGAATTTACGCAATGGCCAACGACAGCGTCGCAATAAATTCCATTCCTGCTGGGACTTTTGCGCGACGTAAAATGGTTCCCGCGTTTGGCAACGCCGGGTTCCCACTTCAAGTCGGGGAAGTCGGCATGGCCAATCACGATCTAACTACGAGTCCTTACGGTTGGCACATCGTCAAGCGGATCAAGTAACGAATTACCAATTATTCGTGGCTCTCAACTTAGTATTTCAGGTGCGTACCCTGTTCTGCTTTGGCCACTCGGTCCTCTAGTTCGGTTAAGCGCCGATCGATGCGATGCAGCATGTGGATGATGTAGACATGCGTTTTCTTCGCGTCGATGCCGACTGGGCTTTCGTCGCTGCGAATCATGTCTTCAATCTTTGCGTATTCCTTCGGATCGATTTTCATGGCAATTTCCTTTGAATACTTTACGCTAAAATTCCGTGAACGATTTTGCCGTGGACGTCGGTAAGCCGCATGTCGCGGCCCCCCCAACGGTACGTAAGTTGTTCGTGATTGATGCCTAACAGATGCAGCATCGTCGCGTGCAAATCATGTATTTCGACTTTGTTTTCCACGCTCCGATAACCGAATTCGTCCGTGGCGCCATAGACTGTGCCACCTTTTATTCCTCCGCCTGCCATCCACAAGCTAAACCCGAACGGGTTGTGATCGCGGCCGTCGGAGCCTTGGGCAAACGGCGTTCGGCCGAATTCGCCGGACCAAATCACGAGGGTCTCGTCGAACAAACCGACACGTTTTAGATCCGCCAACAGTGCCCCGATGCCTTGGTCGACCGCGCGGGCGTTGTCTTCGTGGCCTTGTCGTAAATTGCCGTGCTGATCCCAGCGGTCGTGACCGATGCTGGGACAAGTCAGTTCGATAAAACGAACGCCTCGCTCGATCAAACGCCGCGCGAGCAAGCACTGGCGGCCAAAAGTTGCAGTACCAGTGTGCTTGGCGTTCATGCCATACATTTCGCGGGTCGCTTCCGTCTCGCCAGCCAACGCAGTCAAGTCGGGGACTTCGGTTTGCATCCGAAACGCAAGTTCGTAGTTGGAGATCGCGGACTCCAATTCGTCGAACTTTCCCCAGCGCGACAATGTCGCTTCATCGAACGATCGAATCAAATCCAACTTGTTCATTTGCAGCAAAGGGTTGGCATCGATCGGTCGAATGTTATCCAGTGGCGGATCGCTCGCGTTGAAGACGGAACCTTGGAAAGCCGCTGGCAAAAATCCGCTATTGAAACAATCGAGTCCACCAGGCGGAATCAGCCCTCCATTGAGCACGACGAAACCAGGCAAGTTCTGATTCTCGCTTCCCAAGCCGTAACCGACCCAAGCGCCCATTCCAGGTCGGCCTTGAAAGCCGTTTCCGGTATGCAAAAAATAATTCGCGTTGGTGTGCTCTGAAAAATTCGACACCATCGAGCGAACGACCGCCATGTCATCGACATGCTGAGCCACATATGGAAACAAGTCGCTGACTTCGGTGCCGCATTCGCCGTATTTGCGA
Source organism: Planctomycetota bacterium (assembly GCA_031409895.1). Taxonomy (GTDB): domain Bacteria; phylum Planctomycetota; class Planctomycetia; order Pirellulales; family Pirellulaceae; genus JANMEB01. The sequence continues at coordinate 42,936 of JANNYC010000033.1, forward strand.
AACTTCCACGGCGATTTCATAACTGTGCCGATGTTGTTGAACTGCGTCGGCTCGATCTTTTGTTGATAAGGCTTGCCGTGTTCGCGCTCGAGTAGCGGTTTCGGGTCGAACGTATCGACTTGGGAAGGCCCGCCGTCCATGTACAGATAGATGACGTGTTTGACTTTGGGACGAAAGTGCGTCGGGCGCGGCGACCAGGGCCCAGTAGAGGTGTGCGTTTCGCCAGCGGGTAACTTGTCGGCAAACGCGCGCGACGTGAGCAGCGCGGACAAAGCAACCGCGCCAAAGCCGCAAGCCGAATCGTGAAGCATCTGGCGGCGCGTCAGCGGCGTCTGCCGAAATTGCCCGCAGTGATGACAAGATTTGTTCATACGATTAGTTCACGTAAAAAAATTCTTTAGCGTTGATCAACACGTGGCACAGATCGCGCCAGGCCATAAGTTCGCTTTGCTCATTTGACGTGCCGGATTCCTCAAGTTGTCGACGCTGCGACGCGAGAAATTGCAGCGCTATTTTTGCTTCGGCAGCCTGCATCGGACGCGCGTAGGCTTCGGTAAAAAGTCGATTCAACCGGCCATCGTCCGAAGTCTCCGAACGCAACAGCCGCTGCGCCCAAAGTTCCGACTGCTGGAGCACCAGCGGATGGTTGAGCAACATTAGCGACTGCGACGGGACGTTCGAAACCGTTCGGCGGCCCACGGCGTTGAATGGCGATGGAGTATCAAACGCCAGCATCATGGGCGACAAAAAGTTGCGACGGACTTCGATGTAAACGCTCCGTCTGCGATTGCCGTCTAGCGGACCGCTTTCGCCGGGCCGGCCGCGACCCTGCATGAACGGAGTCAAATAAATCGGCACGCTCGGACCGTACATCGCAGTGTCAAGTTGTCCGGAGACTTGCAAGATCGAATCGCGAATTGCTTCCGACGAAAGACGCCGAACGGCCATACGATGCAAAAGTCGATTTTCTGGGTCAGCTTGTTCGGCCGCCGCATCGATCCGACTCGACATCCGATACGTCGAGCTGGTGACAAGTTTTCGAATCGCTTGCTTGATCGACCAACTTTGTTCCACCATCGATGTCGCCAGATGGTCAAGCAGTTCTGGGTGTGTTGGGCGTTCGCCCAAAACTCCAAAATTGTCAACCGACGGTACAAGCCCTTGTCCAAACAGATGATGCCAAAGTCGATTGGCAATCACTCGCGACGTGAGCGGATTTTCCGCGCAAGCAACTGCGTCCGCCAATTGAAGCCGACCGCTGCCGGTTTGAGGAGTTAGTTCAAAATTGGTGCGTGTCGGGATTGCATCGATCATTCGCCGCGGTGCTTCTGGCCCAGGCGTTTTGTGATTTCCGCGGATAAAGACGAATTCATTTTCGCCAGTTCCGTCCGCGAGGGCTTGCGCAAAAATCGGTGGAGGAATTCGATTGTCACGCAACCAATGCTGCCTGTCGCTGGTTTGTTGGTTCAGCGCCGCGCCGTAAGTACGGAAAGAATCGCTATCGATCAAGTTCCATCGAATTAACCAATCCAATAACGCTGTTGAGTCGGCGTTTGGCTGATCGTCAGCGATGGACTCGCAAATTCGATTGATGAGATGGGCGGAAAAACCGGGAATCCTTTCGGTTTCAAGAGACTTTTGCATAGCGCCGAGCAATTCGTCGGCGAAGTCCGAAGGTGGATCGGCAAGTGTCGCGTGATCGGAAAATCGAATTTCGTCTACGACCACTGAGCCTCCCGAGTGATCGATGATCTCGATGTGAGCGCGATGGCCGAGGTAATTGCTAACATCTTGGCCTTGAGCCAACCAAATAAATCGGTCGGGAGAATCGACTTTCAGAGTCGCACCGTTGAAGAGCAACGAGTTATAATTGTCGAGCGTGAAACCATCGATGATCAAGCGGACTTCAGTTTCGCGTCCCGCCAATCGGTAGTGAATGAACTTGTGATCCAACGTGAAAGTGGGTGAACGCAGCACACCGTACAACGGAGTTCCCAAGCGTCCGCTGCTGACCGTTCCCGCTCGGCCGACGACCTGTCCCAATGTTTGCGAGTCGTCGAAAGACCATGCAGATTCATCGCCGCGACCAAACCCCCAGCCAGTTCGAAACCAACCAGGAATGTTCGGATCGTCAAAGTCCTCAAATGCAGGCGATTCGTTCAGCGCTCGATTGGCCTCATCGCGCTGTCGCTGAACTTCAGCCATAACAGTTCGCGAGGAATCTGCATTCGAAAACGCTTTTTCCTTCATCATTCGCTGGACAACATTTAGCGGATGGTTCGCGTCCGCAAGCTTAACGTCACGAAACGCTCGAACCCAACGATCGAGTAGTTCGGAATCAAGTTTCTGTTCGCCCGCGAGCATTTTGACAACGTCGCGCTGATCTTTTGAAAGCTCGTCAGCTCGTGCTCGAAGTTCGATAAAGTCTAGACCGAACATGAATTTCGGCGCTGCGGCGTTGTTCGAGCCGATGATTTCGATGTCAAAACGATGGTAGCCAGACTTAAGTGCCAAATTCGCGAGTGTTTGGGGGCCTGTCTTTCCAAGATCCGCAGAGTAAAGATCGAGGCTCTCAGCGATTACTTGATCATCAATGCTGAGTCGCACGATCCCGTAATCCGAAGCGGATGTAAAATCCGCGATCAACTCATATTGACCTTCCGCAGCAATGGAAAGTTCGAGCGTCAGCCGATCACCCGTCTTGGCATCGAGCCACCAAAGTTGCTTGTTACCCTCCCAGCGAACATCGTCGTGCGGCGACAATTCTTGTGCCTCGATTCGACCGCCGCTGGGCTTGGCTGCAGCGAAATCTTCACCTTGAATTTTGAGAGACTGCGGTGCGGCTAGCGGGCCTTGTGCGTCCCAAAACCCAATCGCCACAGCCAGGTACTTGGCGGAGTTTTCGACGTCCTGCTCGGCAACCGAACTGCGAATCTCGGCCAAACGCTGGTCTAATTTTTCTTGTCGATCAATCAAGGCTGGAATCGCCGACTCAATTTTTCGACCTGGATCAAGAAGCGCAAGTTGCCGCCGCGAGCTTTGCATGAACCCGACCAAACCGTAATAGTCGCGCGTGGCAATCGCGTCGAACATGTGGTCGTGGCAACGGGCACACGCCACCGTCAATCCGAGAAACGTCTTGCCGAAAACGTCGATTTGATTGTCGATGCGACCTGCTTCGTCACCTCGCACGTCGACCGGACCATGAGTCGCTTCGCCGAGGAACCACGAACCGGTCGCGATAATTGACTCATTATATTTTTCCACGGGATGCAAACGCGGCTGCGGCAACAAGTCGCCCGCTACATGCTCGCGCACGAATTGATCGTACGGCACATCGGCGTTGAAGGCGCGAATCAAGTAATCGCGATACTGATGTGCATGCGGCAGCGGATAATCGAACTCATGCCCACACGTTTCCGCATAGCGAACCAAGTCCATCCAGCGCCGCGCCCAATGCTCGCCAAAGCGCGGCGATGCGAGGAGACGATCGACTAATCTTTCGTAAGCATCCGGCGACTTGTCGGTCAAGAACTGTTCGACGTCTTCGGGCGACGGCGGCAAGCCAGACAAATCGAGATACAAGCGACGGACAAGCGTGCGAGAATCGGCCTCTGGTGCGGGAGTGAGTTTGTTCTTCTCAAGTTCATGCAAGATGAACGCGTCGAGTTCGTGCCGCGGCCAGGACTTGTCCGCGACGACCGGGATCGCGGGCTTGGTAATAGGCTGCCAGCACCAATGATCGAGGCGGCGCTTTTCAAGATCGAATTTCTTGGGTCCGATCGTCGCAGTCGGTTCAGTAGCTGACCAAGGCGCGCCACGTTCGACCCATTTCGTCAGAGTTGCAATTTCGCTTTCAGGAAGCTTTGAATCTGGCGGCATTTCATACAGGCCGGAATAGTTGATGGCTTGGACGAGAATGCTTTCGCTCACGTTTTCGAGATTGATCGCCGGGCCGGATTCACCGCCGACGACGAACGCCGTGTGCGAAACCATTTGCAATTCGCCCTCTGATTCGCTGACGTTAGGACCGTGGCATTCAAAACAGCGTTTGGCCAAAAGTGGGCGGACTTCTTTCTCAAAGAATTCCAAATCGTCGGCAGGAAAAGATTTGGCCGAAGGCTCTTGGCCGAGCGAGGGCCGACCATCCATTACGACAAAAGCTAAAGCCAAGACAAAGCACACGGCGAACCGCACGCTCGCTCTAAATTTTGCCTCGCACAGATTCTGCTGCCGCCCAGACATGAATCGTCCAATAAGTCACAAGTGACGCTTCGCACATTGACTTTCAATTGTAGATCGAAGCTTGTCCCGCTGGAACCATGCGATTGCGGGGTTAATTGAGCTTCTGACGTAGCAATCCCGCTGCGGCCAGCCGTGGCCAGAAGTACCAGGCACAATCCACGCGCCATGGCGGGAAGTAGCAGAGCCCACCATTTGCCGTGGCGCAGAGGGGACGGCACATGGAATGTGCCTGCTTCTTTAATGCTACTTTATTGCCGGTACGTTTTTCTCTTCTGGCGGCTTCGGATCTTCGTCGGCGATCTGGTACACGATCAGGAGGAGTTTGTTGTCTTGATTGGACACGAATTCCGTCGGTCGAACTTCGTCGAAGGCCAGCGAGTAAGCCACGTGCAATTTGTCGTCGTCAAATTTGTAGATGCACTTAATTGTCTTGCCTTTTTCTGGCCCCTCTTCAATGAAGATGTCCATCCCACAAATGTCTTTCGACAAATCCAATTTGAGTTTACCGTGCGACTCAACGCCGTTAGACATTGATTTGTATTTGCCATCCTCTATTTGAAGTTCGATTTGCTTGCGAAATTCGTCGGGTATGGCATTACCGGCAAGAATAACTGAAACGGGTCGCCAAACCTTGGACAATCGTTTGAATTCCGTGGCGACGTCTTCCTCCGAAAACTTTTTTGGCTCCTTGGTATCGTCGGGTTGCGGATCTACTTTTGCCAGTGCGGGAGTTGGGGCGGGCGCGGTTTGGTCTTGGGCGAAAATTCGCGCCTCGGCGAAACAAATCAGAACTGCAAACGCAATGGCCCAAAGATTACGACGCTTCATGCGAACATCCTTATGAAAATCGCCACGAGATGGTTACAAACGGAAATCCCTGCCATGACCGCCAAACCTTGTAGCGAAATTGTGCTACTGCGAGTACGATTCATCAAGCCCAAATGCACGAGATGGCCTCATCTTCCCCACTTTTGACGCATCGCGATCTGCTTGACGGAGAATCGATGGCACCGCTGATTCAGCTTGAAAACATCGTTAAATACTACGGGCGAATCTGCGCTTTAGACAACGTGAGTCTTAAAGTTGGATCGAAAATTACCGGCTTGCTTGGCCCCAACGGAGCTGGAAAATCGACTTTAATCAAAGTCATTTTGGGACTAGTCAGATTTGGCGGCGGCCAAGGAGACGTAATGGGATTACGGCTGGGCCGTGATGGCCGCCAGATTCGTTCACAAATTGGCTATTTGCCGGAGGACGATTGCTATATCCCTGGGATGAGCGGCGTGGAAGTCGTTCGGTTCTCGGCGTCGCTGGCCGGGTTGCCGCCGACCGAAGGCCTCCGTCGCGCCCATGAAATTTTGGATTTTTGCGGCGTGCAGCAAGAACGCTATCGCGATATTGAAACGTATTCGTCCGGGATGCGGCAGAAAATTAAATTCGCGTCGGCCATCGTTCATGATCCGCAATTGCTGATCTTGGACGAGCCGACCTCGCATCTCGATCCGGAAGAGCGTGAAGATTTGCTCAATCGAATTCGTGTGCTGGCCAAGGACTTCAACAAGGCGGTCATTCTCTGCACTCATATATTGCGTGATGTTCAGTCGACTTGTGACGACGTCGTGATTTTGTACCGGGGCCAAGTCAAATTGCATCAGAGCATCGAGCAACTCAACAAGCCTTCCTCACCGACGACTTTCGTTCATTACTACGGCAACGGCGAGGAATTCGTGCGGCGGCTTGGCCAATCTGGCATCGAAGTTGTCGAGTCATCACCCGAAGCCGTTCAACTCTACGGAGTCGATCAGGGCTTGATTGACAAGATCTGGCGAACTGCGGCGGAGATGGGAATTGTGATTCAATCCGTTACACCCGCGCGAAACTCGCTTGAGGAAGTCTTTATGAACACCGTTCGCGAGGAAGCCAATGCCAGTTAACAACGTCGGCTATCGCGAATGGAACGGCCAGAAGCGCGGAAGCGTCAGCCGCTGGATGGCGATCGCAAGCACGGGAACGCGAATCGCATTCAAAAGCCAGTGGATTCGTAGGATGCTGTTCGTATCTTGGCTGCCAGTGCTCTACATTGCCACCGGCTTTTTTATTTTTGAGAAGTTCATGGACGATAGGACGCGAGAGGCGATCAACGCCATTCAAGCTGAAGACCAGTCCGAGTTGTCGAAAATGGTGCGTGATGCCCAAAGGGAAATTCGCGGGCAACGGAAACGACAAGGAAATATCCCGCCCGAGATGATGGGATTTTTCGGCGCGCTTCCCAAATCACAAGAATTAATAAAATCCATCATGTCGGATAAACCCAGCGACGCCAGGCACACGACATGGTGCTGGCTGCTGATGGTGTTCTTTCGCTATCCTCAAGGGTTGCTCATGTTGGTCTTGATCGGAATTATTGTGCCGCCGCTAATTTCGCGCGACCTCCGATCGAGAGCATATTTGATGTACTTTTCTCGACCGATCGGTAGGTTGGAATACGTTCTGGGCAAAGTCGCAATACCGGCAACGTTTCTCACTATGATCACGTTACTGCCGGCGATGACTCTATATGTGTTCGGTGTGATGTTGTCGCCGGGGTTTTCCGTCATTATGGATACTTGGGACATTCCATTTCGAATTGTTGCGGCATCGTTTGTCCTGGTTATTCCGACCTCGTTATTGGCTTTGATGTACTCATCGCTTACGCACGAAAGCCGATTCGCTGCGTTCGCGTGGTTCGCCACTTGGGGCCTGGGGGCGGGCGCATATTATGCGATCAGCCTGGCAAGTTTAGATCCAAGTAAACTTCCTGCGGGCGGCCCGGCCGCTGCACTGAAGGACGATTGGTCTTTCCTTTCAATTTATGCAACGGTTGGCCGAGTCCAAGAATGGATTTTTGGCCTCGAATCGAATCCTAATTCGGTCATTCCTTACGTTCTTTTGCTCGCGAGCATAGCCGTCATTTCCGCCATAGTTTTGTTCCGACGTGTCACCGCTCCAATTAACGCATAGTTCGCCATGATCGAGTTCATTAACGTCACGAAAATGTACAAGACCGTACTTGGGGTCAATGATATTTCGTTGTCGCTCAAACCGGGTGCCTACGGACTGCTCGGACCGAATGGTTCAGGAAAAACGACATTGATCAATCTATTGCTCGGTCAACTTAGTCCAACGCTTGGCGCGGTTCGGTTGTTTGGCCAAAATCCAGTTCGCCGCGACGATTTATTGCGACGCGTTGGCTTGTGCCCAACGATGCATCCCGAACTTACACGCGTCACAGCTTGGGAATGGGTCAAGTTCCTGGTTCGGCAGCACGGTTTTTCGACGGCCGATTCTAGCTTGCTAGCCGCACGCGCTTTGGAACGAGTGGGAATGACGGGCGCGATGCATCGGGCGATGAGCGGTTATTCGCTGGGCATGAGGCAGCGGACCAAAATGGCCCAAGCCATCGCTCACGATCCCGAGCTGCTGATTCTCGACGAACCGTTTAATGGACTGGATCCGATTGCACGCCACGAAATGACCGGGCTAATGCGCGAGACAATCAAAGCTGGCAAAAGCGTCATTCTCGCAAGCCATATCCTACACGAGGTTGAAGCCATCCAACCATCATACTTGCTGGTATCGGGAGGACGGCTCTTAGCATCGGGCTCTGCGCGCGAAGTTAGAGAAATGCTAACAGATTGTCCGAACACGATTGTTATCCGTTGCCGCGACCGGAAAAAACTATTAGACCACTTAATGGATTCACCCGAACTCGAAGCCATTCGTTTGGGGCCAGATCAAGAGACAGTTTTCATCACCACGCGATCATCTGGAGCAATTATCAAACGATTGCCAGAACTTAACCAAGCACACGACCTGCAAATCAGCGAACTTCGATCAGCGGATAGTTCCCTACAACAACTTTTCTCAACTCTGTTGCAAATCCACCGAGGCCAAAACCGGCCGGCACGCGACCAATCACTATGATCTCAATTCCACAAATACTTTCGGTTAGCTTATTTGAGTTTCGGCGCTCGCTGACTTTCGGTCGCATTCTGGCATTTGCGATTCTATCGCTGTTTCCTCCGGCCATGGTGCTTCTCATCTCACAAGTATCGGCATTAACCGAATACAAACCCCTGATCATGTTTTTGACGTATATCGTTCTGATCTTAGCCCTGTTATTGTGGGCGACGCCGAACGTATACTCCGAACTCGAAAGCCGCAATTGGCTCTTTCTGACCTCTCGGCCGCGCGGCCGCGTCTCATTGCTTTTGGGAAAATATTTGGCGGCAGGCCTAAGTTCCTTCATTGTCTGTTCCGTGGCTATCACGCTTGCGGTTATTATCGTGGGGATGACGCAAGTCCGCTTTCGGCCAGACATCCTGAAGGAACTTGCAGCGTTCTACCCTAAATTCACGATCATTTCGCTAGTCGCCTGCTTTGAATATGCGGCAGTTTTTTCGCTGATCGGCGTTTTGTTTCAACGCAGAGCAATGGTAATCGCGACCATTTACGCGTTGGGTTTTGAACTTCTGTTCGCGTTCATCCCAGCTCTGATCACCAAATTCTCGGTGCGCTATCATTTGGTCGGCGTTTCGTTCGCGTGGATGGGATGGTTCCTTCCCGGGAACAAACCACCCGATGAATTAATTGAGATATGGATTACGGATCTGCCGGTGTGGGTCAACATTCTCGTTTTGGCCTTAATCCCGCTTTTGGTTTGCGCGATCGCCATTTATGTCATCCGCAACCGCGAGTACCTCACGGTTGAGGAAGTCTAGCAGTTGGTTAAAGCACCAGGATAAGGCTCGTGCGCGTGTCAAAAGACGAATTCCTTACCAGGGCCGCGCGGTCCAAGTTCTAATCTCGCCCGCATCATTCGAATCGGCCAACCGCAACCGAATCGCGCCGTCTCGGCCGGTCAAATAAACCATGGCTCCACTTTGTTCGAAAACGGCTAAATCTTCTTCGTCCGTCGATTTCCATTCGTTGCAAATGATGATGTTCTCAGCGGCGCTCCAAGGCACAAAACGCTGCGGGTCGCTGTTGAGACTGCCGTGATGTGGTGCTTGTGCCAACAATCTCGGACGGCTTGGAAATTCCAGGATTGCGTCAAGCCCTTCGCGCTCGATGTCTCCCGTCAGCAGGATTCGCCGATTCGCAAACGCCAGCTCGCATACAATGCTCCCCGCATTGTCGCTGGAATACTCGACACCCGCGCGAGGATGCAGAATTTGAAGCCCACAATTTTCTTTCGCGAAAAACGATTGGCCCGCCGACGCAAGCCGAATCGAGATTCCTTTTTGCTTCAGCCGCCTCAACAACTCGCCGGCTGGGGAATCGGACTGTTGGGACATCGCGGCAGGCACATAAATGGCACCAACCGAAAACAAATCGGTAAGCCGATCGACGGCACAGTAATGATCGAGGTCGGCGTGAGAAAGAATTAACGCGTCCAAATGAAATACCTGTTCGCGCCATAACATCGAGCTTATCGTGCGCGCCGTATAGCTAGGCGACGACGTCGATCCGGCATCGAAAATTGCGTGCTGACCGCCCGGCAGTTTTAGAAGTGCGCAGCCGCCGTGCCCAACGTCCACGAACACGATGTCCAGACCTGTTCGCTGGCGCTGCTGCCGCAGTTCTACCGAAGCGGGTAAGAACCAACCCGCAGCCATTCCGAATATCGTCAAGCTGATCGACCAGCGCGCCGGCAATCGCGTTGGCGGATAAGCATAAATAAACAGCGCGACAATATAAAAACCAACTACGAACGCAAGCGACGGGCCGACCGTCCACCAGTAAGCACCGGGGACTTCGCCCGAAATACTTACGATCCATCGGATCGCGCTCAAGCTCCACTCGAACACGGCACCAATTGCGATTCCCGCAAACGGCAGCCACCAGCCAACGAGCAGAAACACAAACCCGCTAAACAACGCCATGGCGATCGGAACCATCAAAAATGGATTTGCGATCAGTGCGATCGGTGCGACGATATGAAATTGATACGCAACCAACGGCAATGAAACTAGCCAGACCAGGGCGCTCACGGCAATGGCGCGTCCGATGTAATTCATCGTCGAGATAATCGTTTGCACTGGCCAAGGCCGAGAGCGCCTCACGAGTTCGTCCAAGGGATCACTGATACCTCTCGCACGGAAATACCGATGCGTTACCGACAGAGTTGCAACCGCCAAGAAACTTAATTGCGCGCCGATCTGAAAAAGTTGGCTTGGGTTCGTCGCCAAAACGATCAATGCGGCAACCGCAAGAGAGTTGAACGAATAGCCGGGACGGCCGCTAACTCTCGCAAAACACCACACAACGATCAGCACGGCGGCGCGAGACACCGTTGGCTGAAATTCGACCAATCCGGCATAAAACGTGACAAATCCAATTGTCAGCCAGAGGGCCGATCGCCGCCCAATGACTCCCAACGACCCAAGTGCCAAGACACCGCCCGCCAAAATGCCTACGTGCAATCCCGATATGGACAACAAGTGAATCGTGCCTGTCATCAAATAGTTCAGTTTTTCGGATTCGTCTAATTGCTCTCGAAGCCCCAGCAAAATCCCCGACGCCAGTGCCGCATTTGATGGTTCTTGCGAACGCCAAATTAATTGATCGAATCGCTGTCGAAGTATCGAAAAAATCTTGGTGAAGACGAAGCGCCCAGGCCGCTCCAATAACGTGATTGCGTCTGGCTGCAAAATCGAAAGTGAGCACAGCTCTCGCTCCGATCGACAAACCTTGCGAATATCAAATCCGCCGGGATTGTGAGACGGGGACCGCAGTGCCAACATACCGATCGCTTCAATTCGATCGCCAACAGTGAAACCCGATAGTTGTCCATCAACGTACAACGGAATCGTCCCGGTCGCTGGCTCCCATCGCGGGCCACTTTGCACCGATTCGATTCGCAAGCTGACTCGCGTCCGAATTCCGTTTGGAGTACTTTCGAATGCGTCCGGAGTCGGAGCGACTAGCCAGCGCGGTTCACGGATCACGCGCGCTCGAATCCGAACGGGCTCGGCTAGTTCTTGGGCAAACGCGGAAACGTTATCCGCTGCATAAGCGTTCCACCATGTGTGGTGCCACAATCCGCCGAGTGCGAGACTAAAAAAACAAACCGCCAGCGAAGCCGCAATTTCGTTCCGCATCCGATACAGCGGCAGCCACGCCAGCAGCCCCAAAACGCCGGCGGCCAACCAGATTTGCCAATTCAAATCGGCGTATCGGTCAAAGAGAATTCCGATCGCGACGAACGACAACACGAGAATGGCAGGCTGTCTCGGCTGCGATTCGCTTGACGTTGTCGACCGGGATGCCTCTTGCATGTTGCCTAATGACTCCCTTGTCGCGCGGGCCAGAATTCCTTTCTAGCAAGCAAACCGAAATGCCTGCTCCGTTTATTTTCCGCGCTGTTCAAGCGACACAAACTGACGCAAATTCTGGCCAGTGTAAATCTGCCGCGGCCGACAAATTTTGGCATTCCCGGCTTCGTGCATTTCTTTCCAGTGCGCGATCCAACCGGGCAGCCGCCCTATCGCAAACAATACTGTAAACATGCGAACCGGAATTCCCAGCGCCCGATAGATGACGCCGGAATAGAAATCGACGTTTGGATAAAGCTTGCGTTCAATAAAGTACGGATCGTTCAACGCGACATGCTCAAGCTTTTTCGCGATATCGAACAGCGGATCGACGATCTTCATCTTGTTCAGCAGCCGATCACAAGCCGTCTTGATGATCTTGGCCCGCGGATCGAAGTTCTTGTAAACGCGATGTCCAAATCCCATCAAACGGAAATTGTCTGTTTTGTCTTTGGCTTTATTAACGTACTTTTCCACGTTTCCGCCGTCGTCGCGAATCTGTTCAAGCATCTTGACGCAAGCTTCGTTGGCACCGCCATGCAGTGGGCCCCACAGTGCACAAATCCCGGCGGCAATCGATGCAAACAAATTGGCTTGCGACGAGCCAACCATCCGAACCGTCGACGTACTGCAATTCTGTTCGTGGTCGGCGTGGACGATCAACAACATGTTGAGCGCGCTGACCGCATCGGGATCCAATGTGTACGGTTCACAAGGCACCGAAAACATCATCTTCAAAAAATTCTCGCAGTAGGTCAGGCTGTTGTCCGGATACACAAGTGGCTGGCCGATTGATTTTTTGTGACTGTAAGCCGCGATCGTCGGTAATTTCGCCAACAAACGATGCGTCGAAACTTCGACTTGTTTCGGATCGCTCGGATCGAGAGAGTCTTGATAAAACGTCGACATCGCGCTGACGACAGACGAGAGCGACGCCATGGGATGAGCGTCGCGCGGAAAACCGTTATAAAAGGTGCGGACGTCTTCGTGCAGCATCGTATGCCGACGAATCGATCGGCGAACCGCGTCCAATTGTGCTTGTGTCGGCAGTTCGCCGTAGATCAGCAAATAAGAGACCTCGACGAAGTCGCATTTTTCGGTGAGCTGTTCGATCGGGTAGCCGCGATAACGCAAAATCCCTTGCTCGCCGTCCAAAAACGTGACTGCGCTCCGCGTGGCACCGGTGTTCATATAGCCATCGTCGAGCGTGATGTACCCGGTCTCGGCTCGCAACCGACCGATGTCGATAGCCTTTTCGCCTTCGCTGCCGGTGACAATTGCCAAATCAATTTCGCGATCCTCGGCGATCAATTTGGCTGTGGCGGGTGTCGTACTTTTTCCTTGCGCGGTCACAGTCACGGATTCGATCCTTAACGATTTTTTATTGCGGAAACATTTTGCGGCGCAGCGCCACTAGCGAGAAATTTGCCCATGTTGTTTAGGCGGGTTGCAGCTTGTAATAGTCTAACAATCCAAGCCGATACGGCTAGCCGTTCAAACTTATTCCGAAATCTTGCCCTCGCTGCGAAAGTCCCACGAACTTAACTATTGGCATCTTCTTTGGAATCGACCGGGCAGGGTTCGTTGGCTTCGCAGGCGCGGGCGGCAACGATGCGCTCTAGCCGCGTTACTTCGTGGTGCAGCACGTCGATTTCGTCTTGCTTTTCCGCTATCAATGTCTTGGTCCGTTCCAGTCGGACCGACGGATCGCGGCGAATAATCATGTCGATCAAGTCGAGCGCCACGATTCCACGCCAAGCCCTAAACACCAGCCCGCGCAATCGAAACACTCGCGTCGTTCGAACAAGCTGATTGAGCCTCAGCAATCGGCCAAGCTGAATCACGCGCAAGAAGGCGACGACCGGCAAGACGATGACGGCGATGTTCATCCAATTTTGTCGGCAATAGCGCAAGCGATTGTTGACAACCGAAAGCACCAAAACGAACTCCGCCGCAAAACTTGCCCAAATAAAAGCGCTGGTTGCGTCGACCCCCAGCTTAAGTTTTGGATTCGCAGCCAAAAGTTCGTCAAAGAATAGTTCGAACGCAATCACCGGCACGACCAGCAACGCGATCACGATCATCGGCGCGCCGAAGTAGCGCATCAATCGATGCGAAGTCTGTCGCGTAATTTTTTGCCAACCAAGCACGGGCAACCAGACGTGCGATTGATCGACGTGATCGCGCCCACCCAGCCGCGCAATCGGAATCAAGCAAAACAACAAATTCTGCCGCAGGCCGCGACCTCCGTAGATCCAGTGCAGAAGTGCTTCCACTGGAAAGAGCGGATACACGAGCGCCAAACACCAAAGGACTCGCGTGCGGTGCGTGTCCCAGAAATTCTGCTCGTCGATATGCAACACGACCGCAATTACCGCCAGGAAGACTAGTGTTATCACGAACATCGGCGCCGCCAACCGCCGATCAAGATCGCTAACGATTGTGCTGGTATCGCGTTCTGTTTGTGTGTTCACTCGAAAACCGTCAATCAATGAAACGAGTCCCAATCAAGCTTGGTCACTTTAGCAATTCCGCGTCCGCAGACTATGCGAACATTATTCTATCGGCGCAATTAACGACCGTACTTGCACCGCATATCACAATCATCGTGCGGTAATTGATTGAAACTGTCGGACCGTCAGGTTATCCTTGTTACTTGACGCTAGATAAAGCACCACAACAGGAACTAGGCAATGCGGTTTCCCAAGCTCTCGAAATCAGACCGATCAGGCTCTGCACGTCAACAAGCGAAAGCCACCAACAAATGTTTGCGTGAACTCGCTATTCGCACGCACATGGGCTTTGAACCACTCGAGCCGCGAATGCTGATGGCCGGCATGCCGACGTTGATCGATATTGTT
>JANNYC010000034.1:0-3862 GCA_031409895.1 Planctomycetota bacterium
TTTTCTGCAGTGTCATAATCGCCACGGACATTGAAACCGTTTTCCGTTTGTTTGCCTTGCGAGAACATAATGGCGTAGTTCATGTGAAAATCGTCGACCCACGAAGATTCAAAGGTCTTGGTTACAGAATTGAACGCGATCATTTCTTCGCCGTGTCGGGTTTTTCCCTTGATCGTCCCCTCGTAGGTATGTCGAAGAAACCGACCCCCGAGGACTTTCGTGATCTCGCCCTCCACCTTTGACTCGTCGGCAAGCTTGCCCGGTTCGAACCACGTTCGGCAAGTCCCTTCCCATTTTCCGAGCATCTTTTCGAAGAGATCTTTCTGAGACATGCGTGCAACTTCCGTTTTCGTTGGTTGACCTTTGCTCTTATCCTGCGCCCTCGCCAACCCAGCGAACGCGACCACCATTATTATTGCGACAAAAAACTTGTTCGCTTTCATGAAATTTCCTTTCGGATGTTCCATTTATTGTAAAGTCATTTCTGGCGTTCGATAGTAGGAAAAAGGGCTATCCTTACTTTGACTTTCTCGGTTTCCTCGCCAACTTCTGGCGAGTCTCCTTCACCCTGAACTTGACGATCTTGTTGATCAAGCTCAGCGGAATGGGTTTATCTTGCTTCCTCGGCGTCCGGCGCGGCACTCCTAATGGCGTGCCGTATTTCTTGGAGCATACCTTGAACGTCCTTCGGAAAGTCAGAAATATATTCGTCAATATTCGCAGGCGCTTTGTTTTTGGATTTCATGTTGAATCGCCCTTGGATCAAGAACCTCTTGCACTGCATAGCGTTCTTTTATAAGCATCCATGCAAATGACGTTATTAAATTGATCCTCCGCTGGCCAGCGGTTGAAACAATTAGTTTATTGTCGACACTTGGCCAATAAAAGAGACTGACGCGCGGAACTGGACGGTTCCCCGTTCCTCAGGCAAAAACGTCCATGCTTTGCCCGAATGCAATGCACTCATCGGCGACGGTGCCAGTCGAGTCCGCGACATAAGTCCTGCCTCGTCAGCAAACCAAGTCCGTTCCACCTCCGCGCCATTCGGATAAGTCATTTGGGACAGCCGACTTGGTTTCGCTTTCCAACCGCCCGAACGTGTCGTACACGCGATGGTTGGTGATGGTGAAAGCCGGGCTGGCTTCGTTGAAGTCGGCGATATCTCGGATCGTGCCGAGATGATCGATCAGCGGCCAAAACACTTTGCCGTTGCTGGCCGGGACGGTGATTTATTCGTCCGCGAAAAGCTGATCGGTCACCGAGCCCCACACGTAACGGTGACCCACGTCGTCATTGATCGTTCCGTCGAACTCGAGCGTCGGAGTGATGCCGACGTAACCAGCGTAATTTTTGCGTTTCCATTTTGTATTCATTTCGTCCGATCATCACGATCGTATTTTCATCAATGACTCCTGACCCCTTTGATTCAACCGCACTGGGTGCGACCGTGAGATTGAAAATCAACTCCGGCGACTCGGGTAACCGTTTATCGTACAACCTTCTCGCATGCAATGACGGCAACGGGAACATGGTGTCATGATCTCGGCAGGAAGCTCGCAGCAAACGCTTTCAACTTGGCCATTTTGTCCGTGGGGATCTCGCGGTTGTGGTAAACCCAGCCATGCCACTCGGGGACCGTGAGCCCTGTGGCACGCATAATGTCGCCGTTTGTCATTGCGGGCCAAGTATCTTCGGGAACACCAAACTGTTTTGCAAAATACGAGCGGAACGATCGTGGTGGCTTCTCGACCACCGGAACCTTGTCTGGGCTCTTCGGAGAGACGTGCCTTTCCTTCTCTGCGACGGCGCCAGCGGCCTTACTCGTTCGGGATTTTGTCGCCTTGCGAGACTTCGTTAAATGCCTCGTGGATTTTGTTGCCGAGTCGATCGTCTGGGGAGGGGACGGCGGCCTAGTAGTGGGTTGTGACCTGGTCGTGGATTCTTTACTCCGGATCCATTCCCGGATCGCGTCGGGGCTGTATCCGACAACCCGACCCAGACGAACGTGAGGAATCACGCCGGCGGTAGTGAGCGAATGGAGATATCTGGGCGAAATGCCCATCAGCTTGGCGGTTTCGGAGCTACGGAGCAGCAGTCGATCCGTCGTCCCCACTGAGCGCGACGGCGCCGGGTTAACAGTGGGTCGAGCAAATTCCTCACGCATTACCTCTTGAACGACTAACGTCAGGAGTCGATGAAACGCGGACTCAAGCTCGGTGGCCATATAACTGTCCTCCATTCGATATAGTGTTGTCGCACGAAACCTCGCATTACATTTGTGTGTGAACCACCGTGAATTCGACGGAATCGTTTGAGATTCGAGGCCTACCAGCCACATTCGCCACTGCGGGTGAGACACTCTGGCAGGAATGCTCGGCCGCCGCGCCGCCGTTTTCAACTGCCGTCGACACCTTAGAATACGGGTTTGATTGGCAAGCCTTGACCGACAGTGAAACTCGCGAAGCTGCATTCAGATGTTGAAGAAGTTATTACAGCTCCTGAGTTGGAATCCCAACAACAATCGCAAAGAGCGCAGGCCTGCGACGGCCTTTCCGCTGGATTCGTGTGGTACAGGTGGGAGCGACCTGTCGTCGGCGGATCGGCTTGCTTGCCATGCCGAAACGCACCGCGTTGCGGGGGCGGTCGCCCTTGCAGTCGAAGAAAGCGAACGGGCGTTACTGATCGATGCTGCCTGCTGGCGTGCACTTCGAGTCCGCGCCTTGTTGCATCAACAGGCCGGAGACTTGTCGCGCGCAGAGGCAATGTTGACCCGTGCGCTCGAGGTGGGCGCACCGTTTCAGGAAACATATCGCATGCGGGCATTGACGCGATTGTCACAAGGGCGATACGCCGAGGCGTTGGCCGATTGCGAGTCTTCGCTACAAGCGGCACCGGACGACGCGGAAACGCAATTGGTGCGCGGCTTAGCGCTATTGCATTTGAGTCGGCTGGACGAAGCCCGCGCGGCTTGGGAACTGTCCGATCGACTGAACCCTGAGCAACTATCGGCGACGTGGAATCGAGCGAACTTGGAGCTGAATTGCGGAATGTTTCCACAAGCCATCGACTGCCTTGATCGGCTGATCGAGCGGGTTCAATCCGCTGCCGTCGCGCCCACGGGCGAACTCCCGCCCTACCATCGCGAACTCAAGGTTAATTTGTGTGGCGTCCATCTTCAACTTGCCCGAGCGTACGCGAGCATGAATCAGCACGAAAGGGCTTTCGCCGAACTTGCACAATCCGAAACATTCGACCCCGGGAATCTGCTGGTATACGAGTTCCGGGCACAACTCCACATGCAACGCGATGATTACAAAAACGCGTTGGCGGATTGCGATCGGCTGGTGCGGATTGCACCGTGTGTTGATTCGTCGTACACCTTCCGCGCCCAGGTTTGCCTCGAATCGGGAGACATCGACGGGGCGCTTGCCGACCTTGACCAAGCGGAGCTGTTCGCCGCTGAACCATGCCGGATTCGCGGGCAACGCGGCCAGATCCTGTTGCACGCGGGGCGGATCGAGGAGGCTCGCGCGGCGTTGGACGACCTGTTGGCGGACAAGCCTGACGAAGCGTTCGCGTTGTATCTGCGTTCACAGTGTTGGCAAAGCCTGGGCGTTTTCGGCGAGCAGCGCGACGACGTGGTGGCAGCTCTGGCTCTCGAAGCCGACAATCCGCTTTATCTCAACAGTCTCGCCTGGCTGTATTCGACTTGCCCTGACGAAGCGGTTCGAAACGGGGAACAAGCCCTCGCCCTGAGCCGAAAGGCGGTCGCGCTGACCCACGAGTTAAATCCTCATTACCTCGACACGCTTGCCGCCGTATATGCCGAGCTTGGCCAACTGGAACAGGCTTGCCAGGTCAT
>JANNYC010000035.1:0-3390 GCA_031409895.1 Planctomycetota bacterium
GCAACTCGCGACCGAACAACTGCCAGCCAGCCCAATAGAACAACCCAAAATAGACAAATGGCCACCAGGTGGGAACAAAGGACTCGGGTGCTGCAATGGGAAGTCCTCCCCCCATCACTCCAGGAACCAAAGCCAGCGGTGTAAGCGCGAGCAACCATTTTCGCTGAAACAACCAATCGAATTTCAAGCGGGTCCAGCGGCTGGCAACGGCTGCGATCAAGGAGAACATCAGCAGATAGTACAAAAACCACAAGTGCATGGTGGTGTAGGGTGTTGACGATTTCGCAACTTCAGGATTCTGGCTCGCTGCGACAATCACTTGCAAAAGCCCTTGAGGTTCCTTGACGTAAGAAAAGGCAAAGACGAATACAATGGTCATGGCCACCATCAGCAACGGCCAGAACATTACGAATGGCAAAGCGATTCGAATCCCGCGATTCCACAGGAACGGTTTAAGCCCTTTGCACTGGATCATCAGCTTGGCAAAATAACCCGACAGCAGAAAAAACAGACTCATGCGAAACAGGTGAATCCACCAGATCGAAGCATCGATTGCCACGCTTCCCTGAGGATTGGTAGCGATCCAGACCGACCTGGATGGTTCGGCATAGGCCAAGGCACCATGCAGGTGCACCCCCAGCAGCATCGCCAGTGCCCGCAGGTTGTCCAGATAGTGAATCCGCGCCGAGTCGCCGGACGCAGTGGCCATTAAACCAGATCCCTTCGGCGAATCTGAAACAGAAACGCAAGTCCCAAGGCGACCAGAATTACGATGGCTTCGATGGCCATGATCTGCAAAACAACTGGCGGCCACGAAAGGACTTCGCTCTTGGCAAGTTCCGAAATTACCGGATGCTCCCAAAGCGATTTGAGGAACAAATTCAATAGAACATTTCCCAATACGACGACGACAATCGTCCAACCTACCGACTCCGTCACCACCGCAGTGACCAACTGCAAACAAAATCCGGCCAGCATGAACAGGAATAACAGAACAAGAAACGGCAATATTCCCGGTTTGGCTTCCGGCACGACGAAGGTGAGCACCGTCAAACTGGCCAGCATCCCCAACCAAGGAATCAAAAACGCAACCAGCACGACCGAAATCTTGGCGATCGAATAATCGAGCAAGCTGACCGGCAAACTCATCACGAAGGTCCGCGTCATGTCGACCGATTCGGCCAGCAGCAACACGCCGATCAAATGAATTCCGGCGGCAATCGTCACCGTAATCATCAAGATGAAACCGATGAAACCAGCCGTCTCACCTGGCAGGCAGGCGACCATCGCGCTCAACAGCCCGCCCGCCAAGTAGCCAAACAGCGGCCAACGGCTGAGGAACAGGTCTTTCAAAAACAGAATCTGGATAGCCTGTGTGTTCATGATTGCTTCTCCTCTCGACCGCGCAAGACGGCGGCTACAAAAATTTCTTCCAGTGTCATGGCCTCTGAGGATTCCAAGGTCGCTCCCGACGATTGCAGCCGATCTTCAACCTCGGCCTGATATCGATCCAGTGTCATCACTCGCAAATTGCCGAACGTCGACTCAGGTCGCAATCCATCAATGGCTGGCGCTTGCCAATTTTGGGAAGCTTGCAATTTGAAGCGACGCCAGCCATCCAGAAACTCATCGCGGTTGTTGCTGGCAATCACTCGTCCGCGATCGATAAAGGTGATTGTGTCGCTGATCTGTTCGACATCCTGGGTATTGTGCGACGAATACAAAATTGTTCGCGATTCGTCGTTGACGATCTGCATCAACTCCGAGAGAACTTCTTGTTTGGCTACCGGATCGAGTCCGTTGGTGGGCTCATCGAGAATCAACAGCTTGGGACGCCGCGCGAGAATCAGCAGCAGCAGGGATTTGACCCGCTGACCGTGCGAAAGCCCTTTAACTTTTTGCTGCGCGATCAGTCCGAACCGATCGAGCAGTTGTTGGGCGTAGCCTTCGTCCCAGCCTGGAAACAGCGAACGAACGAACTGCATGTGAAAGGCAATCGATTCAGACTTGTAGAGTCGCATGTCATCGGAAAAATAGCCGATATCCTGTTTGGCACTTGCTTCACGCGATGAAATTGGTTTGCCCAGGACCGAAACAGTTCCCTGGTCAGGCGTTACCAGTCCCATCATGATTCGCATGATCGTGGACTTGCCTGCACCGTTGGGGCCAATCAAGCCGTTGACGGTTCCCGGTTCGATTTCCAGATCGATGTTGTTGAGCCGAAAGTGTTTGTAAGATTTGGCGATTCCTCGCAGCGAAGCCGCAGCAGTCGTTGGGTGCGGCTGGTTGAGAGCAGTGCTCATTTCTGTTTCCTTTGCGATTTTTCGTAAGCTTCGGCAATGCGCCGTTGCATTTCAGTTTTCGATAGCCCCAGCAGCGACCCCAGTTGGGCTGCCTGGTTCAAGTGCTCATCCAATTCCCGCTGGGCTATTGAAGACTGCAAACCGGGGTGGTCGGATACCATGGACCCTTTGCCTTGGCGAGTGACAATAGTTCCTTCGCGTTCCAGTTCCAGGTATGCCCGTTTGATGGTGATCACGCTGACGGAGAGATCAGCTGCCAGTTGCCGAATCGAAGGGAGTTCGGTCCCTGGCGGCAAATCGCCCACTGCCACACGTCGCTGGATTTGCTCGATCACCTGCAAATACAGGGCCCGTGGGTCACTTTGCGAGAGCGTGATCCAACTGTGCTTGTTCATATGCACAGTGTATACGCAGCGGGATTCGTCGGTCAAGCACGGATCTTGGATATTTTTTTAAGATTCGAATGAGGAGGCTGTATGCTTAGCTGCAGATGCTGGCAGCATCCGCCACGTGACTGCCAGCGTCGCTGTTGGTATAGTTCCATCTGCCGCTCGCCTTACATAATTTTCGCGAGCTACCAATACCTCGGAGCCGCTGAAATACTGTTATAACTTTTGCGAGGAAACGACTGGCATCCTCAAGCAGCGAAGTAAACCGATTGCCATAGCGGATTTGGTTCATGCCGCACCGGAATCAAAAATTGCAAGCTTGCCGTCAACGTGAGCCAGCATCTGTTTTTTTTCTTAACCCCTTCGCATTCAAACACACTATGAAACTCATTCACATTCTCATTGCGATCTCCGCGCTGTTGTGCACCAAGGTTATCGCTGATGAAAAGAAACCGCTCAAGGTCTTCATTTTGGCTGGTCAATCGAATATGGAAGGCCCGGCGAGTATCGAAACCTTCGACTATATCGGCGACGATCCGGCGACCGCGCCGATGCTCAAAATGATGCGGAGTGCCGACGGCAAGCCGGCGGTTTGCGAGGGCGCGTGGATTTCCTACCTCACCGGAGCCGAAGACAAAAACTTCGTTCTCTCCGGGAAACTAACGGCGGGTTATGGCTCGATGTGGGGGCAGGATCCC
>JANNYC010000036.1:0-12233 GCA_031409895.1 Planctomycetota bacterium
CGTTAGTAATTCGAAGGCTTCGCTCATGATCTCCGTCGTTACTCCTGCACACAACGAAGAACGCTTTATTCACAAGTGCCTGGAATCGGTGCGCAGGGCGGCTTGTTGTGTTGAGGTACCGGTCGAGCACATTGTCGTTCTCAATCGGTGTACGGACCGGACGGCCGAAATTGCCGAATCGTTTGGCGCGAAACTTGTTGTGGAAGATGCTCGAAATCTGAGCCGAATTCGCAACGCCGGCGCGGCAGCAGCAACGGGAGACGTGCTCATCACGATCGATGCGGATAGCTGGATGTCGAACAACATGCTCGCGGCGGTGCGCGAGTATTTGGATACCGGAAAGTTCATCGGCGGTGGAGTGCAAATGTACCCAGAACGTCTTTCGCTGGGCATCGTTTGTAGCGTGGCCGTGATTCTGCCGTACCTAATTTGGTCGGGGATCAGCGCGGGAATGTTTTGGTGTTTGAAAAAGGACTTCGAGGCAATCGGAGGATTCAACGAGCGATTGACCAGCGTCGAAGACGTGGACTTTGGACAACGACTTAAACGACACGGCAAAAAACTGGGCAAGCGTTATGGCACGATCTACAAAGCCCACTTGGTAACGTCTTGCCGCAAGTTCGACGAATTCGGCGACTGGTGCTTTGCCCGTCGGCCGTGGGAAGCCTACAACATTATCCGCGGCAAGAAACAATCGGTCGATCGGTTCTTCTACGATGTGCGAAACTAAGGCAATCTCTTCGTTTAACCGGCGCAGCCGCTGTCTTCGTCCGGTTCAAGGCGTGTAGTCAGGGCACAGCGCCCGAAGCCGGGCGGTTAAACGAGAAATGCAGCCGCTTTCTTTGCTGATTACAGGCCGTGCAGCCTGGGCACAACGCCCGGAAGCCGGGCGGTTAAACGGGGAATGCAACGGCAAAGTCTTCGTTTGATCGCCATTGTTCGAACGGAGCGTTGAGGCTAGAATTCTGATGTGCCGTGCGAATTTGCAGTAAGGTTCAACGGCCTTTCTACAATGGATCCCGAGTCCGGGAATTCTGAAGTTGTTTTGGAGAAAACAGCAAACATTGGCGTTTGTTGTTTCGTACAAGTTCCAGCGTCGTCGTGCGCCACCCGCAGAATGCTTGGCCGCGACTCAGAAATCAATGAGGAGAATCTCGTGGCTAACGTGCAAAGAACCACTCGAATGGCGTACAAAGTCAAAGACATGTCCCAGGCAGAATGGGGCCGACGCGAAATCGTCTTGGCGGAAAACGAAATGCCCGGTTTGATGGCTTTGCGGCGAAAATTCGGCAAGTCCAAACCGCTTACAGGTGCGCGCATCGCAGGCTGCTTGCACATGACGATTCAAACCGCCGTGCTCATCGAAACGCTGATTGAACTTGGTGCAAAAGTAACGTGGAGCAGTTGCAATATCTTTTCAACGCAAGACCACGCTGCGGCCGCGATCGCTGCGACCGGAGTTCCAGTTTATGCTTGGAAGGGCATGTCGAACGAGGATTTCGATTGGTGCATCGAGCAGACTTTGCACTTCTCGGATGGACAGCCGCTGAACATGATCTTGGACGACGGTGGTGATTTGACCGTGATGGTCCACCAAAAATTCCCTGAGTTACTTAGCGGAATTCGCGGGTTGTCGGAAGAGACCACAACCGGCGTCCATCGCCTTTATCAGATGTTCGCACGCGGCGAATTGAAGATGCCCGCGATCAACGTCAACGATTCGGTCACCAAGAGCAAGTTCGATAACTTGTATGGCTGCCGCGAGTCGCTGGCCGACGGAATCAAACGTGCGACCGACGTGATGGTAGCGGGCAAAGTCGTTGTCATCTGTGGTTACGGCGACGTCGGCAAAGGCTGTGCTCAGTCGATGCAACGATACGGCGCTCGCGTCATTGTGACCGAAATCGATCCGATAAACGCATTGCAGGCGGCCATGGAGGGATATCAGGTCACCACGATTGACGAAGCGTGCGCGATCGGAAATATCTTCGTAACGGCGACTGGCAATCGCGATATCATCATGTACGAGCACATGAAGAAGATGAAAAACGACGCGATCGTGTGCAACATCGGCCACTTCGATCTCGAAATCGATGTCGCGGGCTTGCACAAAGGGGTCAACGCGGGCGAAGCGGCTTGCGAAGAAGTAAAACCGCAAGTCGATCGCTACACCTTCACGGACGGCCATTCGATCATTCTGCTCGCCGAAGGTCGCTTGGTGAATCTCGGCTGTGGGACTGGTCATCCTTCGTTCGTGATGAGCACATCGTTTACCAATCAAGTTCTAGCGCAGATCGCGCTGTGGACTGAAGGCGACAAGTACGACGTTGGCGTCCACGTGTTGCCAAAGAAACTTGACGAAGAAGTCGCGCGGCTGCACTTGGAACATATTGGCGTGAAGCTCACCAAGCTCACGCCGACGCAAGCCGCGTACATCGACGTCCCGGTTGATGGCCCTTACAAGCCAGAACACTATCGATACTAAGCCGCGCGGCAAACCAAAGTAGCAGGCAGACTCCGTATGCCGCAGCCAAAAGCGGACGGCACATGGAATGCGCCTGTTACTTTGGTTTTTTTCTGTGCGCGATCAAACGCTAGCGTGCCCCCTTTGACACGCCGCAATCGGTGCGTGATAACGTCGTGTTCCCGTTTTCAAACGACATACATCTGTTGCAATCATGGTTCAAATTCAATCCTTTCGAGGTCTGCGTTACGACTTGATGCGGGTCGGAAGTCTTTCCGATGTCGTCGCGCCGCCTTACGACGTGATTGATCCACAACTTCAGAAAAAACTCTACGATCGTCATCCCAAGAACGTGGTTCGCCTTATCCTCAATCGGCGCGAACCAGGCGATTCCGAGAACGCCGTTTACGAGCGAGCCGCGCAAAGCTTACAGGATTGGAAACGCGACGGATCATTGACCGCCGACAAGACGGCTGCCATTTATGTATATCACCAAGAGTTCACGCACGACGGCGTCGCCTATGTGCGGCAAGGCTTTATGGCCAGAGTTCGGTTGGAGCCGTTTGGATCTGGTCAGATTTTTCCGCACGAACAAACTCATGCGAATGTGAAAGAAGATCGCTTGCGGTTGACAAAGGCGTGCCGGACGAACCTCAGCCAGATTTTTGGAATTTACCCAGACGGAAACAATGAAGTTCAGATGCTGCTTGAAAAATCCCGCAACGATCCAACGCCACTTGAGGCGACGGACCATCTGGGCGTCGTTCACAAGATTTGGCAAGTCACCCACGAACCAACAATCGCTCGCGTCGTGTCGCTAATGGGTGGCCGACCGATTTACATCGCGGATGGACATCACCGCTACGAAACGGCATGCAGTTATCGGGATCATGTCGCGACGCAGCGGACGGTCGATGCGGAAGACCCCGTAAACTTTGTGTTGATGATGTGCATCGGAATGGAGGATTCAGGATTGATCGTCCTACCCACACATCGCTTGTTTCGAGGCGTGTCGCCAATCGATTCGGTCGAGCTACAAAGACGGTTAGGCTCCGCGTTTGAGTTCATCCAAATAGGTAAGGGCGCTTCGGCCGCTCGCGCAACTTGGGGAGAAATTCAAGAAAGCGACGACCCGTCGAGCCTCGGCCTTTACACGGCCAAAGACGATACCTGGACCTTGGCGCAAATCACCGATCGGGGTCGCGAGCTAATGCGAAGCTTGGCCGAATCGCAAAGCGAAGATTGGCGAAGTCTCGGTGTTTCGATCCTTCATGAGTTGATCTTAAAGAATCTGCTTGGCCTCAACGAACTCCCAACTCCGCGATACGTTCACTCGATTGACGAGGTCATCCAAGACCTGCTTCGCGGCGATTCCACTGGTCGGGATTCGACCGGACAAATCGGAAGTAGCGAACCGTTTCAGTTGGCAGCCTTGGTTCAACCTGCGACTGTCGACGACATTCGCCGAGTAAGTTCTCACGGCGAGCGCATGCCGGCCAAGAGCACCTACTTCTATCCAAAACTCTTGTGCGGTTTGGTTTTCAATCCTTTGGAATAGCCAATCATCGAGTGGCTTGGCAACAACCTATCCATTTTCGCCAACCCCTGCCGTTTCACGTGGAACCGATTGCCAGATTTTATCCTGTCCGCTTCGGTCCGTTCGTCATCTTCGTTTAACCGGACCGCTTCGGTCCGCTTTGGTGTGATCCCATCTCGTTTAACCGGACCGCTTCGGTCCGATAGCGTGATCCCAGCGCCCGGAAGCCGGGCGGTTAAACAATGGCCTGCTTTCAGCCGGTTCCACGTGGAACCGGGATTTGTTTTGGCGAGTGAGGGGTGTCAGCACCCCGATTCGTGCCAGCACAACGGCAACTCGATCAGCGACAAGCCCGATATTCTATTTTCTTTTTGGCATTTGCCTCCTTCGTTTGATTTGCTAATTAATCCCGGCTCGATTTGCGTTTTGTCCAAGTTGAAAACTAATCGTAAGGGTTGCAGCATTGCCGCGCACGCTTTCGGTCGCCAATCAAAAAGGTGGCGTTGGAAAAACGACCACTGTGATTAACTTGGCGGACGCTTTGGCGCGGGCGGGAAAGCGAACTTTGGTCGTGGACTTGGACCCGCAATGCAACGCAACAAGTGGACTTGGCCTGAAGCCGCTTGATCATCATCCGCTTGTTGGGGAGGCGTCAATTCGGAATTGGATCGCGTCGGTTTCCGGTCGGCTGGACGTGTTGCCGGGGAGTCGAAAATTCCGCGACGTGGACACGCTAGCAAAATCGGGGACCGCGACAAGCCAAACTTTGATTGAGCATTTGCATAACGGAACTGCCGCATATGACTTCGTGCTGATCGACTGCCCGCCGTCGTTGGGTCAACTGACGCAAATGGCGCTGGTTGCCAGCAACGAAGTGCTGATGCCGATCCAGTGCGAGTATTTTGCGATGGAAGGGCTCGTCGGCATGATCGAAGTCATTCGCGACATTATGAATACGCGACCGGGGCAACTAGAGTTCAGCGGAATTGTTCTCACGATGTACGATTCGTCCCTTGAGCTAACTTCCGAGGTGGATAAAGAAGTGCGTGAGTTTTTTGGCGAGATCGTTTTCGATACCGTGATCCCGCGCGACGCTAAAGTCAGCGAAGCGCCAAGTCACGGCGTCAGCATTCTTAAATACGCTCCGCGATCGCGCGGCGCGCGGGCTTATACGGAATTATGTTTGGAGGTCTTGGGCCGTGGATAACAAAAAGAAACGACTGGGCCGCGGTTTGGAAGCCTTGCTCAGTGCCTCGCGTGCGACGGATTCCATTGCGCATGAGTCCGCCGACGTTCTTCCGTTCCCAAAGACTGGCGAGTCGGGCGACCCCGATACGGGATCGGGACCAGGAACAACTAGCGATACCGTGTACTTGAGCGTTTACGACATCGACGACAATCCATTTCAGCCTCGTCGCGATTTTAGCGCGGCGGAAATCGGCTCGCTGGCCGAGAGCTTAAAAACGCACGACATGTTGCAACCGATTTTGGTACGGGTGATCAACAATCGGCACCAACTCATTTCCGGCGAGCGCCGTTTGCGCGCCGCGATTCAAGCCGGTTGGACGAAAATTCCTGCGCGAGTTCGTATTGCAGACGATCGATTGGTCGCCGAGCTAGCCATCGTGGAGAACTTGCAGCGCAAAGACCTCAACGCGATTGAAAAAGCGATGTCGTTTCGTCGATACTTGAATGAACACCAATCCACGCAAGACGAGTTGGCACAGCGCCTCAAGATCGATCGATCGACGGTCGCCAATCTGATGCGATTGCTCGAGCTGCCGACTAGCGTTCAAGAATCGCTTCGCAACGGATCGATTACGGCGGGCCACGCCCGGGCTTTGTTGCCGTTGGGCGAAGAACCGCTGCAAGTCGACTTTTGTCAGCGAATTCAGCGCGAGGGCCTAAGCGTTCGGCAAACCGAACAAATGGTTGCGGAAATGGTTCAGGCGTTCGACGACCGTCAAAAAAACACCGGAAAACCACGGCGCAAGCGAACCAAATCTCACCAGATTGAGTCTCTTGAGCAGCAAATTAAGCAGACTCTAGGAACTCGCGTCGACATCCGGCAATCGCCAAGCGGCCGCGGAAAAATAGTGATTCACTTTCCGAATGGCGAAGAGTTCGAGCGTCTACATCAAATTCTTTCAGGAAAATCGGCCTCGGCGCGAGCCGCGTAGTTGGCCGATTGCGACCGCCAAATTTTGCCGGTAGCATACTTTCGTTAACGGGGCGTAGCTCAGCCTGGATTAGAGCGCCTGCTTTGGGAGCAGGAGGCCGTAGGTTCGAATCCTATCGCCCCGATTTGGCAATACAAATTTCGGACTAGTTTGGCAAGCTTGTTGCAGGATCTATCTGGCCGACACGATGTCAAACACTTTGTATTTCGAGGATGTGGAAATCGGCCAATGTTGGATCAGCCCTTCGCGTACGATCACCGAAACCGACGTGATTAACTTCGCGGGGATCACAGGCGATTTTAATCCTCTGCATGTCGATTCGCATTTCGCTTCGGGCACTCATTTCGGGCAACGCATCGCACACGGATTGCTCGGACTCTCATGGGTCGCAGGATTGGGTAGCCAAAGCCCCTTTATGAAAACTGTTGCGTTTGTTTCCATTCAACAATGGATGTTTCTTAAACCGCTCGTGTTCGGCGATACGGTGCACGTGCGAACCGAGGTCAAAGACAAATCTCTCAGCGGTCGTCGCTACGGTCGCGTTTTATGGAATCGAAGCCTAATCAATCAGCGGGGCGAGATCACGCAACAAGGCATCTTTGAAACCGTCGTCGAAACGAAAGTCTTGGCGACACGGCCGCACCTTCGAAAGTCGACCGATGTGAATGCGATCGACCCAATCAGCGACATGCGAAACGTCGACTGATCATTGTCTAAGCCACGCGTTCCCGGCGAGCGGCGGGGCGATCGTCGTTGCTCCCCATCGGCCTTGCGCCGATGGAAGCCGGTTTGGCAACTAGCCAGCGGGGCGAACGTGGTTGGCTCCTGTCGCGATGTCGGTCAGTTCGACCGACTTCTTGAGCTGGATTATTTGGAATCGAGAAATTCCGCTGCTACTGCTTCCGCGCAATCCGGTTATCCCGCCTGACCGTTACGTTTTGTTCAAGAAGCCTTTATGCCGGGTCGATTCCTAACCAAGTAGCCTCACTAGGAAATGCGCGGCCCGTCCGCGCGGACTTTTCGCGGCTTAACCTCGCTCGGGGGACCGAATGAACACTTCCACAAAAAAGTCGACGCAAGCATTTTCCTGGCGACTTATCTATGCCTTTGTCATTGTTTGGCTGGCGGGGTTCGCAATCCTCTCGCCGTTTTTTAAGCGCGGTGCAACAACGTATCGGTCTACCGCTGTACTTCGTTTCCAGCTCAACCAAGATCGCGCGGTGACTCCAGACGAAATGCTGGCAATGCTGCGAAGCGTCGTTGGACGTATCACCCAGCCTCAAACCATTGAACAAGTCTGCCAAAAAGTTGCCAAGCCTGCAAATCCAAACGCCGCCATCGCTGAAGGAAACGCTGACGCTCTCCTTCGCCAACTGCACATCGCTCATGTCAATGAGAATGGACAATTGTCGCTCGCTGTATCCTTTGACGGTCGAGGAAGCTGCGACGAACGTGAATTCGTCAATCACTTGGCGAACAGTTTGGCGATCGAGGTTCCTCGCCAATCAGACCAAGTCGATTTGCAGCAATGGGTAAAAACAACGTCCGACTCTCTGGACATGTCGAAGCAAGTTCATTTAGCCGAACAAATCCGAGCCGAGGTCGCAGACGTGAATGCCGCCATCGGCAAATTAAAACAACAATTCGAGCTGAGCGACTTGGGCACGTTAACGGCTCAAATTGAAGCGCTGGAAAATCGCAAATTCCAATTGAAGCAAGAACAAAACATAGATGACTCGCATCCGGAAATCGTGCAACTGCAGTCGCAAATCGAAAAGCTACGCACCCAGATTCTTCAAAACCCTGACTTCCGTCCAGTTCAGCTTGGCGCGACCGCGCCGACCGAAGGAGTGAACGCAATCAAGAATCGCTATTACCAAGCTTCCGCCACGACGAAAGAAACCGCCACGACGGACTTTGGAGTCACTGCCGCGCTCGACGAGATTGACTTGAGCGAAATTGGTTCAGCCGCAACGCAACTTAAATCCAACGCCGAATCGATAAGCGATTTGCATCGAGACCTCAACGCCGCAGTGGTCGACGGACATCAATCCGGCGCGAGCTTGTTGGCAAACCTTATCGCCGTGAACTATTCGACGCGGCCTCAGTTTTTGGGGAGCGGACAGCCGACTCCTATTTGGCTAATTCTGATTCCGTGCTTAATCGGGGCGCTCGTAGCTCTGAATTACAACGCGATTCGAGATCGGATGCAATTGAAATCGTTGGACGATGTCGCCAAGGCAATGGGAATCGGGATTATCGGCGAGATGCCGTCAACTCAAGCGATTGCAGCGCCGGCTTTCGCCGAACGCTATTCCGCGACGGCCGTCCGTTTGGCTGAATATTCCCTATTGGCCGTTGGCGGATTGCTGCTTGCGTCTTGCATCATGCGTCCGCAGATTTTGTCTGTCGTAATTAGCAATCCACTCGTAGCGCTTGCCAATTGGTTTTGGTTGATCGTCGGATAAGTCCTTGGAAACTGGCCTTTTGATCGTTCCGTGAAGTTCACGCACATGTACGAAAAGCAATTTCAATTTCGCAGCCGACCGTTCTGCTCGATCCCAGCGGCGGAGCATTATTTCCCCGCTAGCGCAATCGACAGCGCGCTCGAAAGCGTAAAAATGTGCGTCGAGCGAGCGTCCGGACCAGCCGTCGTATTCGGCCAAACCGGCTGGGGAAAATCCCTACTATTGGCGGTCTTGCAGCGCGACTACAGGACGCAGTTTCGCGTCGTGAATGTTTTGGCTTGTACGCGGATGAGCAAGCGGCACGACCTTTTGCAAAATATTTTGTTTGAGCTAGGACAGCCGTACCGCGAAATGTCCGAAGGTGAATTACGCCTGGCCCTGATCGATTATTTAAGACCCTCGGCTCAGTGCCCCACCGGGATATTGCTGCTTGTGGACGATGGCCATACGCTCCCCGCGCGATTGTTGGACGAGCTGCGGATGATCACGAATTTTGTGCGCGACGGACAGCCGCGAGTCCGATTAGTCATCGCCGGCACGCAGCAGCTTGAGGAAAAGCTCACTCATCCACAGCTTGAGTCGCTCAATCAGCGAATCGCCGCTCGGTGTTATTTGCAAAGCCTACGGCGCGATGAAATCGAAGGTTACATTCGGCACCACGTTTTGCGCGCGGGTCGTAGCGAGCAAAACATTTTCCTCGGCACCGCGATTAACGCCGTGATGCAACTTTGCGATGGAAATCCGCGAACCATTAACCAAGTCTGCGATCATTCGCTGATCCTCGCGGCAAGCTGCGGCCAAGCGACCGTCAGTGGCGAGACCATCGCCGAAGCCTTCAGCGATATTCAATGCTTGCCGGCCAGCATGTGGACGCAATCGCTCGACCCCTCGCCGATTCCGGGCCAAGCAAACGCCGACGGATCATGGTCGGTTGTCGAGTTCGGAAAAATTGACGAAACCGCAATCGTCGATTCCGAGGTGAAAACTCCAGACGACTCCGAGACTTATGAGCTAAGCGAAATCGCTACTGGCGATTCTATTTCGGATTCTGTCGACGAGTTTTCGCAAATGGTCGACTCATTGTCGCACTTGTACGCAAGCGCCGCAGATGTTGAATCCGTTCCAGCCGCCGAGTCGCCGATTGCATTCGAGGATGCCGATCTGCGAGCCGAGATGGTCACGCACGATCCATTCGCCGAGCCTTTCGCCGAAGAATATTCCGTCCAAGACAACTATGCTCAGCTTGCGGCCCGCCAAAACAGGGCGTCAACCCAAATCACCGATCACGAACTGGAGCGACTTGGCGAGCAGATCAAAGTCATGCAATCCGAAGTTGAACAGGTCGGTTCCATCACGTCGACCGTACCGTCCGAACAACGAGATTCACTACTGTTTGCCACGATCGATACTTCCAATGGACTCGTTCAGTTTTCCGACCCTTCTATGGAAGGCGACTTTTCGAACGCTTCGGTCGTTGAGTATCCAATTTCGCATCACCATTCCTATCGCGCATCGAGCGACGATTGTATCGCGACGACGCCAATCGCTTCAGCGAAGGCGGTCAAAGACGATCGTGACATGCTCGTCGTATCGAAAACTAATCTGCTGACACCTCAAGCCTCGCGAATCGCACCCCTGGATTTGGGCGGCACGAGCGTCAGCCGAGGCCGAGCAATTCGGGTGGAATACTGCACGCTGTTCCAACAGTTACGCGGCGGCGAGACACCGCAATAACCTACCTTTCGAGATCGCCCTAATGACCGACCCCTACGATTCGCTTGATGGAACAAAGCGCGAGATACGCGACCTAAACGCCGCTTCGTCGCGTACTACCCAACACCAAGTTAGTCAGCTTCGCAGCTCGGCGGCGGCGGAGAAATCTTCCCTTCAACCGGAAATCGTTGTCGTGTCGATCCCTGATGTTTCAATTCATTATCCAGCGGATTCACGCCAGAAATCCGAACGGGCACCCGTCATCGCCACCGTTCCATTCGAACGTGCCGCAGCCAAAGCCGATTTGTCGACCAGCGGCACCGATTCGCCGAACCCAGCTTTGAACACGACGCCATCGGTTGGCGATTCAAATTTAGCTTTGCCGAAAGTATTTCTTTCGCCCGACACGCTGCCGACGGGGCCATTAGGTCAGCAGTCGGCCGCTACTCGCGAGACACCAGTTCCGAAAACATCGGCTGAAGCACAAGAATCCGACGCTTGGTGGTATAGCCTTGCGGATTTGGCGAACGATCGCGCGATTGTCGAACTGACCCGACGCATCGCAAGTCAGTTTCCGTCGATTGCACCCTCGACGCTAATGTTCACGTCGGCCGATCCCGAATTGTCCACCAACCGCGCAGCCGCGCGCATTGCAGCATCATTGGTCAAGTTGACAGGTTGCCGCGTCTTGCTCGTCGACGCCAACTGGGAAATGAATATGTCGCCACTAAAACAAAGTGGCGACGCGGTCCTGGGACTCACCGAAGTCCTTGCAGACAATCGCTCGTGGAAAGATTTCGTAATCGAAACCAACGACCGGCTGCTGCACGTTTTGCCCTGTGGGGTCACGGACGTCCCGATGCGGCAGCTAACTCCCGAATCGCTCTTGGCTCTGAACGCTCAGTGGCAGGCCGAGTTTACTTATGTTTTCATCAACGCTGGGAGCGCCAAACAACTGGTGACTCGCCGCTTCGCCAAATGTTGCGATGGTACGTATATCTTGGTTGGTCTCAACCATACGACCAAAAAGGACGCGCGGGCAACAATCAAACTCTTGGCCGAAAATCACGCGCGAGTTCTCGGCGCGATTGTCTTCGATTCGCCGTTGAGTAGTTGAGCGTTGAGAGCTGATGGATGCACCGGGTTTGACCCGGTGAGGTTCACGTTTGTTTCTACAAGACCTCCCTCCCTTCCCCTGCTTTTTTATCCCTTTCGTGTACTTCGTGTATTTCGTGGTTAATTCTCCTTTCCGCACCCGTCTTTCCCCGCGAAAACGACGATTTTCTAAATTTTTCGAAAATCTTCTGCGCTTCCGCTGCTAGTTTCGCGCTCTTATTTAACTAGAGTAAGCGTTACTTGGTTCTTCGATGGTTAGGCTGTCGAGAACGACTAGTATTTCGAACGTCTGCCAGCTTTTTTTGGGAAATCACCGTGAAGCTTTTCAAATTTCCACGCCTAAATTCGGAACGCTCGAAATTGAATCGAATAGCAAAACGGCTTGCCTCCAAAAAGAGTCGCGACTTTGTCAGCCGAGAATTTTCCTGCGACGGGTTCGAACTTTTGGAGTCCCGCGTTTTGCTCAGCGCGGTTCCTGAAATCATAGACGTTATTAAAACCGAGGCGGGCGCTGGAATAAATGATCCCGTTGTCGTCGGAACCACGTTATTTTTCGCGGCGGATAATGCCACCAATGGAGCCGAGTTATGGAAAACCGACGGGACCGTCGCGGGAACGGTAATCGTCAAGGACATCGTTCCGGGGTTCGGTTCCTCTGACCCTTATCTAATGACGAATGTGAACGGCACTCTGTTTTTTTTCGCCAACGATGGCGTTCATGGAATTGAGCTTTGGAAAAGCAATGGAACCGCTGC
>JANNYC010000037.1:0-1393 GCA_031409895.1 Planctomycetota bacterium
CAGCGCATTTACATCCGTCGGCATAAGGTAAATTTTGCCTCGAATAGTTTTTGTCTCTCCAGCTTGCAATCCTCCGAGGCGGAAATCGGAATGTAAGCAACGTGCGACACCTTGAAAGAGTTCCTGATAGGGTTCCCACGCCGTGGCATACAACATTTTTTCGTCGCCACTGAAGGCACCAATTATCCCATTGCTCGGCACCAAAGAATTTAGCGGGCGAGGATTTACGTCCGTTCGTGGAACGGTCCGCGGACACCAAACTTGTCCCGGCGTGTAACGCGCAGTCGTTGCCCAATCGCGAGTCGGCATTCGTGCAAGTTTGCCGTCGATAAACACGAAACACTTGGGCAAGTAATCGTCAATATCCTTTCCCTCGGGCTCAAATCCGCAAAAAGCTGCGAGCCGAACGCAAGGTTGCGCCCAATGGGCTTCCGAGCGTTGCGTGCCAGGGTTTCGCGCCTGCAACTGAAAATCGACTTCGTCATCGCGTGCGGTGATTGTATGTTCGACGATTACACCGTCGGAAATCGTGTCCTGCAAACGTAGCGTCTTTTTGTCGTCGCTAAGCCCCAACAATTCGGTCGAATGCTTGATCACGGTGTGTTCCACCCAATCCGCATCTGTCGAGCCCGCCCGGCAATACGCTTCAAGGTAATGAACGCGAATCGCCCCACCGGGAATATGCGGTCCGCTAATTACGAGCCAACCCGGTTCATACGCCAACGTTAGCGTCGGCTCATCGGCAAAGCCAGATTCCGCAACCAGCGTTGCCACAAGGCAGAGAGTGATAGCAACAGTATGATTCATTTTCGGCAGTCGTTATTAAACAAGACGACCGTTCCAGTTTGGGCGACAGGTTGACCGTCAACCAGGATATCAATATTGAATGCGTGTGCGGCCCCGATATATTTCCGGTCTACGGCGAAAGACGCTCAAACAGTATAAAATCGAGCTTCGCACGCGCGAAACTATTTTTAAGCGCAAAGGTCACGATGCAAAAAATGGCGAGAAATTTGACCGCACTATCGAAATTACTCGTTGGTCTTTTGTTGATCGGCACTGGGAAGATCCTGGCGCAGGACGAGTCTGCTGAGCAAATCAAGAAGCTGATCTTGCCCGGCGAAGCATTTCGTATCGATGGTCATCCGGCCTTCATTTTGTGGCCGAAGGAATCATTGCGAAAGCAACCACAACCGTGGGTGTTTTATGCGCCGACGCTCCCCGACTATCCCGATGAAAACGAAAAGTGGATGCATCAACATTTTTTGGACGCCGGTGTTGCGGTCGCTGGAATCGACGCTGGCGAAGCCTATGAAAGTCCAGAGTCATGTACGATTTTCGACCGATTGTTCGAGGAACTTACCCAGCGGCGAGGTTTCAGCGCCAAACCTTG
>JANNYC010000038.1:0-43854 GCA_031409895.1 Planctomycetota bacterium
TGCCAATCTTGAGCATCCTTGCTCGTTCATGTCACGACTCCTTGCTGGTATTGGTTTTTGACGAAACGCAACACTAGCAGGAGTCGTGATTTATGAAAACTTGAACGGTATTGCGTTTAACCCGGAGCCAACGGCGACGGCGCTGACAGCCAACCCAATTTCGCAGCATTAACGCCTTCGCCGTTGGCTCCGGGTTAAACAAGACGTTGGCTCCGGGTTAAACAAGACGGCTCGTTTGTGGCCACTGCAGGTGTAATCTAGAAGCGTGCCAAGCCATTGGACGGTCAAAACATGAGCCACCATTCTACGGAATCGCTACCGTCAACGGCAATCGACGCATTTCAACAAGCAGTCGCCGGTTCTTTTGCGCCCGCGATTTGGGCGACGCATACGGTACTTGTTGCGGTTTCAGGCGGGCCGGACAGCGTCGCGTTGATTCGAGCGATTAAATTTTTAAGAGACCGTTCGCCGCATTCGACGGGTGAAGTTGTTGTTGGGCACGTTCAACATGGCCTTCGTGGCCTTGAATCGGACCAAGACCAGCGATTTGTTGAGTCGTTGGCGGGTGAGTTGGGTCTGCGAGTCTTGATCACAAACCTGGATGCCAATCAACTTCGCCAAAATGCGCCCGATGGACTCGAAGCCGCCGCGCGAGCCGCGCGCTATCAATCGTTGGAGCGGATGGCACACGAAATTGGTGCGCGATATCTAGTGACTGGCCACACGATGGATGACCAGATCGAAACGGTTTTGTTTCGTATTTGTCGCGGGACGGGCGTTTCGGGCTTGACGGGAATTCCTTACCAGCGGCAAGTCGATTCAAGTTTATCGATTGTACGCCCGCTGTTGCGGTTGCGGCGTCAAGACGTATTGGCATACCTTGCCGCGCTTGACCAATCCGCTTGTGTCGATGCAAGCAATCTCGATTCGTCCATGTCGCGCAATTGGATTCGCAATGAACTTTTGCCGATGCTGCGTGGAAAATTCTCCGGTGTCGATTCTTCCATAGCTCAATTGGCATCTGTCGCCAGCGAATATCATCAGCTCGCAATGTCCCAAGCCGACCCGTTGTTGGACCTCGCTATTGTTAGTAATCAACCGGATCAAACGGTTTTGCGGGTCGATGCATTTGCGAACCAGCCACGACTGCTTGTTCAAATCGCATTGCAGCGGCTATGGCAGCGGCAGGGCTGGCCCCAACAACAGATGACTTTCGATAAATGGCGTTTGCTCGTTCAGATGGTCGTCGACCCAGGACTTGGCGACCGCCAAGTCGACTTTCCCGGTCAAATCCGCGCGAAAAGCACCGGCGCGGAAATTCACTTGACGCGAATGGGCTCCCGAAAAGTCTAATTAAAAACCCGCCATAGACTGATGGTTTTTGCGCGCGGCATAGATTAGTTTATTGAGCCAGAACCCGGGTCCGCCGAACCGCTGGCGTTCATCACACCAATTTTTCTACCAAATACCACGTCGGAGTCGTGTCATGAAAACAGGGATCAATCGCGGAAAATTAATGTTGGCGAGTTTTTTGACTTTGGTTGCTTGTGGGATGGCGATGGTGACTCGCGGTTCGATGGGCCTAATTTGGGAGCGCGAGTTCAATATCGGTAGTCAGGATTTTGGCTCGCTATTGGGCGCGGCGTTTTTCGGTTTTGGTTTGGTAATTTTTTTTGGTGGCCTTGTTACCGAAAAGTTGGGTTACAAGCCCGTGCTGATCATCGCGATCTTGTTGCACCTGACCAGCACGGTGATGTTGTACTTCGCCCGGCCGTTGTACCTGAGTTTGGCAGCAAATCCCGCAGAAGCGACTTCTCAGACCGTCACCTTGTTATGGTACAGCTTTTTTCTGTTTTCCCTGGGCCACGGACTTTATGAAGCTGTAATCAATCCGTTGATTGGTCAGCTTTATTCTGAAAACCAAACGCACTATCTAAACATCCTGCACGCAAGTTGGCCGGCCGGAATGATTATTGGGGGCTTAATTTCGTGGGGATTTATCGGAGAAAACGCAGCGATTTCACAAATAGCTATGTGGGAAATTCCATTGGCAAGTTATGTGTTGGTGGTACTGTGGTACGGCGTCTTAGTAGTTCGGAGCGATTTTCCGCCAACGGTTGCGTCCAAATCGAGTAATTTTGCGCGGCTGTTTTCGTGCTTTGCGTCGCCCATTTTTATTCTCCTGCTGTTGTTGCACGGCGGTATCGGCTACGTCGAAATTGGAATCGATTCGTGGATTACGAAACTGATGAATAATTTTCTTGATTATCCGGTTGTCTTTTTGATTTACACTTCGGCGCTGATGTTTATTTTGCGGTTTTTTGCCGGGCCGATTGCACACAAGATCAACCCGATTGGCCTGTTGTTTGTCAGCGCGGTATTGGCCAGCATCGGCTTGTTTTGGCTTGGGACTGATTTGGGTAGCTTGACGATGATTTTGCTCGCGGCGACCGTTTACAGTCTGGGCAAAGCCTTCTTTTGGCCCACAATGCTCAGTGTGGCAGGAGATCGATATCCACAATGCGGTGCGGTTGCCATGGGGGCGTTAGGTGCAATGGGAATGCTAACCGCTGGTTATATTGCGAACCCAGCCATCGGCTACAAACAAGCGGTGAATACTTCCGCAAAATTGTCGACCGAGTCACCGCAGACGTTTGCACGATACGTCGAGTCTAAACCGCAAAAATTTCTTTTCCTGCCCGAGTACCAAGGTCTCATACCGATGTTGGCCAATGCCGCCAATACCTCGAAAATAGACGGTGAGACCATCGACCCCGTTGTTTTTAACAACCTCAAAATTGAACTTGAGAAAAACCAATCCGCTCAGAACCAAGAACTTGAAGCAAAGATAGATACGTGCGTGGCCAATTTAAAAGAGGATGTGCCGAAAGTCCAAGCGGCGACGCGGTATGGCTCACTGCGATCCATTACTTTAACCGCTTACGTTCCTGCGGCGATGGCAGTTGGTTACTTGATCCTGCTGATTTATTTCGTTTCGATCGGCGGGTACAAAAAAATCGACCTGTCCTAGCGTCGTTCAAACCCTCAAACATAAGTCCCATAAATCTCATCGGTCTATGGGACGAATGAGACCGATGGGATCAGAATAATCAAAAATTCGAGTTCACATCTCCCACCTCAAGCCTGCTGCCTCAGGCCTGAAGCTTCTTTCGCACGTGCTTTCACTTCTGAAAGCACCGAAAGCTCTCTGTTGGTGACTTCGAAGATTCCGCTATGATCCCGGCCCTTGGGAAAGTATTGTGCGGAGAGCCATGGACGGCGTACGCTCGGATTATTCGCGGCTGCAGTTAATCACCCCGAAATCGCCTTGGCAGATAGGCATGAGCCACTTTCGTGGTTTTGCTTTGCTGCTGGGCATTTTGGGTTTGGGTGTGATCGCGTTCTATTCGCTCGGCAAGCAATCCCTCGACGCGCAAATACGCTGCCGCATCGAAGCCGAGTTGATCCAAAAATTTGCGGCGACCGGACACACTTGCTCTGTCGGATCCGCACGCTTCGTTCCACGCCAAGGACTGCTGCTCAACGACGTGCGTGTCGTATCGACCAAGGATGTCGATTCGCCGATCGTCACAATCGATGAAATCGCAATCGCCTCCAATTGCGGCCTGAACGATTTGCTTTTAAAAGACTTCTCTGTCTCCTCAGTCGATATCAAACGTGCACACTGCGTTCTATCGCGCGACGCAGACGGTGCGTGGAACATCGACCCGCTAATCAAGTCACTGACATCAGCGGTTAATGCAAAAAAGTGTCCGCCGATGCCGATTCGCGTGCGGAATAGTTCCGTCGAAGTATGTCTTGCAACGGAAAATGAGTCGGTGACCTACGTCATTCGCGACGTCCAGTTCGTCGCGACTCCCAATCGCAATTCCGACGGAATATCCATCCGCGGATCGCTTGCCGGCAACGGCGTCGAACAAGTCTCGTTTGCCGTGGATATGGACTCCGCGCAAACATGGAGCGCGTCGGTTGGCGCGTCTAGTGCGCAGGTCGATTCGCACATGCTCAAGATTCTTACGCAGTCCGTTGGAGCGACGATCCAATCGAAAGCCACTTTCCGCGGCATCCTCGATTTGCAATGTACGGCTCGCGGCCGATTGAATGCCCTTACCCTGGACCAATTTCAACTTGATGGAAAGCTGAACGATGTCTCTTTCAGTGACCCCGACCTGCCATTGGTTGTCCGACAGGGCCAAG
The DNA here is from genome assembly GCA_031409895.1 of Planctomycetota bacterium. Taxonomy (GTDB): domain Bacteria; phylum Planctomycetota; class Planctomycetia; order Pirellulales; family Pirellulaceae; genus JANMEB01. The sequence continues at coordinate 4,219 of JANNYC010000038.1, forward strand.
CGGAATTTCGCGTGACGCCGTCGTCCGCGCGCGCTTGGAACGTGTCCGCCCAAACCGATCAAGGATCGTTCGACTGCGAGTACGTTCAAGATGGCGCGCTGTTATCGCCGACGTCGTGGCGAGTACGCGGTGAAGGCCAACGGTTGTCGGCAGATCGACGGCTCTTGCCCCTGCTGCCCGAATCGGCACGAGCAACTTTTAGTAAATGGTCGCCGGATGGCGTGTTCGATCTTAGTTTCGACGTGACGGGAAATGCCGAGGGCGTGCGACCGAATCTGACGGCGACGCTGGTTGACGCGAGCTTTGAGTACGAAAAGTTTCCCTACCGGCTGGAACATTGCGTCGGTCGATTGGTGTTGAAGGATCGGCTTTTCGACATCGACATCCAATCGCTCGAAGGTGATCACGTCTTCAAAATCGCCGGCCAGATTCAAAATCCAGGACAGAATTACACGGGCTTCATCGATGTCACGCTTGACGGTCAAATTCCATTGGACGCCAAAATATTGCGCGCCCTGGCGACCCAGCCGAAATCTGCCGCTGTGTTCCAACGCTTTCATGCAACCGGACAAATCGGGATTAAGGCGCGAATTGGCCGCGAATCGGCCGCCGAAGAAAAATCGCAACAGGATTTTCGCGTTCAATTAATCGACTGCTCAATCCAACATGAGCGATTCGACTACCCTTTTCACGACGTCAACGGCCTGCTGCGAATTCGAAACGATCGCATCGATGTCGACAACGTTACCGCTGTCCATGGCAACGGAAACGTCCGCTGCGATGGGCTTTGGTCTAAATCTGAGGGCCTCAAGTTGCAGTTTTTGGCTCGGTCGGTTTCGTTGGACGATCAGCTTCGTGCGGCGTTGAACCCAGCCGCGCGCCAGCGATGGGCCGAGTTTCGCCCGCGCGGCGTCGTCGATTTGGTCCAAGTCAACTTGGTACAATCCGCGACCGAAGAAAAGACCAGCGTCACGGTCGACGCCCAAGTCTTCCCTGGCGGCGAACAATCGGAGACTTCGGTTTCCATGCAACCGATTTGGTTTCCGTATTCCATGCACAACGTCGTCGGTCGCATCTCGATCGGCGACACAACGATCGCACTGCACGAAGTGCGCGGCGAACACGATCAAACTTGGATGTCGTGCAACGGCACAGGTACCTTCGATGAACGACAATGGGAATTGCGAATTACGGACTTGTATGTCAGCGGAATGGACGCCAACGATCAGCTTCTGGCCGCGCTGCCCGCGAAAATTGGTCAAGCAATCAAGCGAGTTCATTGGCAAGGCTTGGTCAATGCGCGAGGCGAAGTCACGATCACTGGCGAATGCCGCGACGACTTGGCCGATGCAACGTCCGCGACCGGCTACGTATCGACCACTGCGCCGCGCGCCGGCAACAGATCGCTTCCCAAACTCTCTTGGGCGCTTCAACTTGATTCGGACAGTGCGTCGTTCGATGTCGGATTTTTGTTGGAGAACATTTGCGGAGGGGCAACGGTCAACGGTGTATTCGACGGCGTTAATATCCAGTGCGCGGGCGAAATCGACGTCGACTCAATGATGGTCGGTCCATGCCAGATCAACAGTATTCGCGGACCCATTTGGCTCGACCAACAGCAATGTGCGATCGGGTCGCTGGCCCAGAATGCACAGCCGAATGAAAAGCCTCGTTCCATTTCGTGCGATTTTTATGCCGGGAAACTTCGCATCGACGGCAGAATTGACTTGACCGACCAACAGCCTTTTTTCTTGGAGGCCAACGTAGCGTCCTGCGACATGGAAAGTCTGTCGGACGACCTAATTCCCAGGCACAAGAACCTCTTTGGAACTGGTTATGGAGCGGTGCGGCTCGCGGGCGATCGGAGCGGCCGGCATTCGTGGCGCGGCGCAGGCAATGTCAATTTGCGGAACGCCCGCATCGAAGTCCCGCTGATGTCCGCCGTGGGCCAAGTCGTCCGCGTCGCCGATTTCGAGCGCACGGTGTTTGATGAAAGCAACGTCGATTTCGAAATCCGAGGCGACGACGTGGACCTAAATCAAATCGAGATTATTGGCCGCCCGATTAGCTTGATCGGCAACGGCAAAGTCAATCACAATCACGAAATCGATCTCGACTTTTATACGATTCTCGGCAGGAACAAAGTCAACATCCCAATCATCAGCGACCTGTACCACGCCGGCAGCCAACAATTCTTGCACATCAAAGTCGATGGTAACATCGACAATCCTCAAACGCACAAAACAGTCCTACCCGGAATCAACGAGCCGCTCAAAAAACTAGTCGAAGATCTAGAAGGCCGCGCTCCGACTGTGTCCAAGTGATTCAATTCTTGAGCCAGGCTTGACCTGGTGATTGTTAGGCTCGTTTCTTGCCACGAGCGGCCGCCATATTCCGAATGTATTTTTGGGAAGGGGCTGACGAAGAATCAGGGCGCTGATACCCCCCGCTTGCCTCTTGGAAATGGCGAGCGGCGGTTATTTATCCGGCAATTGGGCGACGCGGATTTGGCCGAAGAGGGGTTCGGCGTTCCGGAAGATGTAGAATTTGAAATACTTGCGGGTTTGGACTTCGGGATCGCGCAAAATGTAATTTAGATTCGCCACGGATTCCGTCTTCCATTTGTCCATCGCGACGAGGATGTCGCCCACTCGCAGGTTCTCGCGTTCGGCGGAGCTGTTGGGACGAACTTGGACGATTCGCAGCCCGCCTTCGTAAGTGTTATTGATCCGCTGCATCGTCTCGTGATCCAGCGCGACGACTTCGATTCCCAGTGCATCCCACGCCATCGAATCTTTCAAAGTTTCCTTCGTCGTCGGCTCATTGCCGAGAGTCGGAGTTTCAAGGGTCACGGATGCAATTTCCGCAATGTCGCCGCGAAGGTATTCAAATTTCACTTCGTCGCGAGTCGTGTGGCCAAGCAGCGAGCGATACACATCCAAAGCCCGTTTGCATGTGTTTCCGTCGACCGAGATAAGTTGATCGCCGACTTGGAGGCCGGCTTTTGCGGCGGAGCTTTGGGCTACAACCGCTGAGACTTGTACGACAGTCTGTTCCGCGTCGAACTTAGTCATCACCGTTAGACCGCAATTAGCTTCTTGATCGGAAAGTTCTTTCATCAGGTTCGCGGCGACTTCGATCGCGTCGTTGACTGGGATGGCGAAAGCAATTCCTTGGGCACCGACTCGAACCGCGACGTTGATGCCGATCATTTCGCCGCGAAGATTCAGTAGCGGCCCGCCGGAATTTCCCGGATTGATCGCCGTGTCGGTTTGAATCAAATCGTAATAGACTTGGTCGTCGCTGACTTGGACGGTACGACCGAGTTCGCTGACGATTCCTTCCGTTACCGTGTGTTCGTAGCCATAAGCATTTCCAATTGCGGCCACGGATTCAGCCAGCATTACTGTGGCTGAAGAACCGGTTGGGATCACCGGCAGCGGTTCGCGAGTTCGAATTTTGATCAGTGCCAAATCGGTTCGCTCATCGCGGGCGACGAGTTGGCCTGTCACGGTCTCGCGATTGAAAGTCGTAACGCGAATCTGGCTGACGTCTTGAACGACGTGGTAATTAGTCAAAATGTAACCGCGGGGATCGACGACGACCCCGGTTCCCATGCCATTGACTTGTTTCATTTGCTGCGCGCCGGCGGAAGCTGTTGCGGCGTCTTCGGGCACGGTCTTGCTGCCGCGAATGTTGACGACTGACGGGCGGGCTTGGGCGACTGCGCGGACAAGCGGCGTCATGCGTGGATCGTCGTCAGCGCTCATGACGCTTGCGGTCAAAAGCACCACTGCGAAAAAGGCAGCAAACGACAACGTCGCTCGGCTCGTCGAGATTGGCATAGAGATCGGTTCGGTATGCGGGTATTCGAACGGCCAATCTGCCAGCCATCGGAATCTAGGCAAGCAAGGGGCACTGGGTCCAGGTCGGTCAAACGGTTCATCGGACTGCGAATTGGGTAGCCGTGAACGAGTTGCTTGCAATCGGAACAGTTTGGCCAAATTAACAGTGCGACACAGCGCTCAAGTCGTCTTTATTTTCAAGAACTTGGGCAGTCGGCAAACTTTGCCAGACCGGTCAACGGCTGCAACGACGCTTCGGCCAATCGCTATCAATTTGTTCCCAGAACGGACTTCGTAGCGATGTTCGATGCGGACCCCTTGGGCTCGAACGACAATTGTTTTCAGTTGCAGTTCGTCGTCATACTGCGCTGGAGCAAGATATTCGCAACCAATTTCCGTGACGACCAAGAAGATACCAGTGGCTTCCAGTTCCTTATAGCTATGTCCGGCGGAACGCAGGAATTCAACGCGACCCACCTCAAAAAAGTTAATGTAATTGGCGTGGTGGACCCGTCCTTGGCCGTCTGTTTCCTGATACCGGACACGGATGGTCATTTCATGCTCACGCAGCGTCAAATCTCCCGCCGGAGTTCCCATTTTTGTTCCTTCAAAGTGCTGGCAAATCTGTTAGACTGGGTTTTGGAAAATTTTGAATTAACGATTTTAGAGTATCCAATCGATAGCGAGCTGGGAATGAGTACAGGCCAAGATTCGGGTGCGGGAATTGCCCAACAAACCATGCGCGGAAAGGATTACCCGACCATCCGCCAATTCACGGTGTTCCTGGAGAACCGTGTCGGCCAACTTTTGGAAGTGATTCGGCGATTCGAGCGGACAACGACGCGAATCGTGGCGATGAACATTCACGATTGCACCGAATGCTCGATCGTTCGGTTCGTGTTGACTAATCCCGAACAAGCTCGCGAAGTTTTCGAACGTGCGGGTTTGGCGATGATCGAAAGCGACTTGATTGGAATTGAACTTGGGAGCGGCGAGCAACCGTTGCTCAATGTTTGCACTGCGCTTCTGCAAGCCGAAGTCAATCTCGTTCAAGCCTATCCGCTGATGATCCGCTCCCAGAAGGGCTTTACGTTTGCGTTGATGGTCGACAACCTCGAACAGGCTCAAGCCACTTTGGCGCACAAAGGAATTCGCATGATCACCGAGAACGAATTGGCCGAGCAAGGCGAATTTTAGCGCAATTCGTTTCGATACGCACTCCTTCAGAACCCCGCGATCTCATCCCATGTCGATTCGAGTTACTTGCCCCGGCTGTCGCACGCGATTCAATGTCAGCGATCAATTCGCCGGCCGCGAAGGCCCTTGTCCCAAATGCAAAGCCAAAATCCACATCCCGGACAAGAGCGAAGAGGTCGTCATCCACGGTCCGTCCCCGACCGCGTCCAAGGAGTCAAAAGGGGCCGCAATTTCCAAGCCGATCTTCCGCCAAGAAATGGTGATCTCACCGGTGCTTTGGACAGTGATCGTCGGCGTTATCATCACACTGTTTGCCTTAGCGCTGGTGCTCCGATTTCAAATCGCCGACAAAGTTAACTTTCCGCTATGGATGCTGATCGTCGGATCGTTGATCGTGGCCGTTCCTGCGGTTTATGCTGCTTACGGGATGTTGAGAGATTCCGATTTGGGCGCGTTTTTTGGCAAGGATCTCTGGATTCGGATTTGCATTTGTGCGGCCTTTTACGCTGCGTTATGGCTAGCGATGCCGACCGCTCAGTACGTATTGCATGGCTACGATACGCTCACTTGGTCGCTCGCTATGGCCGCAATGATCGGTATTGGCGGCGCGGTTGCTATGAGCGTCTTGGATTTCGACTACATAGTCGGCGTATTGCATTACGGGATGTATTTGGGTTGCACGCTCTTGTTGCGCTGGGTCACCGGCGTTGGCGTTTTTCCGGGACAGCTACGAAACGAAGCCGAAGCCGCGACTTCCGCGATTTGGCACGCCGCGTCCCAACTTTCGGGGCAGTTGATCTGATCATGCGAGCAACATGAACGCGATTCTCGAAATACCCGAACTGCAAGCGCTGCATTCGCGAGCCTCGTCGATTCGGATCCCCGATCAGATCAATGTTCCCGTCACGCCGCGCATTCGCCGGCTGATCGATAGTGAGCCGTTTCGCCGTCTCGCAACAGTCAGCCAATTGGGAATGGTGTCACTCGTTTATCCTGCGGCGACGCACAACCGTTTCGAACATTGCTTGGGCGTGTATCGACTGGCATTGTTGTTTTTGTCTCGTCTAGCCACGGACGATCGTTTTGTCGGAACCGTAACCTCATCGCAAGCGACCGCGTTCCTGGTCGCCGCGTTGTTGCATGATATTGGGCATTGGCCGTTTTGCCATCCGCTGGAAGATTTGGCGCACGAATCGATTCCGCGCCACGAAGAATTGGCGCAACGATGGATCACCGAGCCAGAGATCGCTGAAATTCTGAACGTCGAATTTCGGCTCACGGCGGACGATGTCTTGCGCTTGCTCAAAGGGCGCCCGCACTCGCAAGCCGAACGCATCTTGTGCTCGATGCTGTCCGGGCCGATCGACATCGACAAGATGGACTATCTTGGCCGCGACAGTTTGCACGCGGGCGTACCCTACGGTCGGAATTTCGACCACCAACGACTGATCGACAGTTTGTGTTTGGATGAAGAAGGCGAAAAACTTGCGATCACGGACAAAGGCAAGACGGCTGCCGAGCTTATGGTGTTTGCACGTTATGTCATGTTTAGCGAAGTTTATTGGCACCACGCGGTCCGTGCCGCGACGGCCATGTTGCAACACGCGGTGTTTCATTTGCTTCCCAGACTCGATTTGGAATCGCTTTGCAAAACTTCAGATGCCGAATTCGTCACGATGCTGCGAACCGCAGCCGCAACAAGTTCAGTCGAGAGCTTGGTCGATGGCTTGTTCGGTCCGCGAAGGAAACTATACAAGCGGTGCGCTGAATTCGGCTGTTTCTGGCAGCCCGAGGTTTACCAACGATTGACGCGACGACCTTTTCCGTGGCTCGCTCGATGCGGCGAAGAGCTTGCGCGGGAGCTGTCGTCAGCGTGGAAAAGCGAAATTCAGGCGCACGAAATCATCATCGACGCACCGCCCGTCCATCGCGAAATTGAATTTCACGTCGACGTTTTTTTCACCAAGGAATCGCTCTATCGTCCTCTGGCGGAAGTCTCGCCCGTGGTCAAGACCTTGGCGACGCATCAATTCGACGATTACGTTAAACGGGTCCGAGTCTACCTGAGCCCGAGTGTCCGGGCGATTATGAAAGAGCGCACCAACATCACCGAACCGCTTTTGCGGGCAATCGAGGCAACTGAGAAGGCCGTAGGAGTGAGGCAGTAGGCGTGAGGAAAAGCAAAATAGCGACCGACTCGCGCCAGTCGATTGCATTTGTCTTCCTACAGCCTCACGCCTCAAACTGACCGTTAGGCTGGGCTCGCGCATTCCTCGGCCAAGCAGCGATGGAATTCTTGCATTTCGACTTGGCTGCCGACGATCAGTGGCGTGCGCTGATGAATGCTTTCGGGAACGATATCAAGAATGCGGCCGGTACCGCTATGGGCTTGCCCACCTGCTTGTTCCGCCAAGAACGCCACCGGGTTAGCTTCGTACAGCAATCGGAGCTTGCCTTTTGCGAAATCGCGAGTCGGCGGGTACATGAATACGCCGCCACGCAGTAGCGTCCGGTGAAAGTCGGATACCATCGACCCGATATACCGCGATGCATACCGCCGACCCAGATCGCCCAACCGAAGCCGATCCAGAAAAGTCAAATACGGTTGAGGAAAATTATCCCGGTAGGCTTCGTTGACGCTGTAGTATTTTCCTTGTTGGGGCATGCGGATATTTTCGTGACTCAAGATAAACGCGCCGATCGCCGGTTCCAAAGTGAATCCATGGACGCCGTTGCCGACGCTATAGACCATCACGGTCGACGATCCATACAAAACGTATCCGGCTGCGATTTGCTGAGTGCCAGGTTGCAACAACCATGCGTTCGGATCCTCGCCCCCGCAGTCCGGTCGACGGAGTATTGAAAATGTTGTCCCGACACTCACGTTGACGTCGATGTTCGACGAGCCATCCAAGGGATCGAACACGACGGCGTATTTCGCGGTGTCGGAAAGATGCGAGAGCGAAATTGGATGTTCGTTTTCCTCAGAAGCCAAAACGCCGATACTCGGCCGCGTACTTAAACTGCGGATCAACACGCTGTTAGCATAGACGTCTAGTTTCTGTTGGACCTCGCCTTGAACATTGCAAGCGCCGTGTTCACCCAACACGTCAGCCAATCCGGCGCGACGGACTTGGGCCTGAATCTGTTTGCAAGCCAAAGTAATTCCGGACAATAAGAACGAGAACTCGCCGGTCGCGTGGGGAAAACGTTGTTGCTCCAACAAGATGTGTTGTTGGATCGTGATAACCCCGACGTTGCTTTCCATGTCGTCCGATTTCATATTAAAGGCGGGTAAAGTTCAGTTATTGCTTTCGGATGGAAGTTAATCTCCCCTTAAGTATTTTCATGACAATTTCATTGCAGTTCAATCCCGCCCTGCATTTTTTTGCTATTCAACACGGCTTTCCTCGGACCGGTTACGACCAAGTCGAAATTCCGATGTGGCGACTAGCGGCTCTAATTCCGTCCCATGAACAAGCCACAGCAACAGCGGCGTGGTCATCAACGTCGTAATCAAGGCCATGAGCACCAACATGCAAAAAACGCTTTCAGGTATCACTCCCAAATCGTAACCGACGTTAATCACGATCAGTTCCATCAGCGCTCGAGTGTTCATCAATACGCCGATACAACTTGCCTCGCGCGAACCAAAGCCGGTCGCGCGCGCGGCCAATGCGCAGCCGATGAACTTGCCACCGATCGCAGCAGCCAACACAATCCCAAACAGGAACCACAACTCGGGCGAGTCCAAGCTTTGCACGCGAGTGCGAAGCCCCGTGTACGTAAAAAAGATTGGCAGAAAAAATGCCGTTACGAACGAATGCAACTGCCGCTGAATCTTTTGTCGAAAGTCAGCTTCGCCGGACAAGATTGCTCCCAACAAGAACGCTCCGAATATTGCAAAGATCCCGATCCAACTCGTCGCCATCGCAAACAGGAACAAAATTCCGATCAGAATCGCCATCACGTTGATCGTGATCCCGTCGCTTTCGCTAATCGCACGCCGACTTAGCCGACACAGCATCGGTCGGGCAAGAAAGAACACGAACAAACCAAATCCAACCGCCAGGCCAGACATCCGCACCATCGCTTGCCACTGAAACTGTGATTGCGCTAGCGCGGACACCGATGCCAACAAAATCCACCCGACCGCGTCGCCTGCAGCGGCGGCAGTGATCGCAACAGCACCAATGCGCGAACGATGGATATTCAGTTCAATCATCAGCCGACCGAGGATCGGTAGCGCGGTGATCGAGAGTGCCGTTCCCAGGAATAATGCGAACGTCCAAAACGGCGGAACGACTTCTCCTTCGCCAAAGACCGAAGCATTGCCGTGAATCAAAGGTGCGACCGCGAGACCCAATGCAAATGGCACGACGATTCCAACAACGCTGATCCAGATCGCCGATCGGCCTTTGATTCGCAAATGCCCAAAATCAAACTCCAGGCCCACCAAGAACAATAGTAAGATCAACCCAAGCTGACTGAGGATCGTGAATATCCAACGAAAGACTTGGTCGCTCAACTCGGGCGGCACATCGGCCAATGACGGGTGAAATACTGACTGGATCCAGGGCAATTGGCCCAAAAGCGATGGTCCCAGCATCAATCCGGCGGCAATTTCTCCGACGACGACGGACTGACCAAGTTTGCGAAACAACGCTCCGCACAGCCGTGCGGCGAGCACAATGATCGTCAATTGTACGAGCACTGGCAGCAAAACATCTTCGACGTGCGTTTGCTTCAAGAGTCGAACTGCATCATCCAAGTTCATGCCAGACACATTGAGCTAGAAAATTTCCGATCAAATTGAGATGCGATGTTATCGCGCGACTTCGGCGGCTCGTCAACTGGCCGAAGTCGATGTTGGTGCCAGCTCAGCGCGGAGTGCTTCGTGAATTCGAGGAAACTTGAATTCAAAGCCATTGGCGATTGCTTTGTCCGGCCGCATTCGAATCGAGGCCAGCATCATCTCTGCCATTTCGCCAAACGCGGCCCGCAAAGCGAATCGTGGCATCGGCAACAACGCCGAACGCCCAACGCATTCCGCCAGCGCGCGTGTTAACTCTACGTTGCGGACGGGAAACGGCGTCGATGCATTGACGGGCCCGCTGAAACTGGTGTCGTGGCAACACTTCAGAATGAGTCGCACCAAATCGTCGACGTGAATCCAGGACGTCCATTGACGACCATCTCCTAAACGACCACCCAGCCCGCGGCGAAAGATCGGACCAACTTTCGACAAGAATCCACCTGCGCCCAAAACCAATCCGATGCGCAGCAATACGACGCGAATTCCCAACTCGCGCGCTGCGATTGCGGCACACTCCCATTCGCGGCACACTTCGGCCAGGAAATCGGTTCCGCTCGCAGCCGCTTCGTCAAGTTCTTGATCGCCTCGCGAGCCATAGAAACCCATCGCGGACGCCGAAACGAGAACTTTCGGGCGTGGTTCAATCGCGGCCAAAGCGCGGACCAAGTTCCTTGTTGCGTCAACGCGACTCTCTTTGATCAGGCGTTTTCTTTCTTTTGACCAACGCCCGTCTGCAATCGATTCGCCCATCAAGTTTATGACGGCATCCAAACCGCAATCAGGATTCAACGCCAAAGGGGAATTTGTCGGATCTGGCCAGCTCAGCCATTGGGCAGTTGCAGGCAATTCAAAGTCGCTCGCTCCCCTTGCGCGGCGGCTGACCACGATTGCCTCGTCTACTTCACGTAGCACGCGCTGGCCGACAAATCCCGTCCCGCCTGTTACAAGTGCACGCATTTTTTCCGTCCTGAGAGAGCTGACAGCCCGTCATTATAAAGCAATTATCGCCGAGTTGTTGCAGGTGAACTAAAATGCTCGCAATCCCACGGGTACGTTGAGATTTGGCACCGCCAGAATTACGATGGCATGAGTAACGTGACGCTGGCAATCACTTTCAAATTTTCAGGAATCGGCAATGCTCCGCAATCCGCGATCGATTTCGTTGTGCGTTTTCATTTCATTGTTTCTCAGTATTATGGCGTGCGTTGTCGCGCCGCCGGCATCGACGGGCCAAACCGCGCCGAGTTTTCCAGCGGTAACGACGCTTCCAGATGCTTGGATGCAGAAGATCAAATGGCGATGCATTGGTCCGGCCAACATGAGCGGTCGAATCACGGCGATAACCGTATATGAAAAGGACCCAGTTATTTGGTGGGCCGCGAGCGCTTCGGGCGGCTTGGTCAAAACGACCAATAACGGAACTTCCTTTGAGCACCAGTTCGATCATCAAGCCACGGTCTCGATAGGCGACGTTCAAGTCTTTCAACTCGATTCGAACATCGTTTGGGTAGGCACTGGCGAAGCCAATGCGAGGAACAGCGTATCGTGGGGCGACGGCGTTTATAAATCTACCGACGGCGGGAAGACTTGGTCTAACAAAGGCTTGAATAAATCATTCCAGATCGGCCGGATCGCGCTTCATCCGACAGACGCGAACATCGTTTATGTTGGCGCGCTCGGCCGTTTGTGGGGAAACAGTGAAGAGCGCGGCTTGTATAAGTCAGTTGACGGCGGTGAGTCTTGGAAGCGAGTTCTCTTCGTCGACGACAAGACCGGCGTCATCGACGTACAAATCGATCCGGCGAATCCAAATAATGTTTTGGCGGCGACCTACGAACGACAGCGCGACGGACTCGATTCGAACGACCCGATCAAAAAATATGGTCCAGGCGCTGGAATTTATCGCAGCACCGACGGCGGAGAATCGTTTACTCGAATCACGCAAGGACTGCCGAGCGCGAATTTGGGTCGCATCGGTTTGAACTTTTTCGCGTCCAAAAGCAATTTTGTTTACGCCATCATCGAAAGCGAAAAAATAGCCAAAATCCCCGAAGATTCTCCGACCATTGCGATTCGCACCGTCGATGCCGAAGTCGGCGCGAAGATCGAGCAAGTCACCAAAGACAGCGTTGCGGAGAAGGCGGGCCTCAAAGTCAACGACATCGTCGTCCAAGTCGGCGAAGTCGTCGTGCACAACAGCGCACAGTTTTGGAATAACATTCGCCTCCACAAAGCTGGCGACAAAATTCGCTTGGAAATCAGCCGCGAAAAAAAACCGGTCGAGATCGAACTGGACCTTGAGAAAGCGGAAATCGAAGACGGTCCCAACGCTGGCCAAAATCCGTTCACCGGCGTACTCGGCGGACAAGCCGCCAACTTGCAAGGGCAACAAGGGAGCGCCGGGAGTAACTTCGGCGGCGTTTATCAATCGACCGACGGAGGAGCAACTTGGTCGCGCATCAACTCACTCAACCCGCGCCCGATGTACTACAGTCAAATCCGCGTCGACCCAAAAGATAACCAAAATCTGTACGTGTTGGGAACTTCGATGCACCGATCGAAAACCGGCGGCCAAGAATTCACCGACGCGGACAATCGCGGCGTTCATCCCGATCACCACGCGATGTGGATTGATCCGCGCGATCCGCGACACATGATCTTAGGGAACGATGGCGGCATTTATGTGACCTACGATCAAATGGAGACTTGGGATCACTTGAATCACATTGCAATCGGGCAGTTTTATCACGTGGGCGTTGACTCACGTCGCGACTATTCGGTTTACGGCGGCTTGCAAGACAATGGCAGTTGGGGCGGACCGTCGCGCAGCGCTAGTGGCACCGGACCCGTCAATACCGATTGGATAAATGTGGGAGGCGGCGACGGATTCGTTTGCTTCGTTGATCCCAGCGATCCAAACGTCGTATACACGGAAAGTCAAAATGGTGGCATGGTCCGCTTGAATACGACCACGGGCCAGCAATCGGGGATTTTCCCGCGCCCGCAACAAGGGACCAAGTTCCGTTTCAATTGGAAAACGCCGTTTGCTCTCGCACCGCAGAATTCGAAAATTTTCTATTCGGTGGGCAACTTTGTTTTCCGATCCGTTGCGGCGGGCGATGCCCTCGTTCCCATTTCGCCGGAAATTACCAACACGTCCGATGGAAGTGGCAGTGCGATTGCGTTGTCGCCGCTTGAATACGGAATCATTTACGCCGGCACGACGGACGGTGCAGTTTGGATGAGCAAAGACGACGGAAAGAATTGGACGGCGATCTTCAGTCGCCCACAACCCAAAAAGGAAGAACCCGCGAAAGAAGTCGCCGGTCCTCCTCCAGGCCCGCGACCCACTGACGTCAAAGGCATCGCTGGAACTTGGAAAGGAACCAATAACAACGATCAAATGCCTGAGGACCGTCGCAAGTTTGAATTCGAGCTGAAGGTCGACGACGCCAACAAGATCACAGGAACTTACACGTCGCCGCGCGGCACTTCGCAATTCGATTCCGGAGAATACGATCCGGCTACCGGCAAGTTGAAACTCGCGGGCCACAACGAGCGCTCGACGTTCACGATAGAAGCCGAGATAAAAGATTCTATAAGCATGAGTGGTGCGATCGCGATGAGCGAACGCAGGAGCATTGAGTTTGATGCGACCCGTCCAGCGTCCACGTCACCAGCGGCAGCCGAAGACCTTGTAAGTGGTTACTGGGAGCTGACGCTCGGCCCAAGCGGAAAACCGGAGCAACAACGAAAAGCGAATTTGAAACTTGAAACGCACGCCGATAAATCAATTGGCGGAACGGCCGAAATCGATGGCCGCACGATCAAGATCGCCGAGGGAAAATTTAATCCTGCCAACAAGAAGCTGACGCTTTATTTTGGTGACGGCGAGCACGACTACGAGTTTGCGGGCGCGATTCTTAGTCGCCGCATTAATGCCTCGCTCGACGTTGACTTCGGACAAGATGTCGTTCCCGCGAAAGGCTGGCGACTTCCGGCCGAGGCCATCGGCAAGCCCATCGATCCAGCAATTCTTGTTGGCAATTGGGAAGGCGTGATCGAATCCGACAGCATCCCAGCTCCAATGAACAAACTTGCGTTTTCGCTGGAACAAGATCCAGCGAAAGTTTTCAAAGGAAAGCTTTCTGGAGCCGGACAGAATTTTTCGATCGAGTCTGGTGTCTTTGATCCTGCCACGAACCAGTTGACGTTCGTGGTGAAAAATGATGACGTAACATTTAATACCGTCGCGCGGGTCGTAGGCGAAATCATCGTGGGCGAAATCTCGGCCGCTGGCGGCGCGATGACGTTTGACTTTTCGGCGAGCAAAGCCAAACCAGAACCGGCTGTTCCCGCCGGCGACAAACCGGCCGAAGTAGTAAAACCAGAAGCCAAATCCGAACCAATGGAAAACAAGCCAGCGGAAATGAAACCTGATTCGCCCGCTGGGCTACCGGCAGCCCCTCATCTCCAGGAACCAAAACCAGAATCGCCAGTTACACCGGAATCAATCGACCCCGCCGCAGTACCGGCTGAACAAGCCGCTGCACCGATGAACAAACCAGCGGACGAAACGGTCCAAGAACCTGAAACGAAACCTGCCGATCCCATTGCAGGAAAATGGTCGGGAGCGTTCGTCGGCGATATGTTCCGCGGAGACCGAGGCCGTTTTGAAATGAGCTTGGAGCGGGACGCCGCAGCCAAAATCACGGGCAGCCTCGTGAGTTCTCGCGGCGAGACCAAGATCACCAGCGGGACTTTTGACGCTGCGACAGGAAAAGTGGACCTTTCAGGCTCAAACGAAGATTCGACAGTCGAGATTTCGGCAACTTTGACCGGCGACAAACTGAGTGGAACGGCCAAGATGGGTGGCGGCCGCTTTACCGTTGACTTTGGGGCCGATCGCGCCGGCGTTGTGGCGGCAACCGCAGGCCCTGCTGGCGAGCCATTGGAAAAATTACTTCCGGGCCCGCGCTGGGTCAGTTCGCTTACGGCAAGTCGTTTTGACGTCAAGCGAGTCTACGTGACTTTGGACGGACATCGCAGCGATGACGACACACCGTATCTTTTTGCTAGCGAAGACCAAGGTCTGACTTGGCGCAGCCTTCGCGGCAATATCCCCCTGGAGGCGGGAACCGTGCATGCCCTTCGCGAAGACCCCGACAACGAAAATCTGTTGTACATCGGCTGTGAGTTCTCCGCGTGGGTTTCCATCGACCGAGGCCAATCGTGGACCAAAGTCACTGGACTGCCGACCGTCGCCGTTCATGATCTGGCCTTGCACGAAGCGAGTCATGAGATCGTTGCGGCAACACATGGCCGTTCGCTGTGGATCGCGGACATCGACTTGCTCAAACAACTCAGCGATGTGGTCTTGAAATCGCCGACTCATTTATTTACTCCGAACTCGGTCGTGCGTTGGCGTCGATCTCCGTCGCGAGGTAGCTCGGGCACGCGTCGATTCATAGGCGAGAATCCCATCGCCGGCGCTAACATATTCTATTTGAATAATTCAGATGTGGGCCAAGTCGAATTTGTGGTGCGAGATATCGAAGGTACGAAATTGAAAACGATGACTGGTACGACCGAGCGAGGGTTGCAATTCGTCAATTGGGACTTCACGATGGACGGGAATCGCGATCCCGGTCGGCGCGGCCGTTCGCGAACAAGAATCATCCCTGGCGCGTATTTAGTCGAAATGCAAATCGATGGTGCGGTCAGACATCGAGCCGTGCTCAACCTTCTGGAAGACCCGAAATTTGCTTCTACGGATTTGGATGCAATGAGCGAAGAATCCGACCTATTAGAGGGAAAATGAGCAACCTCAGTAAGCTTTAATGCCAATCAACAATGAATTGGCAAAAAAAGTAAAAAAAAGCCTAAAAAAATTCCCCTTTCAGACTGCCGGGTCTGGTTGACACCAAAGTGCTCGGAAATACAATGCGAGTTCAGTTTTCTTCGCCTTGCGTGAGTTTTTACTACTCATGTAACTTGCCTTATTGCAATTTCAAAACTCATTTTGATTTCTGTTTTGCAGACTGGCGTATCGAGGGGTTCTATCCTTGAAGTTACGGCTAAATTAGGCTGTTCGAATTACGAAAAGTCGTTTGGGCTCGTTGTCCGTCGTTGGCGACGATCCGTTTTTAAGTTTTGGTTTCACATGTTGTAAGTTTCAGTTTTAGTTTCCTTGAGGAGGACGTGTTTATGATTCGAAAATTCTTTAGTGCATTTGCGATGCTCTGCGCTGTTGCAGTTTCTAGCATTGCCAATGCCGATTACCCATGTGGCTGCGGCCAAGTCGCCAGCCCGTGCGGCAATCCTTGCGGTTCAACTTGGAGCGGCGGTTGCGCCGGCGGCTACAGCCAAGATGGCGGCTGCGGCTCGACCGTTGTGTATCAAACCCAAACGGTTTATGAAAACCAAATGGCCACCGAAATGCGCACGGTGACTCGCACTCGGTTTCGCACCGAAGCTCGCACCGAGAGTTTCACCGTAAATCGCCAAGTCCCAGTTACCGAGACGAAAACTCGTTCGGTTACTGTGATGGTTCCTCAGCAACAAGTTCGTACCGAGAACTATACCGTTTGCGTACCGTTCACCGAAGAAGTATCGCAGCCGTATACGGTTACGGTTCCGGTGACTACGGAACAAACCCAAAACTATACGGTTAATGTTCCCTACCAAGAACAAGTTGCTCAGAATTACACCGTTTGCGTACCATATACCGAAAACATTACGCAATCCTGCACGGTCAATGTCCCGTACACGGAAACGATTGAGCAATCCTACAACGTCACGGTTCCTTACACCGAAAATGTTGAACAGAGCTACACCGTTAACGTGCCCTTTGTCGAGAACATTGAACAACCCTACACCGTTTCGGTCCCGACGACCGAACAAGTTGCGCAGAACTTCACCATCATGGTGCCTGTTCAGCAGCAACAAACTGCGACTCGTATGGTTTGCGAACCATATACCGAAACTCTGACGCGCACTGTTTGCCGTGACGCTGGTCATTGGGTAACCCATAACGAAACCGTTGCCGTTGGCGGTGGTTGCGGCTCTGCATGTGGCGGTGGCTGCAGTGGCGGATGCGCTGACAATGGTTCTGCTTGTGGCGGTGGCTGCGGTGGCGGCTGCGGACAGGCTTCCGGTTGCGGCGGTGGCTGTCGCTTGTTCAATCGCGGAGGCCGCGGCTGTGGCAACTCCGGCGGTTGCTCGTCTTGCGGCGGCGGCTGCGATAGCGGCTGTTGCGGCGGCGGAATGGTTGCAGGCTGCAACGCTTGTGGACCGAGCTACCAAGTTGTCGAACGTCGCGTTTGGGTTCCAAACATGATTACGGAACAAGTTCCGTACACCGTGACCCGAAATCGTCAAGTTCCACAACAGTACACCTACATGGTGACTGTCAATCAACCTCAACAACAAACCCGAATGGTGAATGTCACTAAGTACACGACTGAAACGCGATCTCGCACGGTAGCCATTCAACGCTGCCGAACTGAGACTCAAACCAAGTCGGTTCCAGTGACTCGCTATCGTACCGAGCCTCGCACGCAATCCGTTCCAGTAACTCGCATGCGAGCCGAAACCCAAACCCGAACCGTTCCAGTAGCTCGTACGCGTCAAGAACAACGCACGAACATGGTTACGGTGAACAAGTGCCGTACCGAAACCCGTACTCGTACGGTTCCGGTTACGACTTACCAAACCCAAACTCAGACTCGTACTGTGACGGTTCAACGTCAACGTATGGAAAATCGCACCCGCGAAATTCCATGTACGGTTATGGTCCCGCAAACTTCCGAGCAAGCCTACACGGTGACCTCGTATCGCTGCGAACCTTCAACCGAAACTCGAACAGTAAATGTTCAAGTTCCTGAGACTTACACCGAGCAAGTTCCGTACCAAGTCTGTCATCGCGTTGCCAAGACCATCCAAGTCCCTGTCGTTGTTAACAACGGCGGCGGATGTGACACCGGTTGCGGTGGTGGCTGTGGCGGCGGTTGTGACACCGGTTGCGGTGGTGGCTGTGGCAGTTCAGGCCAAGTTGATTGTGGCTCTGGCCACAACAATTGTGGTTCCGACTGTGGCGGCGGTTGCAGAGTTCGTCGTTGCGGTTCTCGTCGTTGCTGCAACTAAGTTGTAGCCCGATTGTTTTTTGAAAACCAAAAGGCGTGTCGCCATCCGGTGACACGCCTTTTTTATTTCTACGGAAGCATTTTCCAAACCGGGGGATTGGCGCATTCAATCGCAACTTGCTTTCGGCCTAGTCGCCTCCACGGACTTGGGGTAAAATCATTTCGTCGGCGAAATTTCTTTGGTCGCCATGCACCCGTAGCTCAATTGGATAGAGCATCGGTCTACGGAACCGAAGGTTGCAAGTTCGAGCCTTGCCGGGTGTATTTTCTGATCTTCGCGCCACACGCTTTTCTCGCCTCTAGCGCAGCGATCATTCCTTTTCGTGTAGATAGAGAAACACGGATTTGGGCAGCGGCGTAAACCAACCGGTGCGAATTCCGGCGGCTTGCATTGCGCGGCCGGCCAACAATTGCACGTGTTCAAGCAATGATACGACCCGTGCGCTTCGAAGAATGCGTCGGTCGCGCCGTAAGCGGCATTCGCAATTTAGCGATTGGTTTTGGGCTGTCGAGATTCAAGTAACTATTTCGGAAATGTGCTTGGATGAAACCTCGGAAAGGCAAAACTCACGCTCTTGCTGGCCGAAAATGCGGCCGGCGATCTGGGTGGTGTGCCACTCTAGACCCAGCATGATGCAGTTTATTCCGGAGCCGATTCCCAGCAATGCGAATCGCTCGTTGATTGATGGCTGATGTTGCACGCCAATGGCCAACGTGATCGGCAAAGCAGCCGAGCCGGTGTTGCCGAGCCACGGAAAAGTCGCAAAATCCCGCTCTGGCTCTAGTCGCAAACTTTCCAGCATCATCTTGCGATGCGCCGCGCCGACTTGGTGGCAATATGTCCGATCAATATCCGAGCGCTCCCAATTGACCGCGTGCAGGAATTCGTCAAATGTCGCCGCGCCGGTACGAACCCCTTCGAGCATCAATCGCTCGCTGTCGGTATTCATCAGCGGCTGCATAGTGTGGCCGGCTTGGTCTTGATCACTTGTGCACAGATCATGGAAATCGGTACGGGCCATCGCGGCAGCTCCGAGCAATCGATTTCCCGATCGGCTGATTGCTCGATGAACGAGCAGCACGGCGCAACTCGCCGATCCAATCGTAAGCGAGGCAACCGCTGATTTGATCTGCTGGCGCGTGAGCGTCACATCTGCGTTGAGCGAATCGATTGTGGTTTCGACAAGGCTGCGGCCGCTTTCCGAGCCGACCACAAGTGCGGCGCGAATCTGACCGAGTTCGATCATGTTGGCCGCTTGAAGCATTCCATTTAGAATTCCCAAACACGCATTGGACGTGTCGTAAACGACGCAGCGTTCAGGAAGTCGCAAATGAAAATGCACGGGGCACGAAGTCGCCGGTTCCAGAAAATCGCGGCAGACGGAGCCATGAATCAGCGCGCCGATTTCCGAACTGTTCATTTCGGCAGCTTCGAGGGCAAGCTGGCAGCTCCTCACACTCAGCGTACTGGGGCGCGTCCCCGTCGGCCAGAATCGCCGCGCTGCGATCCCCGACATCAGCTCCAACCGTCCGAGAGGGAGCTTGAGCCGTTCGTAGACTGCTGTGAGCCGCCGTTCAATTTCGTCCGACGAGACGACTTCGTCCGGCACGAGAAACCCAAGCGATTCGATGCAGACGTTTTGGTAATTCATTGGGAGAGTTGAGAGCGAAGTGTTCAGTGTTCAGTGTTCAGTGTTCAGTTCGGAGTCTTTTTCTTGCTGAAAACTGAAAACAGAATACTAGATACTAGATACAGAAAATTGTTTCAAAGAATTAAAATGCAGACTCCACCTCCAACGCCTCACTTCTTTTCGCGGCGAAGCTGCGTTAGGGCTGATTCGAGCCGGATTTGTATTGGTTGTGGGATGATGGAAACGAAACATTTGCACGTCGATTCCAAGGTGACCGACATACCTAAGTCTGGGACGACGCTTGCGCCCAGGACGGAATCGAGAATTTTCAATAGCTGCTCCGACGAATATTTCTCCAGCAAGTCCGCGCAGGGAAAAACTTCCAACTCTAGCTGTCCTTTCGCATCCGAGTGCGTGGTGATTTGAATTGTATGATCGTCGACGACTCGGGTTGCCAGTTGCATCGAGTCGGTAAGCTCGCGCAATTCTTGTTCCAAAGGCTGGCCGTTGCTCTCCCAAGGGATTCGCGTCGCGGGAGACCAACCTTCGCGTAACAGCGATTGCCAATTCACGATGACTTGGGTGCCGATATCGCGTGCGATGGAGGAGAGAACGCTTTCGATCCGCTTGTCGCTGGATAGCTTGAGAGTGACGACGGCTTGGCGCGCGATCTTGCTGCGCTCGTGTCGCGAGAGAAGCGACTTTCTCGCTTCGTCGTCGGACGGCTGAATTGCCAACCGTTTCGCCGCGTCTAACTTTCGAATCAAGTTTCCGATCAAAGCATGGACGGGTGCCGATTGTTGTATCGCAAGTCGCGGCGCTTCGATCGTAATGGTCCCCTTCCCGCCGGCGACTTGCCACGAAGTCTTGGCGAAAGAGTTTTGCAGAAATCTTGCGAAATTTTCGGTGAGAGCCGTGTCGCTCGCAGGAAACATGGACAGATCGTAGTCGCGCGAGGACCATTCGTCTCGATCAGCCACTGTGATCAACAAAATGCCTTGGTCCGGAACGGCTTTGAGCTTTTGCGGACTCAATAGTGCATCGATGGTCTCACCAACCGTTGTGTTGGACTGCTTCAGCGTAAGGCTATTCGAAAGCGAAATCCCTTCAACATCGATCAGGTCCATTTCGTAGCAAATCGGAATTGTCGAAAGTTCGCTCAATGTTCGGAGGGCATCGACTAAAGGGACATTATCGAAGGAGATTTCGGCAACTGGGTCTCTCAATCGGGCGACAAGGTCGATTTCCGCTATTTGCGGCTTGCGCACGAAGACGCTTCCAATCCCGATTTGGCCGCGTTCGGGTCCGGAAGCATCGGCCAATTCTTGCATCGATAATTGGCTATCGCCGCTGTTGAGAACGCTGTTCAGGTCGCCGAATTGCTCGATTAGGTTCGAAATCGCGGGAGCTGGATTAGCGGCCGTGGGGTTTTCGAATCCAGGTGGCGACGTTGAATTGCTCTGAGCCGCAGTGAGTGTCATCGCGGGCACGCCAAGATGAGGCGGGATCATCGCCAGGGGGATTGGCTTGGGCTGGACCGGCGGAGGTTGGAGCGAATGTGAAGGATCGGCTCCGTTATCAATCGCAGCTATTTTTACCGTGGAGTCTGGATTTTTTTCGAAAGTGTTTTTGTCGCCGGAGATTGAATTGGGTTCTGTCTTAAAAAATGTCGACGCAAGCACGATGACCAATGCGATCGAGACTGCCAACAAGCCAACGATGGCCCCGATTTGCAATATGAGGTTGCGTTTTTCCAACGACGGATGGCGCGCGGACACTTTGGCGGCGGATCGAGCAACGGCTGTCGCCGAAGTCGCATTTTTGGGCGATGATTTTGCGATGGGCTTATGCGCCGCTGGTCCAGCTTTGAATTTCGCTTTGGATGGTTGGACGGGCTTGTCAGTCAGCAATGATTCTATGTCGTCAAAATCCTCGAACGACAGGCTGGCCGTTTCCGGCATGTCATCGATTTCGGGCAACCTTTTTTTGAGCGCCGGTTTGGCGGGGATTCGCGTTGGTTGCACGATTTCGGCCGAGGGTTGCCAACCATCGGGCGCCGCGACTTTGACCATGTTGCCGCATTTGGGGCAAGCCAAAACTTGGCCGACCGCCGACGCATGGCTAACTTTGAGCCGCGTCGCGCACGATGGGCAAGCAATCTTAAAAAGTTCCACAGACTCAGACTGCCTTGTATTGATTTGGTTTATGGTCCCAACAACTATTCTAGGGACTTCGGGCGAAAGGGTCAGACCCCAAATTGCTTCGAAGACTACGCAAATTGGCGTCAGACCCTGGCGTGACGCTATTTTTCCACCGGGCCAAAGTTTTCAGGGATTTTCCAGCCGTTTTTATTGGCGGCGGCGCGGGTTGTGATCAGAATTAAGTCTGTATTTTTTGCTTCGTCGCGCGTTATGACCCAAATTAATTTGCAGCGAGGGTCGTCCGGGCCGGTCGCGTTCTTGTCTGGGTTGGCTTGGAAACAAATCTGCGTTAGGACTTGGGCCAAGCTCTGATCGACGAGCGCGAGAGACGT
Organism: Planctomycetota bacterium; assembly: GCA_031409895.1. Taxonomy (GTDB): domain Bacteria; phylum Planctomycetota; class Planctomycetia; order Pirellulales; family Pirellulaceae; genus JANMEB01. Next base: position 26,385 of record JANNYC010000038.1, read on the forward strand.
GAGCCGTTGGTTTCGCGTTATGCCTGCTTCGCCCAGATCGGTATTGCTCAAGCGAATCTCAAATGCAAACGGCAAGACGGGAAAATCGTCCATGATTTCGGTTTGCAAAGTATCGATCAGGATGTTCAAGTCCGGCGGGTTGTCGTTTTGCAACGTGCGCGAGCTTTGCAACAACTGATCGACATTTGTTGGAGCCGGAGGTCTGGGTGTCGCGGCCGAATTGACGGCGACAGCGGCCGTGGGTTCCACGGAAAGCGTCAGGTCCGTCGCTGCCAACAGATTGTGAGCGGCCATCGGAGGCAGCCACGCATTAATAATGACTTGATCGTATTCAACTCCGAATCGCAAGTGCCGCGACAGGTCGGTCAGCATCGTGTCGAATCGCTGGCGGACTTTTTCCCAATGCGGGTCGGCGGGAAGCGTAGCGACGTATGCGGTTGCTTGCTCACGGGCCGAATTGAATTTCGCGGCCACGGCGTCGCGCAAAGCAGCGGACTTGATATCCGAAGTTTGATCGAACAACAATTCGACGAAAGTTCCGTTGTCCAAATGAAAACTGAACGCGATCGCGCGGACTTGTTCTTCGATAAGCAGCGGAATTTGTTGGCGCAGCAAGCCGTATCGCGGCGGCAATAATCGTTGCCCCATCTCGTTTGCCAAACCGGCTTTAAGCGCTAGGATCGTCAAGTGCCGATCGCGATCCGTGCGGGCAACCAACTGAGCGAGCGGGCCGGAAAGCGGGTTTTTGGTGCTGATTTGCAATGAGACCTCGACGGACTCGCACGACCCGCAAACGAATTCAGAAATTGGTGTGTTCGCCGACGAACTTGCCCGCATGCCGAAAGCTCGTTGACCACTGCTCCAAAAATGCGGACGGTCCGGCTCGGCGACGAAGCCAGCATTGGACCATCGTTCAACTAGGGCGGCTTTGTCGAGCGGTTCGGCCAGTCGCACGATGTGGAAAGATTCGTAGATTTGCTGCTCGGTCGGATAGTAGCCGACGATCAACTGATCGATGGATTGAAATGGAACGGCGAGTTTGGTTTCGAGTTGGAAAATGTAAGATTGAAATTCGCTGCCAAGTGCTTGCGAAATGCGACTTGATTCGGGTTGTGCGATCATGTCGCGTGGCCGAACGATTACGATAACGGCAGCGCCGGGCGGGAGCAAGGAAAGGTCGATTGTGGGCCCATTGGTTGGGGACTGCCACGCGAAGTTTCCGTTGTCGGCAACGAGCTTTTGGATCAAGTCGTTGGTGGCCGTCGGCAGTGCGATGTCGGCCGGGCTCGGTATTTCGATTTCCGGTTTTGGGACTGGTGGCAAAGTACTAACCGGCGTGTTCGGCAACCCAACGCCGGCAATCTTCGGTGATCGCTGGACGGCTTTCGAGATCGCGAACAACGACGCAACAAGCGCCGCTGCGCTTGTGATCCAGATGATCCAATTGGTTCGGTTTGTTTTTCGGTTTCGACGTCGAAAATCGTTGGAAACATTGGCCAGTTTAAAACTTTGCGGGATCGGGTCGGCGGCAGTGGAAATCGACGTTTCGGAAGATTTGGGAGCGGCCCAAGTCGCGTCAGCTTGCGTGATCTTGGGCCGCCAACGGTCAAGCCATTCGTGGTAAGCGGCGGATGATTTACCAGCATCTGCTGCGGCTGGATGTGTGGCTTTCCACTGTGGCACGAGTCTTAATTGCTCGCGAAAATCAGCGATAGTCGCTATTCGATCCGCGGCCTTTGTGGTGAGCACACGACGAAGGAGTTCTTGCAGTTCAACTGGGACATCGTATTTGGCAAGTCTTGCGATAGCCGTGTCGATGTCGCTTGCCGGATTCGATTGTCCGCGCAGAAACTGATTCGGTGTTTCGCCACGAGTCGCGCGATACAACAGCACTCCCAAAGCGTAAATATCATCGGCCGGCTTAATCGAATCGCCATTGGATTCATATGGGACGTAATCGAGCGCCGGATCACGTTCGGATTTCGGCTCTTTCGAAGTGACACCGTATTTCAAACGGCTTGGCCAAATCGGTGGGGCCAATCGGGGATCGCCATTGCTTTCGAGAAACAATTCATGACCGTTGACGTTGCCATGTGCAAGTCCGTGTGCGTGAATCTCCTCGACTGCGTTGGCTAGATGCGCGACGAGATTGCAAGCAGCGGCCCAAGGGATTCTACCTTTGCGGCCAAGACGTTCGTCGATTGATTGTCCGGTTGATCGGCCTAGTACCACGAAGCGATATTCGGACAGCTCGACGGTTTCGTGCACGAGCAACAAGTTTGCCTGAACGCATTTTCGCAAAGTGTTGGCACGCGCATCGATCGCTTGCCAGATTTTCAAATCGTCGACACTGCTGCCGCCAACGAAGCAAAGTTGTACGTCGTGGCGCGTTGAAGTGTGCCTCGCGGCAAACGTAGCCAAGCCCGAGATATTGGCGCGACGCGCTAGAAGCGTGTACTCTCCGAAAGAAAACGAACTGGCAAATCCGCCAAGCAATAGCTTGCCTTGAAACTCAGAAATCAGTCCGCCCTTTAAGAGCCACGCGACAATTTCACCGGAATGGTGTGGCGATGCCGAATTGATTGCTCCCGGAAACTGCGTTCGCAAAGAGTTCGCGGCGGACGGGTTGAACAGCCCGCTTTGGCTTAATCGCTCCCAAAATATCGATTCGGCAATGTTCATCAGTGGTCGACGCGGAGAAAATAATCGAACGAATCTCAACCGGGATTTTACGAGGTTTCGCCGCTCGAATCACTACGACGGGCCGGTTTTATGGGCGGGTTACGGCGATTTTGTTAACTTGAACGTAGGTGTCGCTTAAAGGGGCGGCCCGTGCCGAAGCACGATTGAATGCCCTTGATTCGTGGTCGGAAAAGGCCGACTTCCCATATACCGACTTTCTGATACCGATTATCTTAAATTACGCGAACATTTGCCTTCCGCGAATCGCATTAGGCTCGAGTGCCGAACCGAATTAACAGGGCCGCATTCGCACAACAAATAATTTACTTGGCCGGAAAACAATTATGACCAATGTCATTGCACCTACGCCTGTCACGTTGACTTCAACGGCTGGTTCCGTCGCGGCTCATAACTTAAAAGCCAACGAGGCGGTGCAGCATTATTTCGATCTCGCCGCCGATCAGCTAAATTTGAACGAGAGCGTTCGGCAGATGCTCAAGATGCCCAAACGCGAAGTCACGGTGCAAATTCCGGTCGAGATGGACGACGGTTCATTGGAGACGTTTGTTGGTTATCGCGTTCAGCACAACAACGCGCGCGGTCCGATGAAAGGTGGTTTGCGATATCACTGGGAAGTCGATTTGGACGAAATTCGTGCGCTGGCATCGTTAATGACTTGGAAGACGGCGGTCGTCGATATTCCTTACGGAGGTGCCAAAGGTGGCATTTGCATCGACCCGCGCGATCTAAGCCGCAAAGAAAAAGAACGGATCACTCGCAAGTTCGTCGATCAGATTCACGAAATCATCGGCCCTGATAAAGACATCCCAGCTCCCGACATGGGAACTAACGCGGAGACAATGTCTTGGATTCGCAATCAATGGGAAAAGTATCACGGCTTTAATCCTGCGTGTATCACCGGAAAACCAGTCGAGAACTACGGCGCGAGAGGGCGCGAGGAAGCAACTGGTCGCGGCGTTGGCATCCTGGCTTATAAGATGATGACGCGCCTTGGACGCCGGCCCACCGATATTCGCGTCGCCATTCAAGGCTTTGGGAACGTCGGCTCGTTCGCGGCAAAAATGTTCTCGGAATCCGATTTCAAAGTCGTTGCGATCAGCGACTTGAGCGGCGGTTATTATCGCGCCGACGGCATTGACGTGCCGGAAGCACTTCGGCACACGCTCAAAAACGGCAACCTGAAAGGCTACACAAACGCCGACTCGATCTCCAACGAGCAATTATTGGAATTGGACGTCGAAATGCTTGTTCCTTCTGCGCTTGGCGGCGTCATTACGATGGACAACGTGAATCGGATTCGAGCCCAGTACATCGTCGAAGGTGCCAACGGGCCGATATTCGCCCATGCCGACAAGGTTCTTGAGGATCGAGGGGTCGTCGTGCTGCCCGATATTTTGGCGAATGCCGGTGGCGTTATCGTCAGCTATTTTGAATGGGTCCAAAATCGACAGTATTACAGTTGGGATCTGAATCGCGTTCGCCAGCAGCTTGATTCAGTGCTGTCGCACGCATTCGAAGACGTGTGGACCGAATCCAATACCAAAAAGGTAAGTCTACGCACAGCTGCGTTCATGATCGCGATCCAGCGAGTCCATCGCGCTGCGGAGTTGTCGGGGTACTAAAGCTGCGTTGGACTTGGCAACAAATGAATTTCCCAACCTCTCCTCGCCCTTGTACTCATAGAAGAGGATTAGGCCGAGGAGTCTTTCGCGAAGCCACTTTGCTAAATTGCTTCTGTACTGGAAAAGATGAATCACTCCACGACTCAGCAACAACACGGGAATTGGCGCGAAGTTTTGGAGCGGTACGAACGCTGTAAGCAGGAACAATGGATCGCTATCAAGTCGCTCGGTCGGCGATGGAGTTTGCTTTCGTATGTGCGGGGCGGCTTGTTCGTTGCATTGTTCCTGGCGTCGTTCGCGGCGTACCGAGATTTTGGTGGACTCTCGACAGCTTTGTGGATTGTCGCTTCGCTCGTCGCGGTCGCTTTTCTGGCAGTCGTTGCCGTTCACGATCGCGTCGAGCAACAACTGGAGCGTGCCAAGTTCTTTGCGGAATTCTTTGCGGAAGGAGTTGCTCGCTGCAAACGCGAGTGGAAAAGTTTGCCAGTTCCGCGAATCGAAACCACCGTCAAGTTCCGTCCGGTCGCGCTGGACTTAGACGTTTTCGGGCGAGCTTCATTATCACAACTTTTTACGCCGGTGCGAACCGCTGTCGGGCTGCCGGTTTTGGCCGATTGGTTGATGACACCTGCGAGTCCGGGCGAGATTCGAGCAAGGCAGCAAGCCGCATTGGAACTCGGGAATCATATCTCGTGGCGCGAACCGTTTCAGCTCAATTGTCGAATCGCGTCGGCGAGTCCCGTCGGCTCGGAAATGTTCTTGGCCTGGGTTCGTTCGCCGGCGTGGCTATGCCGTTTTCCAGCGCTGACATGGCTTGCTCGGATTTCGGCGTGCCTCGTGGTTGGCTTTGTCATTGGCTTTTTCACTGGTTGGATAGCGCCGCAAGTCGCCGGCGTCGCGATTTTGGCTTTGCTGTCGATGAACTTTTTGGTGACTGTTTTTATTTCGGGAAAGGTCCACGAGATTTTCGAGAATGTTTCGTCGCGCAAAAGCGAAGTCAACCAGTTCGTCGATTTATTTGGGCAGCTCTCGGAACTTAAAGCAAAATCTTCGCGACTCGATGAACTTGCAACGAAGATCACGCTCGGTCCGCAATCTGCGCTATACGGCATGAGCCTGCTCGCGCGAATCGTTTGGTTCGGCAACTTGAGAAGGCACGGCCTGCTTTTTATTGCGTACTTGTTTCTGCAATTCGTCGCGCTGTGGGATTTGCACGTATTGTTTTGGCTTGAACGATGGCAAATACGATATCGCAAGCGAGTGCCTGAATGGTTCACCGCGCTGGCCCAAACTGAAGTCTTGGCGGCGATGGGAACTTTGGCTTACGAGAATCCAGAGTGGGTTTTGCCGCACGTCGACGTTTCTGACACGCCACAAGTTTCTGCGATGCAATTGGGACATCCACTTTTGTCGAATCAAGCTCGCGTTTGCAATGACGTGGCGGTTGGCCCTCCGGGGACGGTATTGATCGTGACCGGCTCCAACATGTCAGGAAAAAGCACCTTGCTCCGCAGCATTGGCCTCAACGTCATTTTGGCGCAGATGGGGTGCGTGGTATGTGCGCGAAAAATGGATTTGCATCCGGTGGTATTGGAAACGAGCATGAGAATCGACGACTCGCTTTCGGACGGCGTTTCGTTCTTCATGGCAGAGTTGCGGCGACTCAAGGAAATCGTCGACAGGGGGGCCGAAGCCCGCACTATTGGCAGCCAGTTCCTGTTTTTATTGGATGAAATTTTGCAAGGAACCAATTCGCGTGAACGACACATCGCCGTGGAGGCCGTGATTCGCCAACTATTGAATCAAGGCTCACTCGGTTCGTTTACTACGCACGACTTGGACCTAGCAAAGTCAGACGGATTAGGGCAGCTTGCAAAAACCGTTTACTTCACCGAATCGTTCGAAAAGACTTCCAGCGGCGACGCGATGACATTCGATTACAAAATGCGACCTGGAATCGCCCCGTCGACTAATGCCCTTAAACTCCTACGTCTCGTCGGCCTCGCGCCAGACGGTTCTATCTAAGCCGCATGCGTCAGCGTCCCGCGAATCGCCTTTTTGTGGAAATAGATTCCATTTGAGCCGCAATACACCGCCATTTAGAAAATCTCCCCAAATCATTGGCGTGATTTTTTGGAGGTGGACGACCCCAAGGAACCGTCCGAACCCTTCGTTTCGAAGCGATGCTCAATCGTAAATCAGTTTGGTTTCGGCTTGAGCTTCGTCATTCAAACCCAGGACTTTCGACGCCACAATTTCCATGCGGCCGAGTCTCGGATTATTCAGATTTTGTTGGTGGAAAACCAATTTGGCGAAAATCTACGCTAACCACTTTAGAACGGGAAACAGGGTTCGAGGGCCTGTCGGTCGCCAATTCAGTCCATAAGCCTCTGACATCAACCGCTCCGCGATTTCTCGGCCGGTCCGCAAAAACTTTGTGGAATCCCCAAGCAGTCTGCGTGTTGAACAACAATACGGCTCGTGTCAATTCCGAGGCAATACGCAGGCCGGTGACCGGGTCGCGCAAGTGGTAAAAAATACCTTTGAACAAAGTCACAACGAACCGCGACAGGCGACGACTCGGCAAAACGTACAAGTCGCGCACCGAAAAACGAATCCGATCGGTTGGTGCGGCCGTTCTCACACGGCGCACAAACCTCGCTTGGTTACTTTCAATCTCTCGGCCTGTGATATTAACTGTTGTCGCGACATGGGCGGCAAGTTGGTTCAAATATCGATTAGACAAATTTCTAATTCGCGTGGTTGTGGCCGTTTTGTGCGAGGCCTGCGGCGACGAAGGGGACGCCCGCGCCCTCAGTTCCCAAAAGATGTTTTAGTCGGAGCTTGGCCATTTCGCCGCGACTGAGTTCAATTGAATGGGTGAGCAAGCGGAGTGGATCTTGTTTGATCTTTGTGAGCAACTCCCAATGCCACGCGAACAATGACTTTAAAACTCGCTGGCCATCAAAGCTTAAAAAGCGCAAGATCGGGGCAGCTTCGTAAAATTCCAATTCAATTCTGACTGCGAGCGCACGAACGAATCGGCAAAAGGCATGTTGCTGCTCGTCCGATTGAATCTCGGTCGAGGTGAGGCCAAATTGTTTGAGCATATCTGCCGGGAGCAAGCAGCGTCCCTGGTCGAAGTCGGCTTTATACCCAAGCAAAATTTGCGTCAAAGCGATGGCTTGGCCGGTCGCCGCAGCCTTCGCTTCGTAATTGGGATTTTCGAATTCGATGATTGGAATCATAAGATTGAAAGCACCTCCGCCTACTTTGCACGCGAAGTGCGCTAGTTCGTCGTAAGTTTGAAACTTGCGAAAGCGAGTCCACAAATCGATGCCGTCGAGAATATCAAAGAGCCACTGTTTTGCAATTGATTTTCGATTCGCGACCTCGACGATAGTGTTCGACAGCGGATCTTGACCTTTGTCCAAAACCGCATGTCGAAGTTCATCGCGGGTACTTTCCCAATGAGTTCCCGGAATGAGCCCAGTGGGTTGTTCAGAAAGTAGTTCGAGGCATTTGGAAAGATAATTCATTACGACATAAATATCGCGGCGTTTTTCCTCTGACAGATTGCCGAGCAGCCAACGCTGTCCGCTAAAACGCTGCTGAAATGCTTGGCGGCTGGACTCGAACCCCTGTTGCAAGGTCGCGGGATCGCTCGGGATTGCTGGAATATTCGTGGTCATTTTCTTGCGGGATGCTAAATTTCTCGCTCAAATCGAGGAAGGTAGCTTGACGGATGAATTCGCTAGCGGGAGAAAAACAATCAATCTGAAGTGGACTGTTCAATCTTGGCACGAATTTTCGGTTTTGCTAACTTACCGAAGCCGTTGCCGAAATTGAGCTTTGGATGCTCTGAGTTTAACAACTTCGTTTCGATGACGGTACTCGGCGAAAGTCGGTCCCATCGCCATTTGCGCGGCGGGTAATTACTAAGCTCGAGTCCCCAGGGTAAGGAAACCGGGTCGACCGCGATTCGTCGCGGGTCGGCCGATCAGCATAAAGGAGTCGGCAATGGAGTCGAAGAGTGCTCATCGGGTTGGGGTTCACATTCGTTGGATGATCCGACGAGACATGCCGGAAGTGCTGCAGGCCGAAAAAAGTAGTTTTGAATATCCTTGGTCCGAGGAAGATTTTTTGCGTTGCTTGAGGCAGCGAAATTGCATCGGCATGGTTGCCGAGCAAAACGAGCGCGTGGTCGGCTTCATGATCTACGAGCTTCACAAAGACCAGCTTCACGTATTGAATTTCGCCGTAGCGCCGCAGCTTCGTCGTCGCGAAGTCGGCTCGCAAATGGTGGAAAAGCTAGTCTCGAAGCTTTCCGATCGGCGGCGACGTCGAATCGTCTTGGAAGTTCGCGAAACGAATTTGGCCGCGCAGATGTTCTTCAAGAATCTTGGATTTCGCGCGGTGTCACTGCTGCGGGACTTTTACGAGGATACGGTCGAGGACGCTTACGTCATGCACTTGTGCTGTGAAGAGGACCGCGAAGTCCTTGTGCCGACCAATCGGATTTCACGTTTGGCGGGTTAGCGTGGCTGTTTGATGAACTCGGTCTGAGGCGCGACCCGGTCGCCAAATCCCTCGAAAAATCTCTGAATTCGCCTGCCCGCTGGCTTTCCGGCGCTGGCTGATTGGCATGCGGTATCAAGTTTGTTACCTTCTTGCTCGACTTGGCTGACGCATGGCCAAGCCGACGAAGTTGTGTCTAACAACGGTTTCGCAAGTCTATCTAATAGGGGGAGAATCGTATGGCAATGTTTGTAGGTGAAGCACTCGCAGGCGACGGAGACGAAATTGCTCACATCGACTTGTTGATCGGCGACAAAGATGGTCCTGTCGGTTACGCTTTTGCAAATGCACTTTCTCGGCAGAGCCAAGGCCACAGTAATCTTCTCGCCGTTTTGACGCCCAATCTGGCCGTGAAACCCGCAACGGTCATGGTGACCAAAGTAACCATCAAAGGAATGCAACAAGCCGTCCAAATGTTCGGCCCGGCCCAAGCCGCCGTGGCGAAAGCAGTCGCGGATGCCGTCGGCAAAGGGATCATTCCAAAAGACAAATGCGAAGAATACGTCGTCGTCTGTGGCGTCTTCATTCACCCAGGTGCCAAGGACGACAAAAAGATTTACGAGTACAACTACAAAGCGACCTTCGATGCCATTTCTAGCGCGATGAGCGGCAAACCGACTGTCGATGAAATGCTCGCGGGCAAAGACAAAGCTCAGCATCCATTCCGCGGATTTTAGACCGTCGCTCGATAAACGCATGGGAGGCCGGCGGTGGACTTGCGGAAGATCTTGATCCAACTCGATTCGGATCTTCAGCCGAGTTCGTTTGATGCGATCGTCGCATTGGACGCTGGCGTGGACCATCTGCTTTCCTATCGTGAAGTCGACGAACTAAGCATTTTGGGTTTAATCCACGGAGCAATGTTCACGCGTGGTCCGAAGCAACTTCATCGGACCGCGATTTTCATTGGCGGATCGGATGTGGCCCTCGGCGAACGACTGCTCAAAAAAGTAGTTGAAACATTTTTCGGTCCGCTGCACGTGTCGGTGATGTTGGACTCGAACGGTTCAAACACAACAGCGTCCGCAGCGGTTCTTACTGTCCTGCCCTATCGCCCGCTTTCGGCGGAAGTCAATGTTTCGGTCTTGGGTGGAACTGGCCCCGTCGGTCGCCGCATCGCACAGCTCTGCGCGCTTCAAGGTGCTGCGGTCCAAATGGTGTCGCGCGACCAGCAACGCGCACGTAAAGTGATTGAACATCTCGGCGACGACGCCGTCACGCGAATTCGGCCGGTCGAAGCCCAAACGCCGGAGCAACTTGAAGCGGTCCTTCAAGAGACGGACGTGCTTTTTTCGGCCGGTGCCGCTGGTATTGAGATGTTGCCGGCTACCGTACTCGAAAGTTTGTCTCGCGTTTCGATAGCAGTCGACGTAAACGCCGTTCCGCCGCTGGGTATCGGTGGCATCAAAGCGGACGACAAAGGCACCGTACGCGGTGGCAAAACGCTCTTTGGCGCTCTCGGCGTCGGCGGCCTAAAAATGAAAATTCAGCGTCGCGCCATTCAATCGCTCTTTGAAACAAACCAAGCTGTGCTCGACGCGCGTCAAATATTTTCGCTTGGCCAAACCCTTGTAATGTCTTAATTCTCGGTTCTGGCCCTTAAAAGGAACAACTAGCGGATTTCCCCTGCCCTTGATTCTTGACGGCGGCTGGGATACCTTATTGAGACTGAATATCAAGAGCAGTAAGGTCTGGCAAATGAACGAGTTAATACCGCTTCGGTATCTACAAGCAGGTGAAACGGGCGAGGTTGCCCAAATCAGCGGCGATCCCAGCTGCACCCAACGATTGCACGATCTGGGATTGGCGAAAGGAACTCGTTTAGAAGTTGTTCAGCAAGGAAATCCTTGCATCATTCGGTTTTCTGGGACCAAGTTATGTTTCCGCGAAAACGACTCGACCAATGTGATGGTGCGAATCCCGGTGGCAGTCTCAGTCTAGCGGATTTGCCCATCGGTCAGTCGGCCCAAATCAAATCGATTGTTGGCGACGATGCCATTTCGGGCAGACTTTTGGAAATGGGACTAACGCCAGGCTGTGCGACGCGAATTCTGGGCGCGGCGTTTTCTGGCGATCCGATCGAAATCGAAATTCGAAATTATCGATTAACGCTGCGCCGCGCCGAAGCCAGTCGGGTCATCGTGGAAGCCGATCAGGGAAATCCGACATGATCGCAACCAAGGCGTCGCGACCGTTTACCGTGGCTCTAGTCGGGAACCCCAACACGGGCAAATCGTCTTTATTCAACGCGCTCTCTGGCCTAAGCCAGCGCGTCGGCAATTATCCTGGCGTAACCGTCGAGAAAAAAACTGGTCGCTTAACGATCGGCGATCAGAAAGTCGAACTAGTCGACTTACCGGGAACCTACAGTTTAGCGGTTCGCTCTGCGGATGAGCTTGTTGCGTTGGATGTGCTTTTGGGACGAGCTGGCGAGCCAAGGCCGGATGCGATTGTCTGTGTCGTCGATGCGAACAACTTGGAACGCAATTTGTTTTTGGTCAGTCAACTGCTGCATTTCAATTGCCCGCTGTTGATTGCTTTGAATATGATCGACATCGCTAGGCGCAACAGCGTCGAGATCGACGTGGCGGAACTAAGTCGGCGGTTGGGCGTTCCGGTAATTCCCGTCCAGGGTAACAAGCGACTGGGGATCGCGGACTTGAGGACTCAAATTCTCCAACTCACTAAATCCGCGAAAATCCCGCACTGTCCTAATGTTTATCCCGCAAGCTTCGTGCGTGCGGCGCAAGAGGTATCGCAGTTTTTACCATCGGACGACCAATCTCCTAATTGTTTTTTGGCTCAGCGGTTACTGCTGGACTCGTCTGGCGAATTGTTTCGACGGATCGGTAGCGATCGGTCCCAGTTGCGTCAGGAAGTCCAGCGGCAAGTTGAAAAATTGTCTGGCGAAGGCTTGGCACTTTCATCGTTGGAAGCGATCGGACGATATGAATGGATCGAACAATTGCTCAAAGGTGTCGTACGCCGGCCAGCTCAGCACACCACCGTGAGTGATCGTATCGACTCGGTCCTAACAAGTCGCTTTTGGGGCGTGCTTATTTTTGCGATCGTCATGCTGCTTGTCTTTCAAGCCGTATTTACTTGGGCTCAGCCGTTGATGGCTGGGGTCGAGTACGTGTTTAGTGGTTTGAGTGCTTTCGTCGCTCGATTAATTCCAGCGGGCGTGTTCAACTCGCTGGTAACCGACGGGATTATTGCGGGGGTCGGCGGTGTCGTCGTTTTCCTGCCGCAGATTCTAATTTTGTTTTTCTTTATTGCCCTACTCGAAGACTGTGGATACCTGTCGCGTGCGTCGTATTTGATGGACAAGCTAATGTGCCGAGTCGGACTCAGCGGAAAGGCGTTCATTCCGTTGCTGTCGTCGTTTGCTTGTGCGATTCCAGGCATCATGGCGACGCGGATCATTGAAAATCGTCGCGACCGCTTAATTACGATTCTGGTCGCACCGCTAATGAGTTGCAGCGCGCGATTGCCGATTTACACATTGATGATTTCGGCATTTATTCCTGGGAAACGAGTGCTCTTTGGGCTAATTTCGTTGCCTGCGTTAACACTGTTCTCGATGTACCTAATCGGGGTTCTTGCTGCAGTCGTGGTTGCGCTGCTGCTTCGGAAGACTTTGCTCAAAGGCGAAACGCCGCCGTTTGTAATGGAGTTGCCGGAATACAAGATTCCATCGTTGCGACTGGTCTTTGCGCGAATGTGGGAAAGAGGTTTGGCGTTTGTCCGAAGGGCTGGCACGGTCATCGTGTCAGTTTCGATACTCATCTGGGCGGCCGCTTATTTTCCTCGCAATTCCGAGTTGCAATTGGCAATCAAGCAAGATTACGATACTCGCATTAGCACTTTGCACGCTGATCCGAGCCAAGTCCAAAACGTAAAGCAGGCGATTGCGGAACTTCAGCAACGTCGCGATCACGAAGTAGCTGGTTCACAAATGCGGAACAGCTTTTTGGGACGAGCGGGTCGGTTGGTTGAACCCGCCGTAAGGCCACTTGGCTGGGATTGGAAGATTGCGTCTGCGGTGATCGCGTCGTTTCCGGCCCGCGAAGTTGTCGTCGCCGCACTCAGCGTGATTTATAGTCTAGGCGACGACCAGGACGAATCGTCAGTTTCTTTACGCGACAAGCTGCACCAGGCAACTTGGGACGGAACGGATCGGCCGATCTATAATATTCCGGTGGCCCTTTCGTTGTTGGTCTTTTTCTCGCTGTGTGCCCAATGCTTCAGCACGCTGGTCGTGATGCGACGCGAGACGAATCAATGGCGATGGCCGATATTGTCTTTTGTTTATATGACGACGTTGGCCTACTTGGGAGCGCTGGTGACGTATCAAGTTGGAACACGATTTTTTAGTTGACGTGACTTATGGACTGGCAGAACACTTTAACCGCGCTGTTGATAACGGCGGCCGCTGCCCACGTCGGTTGGTGCGGGCTGCGGTTATTGAAGAGTGGTCAGACAAGCGGCTCATGTGGCGCTTGCCACGGCTGTTCGAAAGCTAGTTTAACGACAAACCGACCTCAAATCGTCGAACTTCAATTTGGAAAATCGCCGGCGTCCAATCGTCACGATGCTGGCTCGCGAATGCCATGAATCGATTGCAGAAACTGGTGGCCCAAAGTTTGACGGCCCTTGCCGCGTTGATGCTCGCGTTCCACCCAAATGGCTTTGCGGCCTCACAATCGCCCGACGGTTCGCTTAAACGATTCGAGTCGTCAATACCGGCGATGGGCGTTCAGTTTCGGTTCGTCGTGTATGTACGTGATGAAGCGGATGCAATCGCGGCATTTCAACTTGCATCCGAAAAAGTGGCGGCGCTGGAAAATATTTTTAGCGATTACAAGTCGACTAGCGAGGCGATGCAGCTTGTTCAAGGAGCGACCAATCAAGCCGCTCCGGTTAGCTCAGATCTTTGGACATTGATGCGGACAAGTCAGCAATTTTGCCAACAGACGGACGGGGCATTCGATATTACCGTGGGACCTGTTACCCATTTGTGGCGTTTGGCGCGAAAGCGGCATCGGCTGCCCGACGAAGCAGAGTTGCGAACGGCATTGAGCGCAGTCGGCGGCGACGGATTCAAAATGATCGAGCCATCCAGCGTCGTAATTAAGAATGACAACATGCGATTGGATTTTGGCGGAATCGCCAAAGGGTATGTTGCGGATGAATGCTTGGCGGTCTTTCGCAAACGTGGAATCGAGTCCGCATTGATTGATGCCAGCGGCGACATTGCTTTGGGGGCTCCGCCGCCCGGAGAAATCGGCTGGATTGTGGCGGTCGAGGATTTGGACCACGCCGATCAGGTCGTGCGGAAACTTCGGCTGTCGAATTGTGGCGTGGCAACTTCGTCGGACGCGCGGCAATCGCTCGAGCAAAACGGAGTGCGCCATTCGCACATTGTCGATCCGCGAACTGGCCGAGCCGTGACGTTGCGTTGTAGTGTGACGGTCGTTGCTGATAATGCAACGACGGCGGATGCTTGGGCAACGGCGTTGAGCGTGCTCGGGCCGGAACGTGGGATAGAATTAGCCGAAACCCACCGCAATATTCAATGTCTTATCGTTGCAAAAGTTGATTCGAGCAAGCCGGCAAAGTCCTTCGAGACTCTCGGATTCAAGGCGTCAGTTGTAGCCCAGTAACGAGATCATGGGCCTAAGATATTTTGCATTTGAAACGCTGAATAGTTCGATCGAAATCCGATTTTCTTGAGCATCGAGAGGTAAGCAGTATTGACTCGAGGAACCTGCGCTTCGATTTCGACGACGCCGCGTTGACCGAGGTCCTTGATGGCGTCGAACAGCATTGCTTGGCCGATGCCCGAACGTTGAAGCGCTTCGTCGACTTGGATTCGGGCGATGCCAAAATATCTGGAGTCCCAGCCAGAATCTACTGGCCGCGAATTGGAAAAGGAGAGAAAACCGCAAACGCGATTCGATTTCCGCTCGACTATTCGAAAGTCAATTTGATGCCGAAACGAAGTTACATTGTTTTGCCACCAATTTTCCGGCAGCGGATCGATCGCAACGCGAACGTCGTAGTTACGCTTAGCCATGATGACGCGGCGGTCGACAGGCGGCTTGAATCGCGGGACGTCCAAATTCAAAACATCAACTTCGCCACAAGCCTTGAAACTGGCGTCCGTTAGGCGGTTGATTTGCGATTGATCCATAGTCACTGCGCCGGGAACAAAAGTGCCTCCGCAAAAGCCAGCCAGATACGGGCTATCCGGAAACTTGCTGCCAAAAAAAATCCTTTCGGTTCCATGACTCTTGAAATAGTCGTCCGCGAATTTCCAAAGCATCGGCCAAGTGGATTCGTTCGCGGCATCGTCCAAAATAGAATGGCTCAAAATTCCGACGCATAAGTTGAGCTTCGAGCCGTCATCGTTCGGTGCAAACCCGCAGAATAAAGCCCCAATGAGAGTGTGATCCATTGCCGCCAAGATTAGTCCGGCGGGATCGAAGTATGACTTCGAGAATATGTGCAACTCGAGCATGGCGGCCGTAACGACCTGGAGCCGACCTGCTACAGCTTCTTGTCGATTCCATAAATCGACTAGGCGCGGTACGTCAGAATTTAGGAACGCCCGAATCTCGACCACGATACGACTCATCCATGGATACAACGTGGGTTTCATACCCAGCGAGGTTTTGCCGACCGCAACGCAGCGCCGGGCTTTAGGTCGGTTTTTAGAGAATGCGCGCGAGTCTGGCAAGTAGCAATAGAACGGGCCGCGAAAGTTAATTCGCAGCCACTCCGATCAATCCATGCCTTCCAAACGCATGGAAGTGGAGCCTGAGAGCATTCGGCCTTTCAAGAACCAAGGGGATGGAAGCCAGCTCACATCATCAAATTCAACCGAAACAGTCACTTTGATAGGCGTCGCGGTCGTGGCCGTGCTGAGGTTTGTTGGCTCAACGGTCGCTGTCGTAGACGGCACGCCGGCGGTACTGGCATAACTCGTAGCCTTCTGCTTGACTGCGGCGGCTGTCGCACCGCTGATAATGGCCGCGCGAGCACCTTCACGTGCCGCTGTGATCAAGACGTTTTGGACCATCATGACACGGCCGAACTCAATTGTCCCCATCAAGAATAGGAAAAACAAAGGAGCAACCAAAGCAAATTCAACGGTTGCGGTTCCGTAGCGCGCGACTACATTGCGTCTGCGGCTGATTTTTAGTTTCCAATTTTTGAACATAATGCTTATCCCCTGCGCGTGTCGCTCGCCCAAAATATTAGTTGACCAAGACGATTGGTGAATAAACTTGGTCGCTCGTGTCGGTAGTCGATGGAATCACCGCTTTTACCGTAACGATTGCCGGTTGAACCATTATACGTTTTGGATTGCCGGTAAGCTTGACCTCGACGATGCGAATTCCGACAAATTTTGTTATGGTGTAATAGGCGTTATTACCGTTACCTGACACCGTTGTGAACAATGAAATAACGCACGGCTTGCCGATGATTTGGCTCAACTCAGCTCCGATTGCTGCGCTAATGCCCGTATCTCCATTCAATGAAAGCGTGCCGTTTGAACCCAATTCAAACTTGCCGCCCAAGTAGGACAAATCATTCGCCGAAACGCCTTTGGAAATTTGTCGCTTGAGGTCGTTGGTACTGTTGTTAGGCGAGCCGATATCGACCGTCCCAAAGTTTCCCGAGGCCCCAACATTTCCGGGAAACATATTTATTTCCTTAATTCCGTCACCACCTGAGCTAACCGTTTTCGTCGTCGTATTCCAGGTCCAATTGTCGGTGCCGGTGCCATTCATTAACTTGTCCCATTCAGTTTTTTTGATGGCGAATGGCAATATCGGCAAGGTTTGAGTCGCCACGCTCGGCGTCTTAAACCCGCGAATCTCGCGGACCCAAGCGGCGGTTGCAGTGGCTTTGGTGCCAAACGTCGTGAAACCCAATAGCTTTGCCAGACCCAGTTCACAACTTCCATTGCGTACATCGTCCATGTGGACCCAAACTTTTACTGCATTGGCTTCGGTTGTTGTCACGGGATTGATCGTGGCGGTTGGGTCGCCAAATTTATTGAATTTACCAAAAGTGATATCGCCGTTGGTTTGATTGCCGACGTTCGCATCGAGCGCAGGTTGAATGTTTCGAACCACGTTTTTGCTAACGACGTTTTGTGCTGCCAAGCGCGCGGAGGCCATCGCCTGCAAAGCTGGTTGGTTCTTGTTGAATTTTGAGGCTAAATCCCAGCAGCCGGCAAGGGCTCCAGCGTCCGCCGCCCGTTGCAACTCGGACTGGATGATTCCGATGCGTCCGATTTCAACTGCAAACACAACAGCCACAACCATAATTACCAAGAACAGAGCGCCCAAGGGGACAATGCCACCGATTCGATCGCACATTTTTCGTTGTTTTCGCATGGGATTTAACCTTAACTTAAACTTAAATTATTGACCCAAGACATCGATGTTGACAACACGATTTTCTAATTCGCTTGATCCACTGTAAAAGCGAACGCTTTTGAGCCTTAGTGCGCGAACGCGGTTTTGGGCGTATGGCACAGTGGTTTTGTCGAC
>JANNYC010000039.1:0-58299 GCA_031409895.1 Planctomycetota bacterium
CCTTGTGTTCCCAACTCCAAGACTCCAGAGACATTGGAGCCAACTGAAGGCGACGGTTGGTACCGTTGCTTTTTCAAATTCGATCGCGGTGTCGCCGATCAAAAGATAAAGCTCACGTTGGCAAACAGCGTTGGTCTTACGGTTTGGGTTAATGGCAAGCAACAGTTGATCGAAGCAACGCAAGAAAATTTCGGCGTCGTTGTGCCGCCCAACGAAATCGTAAAAGCCGGTGAATTGAATTTGTTGGTGATTCGATGTGCCAATGACCATGCCGGTATTTCAATGTCGACGGCGCCGATGTTGATCATCGGTGAACGTCAGATGGAATTGAGCGGCAAGTGGCAGTTTCGAAACGGAAATGACATTTCTTTTTCGTCGTTATCCTTGCCGCCCCAATTCGCTGCCGCTGCGGACATCATTTTTGACTAAACCACGAATGGTCGCAAATGCCCATCGGATTTTTTGAAAAGCAGTCCAAAACAGCAACCGGATCCGCCGCGTTCGCATTTTTGGTTGGAGTTTTGATTTGTGTTAGCGTTGCATTCCAAGGTGTTTGTCAAGATTCACAACCGCCGATGCTTCAACTCAGCCGCAATGTTCCAGCATTAAAAGTCGCGGAGGACCTTGAACTCGATCTGTTGCTGCAAGAGCCGACGGTTGCCAATCCGCTGTACTTGAATTTCGACGAACGCGGGCGGCTCTGGGTTGTCCAGTATCGGCAATATCCGTGGCCGGCCGGGTTAAAACTGATCAGTCGCGACAATGTTTGGCGCAACGTTTACGATCCGCCGTTTCCGCCGCCACCGCCGCACGCGGAAGATTCGTCTTTTCGCGGCAAGGATGTTATTACGATTCACGAAGACACAGACGGCGACGGCACATTTGATCGGCACAAAACATTTTTGGACAGCCTGAACTTGGCGACCGCAGCGTTAACAGGCCGTGGTGGCGTGTTTGTGATGAACCCGCCTTATTTTTTGTTCTACGCGGATCGGAACAGAGACGATGTGCCAGATTCGCTGACACCGAGAATCTTGCTGTCGGGATTTGGAATTGAAGACACTCATTCGATCGCCAATTCGCTGCGGTGGGGTCCCGATGGCTGGATCTACGGCGCGGAGGGAAGCACGGTTAGCGCAGCAGTGGTTCGGCACGGCGATGACGGCAAGCCTATTCCCAATGAAAAGCCGATTCATTCAATGGGCCAAAATGTCTGGCGATACCATCCTGAATTGCACAAGTACGAAATCTTTGCCGAAGGAGGCGGAAACGCATTTGGGATCGAGTTCGATTCGCAAGGCCGAGTTTATTCGGGACACAACGGCGGCGATACGCGAGGCTTTCATTATGTTCAGGGGGGATATTACCTAAAGAATTTTGGCAAGCATGGTTTGCATTCGAATCCGTTTACGTTCGCATATTACGGCGCGATGAAGCACCATGCGGTCGAGCGGTTCACTCACACTTTTGAAATTTACGAAGCGGATGCACTGCCCGCCCGTTTCCACGGCAAGCTGTTTTCCGTTTCACCGATTTTGCACTACGTGATGGCGAGCGACATTTCACCTGATGGAAGTTCACGCAAAACCAACGACATCGGTCCCGTGGTTTTTCCAGGAACCGGTGAAAGAGATAATTGGTTTACACCGGTCGACATTCAGACTGGGCCGGATGGATCGTTGTACTTGGCCGATTGGTATTCAGTTCAATCCAACCATTATCGCAATCACGAAGGCCAAACCAATCCTGACTTAGGGCGCGTCTATCGGCTACGCAATTCGAATGGGAAGTCTTTTCCTGTTTTCGACATGGCAGGCTGTTCCAGCGAGGAGCTTGTTCGAAACTATTTGAATCACGTCAACCGCTGGTACCGCGAGACGGCCTTACGATTGCTTGGTGACCGCAAGGACCAATCGGTCGTGGGGCTGTTGCGAGAACTAGTGTTGGATGAGGGTAATCCGCATGCCCTCGAAGCCCTTTGGGCGCTCAACCTTTGCGGCGGATTTGATGAGCGGGTTTTGCCAAAACTACTTCGTCATTCGAATGCTGCGGTACGGGCGTGGACAATTCGCTTGATTGCGGACACGAAAATCGCTTCCAGCGGCGTCGCGGATCAACTAGTAGATTTGTCCTCGGACGAAAGCAACATTGAAGTCCGACTGCAATTGGCATGCACATCTCGCAGCCTCCCGACCGAGAAGGCCCTAAAAATCGTGCGCAATCTATCAATGCAATCCGCAGACGCGCAAGACGTCTTCATGCCGAATGCCCTTTGGTGGGCCGTGGAGTCTCATGCTAATAATCGAGGCGCAATATTGAGATGGCTGGTGAATACCGAAAATTGGCAAGCGCCGTTGTCAGCGCCATCCAATTTGATCGAAAACTTGATGCGGCGTTACGCCATGCTGGGAACTCAGGCTGATTTGCAAATGTGCGCTGAGTTGTTCAAGCTATCACCCAATAAGGCGCAGTCGAGTCGATTAATTAGCGGATTTGCGAAAGCCTTTGAGGGGCGGTCGATTCCTCAATTACCGACGGAGTTGGTTGCCGAATTATCGCAAGTGGAAGGGCGATTCGCCATTGTCTTGGGAATCCGACGTGGCGAAGCGGCGTCGATTGCATTGGGCTTGGAGAAGATGCGTGCCATTTCCGTGTCGGAGGAGGATCGACTGCAGTACATTCGAGCGTTGGGAGAAGTTCAAGCCGCTGTTAACGACAGCGTTCCAGCGCTGCTTAAACTCTTGCAATCGATTCCATCGGAAAACATCGCGACGACTTGCTTGACGGCGTTGCAACGCTTTGACCGCGAAGAAATCGGGGCGGTGATTATTGAACGCTTTGCAGAAATGTCGCCTGCTGTTCAAGAAAGAGCCCAATCGGTTTTGGCTAGTCGCGAAGCGTGGTCCCAGAAATTACTTGGAGCGATTGAGAGCGGCTTGGTCGAAGAAAAATTGATCAATCAAGACACGATCGAACGCCTGCGGTGGCATCGAGATGCGTCGTTACAAGAAGCCATCGTTAAGCTTTTTCCAAGGGTTGGCGAAAATGCGACAGCCTTGGATCAGCGGATTGAGCTAGTCGAAAAAATTGCCCTTGGCGGGAATGGCAATCCGGTGGAAGGCCAAAAGCTCTTTCACGAATCGGCCAACTGCGGAAAGTGCCATCAAATTTTCGGTCGAGGTGGCCAGGTTGGTCCCGATCTAACATCCTACAATCGAAGCAATTTACGATTAATACTGTTGGCGGTTGTAAACCCCAGTGCGGAAATCCGCGAGGGGTACGAAAATATGACGATTCTCACGGACGACGGGCGAGTTGTAACAGGATTCAAATTAGAAGAAAACGAGAACAGCATCGTCCTTCGAACAGCAGATGGACAAAGCCAGTTGATCGATAAGCAGGCAATAGACGAACAACATCAAAACAAAACCTCGTTGATGCCGACGGGTTTGCTCGATGGACTATCGGATACTCAACTGCGAGACTTGTGCGCGTTTCTGACCAGCACGACACCGCCGAACTGAAACTCGTCCATCGCTAATAGCCAGTGCTGTTATTGGTACGACAGAAGTGATTGAACGACGCGGAGGACGAAGATGATTGATGCGAAATGGCTTGTTCTTTGGGTTTTGTTGAGTTGTATTGTCGTGTTTCCGTCCGACGCGCAAGTCGCAAACTCGCAGACGTTGCCCGGAACCGAGCCGCTGACGTTGACCGGCGATATTGCATCGCAATTGGTCGAAGGCGTTGACCGATTTTTGTTGAAGGAATTGGAATTATCGGTTGCACGCCGAGAAAAGTATTGGCATCGCGAATTTTCATCTCACGAGGCATACGTGCAATCCGTTTTGCCAAATCGCCTGCGATTGGCACATTTACTGGGTGTTCGGGATCCACGGGCAATGGATACCGAGCCGCGATTGAACTCGACCGTTTCGAAATCCTCGCTATTGGGGCGTTCGGAAAGCTTTGAGGTTCATTCCGTCACGTGGGCGGCATTTGGCGATGTCAGCGGCCGTGGGTTGTTGTTGACACCAACGACTGGCAAGGTTGGTCCCCAGGTCATCGCGATTCCAGATTGCGGAGTATTGCCTGAGCAACTGGTTGGACTTGTTCCAGGAGTTTCAGAAGGGTCGCAATACGCTCGACGATTGGCGGAAAATGGTTGTCGCGTTTTGGTTCCGCTGCTCGTCAACCGCCAGGAAAAATTTCCGCAACTCTCGAATCGAGAATGGCTGTATCGACCAGCCTTTGAATTGGGGCGCGGATTGATTGCATACGAAGTTCAAGAAGTACTGGCAGCGGTTGATTGGATGTCGCGCGATTTAGGTGAGCCGACTCAGATCGGCGTGTTCGGTTGGGGCGAAGGAGGTTTGATTAGCTTGTATGCGGGTGCCCTTGATCCACGAATTGATGTGGTCGGCGTGAGCGGGTACTTCGATTCGCGGCAGAATATTGGGCAAGAACCGCTTGATCGAAACGTGTTCGGCTTGCTCGAGCAATTCGGCGATTCGGAATTAGCAAGCTTGATTGCGCCGCGTCCTTTGATTGTCGAAGCCTGCCGTGCCGCCGAAGCGGAAATTCCGGGTGGCCGTGGTGCTCCCGCGCATGTCGAGACGCCCCAACTGAACCATGTCCAGGCCGAGGTTGATCGCGCTCGTAAATTGGTTGCTGGACTCAAGCCGCCGCAAGTTTTGGAACTATCCGTAAGCGATGGAGGTCAGGGTCCGTGTGGCACGCCGGAAACAATCAGCGGATTCTTGAAAGCTTTGGGAATGACACACGAGCTGGCATCGATCGGCAAAGCACCGCAAAGCCTCCTCAGCGATTTCAAACCCGACGTTCGGCAGCAAGAACAAATCCACGAGTTCGATCGGCATTCACAGTTCTTGCTGCGCGAGAGTCATTACGTTCGGCAGCAGAACACACTGGGCAAATTTGATTTTTCTTCGGTGCCGGCGTATGAGAAATCGGCTGAATCGATGCGGACTTTTTTTTACGACGAAGTTATAGGGCGATTCGACAATGAGGTCTTGCCATTCAATGCAAGAACTCGCGTGTTTCAAGAGACGTCGGCCTGGACCGGATACGAAGTGGTTTTGGATGTTTTTCCGGACGTCATCGCGTATGGGTTATTATTGGTCCCCAAGAATCTCCAGCCGAGTGAACGAAGACCTGTTGTCGTTTGCCAACATGGCTTGGAAGGTCGGCCACAAGACACGATAGGCGATAAGGGATCCGAATATTATTCGGCATTCGCGTCGCGTCTAGCCGAGCGTGGATTCGTTACCTTTGCACCGCAGAATCTTTACATTTTCACGGATCGATTTCGCGGCTTGCAGCGAAAGGCTAATCCACTTAAAAAGACGCTGTATTCGGTCATCACGCCACAACATCAACAGATTGTCGATTGGTTGCAAACTTTGGACTTTGTTGATCCGAAACGGATTGGCTTTTATGGACTGTCCTACGGCGGCAAGACCGCGATGCGAGTCCCGGCACTCGTAACTGACTACAGCTTGTCGATTTGTTCGGCCGATTTCAATGAATGGGTGGACAAAAACGCTTCGACTCGTAATCCCCGGACGTATGCGAATATGGGTGAATATGAGATTTTTGAATTCGATTTGGGGAGTACTTTTAATTACGCCGAAATGGCTGCGTTGATTGCGCCGCGCCCCTTCATGGTCGAGCGAGGGCACTTTGACGGCGTTGCCGACGATTGGACAGTGGCTTACGAGTACGCGAAAGTCCGCAATCTGTATGCGGCTCAACTCAAGTTGCCCGAGCGGACGGAGATCGAATTCTTTGACGGCCCGCATTCGATTCACGGGCAAGCCACATTTGCTTTTTTACATCGTCATTTGAATTGGCCAGAGCCCGCGAAGAAGTAAGGTGCAGTTTCAATGACGGTAAACAGCGAACACCATGTCATCGACAATGGCCGGCGCGGCCGGATCCTGGCCTTGGCGGCAGCGTTGCTGGGGTGGCTGTTCGACGGATTTGAAATGGGGTTGTTTCCGGTCATTTCGCGGCCGGCACTGACGGAACTGTTGTCTTCGCGAAACGGACTTGCACCTGCCGAGTTGGAAAAGTTGGTCGGTCTGTGGAACGGTATCGCGATTGCCGCGTTTTTGATTGGTGCTGCGGCCGGTGGGGTGTTGTTTGGCTGGCTGGGAGACCGAATTGGACGAGTACGAGCGATGTCGCTGAGCATTTTGACGTATGCGCTCGTGAGTGGGCTCGGCGCGTTTGTTGACTCGGCTTGGCAAATTGTTTTCGTGCGTTTTGTTGCTGCTTTGGGAATGGGAGGCGAATGGTCGCTTGGAGTGGCACTAGTTATGGAAGTCTGGGCTGGCCGTTCGCGCGCTTTGATAGCCGGGTTGATTGGTGCGGCGGCGAATGCCGGCTATGCCTTGGTCGCATTGCTGAGCCTTGGATTGGGAAATGTGCGTGCGATATTTGGGAGTTGGGATTTGCCCGCATCATGGGTGGAGTGGAGGCTGTTGATGCTTTGTGGCGTGCTTCCGGCCCTGTTGACGTTGTTCGTTCGGCAATTTGTACCGGAATCAAAAACATGGCAGCGAGAAAAACTCGAGGGTTCGACATCGGCCTGGGCCACGCGTGACTTGGGCGGCGTTTTGCTTGGAGTTCTCGCCTGCTGGGGAATCATTTTCCTGTGGAGTCAACCGATTCCACTTGTGTATCGGATGTTGGGTACCGTGCCTGCGCTCATCGTGGCTGGTGGTGGCTACTTGTATCCGGTCCTGCGATATTTGGCTCGAACGGCCGCTGACGCTTCGCAATCAAATCAGATAGTGAAGCGAATGTTACTGGGTGCGATGTTGAGTGGCGTGCCTTTGCTTGGAACTTGGGCTGCTGTGCAATGGGCTCCAACTTGGGCTGATCAACTGTCCGACAAGCTACCTTCCGCAAAGGCAATAACACAACTTTGCTCGGCCGTAGGATCGATTGTCGGTGGGTTTTTCGGTGCTCTGTTGGGTGGCTGGTTGGGCCGACGCACTGCTTACATCTTGCTATGTTGCTTTTCGCTGGCGTCCGTATTGCTCTTTTATCAAACCAACGACGTCTATGGTCCGTGGTTTTTGATTTCGGTGTTTTTCATGGGAGCATTTACCGCGTCGTTTTATGGATGGCTGCCTCTGTATCTGCCCGAACTATTTCCTACGAAAGTTCGGGCCACTGGGCAAGGTTTCAGTTTCAACTTTGGCCGAATCCTGGCGGCAATTGGCGCCTTGCAAACTGGTGCGATCATGGGCGCGTTTGAGAGTGGTTATCCCCAGGCGTGTTCGTTGATGGGGTCGGTCTATCTTTTGGGTCTCGTGATTATTTGGCTTGCGCCGGAAACAAGAAATCAACCGCTCCCACCATGACGTGTAGAGTTTGCCGAATTGCCCTGCCGCTGTACTAATCCGAAGCAGGGTAAGCGCCCAAGCCCGGGCCAGTCAGCAACCGAGTTTGCATGATTCCGCTCTTGATGTCGAAGATTCCAGGGAATTTCCGAGTCCAAGAGGCGTTGGCACTGGGGCAATATTGCCGGGAGTTGGCTTCGATCGCCCACATGCCTTTCACATGAGAGGCCAAGCCTGCAGATTGAATCAGAGACGCACCGGGACAAGTCAGATCTTGGACGCAGAGAAACATTCCCAAATGCCGGGCCGCGCACGCCAGCAAAATTGACTGAGTTTGTCCTTTGCAAGCCTTGAGAGCTGCCCCGGTATAACCCATTTCGCGAGCCAGCAAAAGACTCTCGAGGTCGAGCAGCGATTCGTCAATGACTACGGGTATCTGTGCACTAGCTGCGTGCATTGTATTATTGCGGTCGGCGTCGAGATCGCGAGCCGTCGGTTGTTCGATATAAACGATGCGATGGTACGCGGCGGGCGAATGAGCCTTGATTCTGGCTATGAACTCCAACAAGTAATCAACGTTGCGACACTTTTCGTTGAAATCCAGCGAATAATTCCAAGCACTTACACTAAGCTTCGCCTGGACCACGCTTGCGGCGGCTTCGACT
Organism: Planctomycetota bacterium; assembly: GCA_031409895.1. Lineage (GTDB taxonomy): Bacteria > Planctomycetota > Planctomycetia > Pirellulales > Pirellulaceae > JANMEB01. The sequence continues at coordinate 8,039 of JANNYC010000039.1, forward strand.
CCTAGCACGCGATTTACGTCCCACTCAAGGTCGTCACCGTTAAGTTTAATTTTTAGGTTCGTCAGTCCGTCTCGAGTAATCCACTCGCCTAAAGTTTCCGGTAGGCCATCGCCGATGGGCTTGACGACGTCACTGGATTTCAGGGGATCGAGTGCGCCGACGAGATGATAAAGCGGTAGCGAGTCGACGGGCTCCCGCGTGACATGTTCTTCGATTCGCACGCCCAGAAAATCCGGCCCCAAAAAACGTCTGAGGTCGGTGTCGAGAAAATGGTCTCCATACGTGTGATAAACGCTGACGCCATGGAGCTTGCCGTATGCATCATGGAGGGCCGCATCAAATGGACTGGCCGCAACAAGCGTTGCCAGTCGCGGGATCGACTCGCCAAGCTTCAATCGCAGCGATTCTTCCTCTGCGGCTTTGAAAAACTCGCGTTCCAATTGCCAGGTAATTTCAATTGGGTGACCTGTCAAATTGGAATCAACGTAAACCTTCGCCACCCGTGCCGACACGGATTCCATTGCTTCCAAAGTGTCATCGTATCCTAGCGTTTTCGAAGGGAAAGCCCAAACATTCCCTAGTGGCATGGAGCCTTTCCCAATCGCGCGTTTGCCGTGGACCGATTCGACTTCTATCGTTGCATTGAGCAGGCTCACACGGTCCAAAACAACACCACCGAACTTGATTGGAGTCCGATAATAATGATTTTCCGTGTCAAACAAAATGTTTTTAATAACGACGTCCGTGGCTCGCATCACCGCCTCACGCTCAAGACATTAATTTACGCCGCTCAATCATAGCCGACCGAAACTCATTCAACTTTGAGCCGAATCACAAATCCGATGTCTGTGGACGCGCCGTTCAATCGTATTGAAGCTAACGAGCTCGTCTTTCACAAAATGTCAGCCGAGCGGCATCTGCCATGCTGAATTCAGCGGTAACACCAGGCGGTGGATTATTGCAGCCGAATCTGTAAGACTAGATTGTGTTTGCCGGACATCTAACCCAAAGATCTGGCATCGAATAATTTCGCACGGAGCGGGATGTTGACCGTCACCTAGCCGGAAAATGGAACCCTCTCCCGAGCCGCCAAATAACCGATTCAAGTACCCTGACTTTCAGTCAACGATCGAATCCAAAATGATTGACCCCACGATTACTTGCCCGCAATGCAAAAGCGAAATCAAGCTGACCGAGTCGCTGGCAGCGCCGCTGGTTGAATCCACTCGGCAAAAATACCAACAGCAAATTGCGGACAAAGAAGACGAGGTCGCCAAACGTGAGGCGGCGATTCGCGAGCAACAGGCTGCGATTGCTCGGGCCAAAGAGTCCATCGACGAACAAGTCGCCGAGAAACTCAAAACCCAACGAGCGTCGATCGCCGCCGAGGAATCGAAGAAGGCAAAGGTTTTGCTTGGGGCCGACCTCGATCAGAAGGCCAAGGAACTCACTGAGCTTCAAGAGGTATTGAAACAACGTGACGTAAAACTTGCGGAAGCTCAAAAGGCTCAGGCCGATTTGATAAGGAAGCAGCGAGAATTGGACGACGCCAAGCGTGAAATGGATTTGACGATCGAGAAACGCGTTCAAGAATCGTCAGCAGCAATCCGCGATAAAGCCAAGAGAGAAGTTGAGGACGAACTTAAGCTAAAAGTCGCCGAAAAAGACCAGACCATCGTGGCGATGCACAAACAAATCGAAGAGCTCAAACGCAAAGCCGAGCAAGGTTCGCAGCAATTGCAGGGCGAAGTTCAAGAACTAGAGCTTGAAAATATCCTGCGGACGCGATTTCCGCACGATTCAATCGAGCCCGTTCCAAAAGGAGAGCACGGTGGCGACGCATTGCATCGGGTGTTTGGCCAACAACTTCAAACATGTTGCGGCACGATCTTGTGGGAATTCAAGCGGACGAAAAACTGGAGTGATGGTTGGCTCGCGAAACTTCGTGATGACCAGCGAGCGGCCAACGCTGACTTTGCGGTCATCGTATCCCAGGTCCTTCCCAGAGACGTCGACACGTTCGACCATGTCGAGGGAATTTGGATCACCAGTCCAAGAACCGTTGTGCCAGTGGCGATCGCTTTGCGCCATTCGTTGATCGAGTTGAGCAAATTGCGCCAATCCGGCGAAGGCCAGCAGACGAAAATGGAACTGATTTATAAGTACATGATCGGTCCGCGCTTTAGGCATCGAATTCAGGCCATCGTCGAAAAATTTTCCGATATGCACGATGACTTGGAAAAGGAGCGCAAGACCATGACGAAATTGTGGGCAAAACGCGCCGAACAAATCCGCTGCGCTGCGGAAGCCACCGCCGGCATGTACGGCGATTTGCAAGGGATCGCCGGACGCACATTGCAAGAAATCGAGGGCTTAGAAATCAAGCTGCTCGAAAGCAACGATGATTCGACTAGTGACTCATCTGTCGAGGGCAAGTCGCTTTTTGGTTAATGCCTGCGCAGTGGGTTCGCCGTGATCGTCACTTCTGGACTTATCTTTCGCTCTTTGGATTATCGCGATTATTAACGGCGGGCAAACGTCGTGAAACCACTTGACCAAGGCGCGAACGGAGTTCGACACCAGAGCCAATCGACTGTGGAACAAGCATACATGGGCCAGCGCGGCCCTTTTGCCAGGACAAACAACGCTGGAATCAGCGTAAGATCAATATAGTTAATTCGAACTTTGTTGAATCCGGTCTCCTGCATTTGCGAGATAAGTTCAGACGGGTTTAATTCTCGCTCGTCCGGTGAATGATAGCGGTCGTACCCGTCCCGCAATACAACACGGCCGATCTTCCTCAACACTCCGTGGACGTTGGGATCCTGAGCATAAAAGAATCCGCCGGGCACCAAATGGTCATAGACTTGGCGGAGCAAAGTCGGCAGCTCGACGGGTGGAACATGGTGCAGAAACGCTAAACAAATAATTGCGTCGTAGGTTTCATCCCATTTCAAATCGGAAAGCGGTTGGCAACGAAATTCTACGTTATCGATCTTCGCGGCAGTCGTCTTCCGTTTCGCCAGCTCGATGGCTTCGTGAGAAATGTCTAGCCCGGTAACTTGCTTCGCGTGTGGTGCCAACATCAGCTCGAATTGTCCGTCACCACATCCAAGGCTCAGCACGCGCCCAAGCCGCGCTTCGCCTGACTGGCGCAGCAACGACCGGAGTTCTCTCTGTAAACGAAGCCTCCATCCTGTAGGGTTGTAAGCTTGGTTTTCGTAGTACTTCGCGAAGAAAGCGATTTCGTCCGCTTCGATCTTGTCGGATCGTTTAACCGTCGCCATAAAAATCCCTCTTTAGTGGCTTCGAAATTATTCTTAAAAACGTCGGAGCAAAAACTCCACAAGCCAATTCATGTCCAAGGCGAATCTGCGATGTTGCGTCGTTTGCTAATATCGGAGTCTGAGTTCGCCAACCTGCCGTTTTGCACTATATCGGGAATTTGAAAGGGGAGTCAACATGAACTTCCCGTCGCCGTTTGGCGTTGGCGCAAATATCAAGAGTATTTTAATGGCACCGCCAAGTCGCGACCTAGATAGCGCCGCTTCTCTTGAGCAACCACACGATCGAATAGGCGATTGTGCCGGTAACGGGAATCGTTAGCAGCCAAGCCCAAACCATGCTTTCAACGACGGTCCATTTGAGAGCGCCCAATCGCTTCGCGGCTCCGACGCCCATGATCGCCGCCGAGATGTTGTGCGTTGTCGAAACAGGGATTCCGAAATGAGATGCCAATCCAATCATCGAAGCGGCTGATGCTTCCGCCGCGAAGCCGTTGACAGGTTGAAGCCGCACCATCTTGTGCCCCAAAGTCTTAATGATCCGCCAACCGCCGGCGGCAGTGCCTGCCGCCATGACGAAGGCGCAAACGACTTTGATCCAAACGGGAATATCCAAAAGCCTTGCCAGTTTCCGGCGCGGCAATTTTCAGAAACGAAAGCCAACTCGGCAAATTTTCCAAGCCGCCTGCTGCGGTGCCAGAAGCAAGTGCGAGCGCCACGATTCCCATCGTCTTCTGCGCGTCGTTGGTGCCATGCATGAATCCCATGCCGGCGGCGCTGACCAATTGCATTCTCCCGAAAACTGCGTTTACCAATCGCGGCTTCCATCGTCGCAACGCGAAATACAAAAATCCCATAATCACAAAACCGGAGACGAAACCCGCGGCGGGCGATGCAAACATAGGCACGACAACTTTCCAGAGAATCCCTTTGCTGGTCCACCACGGACCGTCGCTGGGTTGGGACCATATCACAACACTCCAACTTTCGGCTGCCGCAACAGAGGCTCCGACCAATCCGCCAACAAGAGCGTGGGTTGAACTACTGGGCAGACCGACGTACCACGTCACCAAATTCCAAACAATCGCGGCCAGCAACGCACAAGCCAATACCTCTTGAGTAACAACTTTCGGGTCGACCAACCCAGACGCAATCGTCTTTGCAACGGCAGTTCCCCAAAGCGCTCCGACTAGATTCGTGACTGCGGCCAGGATAACGGCTTGTCGAGGCGAAAGCACTTTGGTTGAGACCACGGTGGCGATGGAATTCGCAGTGTCGTGGAAACCATTGATGTATTCAAACACCAGTGCAATCAAGACCACGCACAAAATCAAGGTCATGGGATGCTCAATCTGTCGGTAAGGTTCGTCTTCGGAAGCGATTTATCAGTGTTCGAACATAGAGAATACAATCGGATCAATGCGCGCGCTCCGACGCTTCTACGAATTCTTCATGACGATATGCGTAATAGCGTTCGCGGCATCGCGACAACGATCAATGACCTTTTCCAACAAGTCGTAAAGATCGCGGACCATCATAGCTTGGATCGGATCGTATTTACCGCCGTATACTTCACCGAGCAACGTGAGGACGACATCATCGGCCTCGGACTCGATGGCTTGAATCTTGTCGTTCATCGACTTGATGGTTTCCAAGCTCGGATACTTGCGCAACTGGCGAACCATTTCCGCAAGTGTTTTTGTCGCACGTTCGATCAATTCCGTCTGCATCGCGAAGTCAACATTTGCTAATCGCTGCGGAGCTAGACTAAATCGTTCGGCGAATTTTTCGATCGTTTTACAAGTTCGATACAACGCATACGACACCATTTCGATGTCCTCGCGTTCCAATCCCGTGACAAACGTGTTCACAAGTTCCCGACTAATTTGGTCGGTGATGTTCTTGTCTTTCCCGCGAGCCAACGCGAACTCATCGAGCGGATGAGCGCGGGTTCGGTCTTTAAGTAACTCAATGAGCAACCGAGTAAGCGCAAGCGTCTCATCCGCGCTGGCCTCAAGTAAATCAAAAAACTTGCTGTCTTGACTAAAAAAACGCTGGATCGAAAACATTCGTGGGATCCGTCAAAAAAGCTACGAAATACAGCCGAATCAAAGTGACCGAATTTTAGCAAGACTTGGCCGATTTTCGACGGGTATCACGCGGCGATGATTCGAATCAATTTGCCGCAGTTTAAGATTCGAAACGGGCAAAAACGCCCCTTACGTCCGTGCGCTTATTTCGAGATTAATTCCCAACGCAGATAGACGAAGCTCTGGCAACAATGGTCGCTCGCCATGAATCGCGCGATCAAGCCGCTCCGACGCCAGAGTCAGAAATTGATTCACATGAGGTTGCTCGATGAGCTTTAACGCCTGCCCAAGTGTGGCCCATTGTCGAGTTCGCTGATTTGACTCTTTCCAACTTTGCCAACTCGATTCAACGTGCATCAACCAAACAATGACTTCGTGGTTCTTGCCTTTTTTTCGATACGGGTAGTTCCCGAGTGGGTCGCCGAAAATGGTTCCAGACAAACCAGCTTCTTGCCATGCTTCGCACAAAGCCGCTTCCTGGATCGATGTACATGACCCCACTCGCCCCTTGGGAATTCCCCAACGTCCTGAACGGCGTCCTGTGATGATACAAAACTCATGCTGCGACCCAACAAATCGAAAAGCCACCACGCCAGTCTGTTGAATGGGCGGACACGGAAGAAAATTTTCAGGGCATTGGTCCATCAATATCATCCGTGACTAAGCGATGGTTTATGAAAGTGGGCGGCGTCCAAGACAAGGCCGACGGATTCGAGGGTTCTTCGGCCTTGGTGTTCAGCCCAAGATAAGCAATTTTCTGGTATTCGAGAATATCGATCTTGGCTTGCTGTTGCCGATCGAATCGTGACCGCCGCAGGCACTGGAACCGAAGCCAACTCAATCGAAAATCATCGCAGCCGAATTTCGCAAATCGCTAGCGAGTGGCCAGGTGGGTTCGTTCGGCGTTGGCCTTCGCTCACTTGGCTGGTTTTTGCCTAGTGCATTGTCAAACCCAAGTATTGGGGTTGGAAAGTTGATAGTAGAAAATCGGATGGAGTTAGCGCCGGCAATGAACTACGAGGCAGCGAGGATTGCGAGAATCGCTCGTCGCAATAAATTGCCAGGGTTGTACTGGTTTACGATCGCACGCAACGACATTTAATTGTCGTCGGCCGAAACTACCGTTTCGAGAACTGAACGCCGCGTCGGGCACCGCGCAAGCCGTATTTTTTGCGTTCTTTCATTCGCGAATCGCGGGTTAAAAACCCGCTGTCGCGTAGCGGTTCGAACAACCCGGTATCGTAACTAATCAAGGCGCGGGCGACACCCATCCGGCAAGCACCGGCTTGGCCGCTCGAGCCGCCACCTTTGACTTTGATGTCCACATCGACCGTCGCCACTTGATTGACGACGGCAAGTGTATCGGTGACCATCCGCCGATCGGCTTCGTTGTCAAAAAATTCATTGAGCTCGCGGTCGTTGATAATGATTTTTCCAGAGCCAGCTTTAATGCGAACGCGAGCGACGGATGACTTGCGGCGTCCTGTCCCAATGGCTTGACCTGTTGCGGCGTCTTTTTTTACTGCGACCATGGCGAATCGGTTCCGGATTAAGGAATTGGATTATGAGTTGGTATCGATCTTCAAAAACTGAGGATTTTGAGCTTGGTGCGGGTGTTCGGGGCCAACGCACAATTTTAGTTTAGCGATCATGCTCTCGGCAAGTTTGTTTTTGGGCAACATGCGCCGGACAGCTTCTCTCAAGATCTGTTCCGGAGCGCGTTCCAAACGGGTCTTTGCCGACTCGAGCCGCAATCTGGTATAGCCAGTGAACCAAGTGTATTTCTTATTATTCAACTTGTCGCCGGTGAAGCGAATTTTTTCGCAGTTGACGACAATGACGAATTCACCGGAGTCGACGTGCGGTGTGTACGTGGCACGATGTTTGCCCATCAATATGACGGCAATCTTGGTGGCAAGTCGACCCACGATTTGATTTTCGGCGTCGATCAACCACCAATTTTTTTCGATTTCATTTGGCTTTGCCAAATACGACTTGGTGCCAGCCACAGCGATCTCCTCAAAACAAAAAACGAACGCGAGGGCACAAGCGTTCGACGAATAATAACGATTAATTCAACGAAAAATCGTAGCGGCTAGTCTAGCTTTTTGGGAATTTTGCAACAAGGGCCTAACTGCCATTGAAAAAAGCCGTGGGACACGCTTTCAACTTGCTTTACACACCACGGATAAGCCGCTTATCGAATCGGACGCTCCATTTTTGCGTTCGTTTTACCAAGCTGCCCCTAGCCCTGTTTTTTCCGCATTTTCGAATCAAACGGACTTGAACGATGGTTCGATCCGAGGGATTACGTAGCGTGTACCAGTCTTTCCGCCACGCGCCAAAATAGCTGATATGGATGAAGTTCCGGGACGATAACGATCATGCAGTTTACGGAAAGACCGCGCACGGGAACTTACCCGCGCCTAACCATGGATGAACTAGCCGACGCTCGGAACAAGGCCAGCGATCGTCGCTGCGGATGCATAACCGCTGCGGCAACCGCCACTCCATTGTTCGAGCGAGACATCATAGCGGGGGCTTTCGAAATGCTTGAAGAACAATTGCCTTGCCTACGTATTTTCGCGGATGAGTCTGTGCCTGAACCGATCGAGACCAATTTGAATGGCTTTGCGGAGTTGGCCGGCGAATTCGCCGCGCTGACCGGATGGACTTTGGCGTACCGTGAAACGGTGACGAGTCGAATTCGGCGCGAAGGCGTCGGTTGCAGGAACTTGCCGTTCCAAGCACGCTTGGCGATCAACGATCTTTCGGCGGACGCGATGAACGGAACGATGCGCGCGGCCAATCGCGAAAAATGTGATCGCTTGGTTTCCGGCTTGAATTCGATCCTTGAGGATTTAGATCAAGGTCGCGAAGAAATCTGGCGCAAGAACGCCGAGTTGGCAACCGGCATTCCCGTGACTGACGACGGCTCGGCTAGTGAAAAGTTAGCCATACTGTTGAATTCGCTGTTGACTTCTGCCGTCGATGTAACCAACGCGAAAAAAGCGGCGCTGTACCTTCTGGATGACGGCACGCAAAACCTGAACTTGCGCACTCACGTCGGTTTTGGGCAAAGCCAAGGCCCTAATCCCTCACGGGATCTCAGCCGCGCCAAAGCGGATTTGGAAGCCTTGTTGGGAAATGTCGTCGTGATGGAAGACTCATCGCGATTTACAAGTTGGGACATCCCCGCCGAATGCGGAGCCGCTATCTGCGTGCCGATTTCTTCCGCTAATAATTTGTTGGGGTCGTTATGGATTTTCGACGTAAGGCCGCGTGATTTCACAGGGATCGAAGCCAATATGGTCGAAATTATCGCGGGTCGAATCGCCGCCGAACTTGAACGAATTACCCTTTTACACGTCGCGCGACAAACAAAACTATCTGGGCGTGAATCGGCGAAGCCGGTCGATGCCGTTTCGCGACCGCAGCTACCCAACATTCACCCTCCGATTGACGAACTGCGAATTTCGGGCAGCATCTCAAAAGTGGATTTGAATCTTTCGGCTGGTGCCGTGTACGATTGGGCGATTTGTCAACGAGGCCGGTTGGCGTTTTTGGTAGCCCACGCTGGCGGAAGCCCGAACGACGCGGCGCGAGTCGCCACGATTTTGCAAACGGCGTTTCGCGCGCACTCCGCTTATTGTTCAACGGCGCTACAGTTGTTCGACTGTGTGTTCGAAACGTCCATGTCGGTCGATCGTGGCGACAATCCCGTCCGCTTTAGCTGCGGCTACATCGAACCCGGAATCGGGCGCTGCGAACTCGCTTCGACCGAGGAACACTCCGCTGCAATTTCTGTGATCGACGACGAGTTCCAAGTACAAGTCCGATGCAACCCAATCGCCAGCGGTGAATTCGGGCTTGCTCATTTAGCTACCATTACATTGGAGCCGGCGGACGAACTGATCGTTGCGATTGCCAACCCAATTCGCGCAAGGATGAACCATCCCGGCCAAAACTCTGTTTACGATGCTTCGTCAATGTCATGCGGCAATGTCTCCACGGTCGCTGCTACCGAAATCGCAGCTATGTCGGAGTTGCGAATTAAACGGATTTGACAGGTCCGTTGATAGCCGCGTCGAACGTGAAAGGGATTGACCGATCGCGATCGGCATTAATCGCCCACGCATTTGTTCGTCCGATTCGGTTTCCTTTGGCGGATGATGGACGCCGACGAATCGAGCGGCCGAAATTCTCGGGACTGGTTTTTAGAAAAAGGGCATTCTAACAATGGGGCGGCGCGACTTCGTGGAGCTTGTGCTGCTTGCAGCGATTTGGGGAGCGTCGTTTCTGTTCATGCGAATTGCGGTACCGGAATTCGGTCCGATTGCTTTGATTGCTTGCCGCGTTGGGGTTGGCGCACTGTTCCTGCTGGCGGTTTTGGCAGTCTCTGGAAAAATTACGAATCTCCCGCAGAAAGTTCTTCCGTATTTCATTTTAGGCGCGATCAATACGGCGATTCCGTTTGTCTTGTTTGCCTACGCCGTAACAACATTGCCAGCCGGGTTTGGTTCCGTCATCAACGCAACCGTTCCGTTGTTTGGCGCGCTGATCGCAACGACGTTGAGTCTAGAGAAAATCTCGTTGCAAAAAGGAATCGGCTTGGCAGTCGGGTTCGGTGGAGTACTTTTGCTGGTCTCGGCCAAGCTCACGGTTGCTGCCGACCGGCTGGCGATTGCGGCGGGTTTGCTGGCTGCTCTGCTTTATGGAATCGCGGCGTACTATTCCAAGAAACAATTTGCAGGAGAGAATCCGCTTTTCGTCGCGACAGGAAGTTTGGTTGCAGCGACCGTGCTCTTAATTCCATTTACTCTGTACGCATGGCCGTTGTCGCCCATTTCTACAAAGGCATGGCTATACGGAATAGCACTTGGGGTCGTCTGTACGGCCGTCGCGTATCTTCTGTATTTTCGTTTGATAAAAAACGTCGGTCCAACCAAAGCAATCACTGTGACTTACTTGATTCCGGTTTTCGGAATGTTGTGGGGATACATGGTGCTTTCGGAGGAAATCACATGGAACATGCTCGCCGGATGTTTGGTGATCCTTGCCGGCACGACTCTCGTTGTTCGATCACCGCATCAGCAGCAATCCACAGCGACAGCGACGACCAGCGGACCTGAGTCTTGAACCGCGTGTATCTTGCTATTCGGATGCCGTTTATTGCTGGGCATCCAACCGTCGACGACAACATATCATTTCAATTAAACATGTTTGGGCCATTGCGTGCGCCCGATTGATTGCGGTAATTTGCAGCAAACGGTGTGGCCCCGCTTGATTGTCGGAACGGAAACATGGATTATAGGAAGCCTTGCCCACTGGTCGGCATTTCTAATTTCTGGAGGAATGTATGAAGTTCTTTAATTGGTTGGCGTTCGGTTTATCTCTCGTGATTGGGTCAACAGCGTTGGCCCAGGACGAAAAGGGAGACGCAGAACAGAAGCAAGACGTAGCGCCCGACGAACAAGAGGTCACGCCCGTCTCGCCGTTTGAACAGTTGAAAACGGATTTCGAGAAACTGTCATCTGATGCCTCGGACGCGCAAAAGGAGATTATGCTGGAATATCGCAAGGCAAAAAGCGATGAGGAAAAAGCCGCTGTCATCGAGAAATTTCAAAAGCTGCGCGAGCCGATTCAAGCCGAGCAAGCAGGAGTCGCTGCGAAAGTTGCCGAATTGCTGGATGCGGAACAATCGAGCGACGACTCGATCGAAATAGTCACTTGGTTGCTCACCTATTCTGGTGATCAAGATGCCAGGTCGAAGGCCGTCGATAAACTTGTCGAGCAACACTTGGCCAACGACAAGATTTTGAACTTGATTCCATTGGTGTCGCGAGGCAGTTCCAATCAAGCTACTCAAACGGCACTTGAAACGATCGCTGATAAAGGTGAAACCGACGCGATCAAAGGCGTTGCGCTACTGTCGCTTGCTGATTATCTTTACGATTCCAAAACACGTTTCACGTCGATCATGGAAGACAGTCCAGACTACCTTGAAGCCATGCCTGAAGAAGATCGTGACTATTTCAAGAAACTGGGTGAACTCAAAGACGAGGACATCGAGGGACTTCTAAATAAAGCCGCGGAGAATTTCGCGGATGTTGAATTTAAAGGCTCGACAGTCGGTGCTCTCGCCAAGAAACAGCTTAAAGCAATCGAAGTACAAAAAAGTTTGGCCGTCGGCAAAGTCGCTCCGGACCTCGAAGGGCCAGATATTGACGGCGAAACTTTTAAATTGAGCGATTATCGCGGCAAGGTCGTTATGCTGGATTTTTGGGGGCATTGGTGAGGCCCGTGCCGGGCGATGTACCCACACGAGCGGTCGCTCGTAAAACAATTGGCAGGCAAACCATTCGCGATCATCGGCGTTAACAGCGATTCCGACCTTGACGCGCTAAAAGTGACAATCAAAGAAGAGAACATCTCCTGGCGCAGCTTCCAAAACGATGAGGGAATCGATGGGAAGATTTCGGACGTATGGGGAATTCAAGGTTGGCCCACAATCTTTATTCTGGACGAAGAAGGCGTGATTCGTTGGAAAGGCCACGGCGGAAAAATCGACGAACAAATCACATCGTTGCTTGCCGACATGGGTCACGAAGTCAAGATTGTTCATGAAGAAGAATCTGAGGACGAAGAAGAAAAAGCCGACGACGACGATGAAAAAGCCGACGCTGGAAGTTCGGAAGAAGACGATGATTCCGAAAAAGGCAAATCCGGCGACGAAGACAAATCTGAAAAGGACGGCGACGGAGGCAACTAGAATTCGGTATCACTTTGACTTTTAACAACAACACTTGGGTCAAATGACTCAAGTGTTTTTTTTACGCTGGACTTGTCGGAGATGTCGGCGATATACCCGCAGTTGGCATCGCTGTAAAAAATGTTGATGTGGTCATCTTTCATGGTCACGGCTTCGTGCCTGTGGATTTATTTTCTTCGAGGCTTGGTGGCGCGAATTTTGGGTTTCGTTGACTGGCCGGAGGGCTTGGATTTTGCTGCCGAACGAATCGCGGCGAGCGATGTTTTGTCGACCCAGTCGTGGCGCTGGGTGGAGTAGTCGCCATGTCCGTTGGTGAATTGTTTCATAAAGCAAAATATTTCTTAGTCCGTAAAGTCGTTCAGACCATTTGGACTTCCAGGGGAATACCTTCGCCTGTTTTGATTTGCTTGGCGGTTAGAAAGTTTAGACGCTCGAATCCGATGACGCGGCCGCGTCGGTCTTTGACAAGGATAACGTCGTCGGCCGATTCCTCGCAGATGTGTTCTTTTTTGGGATCGTCGAACCACACGCTCAGGCTATTCCCCTCGCGATCGTAAAAGACCCTTATTTTTTCCATAGCTCGACACCAGCCTTTAAATTTCGAGTGAAATAGCCCGTAACCACGAACCAATTATCGTCTCCGGATGGCGATAAGACGGCCGGGTTTAGCTAACCGTTTCGATTCCGTTTGCTGGCGTGGAGAATTGTAATGCCGATGATTTCGTCCCCTTCCTTGCGGATCACCGTGTCATCATCGGTGATTTCGCTCTCGGTGGCGACGGATGGCTTTTTGAAATTGATATACAACACGTCGGCTTCGGCGTCGTAGGTTGTCCAGAGCGATTGATTTGGTGAATGGACGACGACAGGAAGAAGTGGCAGGAATTGAGCTGCGTTTAGTTCGGCCATATTTGTTGCCTCCGATCCAACCAAGCGGTGCGACTGGTCAAGAACGCCGTGATGACAAATCCGTCGATTGGGGATACTTCTCGATATACTACCACCAAATTGTACCTTGTTCCATGTTGACGCACGGCCCAAAGCGTGTCGTGATTGCCAACGACGACACGGTCGGCCTCGCTTATGGACATGAGCACCTCTGCCCGCAAGCCGGCCATTTCCAGGTGTTCGCTCGCGATATGCTCCCAGCGTTCATCGTTAAGGCGAATCGGGACACCTTGCCGGGAAATTGCAATATCGGTCATTTCGCGGTCGCCTCTTCGACGATGCGGATTTCGGCGTCAGTCAGGCCGTAGAGTTGGTACACGAGTTGGTCGATCTCCCGGTCGGTGGCTTCAATTTGACGCTCAATTATTGCTCTTTCGTGATTCGTCCTGGTGCTTGCCAGTTTTGCGTACAGGCGAATCATCGTTCCTGCCAATTCGGCCAATACACAATTCTCGACAACGTCCCGCCTCAGGGGTAACTCGTTAACGTAATGATTGAAAAGCCTGAATGCACTCCCCCGATTAGCGGGGCAATTGCGTGTTATCCAAAACCAAACTGTCCGCGAATTGAGGAACGCCAAAAGTGACAAGCTCTCATTCTGAATACAGAACACGGTATTATTGGGATACATTGAATCGTCGTTGATCGCGAACGATGGTTTTGAACAAAGATCTGGATAAACAATTTTTCGATTGTCAAAAATGTCAGTGTTCGCAACTTGCCGGACAACCCACCAGTCGTAGTCGCCACGCCTTACCTCATATCGAGCCTTCAATTCCGTTTCGAACCGTTTTAAATGTTGGTAAATCGATGGATATTTTTCAATAACAACTGACTCCCGCGTGCAGACGAGAAAAGTTCCATTTCCGGAAGTTGACCATTTGTGAATATCACGACCTCGCCCATAGGGCTTGATTATTGATGCGGCACTCTTGTCCTCTCGAATCAATTCGGTGGCGGTTTCTTGGTCAATTACGAATGCGGCATTTAAGCTGGTCTTTATCCCAAGTTGTGCTGGTCCAGCAACGTCTATGAGAGGCTCAGCATTTTTGGTTAACCGATCCAAGATTTTTGAACCTGCCGAGGTAACAAAGACCCATGGTGCTTTGCCCAATCCGTTACTGGGCACTTCGAAACCTGAAGCCAAAATCGATTCCGGCAAAAGACTCTCGTTTTTGACCGCCCGCGCGTAAAAGAAACTTTTTGATCGAGTTCCCGATCTTCGGCGTATGATCGGAACAATTGGATACGTCGTTGCGCCATCGAATAACTGAGCATCACCGTAATCGAGAATGCTCAAGATCTCATGTTTGGCGAGAAACTCACGCAGAGCTTTGGCATAGCCTGCCTGAGTAAACTTTCCGGAACAAATAAATCCAACAAACCCAGATGAGTTAGCTACATTCAAACCGCGTTCAAGAAAATAAACATACAAGTCAGCGAGGCCGTGGTATGAGTGAAATCGTTTAGAAAAATATGGCTTAAAATCCGAAACTCCTTCCTGCCGCACATACGGCGGGTTGCCGATGACGGCGTCGAAACCGCCGGATTTCATGATTTGGGGGAAGCCGTCTTTGCCTGACCAATCGAAAGCGTTGATCCGAATGCGGGATTCGTCGTCAAACAGGTCGAGTTGTTTGCCAGTGTAAAAGTCGGGGCCGATCAGGCTGTTGCCGCATTTGATGTTGTGCCCTAGGTCGGGGAGGGCGCGTTCGTGGAAAAATTTGCGTTGCCGCTCAAGTACGTCGCGCGTTGCACCTTCGAGCACTTTCAACAATAGCGAAAGTTTTGTGACCTCAACTGCTTGGCTGTCGATGTCCACGCCGTAGATGTTGTTGAGGAGAATTTTCTTGCGTTCGGAAATGGTCAGGCGGTACGTGGCGACGGATTTGGCCTGAATACCAGACGAGGCGGCGGATTTTTTGAGACGCTTTGTGGTGGTCGAGAAACCCTCGCTTTGGTCGTCTCCCTTCGCGGCAGGAAGTGGGAACACGAGGGAGGGGACTTCGTAGATTTCTTTCTTGTGGGTTTTCGGATCGTTTTCCATGTACCAATTGAGATGCCAGTCGAGCAAATATTGATACGCGCCCAGCAGAAAACTGCCGCTGCCGCAGGCGGGGTCGAGGATGCGAAGCTTGGCGGCGGTTTTGGGAGTCTTGCCTTCCAGAAGTTTCCCAACCGTCTGCTCGACGATGTAGTCGACAATGTATTTGGGAGTGTAATAGACGCCGCCAGCTTTGCGGACTTCCGGCTTCTCTTCGACCTTCGCTTTGTGGCCAGTGGTCAAGCGGATGACTTTGCCGAGGAATTGCTCGTAGACTTGACTGAGGATGTCGGCAGTGAGCACCGAAAACTCGTAGGGGCTGTCGGGGTAGTAGAGATTGCGAATAATTTCCTTGAGGACTTTGTCATCGACATCCAATGACAAAGTCAATTCGTCTGGAGGCTCGTTGCGGTCTTTTTCTTTTTCGAAATGGAAGATACCGCTGTTGTAGCGATCGTCGGCGGCGTGGAAGAGTTCTTTGAGCCGCCCGTAAACGGCTGGGCCGTTGAGGAGGCTTTGCAGTCGGCCATAATCTTCGATCCCGCGATCTTCTGCGATCCTCAAAAAGATAATCCGGTCAATGATCCGTTGAACGGCAAAATTCAATTCGCGGGTTTCAAGGCTTTCATTCCGCAATGCCAGATTCTTCGCAAGTTCCAACCGCCAGTTTTCAATTTCGGCGAGGAAAGCTGAGTCGACTTCGGCCGTTCCGCGTTTCTTTTTGTTCGAATCCGCGTATTTGTCGAACGAACCACGCAGCACGGCTTCGCGTGAAAAAGTTCCCGCGATCTCAGGCCACTTTTCGGCGTAGTCCGTGTATTTGAAAAGTAAGACGCGGGCGGTGGAGGCTTTGTCGTTCTTGTCTGGGCGGATGCGGCAGTCGTACACAGCGAACTCTTCAAAGTCCGTCAATATCGAGAGGGGGAGTTTTGCACTCCAACCATACCGGCGAAGTTGGTACGCGGGGCTGGCGTCGCGGACGATGTCGATAGCGGGCTTTTTGGCTTCGAGAAAGAATTTCCGTGTGCCCCCTATTCGAAAACAGTAGTCGGGAGCATTGTGGGCTCCGGCGACACGGATGGATTCCTGGTGAATGACGTCTTTGTAAGCTTCCGCGTGGCCTTGGCGATTGCTCATGTCCCAGCCGAGTGCCTCGAAAAACGGGATGAGGAATTCGCTGCACAACTCAGCTTCTTTGTAGTCGCCGCTTTGGTACTCGTCGTGGTTCTCAGTAAACCGCTCGACCAAGCGGGCAATTTCGGTGGGGAATTTCGGTTCAGTTGTCATGGCCTAAACATAAGCGTCTGATTAGACTCCGACAATTAGGTCGATGAAAAAATAGAACTCTACTTCGTCCCCAACGGGCTTGTTCCGTTGGAACGGAAGATTGGCAAGCTAATCATGTAACGTCGCGTCAAGTTCTAAGACCCCCACGACCTTGCGTCGTGTGGTGAATCAGATTCACTTGGCTAGTCGAGCGCATTGATCGGCCCAACCGCAATTCTTGTTCACCAACGAGGCAAGCTCGCTGGGGTCTACGATTTCATGGCGGTAGTTTGTTAGCCTACGAGTCTTTAGCTCCAACGAAACAAGCTCGTTGGAAGCTAGTGCTTTTCGTGTCGGGAATTTCAGCTAGCCGCGCCATCATTTTTTCGATTTGGCGTGCAAAGCTGGATGGTTTAGATGGCGGCGTAAATGATCGGCCGATATTTTGGCTCAGGAATGGGCTTGCGGTTCTTTCGAGCGGCAGCGAGCCAGGCTTTCTTGGCAAGCTCGACTTCCTTCAATGCCGCCTCCGGCGTCTTGCCGAACGCCGAGCAAGCTTTCAAGTCAGGGATGTCAGCGATATATCCGCCATTGGCATCGCTGTAAAAAATGTTGATGTGGTAATCTTTCACGACGGATCGTCCTCCAATTGAAGATTATACTCTTCGACCAGTTTAAGGAACTGGACCATTTGGTACAGTTTGGCTTTTCCGCCAACATTCTGGACGTTAACAAGAATTGGCACGTTTGGATGAACGAAAATATGGTGGCTTCCGGAGATTCTATCAAGACGAAATCCAAATGCATTGACAAGCCCGCAAAAATCAGCGAAACGGACATTTCGCGAACCGGCAATTATTCGTTCAAGTACTTTTCGTGGTTTCATCGTTCCACTGCCTCGTCGACGATCTCAATTTCGGCGGGGAGTTTGTTTTCCGTTGTCATGCCGTAAACATAAGCGCTCGATTCGACTCCGACAATTAGGTCGATGAGAATACCAAACACTTCTACCTCCCCAACGGGCTTGTTCCGTTGGAACGGAAGATTGGCAAGCTAATCATGTAACGTCGCGTCAAGTTCTAAGACCCCCACGACCTTGCGTCGTGTGGTGAATCAGATTCACTTGGCTAGTCGAGCGCATTGATCGGCCCAGCCCCCTCCCCGTTCAAAGCAACCGGGAAAGGGAACAAGAGTTGGGCAAATGAGAACACGAAAATACTAAACTATGATGGACGAGGCCGTTGAACGATTGTTTGTTAGCTAAGGATTGTTTGTCGTCACCTCGGCAGTTTTTGGCTGCGGCAGATTGCGGCGATGGATTGATCGTCGGTTAGCATGTGGGACTCAATCCCCTCGCCTAAAAGAATACTGCTGGCTTTCACGTAGTGCTCGTGGTCGTGACTGTTGATTATGGCGGTGACGGCGCGGCCTTGACGGCGAAGCGTGCCGAGGGCGATAGCGCCTTCGAGTGTGGGTTGGGCGAGTAACACGATCAAGGATGCGTCCGATGGCATGCGGTCAGAGGTTTCCCAGATCAACTGCGCAAGAGTCAAGCCTTGGTTTAACTCAAGCCGCGCCAGTAACTCGAGGACTTGTCGGATTTGATCGGCGCTTTTGCGAGTCGGCACGACGACCGGCTGCATTCGGTCAAGTTTTCCTTGTGCCACGACGTGTTGCACAGCGGCGGTGCGGGTCCGTGCGTCGCCGATCCAGCCTTCGGTTCGAATGCGATCGGCCGCATCAAGCCCGTTGGAAATAAATCCAAACTGCTGGTTCATTTCGTGCAGCGCGTTGGCGATGCTCGCGGCGGCAGTGATTCCCAATTCGCTGCGGTACGGTTCATGTTTGGGATCATAGGTCGGATCGTGAAAATCGAGCACGATTGTGGCCCCGGACATACTCGAAGGCTGAAATTGTTTGCTTTGAAGTTGACCCGTCCGAGCCGTCGCGCGCCAATGAATACGAGTGAGCGGGTCGCCGTCTTGGTACTGGCGAACTCCGGAAATGCGCGTGGGGTCTTCGAACAATCGGTGCGTCATGACGACTTCGCCAATCGGTCGTCGAGATTGAATATCGTAATTTTCGATGCGGATGACTTTGGGATGAACCAACAAATAATTTGGCTGGCCAAGAACGCGGTAGGACCTTTGCAAGCCGTAATAGTCGCCGGTTTCCACGACGATTGGGCCAAGCTGGTAAAAGCCCCGATACAAACATTCGATTTGATAAATAAGTTGAGTTGTCTGGCCGGGCCGCAAACGAGCGACTTTTAGACGTGAGCCGTGAAGGACAATGCGTTGTCGCACGGATTTAGGTTGATCAGCCGGCACCAAGTCCTCGACGAGCATCCAGGCAATGGGCAGCGTGCC
This sequence comes from Planctomycetota bacterium, assembly GCA_031409895.1. Classification (GTDB taxonomy): domain Bacteria; phylum Planctomycetota; class Planctomycetia; order Pirellulales; family Pirellulaceae; genus JANMEB01. Next base: position 26,812 of record JANNYC010000039.1, read on the forward strand.
TGCATTTCGGACTTCAACTGTGGCGGTGACAAGTTGCCCGACCTCTGCGGTCTCATGGCTCCATTTTCGATGACCCGTGATTTGACTGGTCCAGCGGTTGGTCAGCCAGCCAGTCACGCCGAACACCGACAAGCCGACTACGACCGCGAACGCCAGGACCGGCAAATTCAAAACGAGCGCGACGACGATTGCGATCAGAGCGAAGACAAACCATTTCATTTGGATTAGGTGCCGATCACGGGGACGGCGACGGTTGCGAGAATGTCGGTGACGACCGCTTCGGCGACAATTTTTCTCAAGCGACTTTCCGGTTTCAGAATGATTCGATGGCCCAATACGGGTGGCGCGATGACTTTGACGTCGTCTGGCAGAACGAAGTTTCGCCCGCGAATTGCCGCGAGGGCTTGGCTTGCTCGAAACAATGCGATCGACGCGCGCGGGCTCCCCCCCAAGCTTAGATGCTCATGACGGCGCGTAAGCTGGACGATTTGCAAAACATAATGGCTGATTTTCGGGTCGACGTGAACCGATCGCACCATTCGCTGAGCCTCGACAATTTCGTCGCCCGTGACGACTGGCTTGAGCGAGTCGATTGGATGGCCAAGTTGCTGCGACGAGAGCATCTTCAATTCGTCTTCCGGGTTTGGATAGCCTATTCCGAATTTCATCAAGAACCGATCGAGCTGAGCTTCCGGCAAAGCAAACGTCCCTTCGTGATCAATTGGGTTTTGCGTTGCGATGATCAAGAAGGGTGCTTTCAGTCTGTGAGTAATACCGTCCACAGTGATTCGGCTTTCGGCCATCGCTTCGAGCAACGCGGCCTGGGTCCGAGGAGTCGTCCGATTAATTTCATCCGCAAGTACGAGGTTGGCGAACAGCGGGCCAGGTCGGAATTCGAACTGCGTGGTTTTTTGATTGAAGATCGACGCCCCCGTGACGTCGCTGGGCAAAAGGTCAGGCGTGCATTGGATTCGTTTGAATTCGCAGCCGACGCTACGGGCCAGTGCCCGGGCCAACATGGTCTTCGCGACGCCCGGTACATCCTCCAGCAAAATGTGCCCTTCGCAAAACCATGCGACCAGCGAGTACACCAGTTGCTGGCGCTTGCCAACGATGACAAGTTCGACGTTTTGAATAAGACGTTTTGCAAGGTCGTGAACGGGCTTCATGTTGAGATTGAAATACCGGGCCATGCGTGTGATTTGTTGCCGCAGTAGTTCAGTTTATACGAAGATGGCCGTTGCGTAGGCTGAGGCCGCCGAATTTCAAGCGTCCAACCGAGAGAAATCTCGGCGTCCAAGCCGACTGTAACGGATAGCTCTCTGGGCGAAATCGCTTTGGCGTCAGCGGATACTGGGCAAGGCTGCTGCGCGCGGCCGAAAGGGAAGTTAGAATGGGGCAAAGTACTTGGCGTGTTGATTCAGGAGACTATTTATATGTTCGTTCAAAATCAGCTTTTGCATTTATCGATCCGAGTTGTTTCGACCTTCGTTGTAATGTTGGCTTTCATTGCGAATGTCGCTGGTCAACAGCCGGCGGCGCATTCGAATTTGCAGAAAGAACTAACCGATTTACTGACAAACCAAGCGACCGCTTGGAACGATGGAGACTTGGAACGCTTTATGGAGGCGTATTGGCGTTCGGAGAAGTTGACCTTTTCGTCAGGAGGCAACACGACCCGAAGTTGGCAAGCGACCCTTGACCGCTATCGACAGCGATACGGGAGCAAAGAAAAAATGGGGGCGCTGAAATTCTCGGACTTAGAGGTTACTCCATTGGGTAATGAAGCGGCGCTCATGCTGGGTAGATGGAACTTGATCGCAGAGGGCCAAGAGTTCGGCGGGAATTTTTCGTTGGTCTGGCGCAAGTTCGATAAAGAATGGAAGATCATTCACGACCACACGTCGTCGACCGAAACTGAATCGGATGAGCCTGCGAAGCCCGACAAGCAGCAGCCGTAATCCCAACGAAACCAAAGGGACTTTTGCGGGGTAAGTTCATTCGGCGGTACGCGAGTTGAAATTTTGACACTATAACGGCTTTAGTCTTGGTCATGGATTTTGCCAAAACGAAAAAAATTCGAACAATCGTTGGCCTAGTGGTTTGGTCGATTTTAGGTGTTTTGTGTGGACTGTATTTGATCCGCGATTTCGCTGGCGAGCAGCGCGGCACGGCCAAGCAAGTCACTGAGTTCGTATTGGCTCCACGGCAAACGATTGAATTGAATTTTCCGAGCCCCCAGTTTCTGAACAAAAGTGAAACGATCTTCGAACGGCAAGGCGATCGGTTCGTGCGCATCGGCGAGATTGTGGCCTTGCAGCCATTGACGCCGGGTGAAACGGTTTCTGGGTGGACCCAACGCGCCACCGCAGAGCTTTATTCTAGCGCGGCGAAGCTAAAATCGGACGATCGACTTACGTACATTCCGTCGACTGAGTCGATGTCATGGGTCGTCGCGTCGCTAATGACTCCGCAACGGCGAGCGAAGATTAATGCACTTTTGCAGGAAGCTTATCGCGATCACCACCAGGACATCGCGGAGCATTTCCGGCCAATAATCGAAGAAACATTACGCGAAGCATCAGTCGTAATCTGGCAAGACTTGCAACGGGTTGCGCCGGAATATGACGAGCGCTGGCGGAAGATTGGCGAACGCTATCGAAGGGATTTGGTCGACGGGAGATTTGTGCCGTTGCTGCGAGATGAAATTCTCCCCATCGTCGTGGGCGAATCCGAGCCTTTGGCAAATCAAATCGGCGAAGAGATTTGGAATGAGGCTTCGATTTGGCGGTTCGGCTGGCGAGCGATGTACGATGTCCTGCCACTTCCGCAGCGCGATTTGACCAAGCGCGAATTCGAGCGATTTGTTCAGACCCACGCCGTCCCGGTTTTGGAGCGCCATATCGACGAAATCATTCAGTTGCAGGAGAGTATTTTCGCGACGATTACGAAAAGCGCAAAAGTTCAAAACGAAGTCGCCGCGAGCTTGCAACATGTTTTGCAGGACAAAGAAGCTCAGGCCCTTGCATTGGAGATGCTGCAGAGGGTCGTTTCCAATAATTCACGGCTTAAACAGGTCGTAGCTGATATCTGGAACTCGCCCAAGGCAAAAGAAACTATCGAGTTGGCTAATGACAAATTAGAGTTCACGATCGCTTCGATTGGCGAGGAACTGTTCGGCAATCCGCACACGGCCATTACGCCCGAGTTTTCGCGAGTCTTGCGCTTCAAAGTGTTGCATAAAGATTGCCAATGGTTGGTGCTTGAGCGTGGCGACGGTGTGGGCGAAGTTACCCGTTCGGTAGACGTGATCGTTGGAATGCACTCCACGGAAAATCCATTCCACGTTCCGGCGGAGGCGCGAAATTGAATCGTACAGTCAGAGCAACCAAGGAATCGGACCACTCGGAAATCCGGGTGCACAAGCTTACGGTGCAAGCCGGTGATCGCGTGCTGCTGGAAAACACGAGCGCCATTTTTCCAGCCCAACAAATTAGCTTGATCGTAGGGCCAAGTGGCGTCGGTAAATCAGTCTTGCTCAAAATCATTTGCGGTTTGATCGATCGGCAAAACGCGGCGATTCGATTCAGCGGCGAGATCCAAGTCGGCGATGCACTTCGAAAGACCGGTGAAATCGGCGTTGTGTTTCAGTCGTTTGCGTTGTTCGATGAGCTGACGCCGCGATCCAACGTAAAGTTCGCCAAAGATCTCGGCGGCGCGCGTTCGGCATCGGTTGACGTTGACGCGATGCTGAGCGAGTTGCGCGTACCGACCAACGTACCGACGTCGCAATTGAGCGGCGGGCAGCGGCAACGACTCGCGATCGCTCGAACTTTGGCGTTCAATCCACCCGCGATCTTGTACGATGAACCCACCTCGGGATTGGACCCGGCGACCGGTGCGCAAGTCGCACAGCTTATTCGCCAGACGCACCAGGCGCATCAGAAGACGTCGGTCATCGTAACGCACGATTACGAAACGCTGCTGCCAATTGCCGACATGGTGTTTTTGTTGGACCCAATCAAAAAACAACTACTGACAATTGAACGCGAGCAATGGGGAAGTTTGTCGGACATACTCAAGCCGATGTCGGCGGCCGCGATTCGAGAGACTGAGCCGACCCCTTGGAATTGGCGGACGTTTTTGGCGAGGCAGGCAAGCGAGTTTCTGCAAGCGACGACGCGAGTCTTGGAAGCTGCATGGATGGGCGTTCTTAGCTTGGTCCCGACTTGGGGCAATCCGAAATGGGGAATGCGATACCTTGCACATTACCTGCGGTTGGTCGTTGGGCCAACGGCGTGGTTTTACTTGGGTATCGCAGGCTTCATCGTCGGCTTTGTGACGACGTTTTTCGTTTTTCGATATTTGCCTTACGCGACTTATACGGAGCCGTTGCTAATCGACGATTTACTCGCGGCCTTGGGCTTTTCGACGTATCGAATTTTTGTTCCAGTCCTGGCGACGGTTTTGATTGCGGCGCGCTGCGGTGCGGCCGTGTCATCCGACGTGGGCAGCAAGCAATACGGAAATCAAATCGACGCGCTGCAATCGCTGGGTGCTGCGCCGCAAAGCTATTTGCTCACACCGATTCTAATTTCGTTTATTGTGGGGACGCCGGCGCTCACGCTCTTCGCGTTTTTTGTCGCCCAGTTTTTGAGCTTGATGGCGTTTGTCGGAACGCATCCAGAGCATGGAGCGGACTATTGGTATTTGAACTACCATTATGCTTTGAACAAGACGACGGGCCCGTTGTTCAAAGGAACCGTGTGGTTATTGGCCAAGCTGATATTGTGTGGTGCTGGGATCGCTGTGATTTCCTACTTCCAAGCCCGCCGGCCAAAGTACTCGAGCCACGACGTGAGCAACTCTGTGACAGCCACGATTTTTTGGGCCACGATTTACGTTCTCGTGATCCATTTCGTCTTTGCTTTTTACGAATTCAACCCAGCCGACGTCAATAATTAGAATTCCGCAAGTCGCTTCGTCGCGCACGAATTCGTTATTCGCCGCGTAGTTTGAGGCCGAGCTGGGTAAGTTTTTCGCGGACCTCGTTCAAGCTCGTGACGCCGAAGTTCTTGCATTCGAGCATGTCGTCGCCAGATTTGCGGACGATCTCGCCGATCGTGTTGAGTCCAAGTCGAGTCATACATTTTCGCGCGCGAACGGAGAGTCCGAGTTCCGAGATGGGCCGTTCCAGTAGCGCTTGCTCATCGGGGCCGAGCGTACCCATGTCGATCGGTTCTTCGACGATAGAGCCTTGGTTGGCGAACTGGCCAAGCGAAAGGCCTTTGTTGGCAAGCATTTCCTTGATTTCGACCAACGACGTTTCGCCAAAGTTTTTGCTGGCGAGCAACTCTTGTTCTGAAATTCGCGTCAGATCGCCAAGCGTGACGAGGCCCATTTTCTGCAGGCAATTTCGGCTGCGTACGGAAAGCTCAAACTGTGAAGCGGGGATTTTGAGGATCTGAGCGATGAATTCCTCTTTCTTGTGCTCGTCGAAATCGTAGCTTTCGTCCATAGATGCCATCGTATCGCGGCGGAACAGTAGCGCCCGAGGATGCGTCGGATACGATTCGAGAATCCGGTCGTAGCAACGTTTCGCGCGCAAATAGTCGCCGCGGTCTTCGTACAAGATTCCCAAATTCAAAAGCGCGCCGACGTTTGCGGGAAAAACTGCAGCGGCTCGCTGATACATTTCGAGTGCAATCATATCGTTGCCGCTTCGGTCGTTTTCAATAGCCAAGCCAAACAGCGCCCCGGCATGTGTCGGCTCGATTTCGATCGCTCGCTGGTAAAGCGCGACGACTTCCTGACGATTATTGCCGATCGCAGAAATGGTCGCACCGCGTTGAAAGAGGTAATCGGCGGTCTGCTCGATTGGGCCAAACATGTTGTCCAAAATTTCCATCGCGCCTTGGAAATTTCCTTTTAGTCGATTGGCTTCGGCGACCGCAAGTCGGCACATGTTTTGGTCGTAGCCAGCAGTCCGCGCGGATTCGAAGGACTCGATCGCGCGCGCATAACGCTTGAGCGCAACATGACATTTGCCTTGGTAATAAAATGCAATTGCTCCGCCGTCGGCATTTGCAAAGGTATGACAAGCCGATTCGTAGCGGCCCAAAAAATACTGACACACGCCGAGACGAACCGATGTTGCGGGCGAGCGGTTTTCCTGATGCTCTAGCTGGCTGGTCAAATCGCGCAGAGTCGAAAATCTAGAGTAATCCTCGGCGATCCGGCGAGAAATAATCTCGATTTCGATGGGACCGAACGACGCGTTGGACGTAACGATATCTTTTAATTCAAGTTCGGCGGTATCGTTTGAGGTACTCATCGTGAAGGGGTTCCAAATAGGGTGCTAGAAAAAAAAGTTTGCGGGCCAAACATTGTCACTTGGAATGCGTTGCAACTTGGGCGGAACGCGGCGACCAAATTAAGGCCCACCGTGGTAACAAAAAAGTCCAAGCGCAACGGACGGCAAAAGCCAGCGGTGGGAGTCGAACCCGCAACCCCCGCATTACGAATGCGGTGCTCTACCAATTGAAGCTACGCTGGCGGGCTAACGAATCGGAAGACGATCCGCCAATCACACGCAAAAATAACAGTTTTGCACGGTTTTTCCAAGCCCACGTCGCACCGACCTAACCACTTACTCCGCAGGTTTGCTCGGTTTATCGCTCTTGGGCGTAGGACTGGCGTCGGGCTTGGTTGGCGCTTTTGAGCTGCCGTCACCGGTGGCTTTTGTGTCCGCCGTCGAACCGCTTTCTTTCGATTCCTTTGCGGCAGCGGACTTGTACGATTCGCTGCGGTAATCCGTTTGGTAAAACCCGGAACCCTTAAAAACAATTGCCGCCCCAGTACCGAACAGGCGGCGCAATTTTTCTTTTCCGCAGCTCGGACATTTCTTGATAGGGTCTTCCGACATGCGCTGGAACATCTCCAGAGTCTTGCCACAAGCGTCGCATTCGTAATCGTAGGTCGGCATGGTAATCCGTTTTGAGTTAAGTACCGTTACGCAGGGCCGGTGGAAACGATGACGTGAGCCGGTCGCACGACGCGATCATGCAATTGATAACCGCTACGAGTTTCGGAAATCACGGTGTTTGCCGGAACCGTATCGCTGGCCTGCATTTGCAACGCCGAATGGATGTTCGGGTCGAAAGAAGCATTGACCGAAACGATTCGTTTGCAGCCGTTATTCTCCAATGTTTTTTCGAGCTGAAGTTGGACCATGCGAACGCCGTTAACAAGTCCTTGGCCGGATTGCCCATCCGAAGCCGAAAGGGCGCGAGCTAAGTTATCGACGACTTCGATTAAGCCGGAAAATAACGGTAGCGACGCGAACTTGAGTTGTTCATCCATTTCCCGGCGAGTGCGACGGCGAAAGTTCTCGAGGTCGGCGTGGACTCGCAAGGCACGGCCTTCGGCTTCCTGAAGCTTCAGTTCGTACTCCGCGACAAGCGACGCAGAATCCTTTCCAGCGTCACACGCATTCCCGTCGGCGGGCGCAATTTCCACGGCGGATTCGCTATTTGGCTTGACGCGTTTTGGTTCAGTCATGTCCCTAAGTCCAAATAAATGGTGTGTTTGAGTTCGTCACAAGAATTTCCAAAGTTATTTTTGGTTCAGCGCGAAATAGTTCTTCAGCTTGTCCAAAAACGATTTCCGTTGAGGCGAGACGTCCGTTTTTTCCAGTTCCGCAAGCTCTCGGAGTAGCAGCTCTTGCTGTGTGCTGAGTTTCTTGGGCGTCTCAATAAAAGTTTGTACCAGCAGATCGCCGGGGCGACCGCCTTGAGGGTTAGGCATTCCGAGTTCACGAAGTTTGAAGACTTCGCCGGACTGTGTGCCATCGGGAATCGTTAATGGTTTGGAACCGACCAGTGTAGGCACGTCGATCTCCGCGCCCAAAGCCGCTTGACTGTAGGTGATCGGGATTTGCAGCACCAAGTGATCGCCGTCACGATGAAATAAATTGTGCTTGCGCACCGTAATAAAGCAATAACAGTCACCGCTCGATCCGCCGACGAGACTGGGTTCGCCTTCTCCGGGCAAGCGGACTCGCATATCGCTGTCGACTCCTGCGGGAATGGTGACGTCCAATTCGATTGGCGTGGCGGTCGCACCGGACCCACGACAACTTGTGCAGGGATTCGTGATCATTTGGCCGCTGCCGCGACAGCGCGGGCAAGTCGTCTGAACGCGTAAAATTCCGTTGGACTGAACCACATGCCCGCGCCCGCCACATTGGTTGCACGATTGCGACTTGGAGCCGGGTTGGCTGCGAGAACCGTTGCAAACGTCGCATTTTTTCTGGCGCGAAAAGCGAACGGTTTTTTTGACGCCGTGAAAAGCTTCTTCGAGGGTTAGCGCGACATCGACACGAACGTCGCTGCCGCGTTGCGTGCGTTGTCGGCCCTTGCCGAACAAGTCGCCAAACGTCGTTCCGCCGAACAATTCGCCGAACGCGGAAAAAATGTCTTCGGGGGCTGCGGAGCGTCCATTCTCAAACGCGGCATGGCCGAACCGATCGTAACGATTTCGTTTTTCGGAGTCGCCGAGCACTTCGTAGGCTTCGGCGCATTCCTTAAATCTAACGATCGAATCTTGATCGGCATTGCTGTCCGGGTGGTGCTTTACCGCAAGTTTGCGATAGGCGCGAGATATATCGCCGTCCGAAGCATTTTTGCTTATGCCAAGGATTTCATAGTAGCATCGTTTCGAAGACATCATTTTTCGCAGCCTGTTTCTATGGTGCCGCGAATCCAAATTGCAAACCGATTAGTTTAACCCGGAGCCAACGGCGACGGCGAATTATCATCGTCAACGACATCGCCGTTGGCTCTGGGTTAAACGACGCACTGCGGGCCGCGCGTCGATTCATTTATCCAACCCTAATTTTTCGCTCGTCTATGTTGTCAAAGCAATCGCGACCTCGGACCGAACTCTCGTATTTATCGACGCATCGGCAGCCGAAGCCTCAATTCTGTAGCGACGGTAGTGTTTGAACCAGCTATTTTAAAAAATAGGCCACCCTAATGGATGGCCCAGCGTCGGCAACTCAACCGATGTCAAATGCTATGCGATGGCCCCTTCGACTTTACCCTTTTTCTTGTCGGATTCGTCGAACGTGGAAACCATTGCGTCGGTCGTTAGCAGCAACCCGGCGATGCTGGCGGCATTGGCCAAGGCGGTTCTCACGACCTTAACCGGGTCGATCACGCCTGCTTTGTACATGTCGACGTATTCGCACGAGTTGGCGTTGTAGCCGGTGTTGCCCCCTTTTTGCAAGATCGTATCGACAACCACCGAGCCATCGATGCCGCCGTTATTGGCGATTTGGCGAGCGGGAGCGTCAAGCACTTTGAAGATGATATCGACGCCGATTTTTTCGTCGCCTTTAGCGCTGGAGCGAACCGCGTCAACGGCGTCGCGGCATTTCAGCAAAGCAACACCGCCACCGGGAAGTATCCCTTCCTCAATTGCGGCTCGGGTTGCATGAAGTGCGTCTTCAACTCGGGCTTTCTTTTGCTTCATATCGGCTTCGGTTTCCGCGCCGACGCTGACGACTGCAACGCCGCCGGACAATTTCGCCAATCGTTCCTGCAATTTTTCCTTATCGTAATCGCTATCGGTCTGTTCGACTTGTTTACGAATTTGATCCACGCGTGCCGTGATGTCTTTGCGGCTACCTGCCCCCTCGACGATCGTTGTAGTGCTCTTGTCGATCGTGATTTTTTTGGCGCGCCCCAAATGTTCGATGGTCAAGTTCTCCAGTTGGAGACCAATATCCTCGCTGATCAGAGTGCCGCCCGTCAGAACGGCGATATCCGACAACATTGCTTTACGGCGATCGCCGAATCCAGGGGCTTTAACCGCGCAGACGTTGAGAGTGCCGCGCAAGCGATTGACGACAAGAAGAGTGAGTGCTTCGGCGTCGACGTCTTCGGCGATAATCAAAAGCGGTTGGCCGCTGCTGCCGACTTTTTCCAAGATCGGAACGAGTTCGCGAATGTTGCTGATCTTCTTTTCGAAAATCAGAATGAGCGCGTTTTCGAATTCGCACTCCATGTCGGCCGGTCGATTGATGAAATACGGCGAGATGTAGCCCTTGTCGAACTGCATTCCGTCGACGTATTCGACGGCGGTTTCGGTCGAGCGGCCTTCTTCGACTGTGATCACGCCGTCTTGGCCAACTTTATGAAGCGCTTCGGCAAGCATATCGCCGATGACACGATCGTTGTTCGCGCTGATCGCGCCAACATTGGCGACTTCCTCTTTTTTCGAAACGGGCTTGGCCATTTTTTTCAATTCGGCAACGGCAGCGTCGACAGCTTTGTCGATTCCGCGTCGGACCGCAGTCGGGTTGCAGCCGGAAACGAGGCTGCGAATCCCTTCGCGAAAAATCGCGCGGGCAAGGACGGTCGCAGTGGTGGTTCCGTCGCCCGCGAGGTCAGAAGTCTTCTGAGCGACTTCGACAACGAGTTTCGCGCCCATGTTTTCGAATCGGTCTTCCAACTCGATTTCCTTGGCCACGGTGACGCCGTCTTTTGTCACGGTGGGTCCGCCAAACGATTTGTTGATGATTACATTGCGGCCGGTCGGGCCCATCGTAATCGCCACGGCGTCGGCCAATTTATCGATGCCGCGAAGCATTCGCTGACGTGCGCGATCTTCAAATAAAAGCTGCTTTGCCACGGTATTTCCCTTGTAATATTGTGCGTTGTTGAATTGTTGTTTGCCAAGCCGAAAGCTGGCTGGCGTTTGTCGTTACGATCAAACAACTTTGGCCAAGATGTCCGATTCGCGCAAAATCTTTACGTCGTCGCCATCGACTTCGATTTCAGTCCCGCCGTACTTGCCGAAGATCACTTCGTCACCGACTGCAACGGAAAGTTTTCCACGGCTGCCATCGTCAAGCAATTTGCCAGGGCCGACTGCCAACACAGTGCCGCGTTGCGGTTTTTCTTTGGCGTTATCCGGCAAGACAATGCCGCCAGACGTCGTTTCCTCGGCTTCAAGTGGTTCGACTACAACGCGATCATCTAGGGGACGGATTTTGATTTTTGTCATTTGGACTTTTCCTGTTATTTGAGTTGAGAGTTACGAGTTGAAATTGAGAGTTGGTTACTCGACGATTGCTTACATCATTCCGGGCATGCCGCCCATTCCGCCCATGCCACCCATGCCTGGCATGCCACCCATGCCACCCATGCCGTGGTCATGATCGTGGTCATGTCCACCGCCGCCACCTTCGTCCTTTGCTTTCGGAATTTCCGCAACGAGCGATTCGGTCGACAAGAGCAGTGACGCGACGCTGGCCGCATTTAGCAACGCGGTGCAAACGACTTTTGCAGGATCGATAACACCGGCGTCGATCATGTCGCAATATTTCCCCGAGTCGGCGTCGAAGCCTTCGGTTTTAACTTTGGATTGACGGACACGGCTAACGACAACGGCACCGTCGTGGCCTGCGTTATTGGCAATGCAACGGAGCGGGTAGTCCAAAACATTGCGGATAATCTTGACGCCTTGCGCTTCATCGTCGGTCAAATGAAGTTTGTCGAGGCATTTTTCGGCGCGGATCAAAGCGATGCCGCCACCGGGCACGATGCCTTCTGCCAAAGCCGCTGCGGTCGCCGACTTCGCGTCCTCAAGTAAATCCTTGCGTTCCTTCATTTCGGTTTCGGTTGCACCGCCGACATTGACCTGGGCGACACCGCCAGCCAGCTTGGCAAGCCGTTCTTGCAATTTTTCCTTATCGTAATCACTATCGGTGTTTTCGATTTCGCGACGAATTTGTTCCACGCGGGCTTGGATTTCGTCTTTGGATCCGGAACCGCCGATGATGACCGTTTCGTCGGAAGTGATGCGGACTTTCTTGGCGCGACCCAGGTCCTTGAGTTGAACGCTCTCCAACTCGATCCCCAAATCTTTGAAGATCGGTTGAGCGCCCGTGAGGACGCCGATATCGCCCAAGATAGCTTTGCGGCGGTCGCCGTAACCGGGTGCTTTCACCGCAGCGACTTGGAGGATGCCGCGAAGCTTATTCACGACGAGTGTCGCCAATGCTTCGCCTTCGACATCTTCGGCGATAATCAGCAGTGGTTTTTTGGCTTTGCTGATTGCTTCCAAAAGCGGAATGAGCGGTTTGTTGGACGAAATTTTTTCCTCAAAGATCAGCATGTAGCAGTTTTCAAATTCAACCGCGACATCGTCTTGATTGGTCACAAAGTGCGGGGAAAGGAAGCCGCGATCGAACTGCATGCCCTCAACGACTTCGACAGTGGTTTCGTCGGTGCGACCTTCTTCGATGGTAATCACGCCGTCCTTGCCGACCTTCAAAAATGCGTCCGCCAAAATCTTGCCGATGGACGGATCGTTATTGCCGGCGATGGTTGCAACCTGTTCAATTTCTTTGCGGTTCTTTTCGTTAATCGGTTTTGCTTGTTTCTTGACGTCGTCGCAAACGGCTTCAACAGCTTTGGCGATGCCGCGTGTGAGGGCCATCGGATCGAAACCAGAGGCGATCATTTTCAAGCCTTCGCGAAAGATGGCTTCCGCCAAGATCGTCGCGGTGGTTGTTCCGTCCCCCGCAACATCGTTCGTTTTGCTCGCGGCCTCTTTAACTAATTGCACGCCCAAGTTTTCAAATGGGTCGTCCAACTCAATATCTTCCGCGACAGTGACGCCGTCCTTGGTGATTTTGGGAGAGCCCCAGCCTTTGTCCAAAACAGCGTTACGGCCGCGCGGGCCCAGAGTGCTGCGGACAGCTTTGGCTAATTTCGTGACCCCAGCCAAAAGTGGTTTTCTAGCTTCGTCGTCATAAACAATTTGCTTTGCCACGATCGAGACTCCCTGAAATAATTCGACTGTTAGGAAAAAGAGAACGCCGAAGCGTTTAAGTTGCCGTTGTATGCCGGGACCAGATGCCGATTGGCAGCCAAAGTCCACAAGGCGGGGCTTTTAAGCAACCAATGTGCCAAAACAATTTGATTTTTGGACAATCAGCGTTTCTTGCAGGCTCAAAGCTTTTTCGCAGGCTCCCAGCTGGACAAAGTATCTTCGAAAACGGGTCCAATGACAATCTGGCAGGAAAAGGCCGATTCAATCGCTGGAAACGTGACGCCGCGTCTTTCACCGGGCTACCAAGTGCGTTTTTGCTTATTGGCTCAGAAGACGGGGCACGGGCCAAAGGCACTTGAATACGCGCTAACTATGAATCTTTTGCCGAATTTTCCTGACGATTTCGAGCGGATCATTACGTTTCCGCTGTAATATCGCCATATGAAAGGGGCGAGTTCAGATTATCTTCCTTGCCCCAAATTGACCGGACGAACTGGCGTATTATCATGAGCCCGTTATTCGGATTCAAGCTTCTGTGGTTCAAAGCTTTTTAGTTTGGCGGAATCGTGGTCACTCTTTTGATTGCGTTCTGGAGTTTTCTGCCGAAGGATGCAGACGCTTTCGAATGAGATAGTGACGCGGGTTCGCCAAAGATTGAATTGGGAAATGCTATCGCGCCGGGGTGTTCCGGCGCGCACGTACGTTGTCAATGCTTCTTGTGAGGAGATCTCCATGTTCGCCAATTGGTTTGCAGGTCAATCGCGCTCCGTTAGTCAACGCAAACGATTTCGGACTCGCTTTCAGGGTGACCGAATGCTCCGACCGTCGATGTTTCTTGAACAATTGGAAGAACGCAATTTGTTGTCCACGATCGTCTGGACAAATCGTGGCGATGGAACGGATTCGTTCGATACGGTCTTTGGTGCAAACGACGACGTGGCACGAGCGGTTGTCGATGCGGCACTGGATGATTGGGAGCAACTCATCACGAACTTCCAACAACAGGTCTTAGTCCTGCTTCCTCTCCCCCATTTTGAAAATCCAAACACGATCGAAATCAATCTGAGCATGGATCCCACCGACACCGGTTTCGGTGGCGGGGCCGGTGCAGCCGACCACGACTTGTTTGGCCACCCGCTGGGGCGGACCATTTCTATTGACTCGGGAAATGACACGAACGGCGACGGCATGGGTGACGGTGCTGGCTGGTATCTCGATCTCAATCCGAACGACCATTCCGAATTTGCCGGACCAATCTTCAATGCTTTCGTGGGCCAGGCTACCGTTGGAGGTCCTGCGGACAATCTCAATGACCTTTACAGCCTTGTCACCATCGAAATGAACCATGCGTTAGGGCTTACCAATGTTCAAGATGGACTAATTTCGCCTCTTTGGCGCTCGTCCAATCCGTTTGTCACCAATACGGGCGTTGCGGACACGATCGATGCCCCAGGTACACTATTCACATTTGTGAGCCCGAACGTCAGCACTTTGTTGACAAGCAACAATGGCGGGCCCGGCGGCACCGATACAGGTCGGTCGTTGCATGTCGCGCTACCGCAGACAGGCACTCCGGTTCCCGGATTCACAGGAGCTCTCGATGTGGGCAACGCCTCGGGGACAGGATTCCCCGGTGACTTGCGCTTCGTTCCATCGCTGATGTCATCGTTGATGCTCGCGGATGTTTACAGCTACACCTTGGCTGCCGGCGGCGCGGACGTCTTTGGAACGATGCACGCCCTTTGGAATTCGACGACCGGCAATGTGTTGGTTCGCGGAATGACTGGTGCCAACAACAGTGCGGACATAATCAATATCAGCCGCGTCGGGGCTGAACTCGTGTTCAGCGTCGACGTCGGTGCTGACGTGCCTGGGACCGGACCGACTGGACCACTCGAAAGCAGATTTAATATCGGCACGGTCAACTCAATCACAATTAATGGCTTGGACGGCGCCGACACGATCAAGCTAAGCGGCGATCTGAGCTTCTTGGCTGGAGCAATCACGGTCACGGGTGACGCAGGCAGCGACGTACTGACTGTGAACTTTGCCGCCGGGAATCCAGTTCCTGCATCCGGTGTTAACTTCGATGGTGGTGTTGGCGTCGGCGATGGTCTGATCTTGGAAGGCGGATCGTTCGCTAATGAGGTTTACACTGCCACGGGCCCAAGCTCCGGCACGGTCAGCTTCGGCGCATCGGTGATCACGTTTAGCAACATCGCTCCGATTACTGATACCGTCACGGTCACGAACTTCACGTTTAACGGCACTGGTGGCGGAGAGTTGATTAACATCGTGGACGGGCCGACAGTATTTACGGTCGACTGCTTGGCTGGTTGCCAAAGCACCGAGATCAACAGCGGCAGCGGCAGTTTCGAGTTGATAGACTTCGCGCACAAAACCAACGTAACGGTAGATGGCGCGGGCGGCGGAGACACTATTACACTCAACAATCCGAACTTGGCCGAAGGGCTAACAAGCTTGATCATCAACGGGGGCCTTGGCGGCGACACGATCAATGTTCGCCGGACAATCGCCGCGCTCCCCGTGGCGGTTAATGGCGGAGATCAAAACGACGTGATCAACATCGGCAGTTCCGGAAATTCGCTCGATACGATTCTCGGTGCCGTAATCGTGAACGGGAACTCTTCGACTACTGGTGACAGCTTGAATCTCAATGATCAAGGCGACGTCGATCCGCATACCTATATTGTCACGAGCACAACACTCAGCAGAAATGGCGCTGCTCTCATTACCTATGGAAACTTTGAAGAAGTAACGGTTAACGGCGGTTCCGGTGGCAACACGGTCAGCGTTCGAAGTACTGCATCTGGAACGAATGTTACTATCAACAGCGGCACCGGTAGTGACTCCAATAGCGTCGGCAGTCTAGCCAATTCGTTGGACGGCATCTTGGGTTCGGTCACGGTGAACGGTCAGAGTCCCGGCACCGGGGAAACGCTGAGCATCAATGACCAAGGCGACGTCGATCCGCATCTTTATCAAATTTTCGCGACAACGGTGAAACGCACCTTCGCGGCCGACATAACATACTCGACCGTCGAATTTTTGATACTTAACGCGGGTTTAGCCGCCAATACGATCAATGTTCGCGGCTCTCTCGCAACGACTCCGGTGACGGTCAATGGCGGACCAAGTGACGACGAAATTAATGTCGGCAATATTGCCAAGTCGCTCGACGATCTTTTGGGAACATTGACTATCAACGGCAATCTTCCTGCGGCGAGCGACTCGGTTTTTGTTAACGATCAACTTGACGCCGATGCGCATAGCTACGTCGTCACAAGTTCGACCGTCGATCGCGATGGCGCGGCTTTGATTTCGTATTTCACTGTGGAATTGCTGACGGTCAACGGTGGATCGGGCGGGAATGCGATCAACGTGCAGAATACTTTGGCGACGACGCCGGTAGTGATCAACGCGGGTGCTGGCAGCGACGCCGTGACGGTCGATTCGAATGGAGGCCCGGTCGCTCCGCCGGTTGGCACGGTGGATGGGATCGTGAGCAGCTTGACGATCAATGGCCAAGGCGGCACGAATACGCTGCGGCTGGAAGATTTCAGCGATCTAGGTCTTGTGTCGGGCGATATCGTTCACGTGACTCCGACGCAAATCGGGGCGGACGCGGGCGACTCGTTCTTTGGTGCGGGCGGTTCGCTGACGTACAGCAGTCTGTCTCATATCACTATGAACTTGAGCAACGGGTATTTCCCGGACACGGTGTATTTGATTCCCAGTGCAACGACTGCGTTTGAACTTCATGGGAATGATCCCGATTGCCCGATGAATCCGGATCAGCTTCCGGGCGACGCGTTGTACGTTGACTTTACGGGAGTGACCGATCCGCTGCTCATTGCGGACGGCGAAGGGAATGCGACTTGGACGTTTTCGAATCGCGAAGACGTGGCGTTCGACGGCTTTGAAAAGCTCAACCATGTCGGCGTGATCGTGGTTGCGCCGGACGTTGGAGCACCGTCGCTTGTGCGCGTGTACGACGCGGAGACGGGCGACTTGAAGTTTTCATTCTTCGCTTATAGCAAGAATTTCAATGGTGGCGTGCGAGTTGCGGTGGGCGATGTGAATTGCGACGGAATTCCCGACATCATCACGGCCGCCGGTCCTGGTGGAGCACCGCTGGTTCGCGTATTCAACGGAGCCACAGGCGTTGCGTTTGCAGGGACGCGGGGCGGATTTTACGCTTATGCCAAGGGTTCGAATGCCGGCGTGTGGGTCGCTGCGGGCGACATCAACCAAGATGGCTTCACCGACATTATCACCGGCCCGGACAACGGCGGTGGTGATGCCATAGTGAAAGTCTTCAGCGGCGAAACGGGGGTTCATCAGACGCATTTCCTGGCTTATCCAAGGCCATTCGCGGGTGGAGTTCGCGTGGCGGTGGGCGATATCAACGGCGACACGGTACCGGACATCATCACAGCTCCAGGCGCGGGTCGAGCACCGTTGGTCAAAGTGTTCAACGGCGCGAATTTAGCGGGAGCGCTCGTTTCGAGCTTCTTGGCCTATGACACGAACTATCGAATCGGCGTTTACGTTGCGTCTGGCGACGTGAACGGTGACGGTCGCGCTGACATCATCGTGGGTGGAGGCACCAGTGGCCAACGCTTGGTCCGCGTGTTCGACGGGACGAATCTTGCGGCACCACCACTCTTCAGTTTTGCACCTTATTCGCAGCAAGACGGTGACAGCATTCGCGTCGCGGTGATCGACATCAACGGCGACGGCGAAGTCGAAGTCGTGACGGCGGGTGGACTTGGTGGAATGAACTTACCCAAAGTCTTTGACTTTACGCCGAACCCCGATGAACAAGAGAATTTCTTCACAGTCCAAGCTGAACTGCCCGGTGGCTTTTACGTCGGTGCCGGTGGATAGTCAGCGTTGATCAAAAGTCCGACTTAACGATGCCACAAGGCGGCCTGCTGCCTTGTGGCTTTTTATATTTTTCACGACAGATCAATGGATCATGACCGGCGGTTCGGTTAGCAATTCAGGCGTTTCCTCGTCGACTTGCCCAAGGCCAGTGACGAATTGCAGATCGTTCATTGTCTTTTCAGTTTCCAGCATGCTCTTGGACACGGCATCGACTTGGCTTGAAATAAAGTCGGGGTCTTGGCGATTGACGGCCAACTCGGCAAGCGATTTGATTTTGTTTTCCAAGCGATCCAATTCCAACTGGACAAATTTATAGTTGCCTGCCGCGCGTTCGAAATTGTCGATTCGGTCTTGAATCGTTTTCAAATTGTCGTTGATCGCATGGCGAATTTTCTCGGTATGCTGCGAATTGTCCTTGGGATCAAGTTGCTCCAGTTGCTCTTTCATTCGGCGTTGCTCGCCTTCGAGCTTTTCCGATGAAATCGTTTCAAAGAATCGCTCAAGCGAATGCTGGGTGAATAGCAGTCGCAAGAAAACCCACAGCAGTCGATCCAAGCCTTGCGATTGCATGGATTCTAGATTGACAGGCAGATCCTCGGTGCCCGGTTCTTTCAAATCGACTGCGATTTGTTGCAAGTCGCGGCAACGCTTTCGAAGCTGCTCGTAGCGATGGTACAAATGGTTCGGTAGCGACTTCATTATCTTCTTGAGAATTTCCTGATTCCGTTCGGAGTTGCTTTCGCGATTAGCCTTGGCCTCTTGAGCATCGACGTAAGCCTGAAATCTCGGATGTGTCCCCAGTGCTCCCAAATACAAAGTTTCTGCAGCCAAGACGATCGGAACAACAACATCCGGCTGCCCACTCAGCGCTGCAAAGCCCAGCCCGCCGAAAAAGAACAGCAAGTTCCATGAATTCGAAA
This sequence comes from Planctomycetota bacterium, assembly GCA_031409895.1. Taxonomy (GTDB): domain Bacteria; phylum Planctomycetota; class Planctomycetia; order Pirellulales; family Pirellulaceae; genus JANMEB01. The sequence continues at coordinate 45,486 of JANNYC010000039.1, forward strand.
ACGCTGTTTTTATATAACCAAACACGTAGTTGCCATGAAAGAAAAGTCTATTGTCGCTACAAAATATCGCTCGCCCCACAGGTCGGACGTTGGCCATTATAACGGCAAGGATTGCTTTTTTCGATTGCTTCTTCGAAGGATCCACTCAAGGCAGTTTCAGCCACATTTGCATGTGAATTTTGTTTAAGACCATCGCTGACCTTTTGAAATGACCCAGGGCCTTCAATATCGATTACGCACAGGACTACGTAGCCTAAGTCTTTTCCTGAGCGGTGATTAGGTCGCGGATGAAGGAGACGGATTCTTGAAAGCGGGGTTCTTTTTGCATTTCGGCGGCGGGGCGGTCGGCGGGCTCGATTTCTATTTCGCGAATGAGTTTGCCGGGCGAACTGCTTAAGACGTAGACTCGATCGCCGAGGAAAACCGCTTCTTCGATGGAATGTGTGATGAAGAAAACCGTGGCGTTGACGGATTTCCAAAGTTTGATCAGCAAGTCCTGCATGTTCATGCGAGTCTGCGGGTCGAGCGCGCCGAACGGTTCATCCATCAAGATAATGCGTGGACGCAAAATCAAACTGCGGGCGATGGCGACTCGCTGGCGCATGCCGCCGGAAAGCTCGTGAGGGTATTTGTCTTGGTCTTTCGCGACGTTGAGACCGACTTGGTGAATCCAATGCCGACCCAAGGTCTCACGCTGTTCTCGCGGAATTCGATGACATTCCAATCCAAATGTAATGTTGTCCAAGACCGTGCGATTGTCAAAGCTCGTGTAGTCCTGGAAAACCATGCCGCGATCCGAGCCTGGTGCGCTTACCGGCTGGCCCATGACCAAGACGGACCCAAGCGTCGGGGGATGCTGCGGCTCAAGTCCGGCGATCAATCGCAGGATCGTACTTTTGCCGCAACCGCTGGGCCCAAGAATACAAACGAATTCGCCTTGGTCCTTCAAATCTTGTACGACGAAAGTGATATCCTTGATCGCGGTGAAAGCATTCGATCGACCGGAGTTGTATGTCTTGGTAACGCTTTTGAACTCAACGACATGCGGTAAGGAGACTTCGGCCGGTTGCCGCACGTGATTAAGCGGATGCGCCATTCCGACCGGAGCCTCGCTCGACGTTGTGGTCTGATTCGTCCTCGTGTTGGGCATTTCGTTCATGGTCGCCATTGCTTTCGAGCTTCGTCGGAGAGGTGCTCGATTTCATACGATCTGGCTTTTTGGTCCATTGCGGCGATGGCTTGTAGCTGCGAGGCGACTAGTCCACTAATTTCCGGAGTTGGCGGAATCAGCGCGCCTTTCATGCTTTGCCAAGTCTGAACGAAGAAACGACCGAGCTTTTTCAAGTATCCTGCACCGCCATATCGAAATGGAAAAAGCTGCCGTTGTGCGAAAAATAAGCATCGGTCGATGATTAAAGCAACAAGGGGAATGATCAAAATGATCAAGATAATATGCGCGGTAAACGATCGACGCTGTGACATGAGAATCAAATTTCCTAGGCCTCCTTCTTCACCTCCTAATTTCACCGTTTCGGCCAACATGATGTAACCAAATGCCAAGCCGAACAGCAGTCGCAACGAATCAAAAATCGCCGGCATTGCGAGCGGCACCAAGACTTTCGCGATAACGTGCCTTCGTTTGGCACCCAATGTGTACGCCGTGTCGATATATTGTTGTCCGACTGCTAAGACGTTCGACGCCGAATCCGCGACGATGAAGGCAACACAAGTGAGAAAAATGAAAATGACTTTTTGCTTTTCCGCGATGCCAAAGAAGATAAAAGTAAGAGGAATCAATGCGGCGATCGGAATGTTTCGACCGAACAGAATTAACGGTGTCAGGAATGCTTGAAGCGGCGGAAAACATCCGGCCAATACGCCGATTGGAATTCCAACTAGCGCCGCCAATCCAAAGCCGATCACGAGCCGCCGCATGGTTATTAACAAATTGCCCGCCAAGTTCCTTTCGCCCCAAAGCGATGGAAACGACTCAAAAGTTTCCATGGGACTCGGCAAAAGGATCGGGCTAATAATCCGTTCCTCTCCCGACTCGCCCCGGGTGAGGAACCACCAAATTCCGAAACTAAGAGCCAGACATGCCAAGCCGAGAAGGAACGAAGTTACAAAATGGACGGGGCGGCGCAACTCAAAATAGCGGCCCCGGCGAAGCTCTTGGTTGTTCCGTTCGATAGTTGGCCGTGCATTTTGGAGTCTCGTCGTGCCAACCTCCCACGCGGCGTTTGGACGGTTTTTCGGAGGGTTTTGGCTCATGGCTTTAATCGAGCGAATTCAGTTTGCGGGATTGTTTTCTGTTCCTTCATTCCCGTGGAGGCGGGAATCCAGGATTGTTGCGCTTAAAGTAAAAATTGCCGCTGGTCTTTGTTTAACCGGACCGCTTCGGTCCGTGTGACGAGGCCACAGCGCTCGGAAGCCAAGCGGTTAAACGAACAAAAGACTTTCAGTGACCAAAACCTAATCACACAACTATCGATCATCCAAATGGTGCAGTGTCAAAAACCGAGGCCCGGGGCCTATTGCGTTGCTTCGGCAGGGTAAACCTTGATTTCGACGCGTCGATTTTTGGCTTGATTGTTTGGGTCACCCGAATCAGCCGGAACGTCCCACCCCATACCGGCGACGTTGAATTTATTAGGATCCAATTGAAACTTGTTCACCAACGCAGTCTTTACTGCGGCGGCTCGATCATTGGAAAGCTGTTTGACAAGCGTTGGCGGAATTTGGCCTTTCATCGAACTATCGGTGTGGCCTTCGATCACGATTCGGGCCGTGCCAAATTGACCGGCAAGTTTGGCAATATCATCCAAAACTAAATCGACATTGGGATCATAGGCTCGCTCGATGTCTTTGTTTCCTTCTCGAACGGTGACCTTTTTGTATAGGTCGTAGGTATTGGGATAAAAATGAATCACGACCGTATTGGTCAAAATCTCTTCAGCGCCGCGGACTTCGGATGTCGATTTGGGAACGAATTGCACTGCGTATTCGTCGACTTGGGCTGCGTATTTTTCTTCGTTACCTAATTTGTTGATAATCGAAAAGTCCATGACTTGGTCGAAGCGAACTGGCTGATTCTTGATTTTGCCAATCTTGCGATACAAGTAATAGGCTTGGTTCCAGACGCGCTCGAAATTCGTCGGGTTGTTTTTGTTCACAAAGAACTGATAGTTCTCCGCCCAGTTCGTGCTGTGCGCGTCGCCCAACATCGCAAGCATTTCGCTGGCAGGCAAACTGTAGCCTTCCGCCATGAGTTGCGCGACGCTTTGTTTGGCTGCATCTGATTTTAATTCGGTCATGGCATCGAAAATGCCGCGAACAAGTCCTTCAACAATGCCTGGATTATCTTGCGCAAAGTCCGCGCGTGCGAACCAGACGTCGGCAATCAGCTTGTTGGCAGTTTGGGTCGTGACGAGCATGCGATTGCCTTTGACGTCGGCTAGTTTGTAAATGTCAGGCGCCCATGAAACTGCGGCTGAAATGTCCTTGTTTGCAAAAAACGCGTTGGCGGCCTCAAAAGCATTTTGGGTATACACAAAGTTGACTTCAGGCGGCTGCACTCCTCCGGCAACGAGCATGTTCAATACGAAATACTGTGAAGGGGAGTTATCGGCGAGGACGATTTTCTTGCCCCGTAAATCGTCGACGTTTCTGATGTCGTCGCGAGCGACGATCCCATCGCCGCCGTTTGACCAATCGACTTGCTGATAGATTCGGGGCATCACGCGACTATCTTTCGGTGAGCCGTCGGAATTGACAAATCCGTCGATGAACAAAGGGACCATATCGAGTGTGGCCCAACCGATGTGGACGTCACCGCTGGCGTATGCATCGCGCATCGCAACCGGGTCGTCGATCAAATCGAGTGCAACTTTGAATTCTTTCCCGTCGGGCGTCTTCCAGATTTTACCTGGTTTGAAACCATTGTTGGCCAAGATGATGGGTGCCCAACCGGCCCACACATTCAATGCGAATCGAACCGTGTTGTCCTCGAGCGGTTTGTAGGCAGCAGTACCCTTAACGGGCGGCAAGCGTTCGGAGGGTTTGAATTCGTATTCTTTGACCGTGGTGATACCTGTGCTGTCCTGAGCCTCGGGACCTTCGCCTTTTGGTGGCTGTCCAAGTTTAGCTGGGTCGATTTTTTCGTCAGCGCTGGTTGCCTTTTTAACGACGTTGGCTGGAGCTTTGTCGAGATATCGGTAGACAGCGAAACCGATCAAGCCAAAAACGACCAACCCCAAGACACCGAAAAACGCCGGCGTAGGTTTACCTGCCATTGTTCCAACCCCTTTGCATCATTTTCAAAACTTGTAATCGACTCTAACCCCGAAATTTCGATTTCGGGCGAGATAAGCTCATTTCGTGAAGCGTTTGCATTGTGTTGTAAGCCGACAGTTCGCACAACAGCTTGGTCAAGTCGCTATGCAAGGCGTCGTCCAATTTCGGCTCGACTTTTTTCATGATCTCGACGACTCGCTTTTCTTGCGCCGCCAATTCTCCTTCGTCGATGTGGCCGTCGGAAATCGCACTCACGAACGTGCCCAATTTTTTCGCGTAGTCATCGATCATGGTCGATTGCATATCGTCATCTAACCAGCTCTTTCGGCTCATTAAATTCTCCTGTTTTGTCAAAATTGTTGCGTGAAACTATCAGGGCGAAAGGGTCAGACCCAAATTTACTCCGAATCCGCCGCGGCGGACGCAAATTGGCGTCAGACCCTAGCGTTTCTGTGATGTAGAAATGATTTCATTATCGATCAAGTATTTGTTGAATGGCGACCATTCGCTGTTGGAGTTTTGCCCGCGCGTCGGCAACCGCAAGTTTTTCTTGCCACTCTTTGGGCAAGAACTTGCGGTCGGTGCATTCGAGGACTGCGGCCATTTCCTGAAGTTCTTTTTCCAAACCTTGCGCTGACGGAATAAAACTATCCAAGGCTTCAGTCAGATCGCTTCGCTCCGTTACGGTTCTGCCTTGCGACAGAGTTTGGCGTTTCGCGTTTAAGACGACGCTCTCGATATCGGCACCGCTCAAGCGACGATCCGGCGAAACATCTGGAATCGCATCGATCGCCATTTGCACTTTGTTTTTCTTCGCCATCGCCACGAACATCTCTTTGATTTCCGATTTTTCGTCCGGGTAAAACAAGGGAATGTGGACTTCGGCGCGTCCTTGACGCTTCAAATCGATCGGCAATAGCTCGGGACGGCTTGTCAAAAGCATCCAGATAATTTTCCCGCGATATTTCGTGTTTCCCATTTGGCTGGCGATCATCGAAAAGACACGACTGCTCGTTCCGGAATCGCCGCCACTTTCGCGATTGCCAAGTGCCGCGTCTGCTTCGTCGATGATGACAACGACTGGTCCGAGCGAGCGGAGTACGGTTAGGACTTTTTCCAAATTGCCTTCGGTTTCGCCAACGTATTTCGAACGGAAATTTCGCAACACTAAACATGGAATGCCGATTGAACCGGCGTAGCACTCCGCCAAAAACGATTTGCCAGTTCCAACAGGGCCGCAAATCAGATAACCCATCGGAGCCGCGTCGAGAATTCCATCCGCGATAAATTGAGCATCTTGCCGCAAGCGTTCTTTCGCGGCAGTGTGGCCGACGACTAAATCGAGTTTGTGACCAGGTTCGATAAACGTCACCAAGTCTTGGCATTGTCGCTCGATCAGGCCTTTCTTTAGGTTTCGAAAACGCTGCACGTCGACCCGCTGGCCATCGCCACCCGCCCGGGAAAGTGCCACGTTCAAGTTAATTAAATTCAATCCGTTCGAGAGCTGCGTAATGGCTTCGGCAGTGAGGCCCTGCGTAAGCATTTGGTCGACATTGCTGGATGAGCCGCGAGTCTTGTCAGCGCTAACATTTCCATTGCCAACAGTTTTTGAATTCGCGGACGGCATTGTGGCCGGGACAGACACGGGCAATACAGCATCGCCATTCGGTTCGATTTTTCCAATTCGCGAGAACTGGCTTTGAATGAACTTTCGCCGAACGTCATCGTCTGGCAACAGAACCTCGATCGTTGCCACGTGTGGATTTTGGACAAGTCGATCATTGACTTCGTTGAGAGCCTCGGCGATCAAGCAGAAAGCCATGTTGACCCGTTTGATGTACGGGTTTTGCGCCCACGAAAGGAGCCGCACGAGTCGCGAGGCTTGACCACGAGCGAGCGTCGAATGTTCGCCGGATGGTGCAAGGTATTGAGCGTACGGAAACAGGAACGCAATACGCTTTCGATTTTTAGGGTTTTCTTCCAGCAAGTTTCGTTGGATCAGCCGATCGAAAGCGTCGAGGACTTGATCGGGATCGCGAGTCCAAGCGTTTGGTCCGCCCAAATGCGTGGTGAGATACTTCATCATCTCCTGGTGACGAGCGCCGTCCGCGCCAGCTTCGGCTTGGATACCGCGTCCCAAATCGTACGAGACGATGATATCCCACGATCCGAAAAGCTGTTGTGAAATAAATTCCGTCAATCCGCAAAACGAATCGGCCTCCGCAGTTGGGGCCGTCGATTTCAGCTCGCTCGCTTTCGATGTCGATCGCGTGTACACAAAGTCATTGACGTTGCCGTGAACCACGAACAAACATGTGTTCGCAGCGAAAAACAAGTCCGCGATCTCTTTTGCCCAAGTCGGATACCATTGCGGGACAGAGGGCGCGGTTCGATCTGGCGCGTTGCCGAATAACGACGCAGGAGCTTCGCTTCCAGTTGGCCGAGCGCTTCGAGTTTCGTCGGTGACGTTACCTGAACTCATCGATTTCCGTCCAAACTAAATGGTTAGCTTTGCTTTTCAAGTTGTTTTGCTGGCCCCAACTCTTTGGTTTCCTCTTTCACGCCTGCGGTTTGCGGCGTGACGAGGCCCATGTCGATTTCGAAGGCTCGCAGTGCATCCTCGGCCATTGCGGTTTCGACCTTTTCGGAAACCACGATCTCTTCCATGCCTTGTTCGGACAAGTCGGTAGCGACGCGGGCTTTGGCGCGGTTCAACGAAATCTTGTCTTGGATGACTTGCTCGATTTGTCCAAAGTCAGTCGTCACGTCGAAGTCAAACGATTTGGCAAGCTCGGCCATTTCGGCTTCAGCCCGGCTCATCTTGAGTTCGGCGTCGTACTTGGTGATCTTGTCGCGAACGTCCGCAAGTTTCCCCATGGCGTGTTTTATTTTGCGCACGTTGTTGTCGTACGCCTTTTCGTGCATTGTCAATTGCGATTGATTCTCGGCCAATTGGCCGTTCACCTTTTGCATTTCGATGGCGAACTTGCCGGCGGTGTCGCGGTCGCCTGCTTGTAAATAAGCTTTGATTTTGCCTTCGAGATCCTTGACATGTTTTTTATCTGAATCGACTTGGCGCGTGACTCGCTCGACCAGCGAACGATATTGTTCCAGGCCTTGTCGACCGGATTTCATTTCGTCGACTGCTTTGTCGTACTCGTATTGCATCTGAGCAATCGGGTCGGCTGTCCAAAAGAAGTTCGCAACCTTGTTGATTTGAGCGCGAAACGCACGCCAGAGTTTTCCGAATATCATTTTCGATCCCCAAATTGAAGAACGCGAGATTAACGAATCAAACGCGGGATTGTTGTGCCGACCCGCCGTCCCACATCTTATTTGATTTGTGATTCGATTAAAACGAGGGCGGCTTGGCAATAATCGGTTTCCCAGATTACCAGAAATCGGTTGGCGCAAAGCGATTTTTGCACGAATCGTCCAGGCGCTTTATCTCTTCCGCCCCCCGATGCGTCGTTTAACCCGGAGCCAACGGGGACGGCAACTTCGCAGCGGTCACGCCGTCGCCGTTGGCTCCGGGCTAAACGAAAGGGCCGCGCGAAGTACAACAACGACAGGTGTGCGACTTGAGAACGACATGGCTTAAAGCTGTCCTGCGTCAAAGTTCGTTGGCCTCAAGATCATTCGCCAAATCAGAGGCGGTGGCGTCAGGCCAATCGCAAAATTCCGCAAGGCAACCGACAACCCACTTGACCATTGTCCAAGATTGCCCATCTGATTCGATTTTTTCGCAAGCCACCGGCAGCGTTCGAATCGCTCGTTCGCAAACGCACCGAAGACTTTTTCGATGGCGCTGGAACTTGCAACGGATCCGCGTTTACGAAGGTCTTCGACGAGCGGACGCAACAGCCGACTTAAAACGACTGCGTCCTCGATCGCGAGACAACCACCTTGGCCGAAATTCGGAGTTACGGCGTGAGCAGCGTCGCCGACCATTGCGACTCGTCCGCGATGCCAAGGCAAGCGTGGCTCGTGATCCAGAATGTCGTTTTTTAAGATCGCATTAGCAGGCGTCGTTTTCAGGAGTTGCGGAATCGGTGCTGCCCAGTTTTTGAAAAGCTCTTTCAGCCGTTCGCGAGGGTTTTTTTCCGTTTCGTTGGGAGGGGACGGACACGTCGCCCACCAATAGATTTGATCGTCCGCAAGGGAAGTAACGCCGAATCGTTGTCCCCTGCCCCATGCTTCGCAAACATAACCTGTTGACACAAGCGTCGTGGGTGCTTCGCAGACCCCTCGATAACACGTGTAACCGGCGTAGCGTGGCCGACAATTGCCGAGCACATGGCTACGCACAATCGAGTGAATTCCGTCCGCGCCAATCAAAAGATCGGACATCACTCGGGATTCGTCCGCGAATTCAGCGGTGATCTGATCTTCAAACGACTGCACGCCAACTAAGGTTTGGTTCCAGCGAAAAGTTGCGGTCGGAATCGACTTGGCCAAAGCGCCGACCAAATCCGCGCGGTGAATCATAGACAAAGTGGGCGGCAAGCTTCGATCTTTTTCTTTAGCCGCAAGATCAATTCGCGAAATGCATCGATGGCCTTCGTTGACGCGAAACTCAGCCAGACGGACCGGCAAAGTCAGTGGCCGCACTGCGTTTTCAACACCCAACGATCCGAGGGCGGCAATCGCGTTGGCCCACAATGAAATCCCGGCACCGACTTCGCGAATGGAGCACGAGCGTTCGGAGATAATGACTTCGCATCCGATGCGTCGCAAGCCGAGGGCGACGCTCAGCCCGCCGATTCCGGCACCGATGATATGGACTTTCATACAACCACGCCCTTCGCGGACTCATGGCGTGCCACCGGATTGTTGATATGGACTTTCATGCAACCGCCTATTTGGGCGTACTTTCCGTTGCGTTTTGACCGGAAGTTAGACGCCGAAGTTCCGCCTTTTGTGCATCCGTCGCGTCGGGATGAACAGAGAGCGACCACTTTGACTTTGGATCGGCTTCGTCCGTGAATTGCAGCCCAAACCAAGCCAACGCTTCTGCGTAATCGAGTTCCTCTGTCGAAGCTAAATGGTGCTTGAACCACGCGTCCAGGTCAACTCCCGCAACTTCTTCGGTCACAGCGACGAAGTCCGTTGGCGTGAAGCCCTGTTCGCCTGAATACCGCGAGTACGCCAGCCGCATCACATCATCCAAACTCTTCGCGCCACTTGTCGCACGTCGAATTTTCGCGTCCAGCAAAAACCCGACAATCGGGCCTTTAACGTAGTAACTGATCTTGTTGTCTTTGTCCGAAGTCACGCCCGACATCCCGCTGTTCCAGACGTCAAGCGAAGCTTGTTCTAGCGACTGCTTTAGCCGGCCCGGCGAATCCTGCAACTGCCGAATGTACGATGACATCGACCCCAAAAAATCCTCCGGTTTCGCCAATCCCGACCGAACAACAATTAAATCACCGTAGTATGACGTCAGCCCTTCGGAGATCCACAAACTTGCGGTGGTCGGTGGGTGTTCGTAATCAAACGGCCCCAGTTCAATTGGCCGCAATCGTTTGACATTAAACGTGTGAAAATATTCGTGGCTCACAAACGCCAGCCAGCGAAACGCGGACCAAGGCTCCGTGTTTTTTCCGCTTGGATTGAGTTGCGTCGTGATCAGCGTCGAATTCAGATGCTCCAGGCCGCCGCCACCTTTGTTAAACATGTTCAAGAAGACGTAACGCTTGAACGGCAATTGCCCCCAGAAATCGTGTTGTCCTTGAACCATTTTGGCCAAGTTCGCGGCGGCTTTGGCGCCGTCCCATCCAGGGTGTTCGCCGGCGCTGACAAAAACATGCTTTACGCCAGCGACCTCAAATTCATGAACGCTCAAGTTCTTTCCCGCCAAGATCGGCGAATCCAAAAGGGTATCGTAATCGGGAGCAACGAATTCGTTCGGTTGGTTCGGCACGGATTCGAGTCCGCTGTAGGCTTTCCAACCATCCGGTAGTTCCACCCGAACCCGATGTGGACGCTTTTTATTTCCCGCATCGTTCAAGAAAGTTGCGGGTCCGTTGAACACGGCGAAATCGTCTCCAATCCAATTCGTCACGACCGACGCTCGTTCGCATTTCATGCGGTAAGAAATGTTAATCACGTCGCTTCCGGCACTTGAAACGGACCAACGATTAGGGTGCGATTGTTTGACTTCAAGCGTTTGGCCAACATTCGATTTGGCGGAAACCTCCGTTACGTTTTCCGCAAAATTCTCAATTCGGTAAAAGCCAGGTGCCCACACCGCCATGACGACTTCGACCGAATTTTGGTTGTTGCTAGGCACGGCAGATTCGATTTCCACCACTTGTTTTTCTGCACTTGCAAGTCGAATGGTATGGATGATCGGATTGTCTTGTTGGGCCCAGGCCGCGACCGCGAACAAAGACACGAGAGCAAAGGTCGCCAACGCTGCCCAGCGTTGTGAGAAACGAGCTATTTTGGAGGGTTTTTTTTGCACGAAAGTCATAAATTTGCCTTGTTTTTTGGTGCGATGTCACATCGTGCAGTTTGGTGGCCGCAACGGTCATTATCAAGATGTCTGGCGCGATTTCTGGCCACAATAGGCAAATAATGAACAAAACATTCCGCCGCCGCAAAGCATCAAGTCGACTAAAAACTGCTGGAAATCGAGGCTGAGACAGCGACGGGCTCAAAAAATTCCGCAGAGCCGTTGACGTGAATTTTCGCAGCGGTAGAATTTGGCCCTCTTAGCCGCTAGTCGGTTGAGAAATGATCTTTGACAATTTGGTAGTGAACTCTTGAGTCATTTCTTTTTGAAGTGACGAGCCAGCACAAGCGATGCGACAAGTTTCGTATTTGTTCGATGGTTTTACCGTTGGATGGATGCGAGCTTATTTATATTTTTCAAACCTTTTCATTTGGCTAGTCGTCCGTGTCCGCTTCGGCGGATGCGGCATGCATACAAATAGAAGAGTTTGATCCTGGCTCAGAATGAACGTTGGCGGCGTGGATTAGGCATGCAAGTCGAGCGAGATCTGTAGCAATACAGTGAAAGCGGCGAAAGGGAGAGTAATGCGTAGATACGTACCTTGGGGTTCAGGATAGCGTCGGGAAACTGACGGTAATACTGGATAATGTCTTCGGACCAAAGATTTATTGCCCTTAGAGCGGTCTGCGTCCTATTAGCTAGTTGGTGGGGTAATGGCCTACCAAGGCGAAGATGGGTACTGGGTGTGAGAGCACGACCCAGCTCACTGGGACTGAGACACTGCCCAGACACCTACGGGTGGCTGCAGTCGAGAATCTTCCGCAATGGGCGAAAGCCTGACGGAGCGACGCCGCGTGCGGGATGAAGGCCTTCGGGTTGTAAACCGCTGTCGGAGGGGAGCAAATTATGAGCGATCCTCGGAGGAAGCACCGGCTAAACTCGTGCCAGCAGCCGCGGTAATACGAGTGGTGCAAACGTTATTCGGAATCACTGGGCTTAAAGGGTGCGTAGGCGGCTACGATAGTCAGGTGTGAAATCCCTCGGCTCAACCGAGGAACTGCACTTGAAACTGCGTAGCTTGAGGAAGACAGAGGTGAGCGGAACTGATGGTGGAGCGGTGAAATGCGTTGATATCATCAGGAACACCGGTGGCGAAGGCGGCTCACTGGGTCTTATCTGACGCTGAGGCACGAAAGCCAGGGGAGCAAACGGGATTAGATACCCCGGTAGTCCTGGCCGTAAACGATGAGTACTAGTCTGTAGGGACCCCCACATCCCTTCGGACGTAGCGAAAGTGTTAAGTACTCCGCCTGGGGAGTATGGTCGCAAGGCTGAAACTCAAAGGAATTGACGGGGGCTCACACAAGCGGTGGAGGATGTGGCTTAATTCGAGGCTACGCGAAAAACCTTACCTAGACTTGACATGCTTTAGAATCTCTGTGAAAGCAGGGAGTGCCCGCAAGGGAGCTTTAGCGCAGGTGCTGCATGGCTGTCGTCAGCTCGTGTCGTGAGATGTCGCGTTAAGTCGCTTAACGAGCGAAACCCTTGTCCTTAGTTACCAGCGCGTCATGGCGGGGACTCTAAGGAGACCGCCGGTGTTAAACCGGAGGAAGGTGGGGATGACGTCAAGTCCTCATGGCCTTTATGTCTAGGGCTGCACACGTCCTACAATGCGACGCACAATGCGATGCAAAATCGTGAGATCAAGCAAACCGCAAAAAACGTCGCTCAGTTCGGATTGTAGGCTGAAATTCGCCTACATGAAGCTGGAATCGCTAGTAATCGCGGGTCAGCATACCGCGGTGAATGTGTTCCTGAGCCTTGTACACACCGCCCGTCAAGCCACGAAAGTTGGGGGGGCCCGAAGTCGCGATGTCAACCGCAAGGAGACTAGCGCCGAAGGTCAACTCGATGATTGGGACTAAGTCGTAACAAGGTAGCCGTAGGGGAACCTGCGGCTGGATCACCTCCTTTCTAAGGATATTCAACATTACGCTGGTAACAGCGTGTTGTTTACCGTGAGACGAGACTTATTTTAGTATTCTACCAGAGGTCATCTGACAG
>JANNYC010000040.1:0-9060 GCA_031409895.1 Planctomycetota bacterium
AAGCCGATTCGCGTTGTATCTAGTGAAGTAAGACTTCCTAGAGGGCAATACATTGACCTCCAACTTTCGGGCTTTGGAATTCCGCCGCTAACTGGGACGGATTCAGTGGCTGTAATTTTTGACAAGCATGGTGCGATTGACCGGTTTTTCCCCAATGGAGTTGGCGGTGTCGGTGGACAACTTCCGTCTGATCCGCTTTTTTTATTGGTTGCATCCGACGAAGAAGCCGATGGTGTGGCACCGCTCGACAATATCAACAATCTATGGGTTACAGTGAATCACACCAATGGTGCAGTCAAAACTAGTGAAATGGGAACCGATAATCCCGCGAACACTTTGACGCCACTTGAAGACGCTCGCGAATTGGCGAGGCAGCGCCTGAGCGCACATCAGTAAAGGAACGTCATGAGCGATTTTATCGTACAAACTGACGCGGACGGCGGCTCGCCAAAACGACGGCATCGATCAACAAAAAAGGCAGCGAGATGATAACCACAAAGAGCACACAGAACACAAAAACGACTCGCTTGGTTTTTCTTTGCGATCTTTGCGTTCTTTGCGGTAAGCGATTGAATTGCTGTTCCGGCCAGCGGAATCAAACGCAGTTGCTCGCCCGCTCGCTACGACGCGGGATTTCGCTGATCGAAGTCATGGTGGCGATGCTGGTTGCACTGATCGGCGTGTTCGGTGTATTTGCCTTGATTGCGTTCGCCGTTCGCCAAGTCCAAATAGGGATGAACGAAGACGCAGCCCAAACGCTGGGCCGCAACGGAATGGCGGATTTTGAGGCCCAAGGATTTATGAACCCTCAGCGATGGGCCGCGCCAGATGTAAATGGCATTAGGCCAGCTTCCTATTTGTTGGGTGACTGCCCGTGGCTGCGACCTAATGCAGACGTCGCAATCCCGATGACGCAGTTTTCTCCTTTTGCTCCTGCACCTGCAAATTTTGTCCGAATCAATGAACTTCTGCCCAACGATACCACATTTACATATAGTCCTCCTGGTCAACCGGCGACCCTAGGACTTGAAGTCAGTGATCCGGATCCCAATTTATTGCCGCCGGAAACAGCGACGATTTATTATCGTGTCGCCAAGATTGCTGATAATCCGCCAGGTAGTCCCAGTCTAAATGGCACCGGCGAAGATCTAAGCGTGACATGCTCACTAATTGAGGGCATAAACGTCATTGCTACAGGCGGACCGCACATCCTGACGGGGCAATGGCTTGAGTATTCGTTCCGAGTTCCATTTTCCGCCGTTGCCGACTGGGCTAATGTTCAATTGCAGTTCAATACGCCCGGTCCCGCCATCCCGATTCCCGGAAGTGAACGTGGTTGCGGAATTTCTTGGGCAATTGTTGGGTTCAATTCCGTGTACTGCATTGATCCATGGGGCTGGACTCATCACGGATTGTTGCCCGGCGTCCTTGATCCTTCTTTAGACCCGACTGTCAAACAATCCTTTGGTGTGGTTCCTTTCACAGACGTTCCAGCAGCCTGGCCCACGTTTGCGCGCCTTTCTCTTTTTGATAATACAGACCACAATTTAGCGACTATTTTCCCAGATTTTTGGGTTTTCTCGAAGGCACTTGCAAGGCGTGTCTTTTCGGGACATGACGATATGGTTACCGATGCTCCGCTCGACGATTTTTCGGGACCAACACAACAATTGTTTGCTCCAGACGGCGGCCGACAATACAGCGGACGGCTATCTTGGCAAATGTTTGTCGTGCGAGATTCTCGTAATTTCGGTCATTCGCGATTTTATGCGGTAGCGTCTTTGGCAAGGAATCCGGATTCGAAAGATCGCCTCTTCAGCGTTGGCTCTCCCGGACCCTATAGCGGTGGTGGTGACTTGATTCTAAATGAAATTACCGTTCCACCGGCACAAATCGCGATTCGGCGCGGCCAGTGGATAATGCTCATCGACGGTACGTTTCTACCAAATGAAAAGGTAAACGACATCGCATTTTATCGAGTTTTGGAGGCCGATGAAACCGGCGGGACACATACCGTCACTTTGCAAGGAAGCGATTTAACGCCGGAGTTTGGCTCGTCAGTGTACGCGGTGCTATTGCCTGATGTAATTGCCGTTTACGAACGAACATTGAGATTTGAAACCTCGTCCAGTTGGAAATAGGGATGACACGCTCAAGCAGTGTCATGTAAGTCTTAGGGAACAACACAAGAATTTTGGAGATCGTTATGAGTCGTCAAATTCACCAACGCCGAGGCATTACATTGCTCTTCGTCATCAGCTTGATCGTGCTCTTTCTGCTTATGGGTGCTGCGTTTGTCACCATTTCCGGCAATTTCATGCGCACGTCGCGTGGACGATTAAGTTTGGAAGTTCGGGGAGACTCCGCATCAACATTGATCGATCGTGCATTGATGGATCTTTTGCGTGGAAGCACGAATCCAAAATCTGCGCTCAACCATCCGATTTTCGGGGATCAATCCCTACTTGGAGATGAGTACGCCACAGGTTTCAAAGGTGAAATTTTGTCGGCCGCATCCGAGGCAAACGGGCAGCTCATTCGTATAACGTTGAAAGTACCATTGATTGAGCCTCCAACGGACCTCTTACTTTTGGACAAAGTTGGCGCGTTTGGTGGCCAATGTATCACGTTTATTTCAAATCCAACATCCGATGGAACGACTCCGAAACCGACTGCCCTGGTAAAAGGAACGTCGTGTCGAATTTTTCATTACGACGTCCAGTACGATCCAACAACGGGGATTCCGACCAGTCGTTCATTCTTGGTTGTGCCGGAAACAACCAACGGTCTAAACCCTTTCGCAAATGCTTTGGACTTGGGTGATGATCCCGTAGATATGAATGATACCGGCGCTATTGTGTTGATCAATGGACGGGCCTTCGCGGGGACCGGGACCGATCCAACCGAAACATACGATGCGATTGATCCCGCTAACGCGTTTCTCGCAGGCGTCGATTTTGCGTCGGGCAATCCTCCAGTTATCTACCCGAGTTTTTCTCACTTCCCCACTAATCCCATTTATAACGCATTCCGCGCGTTTCCTTCAGCCGCGCCAGTCATCGACAACGATGGCGACGGACAATTGGACAGCATCTGGATTGACCCGGGTTTTGCCGTCCAAACTGATAGCGCCGGTCGGCAGTATAAACCGCTGGTGGCGTACATGGTCTTGGACTTGGATGGACGGTTCAATCTCAATCTGCATGGCAGTGGCGACGATGCACGCGGCCGAATCGTTGGAAATGTTCCACTGCTAGGAAATCCAGCAATTGTTCCTCAGGGCCAGGGCTTCGGTCCAACGGAAATTTCATTGGGCCGGCTGTTTCCGCCCCCTGGCGGATTCCCCGCCACTCCGGGCAACTTCAACCAAGAATATTACAACATACTCGGCGATCCCGCCAACCAATATTATGGCCGATTTGGCGATGACGGGCCCGGCGGAACTTACGGGCCTGGCGAGTCGGAAGTACGCGATGTGTGGTCACAATACAAATTGTTCGGGTATCCGACGGGAGGCATTGGTAATTTGTTTGGCTCACGAATGGACGTGTTCGGAAAGTATGGATGGGGATTTTCGAATTACGTTTTAACGACCGCGCAAGGGGATTTGCCGTACGGCATGCCCCAAGTGGACGCGACTCCACTCGCTGACGATCTAATCGATAACTCTTTCGAAACCGATATGGCCGGCTACCCATCGGCTGGTTCGAGCTTCAATCCCCTGATCGATCCAGTAACTCCAAGCATTCAACACGATCATCTCTTCTCACTTAAAGAACTCGAACGGGTTTACCGCATGTTCGACATGGATTCGAAATTCCTGCCTAATCGACTGTTAACCTTAGCCCCGACGACGTTAGGCGACCCTTCCAATCGTTTACGCGTGGCTACTGATAGCTGGGAGGTTCCCGTTCCTCCGTCGAACTCGGCGGCTGAACTTGCCACGATTGTGCAATCGTTGGCACCAACGCGAATGGCCGAAGTTGCCAACATGCTTTCGCCAGACATCTTGCAAGGGTTGAAAATGGACATCAATCGTCCATTCGGTAACGGTTTTGATGATGGCGTTGGCGCTATCGATGGCTATTTTGATTTGACGGATGGTTCCGGAGACTTGAATCCTGTCACTTATCCAGATGGTTCAAATTTGGAATTGGATATAAGTCGCAATGGCCAAGGCAACGTTGACAACCTCGTTTTTGCTCGGGCGAATTTTGCAAAACAACTCTACGTATTGGCAAGGATTTGGCTTCGAGGTGCCGGCGATTTCGACGGAGATGGACTCGATATTGACGCTGATAATATTGTCCCAAAAGATCGCGACATTCTTGCCCAATGGTGCATCAACGTCGTGGATTTCCGCGATCCCGACGCGATCATGGCTCCGTTCGAATTCGATCTAAACCCATTTAATGGTTGGCAATGCGATGGAAATCCTGCCACTGTCGATTGGGATCCGGGCCCTGACTCGGAATGGGGCATCGCGGGAATTGATGATGACGGATTTAATGGAATTGACGACATCGGAGAAGCAGGTTGGCCAGCGTCTGATGATGTCCGGTCTTACACCGTTTGGGGTTGCGAACGCCCGGAACTCTTGATCACCGAGACGTTTGCGGCTCACGATCGTAGAACGGAAAATGCGGATACGTCGGATGCAAATTTTGAAAGTCGTCTTATTCCTGTTGCATCGGCATTCATTGAGTTGTATGCGCCATGTGTTGCCGGAAATGATGTCGCGTATCCTGCGGAGCTTTACCAGGGAAGCGATGTCGACCTTGGTCGAACCCACAACGGCTTGGCAAATGGCGATCCCGTTTGGCGGATTGCAATTATTCGCGACAATCTTCCGATGAACGAACATTACGATCCGTACGAGCCACCGTACGATCCTATAAATCCGCTAGATGCCCGTGACAAGGATCCCGACGTTGGTATGCTCGATTCGTCGGAAGCGTACCGATATTTGTATTTTATCAAGCCACCGGATAGCTATTTCGCAAATACAGATACAGCTGGTGTATTTGCCGAGACTTTTTTCCCAGCCGCTGGCTTTAACCTCCTTTTACCAGTCGGTCAACACGCTGTCATTGGGTCTAGCGGGAATCTGCGATCGGATTTGACTCCGCCGGTGGTTCCGCCGGGATACGTTTCAACTTTCGGGCGTCGGACCTTTGCGATGGAAGGGGTTCCCGCGAGTTTTGATTTCAACCATACGCGAAGTATTACGCTTGATCCCGCGGCAGGCGAAGTTCGAATCGAGGACTTCGACCCAGGAACAGGAGCAATGATGCTGACACCACTAACTCGCAACAATGTTGTCGCCGTACCGGTAGATCAGGTCATGACAGATGTTGTTCGAGCACCGCGGTCGTTTAACGTAAGCGATCCATTAGGAGGCTACCTCATTGATCCTGCGGATCCGTTAGATCTGATTACAAAAGCACCAACACTTCCGTTGCTTATTGCTGACACGCTAACACCTCCCGAAGACGGCCTGGAATATGAAACTCTTAGGGACATTCCGATTGACTATGAAAGGCGAACGACCGCTTCCGATCTATCGGACTACCACGCCATCCGAGACGACCGAACAACGCCAACGTTTCGAGTCGTTCATTTACAGCGTCTAGCGAATCCATTGGCACCTTGGAATTCGGTCATAAATCCGTATAGGACCGTCGATTCGGCTTCAATTAATTTAACGTCGTTCAACGGCGTTTCGCCGGTCGCGGACGTTGATCCCTACACACCGGGCTTCGATCCATCCGGACCATCGACTGACATCGATGATATTCATCGTGACTTCGCTGCCATGGAACGTGGTAGATCGGAAAAATATGTAACTGCAAAGGATACGCCTCCTCCAGCGTCAGTAGATGATCATCGGCTGCTTTGGCCACAGGAAAGACGATTGTTTCGCAATCCAAACGTCAGTATTCCCGGTATTCCACCTGTCCTAATCGGTGCATACGACGATATTAGCGAAGCCAATTTGGCTGTCCCTGATTTGGTCCCCGGGGTCGATCAGCATTTTTTTAGCTCGATGATGTATCAGTCACTGGGAATGTTTAATGAGGCGTATTTTGATGTTGGGCTCGATGCAAGCAAGCCATTTACTTGGCTCACTTGGAACAATCGCCCATACGTCAGCCAATTTGAATTGATGCTGGTCCCAACGAAATCAAGCTCGCAGCTTTTGACAAGCCCGCAGCTTTTGAAATACAATTCGTGGCTTTTGAATGGTTATACAGCCCGCGGTTCGGATGACCCATACAACATCACTGCTGCAAATTCCACGGGAAGTGGCTTCGCGCACCTGCCAAATTTCTTTTTGCAGCAATCCGGTGTTCCTCCAGTGATGGTCAATCTTGAACTCTACAAATTGCTCGATTTTGTTGAGGTACCATCGCGCTATGTTGGGACCGAACGGTATTTCAACTCAAATCCAGCGACCGCAATGCCCATATTTGGATTGGCTCCGCCATTCAACAATATTTCCCGATTCCGGTATCCAGGCAAAGTTAATATCAACACGATTCTCGACCCAGAATTATGGAATGGAGTCATGGGCGAGTACTCGACAGTCGTACCTACGGGTGGACCTTTCTTGGATTACAACGTGATGAATGCGTCGCGCCGCGATGCTATGAATGAGTTTGCCAATCCTTTTCGCGAAACGATCGATCCGGCCATTGGCGTCAACGGTGGTTTGTTGCGTAAAGGTTCGTTTACGGATGCATTGTTTGGCTACGATCCTGGGACTTGGAATAGCCAGCAAGGTCACAACAACTCTGACCGGAATGCGTATTTTCGCTACGATCCGCTCCAGCGAATGGGGAACCTAGTCACGACGCGATCGAGCGTGTTTGCAATCTGGATCACGGTCGGCTACTTCGAAGTCGATCCGTCGACTGGAAATTTGTTGCCCGGGGCACTTGAGCTTGGTTCCGACAATGGACAAATTAAACGGCACCGCGGCTTCTTCATCTTTGACCGCTCGATTCCGGTTGGATTTGAACAAGGAGTCGACCACAACACCGAGCGCGCAATCATGGTTCAAAGCTATATCGAATAGAAAGCTGCATATGAAGTTTTTTTACACGCCAATCTGTAGTTCAGAGCGCCGCGGGTTTTCGATCTTCGAGTTGATGATCGCCATCACGATTTCCTTAATCGTTCTGGTCGTGATGATGCAAGCCTTTAAGCGTGCCAGCGGCGAAATCAAAAAGGGCCGTTCGATGATCGCAATGGCCTCCGAAATGCGCGCTGTCGGTGAAACGTTTCGGCGAGATCTGGCCAGTCTCACCGTTTCTCCTCGCGTTTGGAATTTGACGGCGGAATGCAACGGCTATTTCGAAATCGTGGAGGGCACGCAAAATGATGCGACGTACACTGCTAATCCTGAAATGACATTCTTCGGTGATATCGACGACGTCATCGCCATGACCGTTCGCTCTGACGAGAAGCCATTTCGGGGCCGCTGGGTGGATGCGGGTGGTGTTACGCAGATCGTTGAATCCAATGTGGCTGAAGTCATTTGGTTTGTTGTGCATACGAACCTAGACGACGCAAACATAGCTCTCGGCACGGCGGTTGATATGGGCGACTACGTAACGCTTTATCGACGTGTTTTGCTGGTACTCCCCGATGAAGACCCTTCCGCACCTCCTCCTCCCCCTCAGCGACCACGGCGCCCGCTTAGCGTTGCATCGTCGAGCGTAGCTGATATGAATGATTTTTTTCGAAATAATGATATTTCCGTCAGACCAAATCCGAATATAGGGCAACCTCCAATCGTTAATTCACTTAGTGATTTGACTTTGAGGCAGAATCGTTACGCTCACAATTCTGCAGCATTCCCATTCGAGTTGCAACGGAATTTGTTGGCAGACACGACGAATCCCGCTCCCGTTCCGAGCCTCGATCGCCGAATTCCGACTGGTGAAGACATAATTTTGACGAACGTCGCTGGATTTGATTTGCGGGTTTATTCTCCTGACGCGCCGATTCAAACGACCACAAACGATGAGCATTTTTCGGGTCCTGGTGATCCCCGTTTTGGAGGAGTCGGTGTTCCGGAAGGTGCTTACGTCGATTTAGGTTGGGGCGGTACTGGCTGGTTTGGAATCCCCCCACCAAATTTTGCCACACCAACCTGGTGCAGTTGGTCGCCGCAGTACTTTCAGAACTCGTTAGCTACAAATGGATTGGATGATACCATTCCGCCTAATGGCATCGTAGACGAAGAATCTGAGCTTTTACTAAACAGTAATAATTTTTTTCCACCTTATCCGCATCCTGTGCGCGCCGTGCAATTGACAATGCGCGGGATCGAGAAATCGACCCGCAACATCCGGCAAGTTTCCATTATTTCAAGCTTTGTTCCGGAATAATCGGTGTCGAGAGGATTGTGTCGCAACGAGATCCGATCAGGCCTGTTTTATGTTTGGCCAAATCACGCGGCATCGCGGGTTCTTTATTTTCGATCGCTCGATTCCGGTTGCTTTTGAAAAAGGAGTCGACCACAACATCGAGCGTGGGATTTTGGTTCAAAGTTATATTGAATAGCGAGCGGCCGGGTTTATCCCGGGGATGTCCCGTTTGTTGTTGAAACTGTTGATGGTCTCAGATCATGAAACGGGTTAATGGTTTACGGATTGACATACAAGATTCTTCGCCCGCGTTCTTTCCTGGAGCCGTAGGCGAAAGGAAAGAACGCGGGCGGCGCGGCGATCGAGGGGGCTATCCCGTCTTTATCGCGGAAGGCACCTCAGTGGGTTCCGATGGCCGCTGAAGGGCGTTCATCAGTGTTCCCAAATCGTTGTGGCCGGCGATTCGCCGGAAGCCCTTCTCCACTTCCAGGAGCGAGAACGCCATCCAGCGCGACGCCTGATCCGTATCGGCCCGAAAGCGTGTCACGCGACCCACCTTGCGACGCGTATTGCGAAACGAATTTTCAATCGCATTGGTACTCAGCAAACTTCGATGCAGCGTGCTGGGAACATTCAACTGATGTAGCGCCGTCAGGTCGTCGCCCGCCTCCTGCAGGCTGTTGTA
>JANNYC010000041.1:0-16437 GCA_031409895.1 Planctomycetota bacterium
GCGTTGGTTCAAAGCCACTCACGGAATGACTTTCCAAGCTTACTCGCGGGCACGGCGTTTGGGATTGGCTTTGCAAAAGCTGCATGCGCGTCAGCAATCAACCACCGATGCCGCATTCGATCATGGATTCGAATCGCTCAGCGGATTTCGCGAAGCATTCCAACAATGGTTTGGACACGCGCCCAGTGCGGCGACCGCGACTGAAAGCGCGATCGTCGTCGACCGCATTCTTTCGCCGCTGGGGCCGATGATAGTTGCCGCGACCGATCAAGGAGTCTGCTTGTTGGAGTTTGCCGACCGGCGCATGTTGGAAAAACAATTTCTGCGATTACGCCAAAGATTCCGACGTCCGTTCGCTTTGGGTTCAAATCGCTTTATTGCACAACTGGAAGCTGAATTAGGCCGTTATTTCGCTGGCGAACTGACCAAGTTCACGGTGCCGCTCAATCGGCGCGGGACGGAGTTTCAGCAAAAAGTTTGGGAGCGATTGTTGAAAATTCCCTACGGACAAACCATCAGTTACGACGCACTGGCCCGCGACATCGGATTGCCAAATGGACAGCGGGCTGTGGGACGAGCCAATGGCGACAATCCGATTTCCATTATCGTTCCGTGTCATCGCGTGATCCGCAGCGACGGAACACTTTGCGGATACGGCGGCGGATTGTGGCGCAAACAGTGGTTCTTGAATCACGAACAAAAGAGGCGACAGGCGTGAGGAAGACTGGCAACTGACGCGAGTCGGTAGTTTCTGGGAAGAAACGGGCGGTGCAATTAGCGCACGACGTTAAAGCTCAGGCCGTCGGAGCTGCGCAGTGTAAATTCGTAGACTTGGCCTGGTTGCGGATCGATGTAATTTATTTGGCCATGATTGTTGCGGACGCCAAGTTCTTTTTGCTTTTGTGGATCGTTGGAAATAGCCCAGAAGTCACGCCAAATCTTCTGTTCGAATTCGCTCAAGCGCGAGCCACGCACGTAAGCCGCAGCGCACACGATTCCTTGCTCGTCAACATCGAGCGGATAGCCACCCTCAAGTCCGTCAGCTTCGCCGAAGATCCTGCGAAACATATACATCGACGTAGATCGTAGCGCGTCTGAGCTTTCGATGAACTGGTCGTCGAACTTTACGATAAACGCATCGATGTATAGTCGCTCACCCTTGAGCCGAAATTCCTTGGCGTCGCCGATCGTCTTCCCTTGATCATCGACCTCGGAGAATTCCACCAAGCAAAATTTTTCGTTAGTGCCTGGAGCTTGGCCTTTTTCGAGAATCTTAATGCGAGCCAATCGGTGATCGATCTTTAGAAGTTTGTTGGCCATTTCCAATTGCTGTTTAGCCCGAGCCAGTTCGTCCGCACGAACCGTAAGTTGATCGAACGAGGCTTGAAGCGCGGCGAGTTTTTCGTTTGACTTTTGCAAGTCTTCGGTGGCTTGTTTCGCATCGAGCCCAGGCCGCACGTAATTCGTGTAGGTCAAATACCCGCCGTACGCAAAACCGGCCATCACCACGAGGAGGATTCCCGTGCGAACGACGCTATTCGCGGTTTTGACGCTGTCCATTAACTTTGCCATAGCGACACCAAAACCAATAAAACCTCGGCTATGTCGGACCGCACCGAAATTAGGCCAGTGCCGAATCCACCCAAGTCTATCCGAGTATCGGCCAATCGTTGAGCCCAAACCTCATTCGAACCGACTAGATTCGAGTGAAATTTTGCGTGGCTGCATACATCGCGTAATACCGCCATTGTTGATTGTTACGGCAATTTGTCGCCCCACAATTTTAGCTGGGATAGTTTGTAGGCAAAAATCCCGGACAAAACGGTTGCAGCCGTACCCAGCAAATTTCGAGGTTCGTTTATCGCCATGAGTACGGCAAAGAACATTGTGCAAGCCACAAAAAGCCCGGCTGGCACCAAAACAAACCGATTTGAAGAACTCAATTCCCGTCGTCGGACAAATAAGCACGCAACCGTCGCAGCCGCCGACAGCGCCAACGTCACGCTCAAGTAGTTGATCAGATCTTGCAAAGTTGAAATTAAGACGATCGCGATCGCCAACACGACTTGGGCAAAGATGGCTTTTCGCGGGGCCTCGGACTCAAAGCGAAACCAGCGCGGCAAGAGCCCATCGCTGGCCATTTTTGCATACACGCGAGGTGCGGCCATGATCATGCTGGTGATCGACGTTAACTGGGCAAGCACAATTACGCCGCGCACCAGAGCCTCCAAAAAATTTCCGCCGACTGCTTGAGCGGCAATCGCGGCGACCTCGCGCTGACCAGCAATCAGATCGCGCGACGGCGCATAGACGAAAACAAAATTGAGCACCAAGTAAACTGCGAACACGACGATTGTGCCGACCAGAAGTGCTCGCGGCACGGTTCGCGCCGCAGATTTCGACTCTGAGGCAACGTAGATCGCCGCATTGAAGCCGGAGTAACTTAGCGAAATCCACATGATCGCGGTCGCCATGATCAGCCAAAAATCGCGATTGCCGGTAAAGTCCACGCCGGTAGCTTCGCCGTGCCAAACATCTTGGTTCCAATGTGTTGCGGCTACCCAAACGAAAACGCCGATCAACGCCAACTTCAAAACGACGATGAAATTTTGAAGCGTCGCTCCAATTCGGACGCGCAGGCCATGCGCCAATCCCGCAATGGCGATCGCACTGCACGCCAAGACATCGGGCGGAAGCCAAGTCGGCCGAATACTCTCTGGCAAAGCGTAACTTTCGAACGTCGTCGCCGCGAAGGCTATCGCGCCGGTGAAGCCAGCGATCAGAGACACCCAACCCGCCAAAAAACCCCACAGCGGCCCGAGCGTTCGCGAAAGAAATAGATATTCCCCGCCGGCTTCGGGAATCATCTGGATCAACCGCCCGTAACTCAATGCTCCGCACACCGCGATCATTCCGCCGATCACCCAAGCGACCATCACCCACTTGGGCGAACCGACGCTTGCGATCGTAAAGCCCGACGTCGTAAATACCCCGGCCCCGATCATGTTGGCGATGACCATGCAGACGAGCGTCCAAAACCCGAATGCGGATCGTGACGACATCATGGTCTCGTTCGGTTTCATGCTTGTGTCGAGGGGGTCAGACCCTTTTTTCGGATTCAAGTTTTTTCCACGCAAATCAAATTAGACTGAAAAATGCGTCAGACCCCGACCCTTGTACTCAAGCTACCAAATTCGGAGTGCCGTTCAATTTTGGCAACGGTAATTTCGTAGCCTTGATACCAGCGACTTCGCCCGAGACGTTGAGCGCCGAGGTGTTCGAGCTGCCCTCGCCACTTTTGAATCGCCTCCAAGCTTGTCCAATATGCTACCGTGATTCCTTTGCCGCTGGCGTCGCGCACCGAATGCAGGTCGACGAATCCTTCTTGCTGTCGCACAAGTTCTTCCATGCGAGCGGACATGGTCGCGTATCCGGAGTCGTCTTGTCCGGTTCGCTGCGAGACGAAAATAACGGTGTAGGATGCGGAGTCAAGCATCGTGGATTCCTTGTTTGGATGGGTAGTTGTCCAGCAGAAAATTGGCTTGGGCAAGTGCCCGAATAGGCAACGAATGGCTGAAAATCCCGCGAAGCGTCGCCGCAGTTGCACTTACCGATTTCCGGCAAAACACGCTAGAATAGTGTATTCCAACCGGCCTTGGTCAACCAACTGGCCGGTTTTGTTTTGCCCGCGATCGCCTCGTTCCCAAAGCTCGAAATGGAAAATGTCCCAGTCCTGTTTGAAAATCGTTACGACAACGGCGTGGTCCTGTTGGCTGAACCAATGCCCTGGCTTCGTTCGGCTGCGTTTTCCATTTTGCTTCCCGCTGGCTGCCAGTTCGATCCGCCGAACCACATGGGCTTGGCGAATTTGACGTCCGATATGATCCAGCGCGGTTGCGGCTCGCGTGACAACCGGCAATTTATCGAGGATTTGGAATTTTTGGGCGCTGACTACGGGGTGTCGGCGTCGGTTTATCACATGGCGATCGGCGGAACGGTTCCGTCCACGCAACTTTTCGATACGTTGAGTATTTTCGCCGACGTCATTTGCCGACCGTGGCTCCCAGCCGAGCAACTCGACGACGCGAAAATGGTTTGTTATCAGGAACTTCGGGCCCTCGAAGATGATCTTGCCCACAAAGCAATGCTTGCACTGCGAATGCGTTACTACGGTGATCCGCTAGGCCGAAGCAGTGCCGGAAGTGCCGAAGGAATCGAATCAATTTCCATCGATGACGTCCGCAATTTTTGCCAGACTCATTTTCGTTCCGGGCAAACAATCATCAGCGTGGCCGGCAATATCGATTGGCCGCGCTTGCTCGACCAAGTGGGGAAGTTGTTTGGCGACCCGTGCTTGAGCCCGGTCCCCTCCGTGAACGTCTCGGCTCCCAGCCACGGCAATGAGCATATCCAATTTGAAAGTCAGCAAACGCATATCTGTTTGGCCTATCCAAGCGTGTCGTATCGCGAGCCAGATTATTTTCGGGCGCGGGGGGCCGTCGGCGTCATGAGCGACGGGATGAGTTCACGCTTGTTCAATGAAGTGCGCGAAAAACGTGGTCTGTGTTATTCGGTGTTTGCCACGTTACATTCGTTGCGCGATCGAGCTTGCATCATGTGCTACGCCGGAACGGGAGCTGATCGAGCCCAAGAAACGTTAGACGTCATTGTCGATCAGTTTCGTCGCTTGCGACAAGGAATCACACGCGACGAACTGGCCCGCTTGAAAGTGCAAATCCGCAGCAGCTTGGTCATGCAACAAGAATCCAGCCGTTCGCGTGCTGCGTCGATGGCTGGCGATTGGTTTCATCTTGGCCGCGTTCGCTCTTTGGCTGAAGTCAACCGCTTGATCAACGATTTGTCGATTGAGGATGTCAACGAATACTTGCGCGATCATCCACCACTCACCTGCGATGTGGTGACGATCGGCCCACGTGCACTGGAGATTCCCAATGGAGTTCCGTAGCCATCAATTGCCAAACGGACTGAGCCTTCTGGCCGAATGCAATCCGCAAAATCATTGTGCGGCGTTTGGGGTTTTCGTCCGCACCGGCTCATGCGACGAAACGCCCGATATCGGGGGCGTCAGTCATTTCTTGGAACACATGGTCTTCAAGGGAACGCCGCGACGCTCTGCCGAACAAGTCAATTTGCAACTCGATGAAATGGGCTCGCACAGCAATGCGCGGACCGGCGAAGACAGCACGATCTACCACGCTGCGGTCTTGCCCGAATTTCAAACTCCGATGCTCGAGTTGCTTTGCGATTTGATGCGCCCATCGCTTAGGGAAGAGGATTTTGAGACCGAAAAAAAAGTGATCGTTGAAGAAATCATGATGTACGACGACCAGCCACCCTACGGCGGTTACGAAAAAGCTATGGCCGAATATTTCGGCGACCATCCGCTTGGCCAAAGCGTCTTGGGCACCGTGCAAACCGTCCAAGGTCTGACGCCCGAAAAAATGCGCGACTATTTTCGCAACAGGTACAGCCCGAATAACATGGCAATCGTGGCCGCCGGCAAAGTAGACTTTGACCAGTTGGTCGCCGACGCCGAACGATTTTGTGGCGATTGGTCGAAGCAGGAAATTGTTGGCAAAGTTCGATCGGCGACACCACGCACTGGATTTCACTTGATGACCAAGCCACAATCCGCACAGCAATACATCTTGCAAATTGCCCCCGGCCCTGCGGCCGAAGACCGCCAGCGATTCGCCGCACGAATCGTTTCGACCATTTTGGGTGACGAAAGTGGCAGCCGACTGTATTGGAGCATGATTGATCCGGGCCGCGCCGAATCGGCCGTGATGGGCAATTACGAATTTGAAGGGACCGGGATGTTGATGACTTTTTTGTGTTGCGCACCGGACCAAGCCCAAGCAAATTTGCAGGAATTGCGCCGCGTGCAGGAACTTGCGATTCGCGACGGCATTACGCAACGCGAACTCGAATTGGCCAAACGAAAAATCGTTTCCGAAATTCTGATCGCCAGCGAGCGCGCCGAAAACCGCATGTTCGGAGTGGGCGGCAATTGGTTGAAACATCGTCAATATCTGACTTCGGATGAACTCGCACAGCTTTATTCCGATGTGACTCTGGACGAGACCAATCAAATCTTGCAACAATTCTCCTTGATGGAATGCACCACGCTGAGCGTCGGACCGCTCGATCAACTGTCCATGGCGAGCTGAACTTGCCCCCGAGCCATTTGTCATCATCCGAGATGAACGAAACGAATCCCACGATTCGCTTGCAGCGGGCTATGTCCCAAGTCCAAAATGTCGGCGCGATCTTAAGCGCTGCCGCCAATGCTTTTCCAGATGTCGTCGCCGTTGCCCAAGCGCCTCGCGGTCGTTGTCTCGGCCGCGCTGCGTATCGCCAAATGACGTTTCGCCAACTTGACGATTGGGCCACGTCGATCGCCGCCGGATTCCAAAGCGCCGGCGTACCCGTGGGAACAAGGCTCGCGCTAATGGTTCCTCCGGGAATCGACTTTGTCGCACTCGTTTTTGCGTTGATGAAAGCCGGCATGGTCAGCATCTTGATCGACCCGGGCATGGGCAAGCGAAATCTCGTGCGCTGCTTGAGCGAAGCGGAACCGCAAGGCATCGTCGGTATCGCCAAGGCTCAACTCCTGCGGGTGCTCTTGCGATCTAAATTCCGCGCCGCCCGATTCAATTTCGGCGTCGGCTGTCGCTGGCCGGGTTTGCCATCGATCGATTCGTTTCGCGATTTGAGTCGGGCATCGTTCTGCGATCCGCAAATCGGCGATGAAGATCCCGCCGCGTGCATTTTCACGACGGGTAGCACCGGCCCACCCAAAGGTGTGCTTTACCGACATCGCAATTTCATCCACCAAGCGATGGAAATTAGCCGCTATTTTCGGCTTCCGCCTGGAAGTGTCGACCTCTCGGGCTTTCCGCTGTTCGCACTGTTCAATGCGGCGATGGCCGCCACAACAGTTTTCCCGCGCATGGATTTTACTCGCCCTGCCGCCGTGGACCCGCGTCAATTTATCGCTGCCGCGAACGATTGGTCCGCCACGCAATCGTTTGGTTCGCCCGCCTTGTGGAATACCGTGTCGCGATATTGCGAAGCGAATCGTATTCGCCTGCCAACCATCCAGAATGTGCTGACCGCCGGCGCTCCGGTTCCCGCGCATGTCTTGGCGCGATGCAAATCGATCATCGGCGACAGCGGTGAAGTCCACACGCCTTACGGTGCGACGGAAGCCCTGCCGATCGCCTGCATCACGGCCAGCGAAGTCCTCTCCGAAACGGCTGCTCAAACTACCGTTGGTCGCGGAACGTGCGTCGGTCGCCCGTTTCCCGAAATCGAATGGCGAATCATCCAAATTTCCGACCAATCGATTCCCGAAATTACCCAAGCAACGGTTTTACCTAAGGGCGAAATCGGCGAACTGATGGTGCGCGGACCGGTCGTCACGGACCAATACCTCACACGTCCCGAAGCCAATGCTTTGCACAAGATCGCCGATGGCAAATCGATTTGGCATCGCATGGGTGACGTCGGCTATCTCGATTCGAAAAATCGTTTTTGGTTTTGTGGCCGAAAGTCACATCGAGTGCAAACTCTGCATGGAACCATGTTCACGATTCCTTGTGAAGCCATCTTCAACCAGCATCCGTCGATTTATCGCAGCGCGTTGGTCGGAGTCGGTTCGCCCGGTTCGCAGCAGCCCGTGATCATCGCCGAACCTTGGCACGAGCATTGGCCACGCTCCTCGGTATCCCGACAGAAATTGTTGGAAGAACTTTTGTCGTTGGCTGGCCGCAACCCTTTAACGCAAAACATTCGGCGAATTTACTTGCGAAAATCGCTCCCTGTCGATATTCGCCACAACGCCAAAATATTCCGCGAGCAGCTCGCCGAATGGGCCTCGCGACAGTCTGACAATACTTGATTCAGTTCGACCGTTTTAGACCGCAAGACGAACGCGAGTCCCACCATGCGCCACAGATCGAAAGCACTTTACCGCCAGATTGTCGGCGGGGATTTTCTGGATGCTTCGATGTTCGGGCGAGCGATATATTTGGACTCGGGATTGATGCGATTTGCGCTAATGCTAATGGGTGAAACGGTCGCTAAGACCTCGATCGGTTGACTCGCGCGAATCGAGCCAGGGCGGTAATTTGGAATTGGGGCGACTGCGGGTTGAACCTCGATTTGAAGCCCAGGGAAAGATTGCTCGACGCTTCCTCCATTGGTGACTTGCGTTGCATACCAACTTTTATCCGCCGATTCTTGAGCGGTTTGAGCAGTTCGGATTGTGACTTGCGCGATTGGATTCGGCGCGGATGCGTTGCGTTCTGCTGGTGCGACGGACGCCGTGCGCGATTCAGACAAATTCGGGCTACCTTGCTTGACCCACTGAACCCAGCGGACTTGTAGTTCAGACAAATCGCTGTAGCCATAATATTTTTTGGTCACCGCGTCCCAGGCTCGCGGTTCGATTCCCGGTTGTTCGGCCGTCATGCCGGCACCTACGTAATTTAAAAAATGCCGCCGACCACGTTGCATGATTAGAAACCGGGCCAAGGAATAGCCTTGGGCATAGAGCGGATAAATGTCGTGGGGATATTGCTTCATGACGAACATCTGATTGAAAGGAATGCCCCGATTGGTCGTGAGAAATCGCAACAGAAGATCGTGATTCTTGTTTCGCTCCGACTCGTGTTCGACGGTAGTACAAGCTCCTTCATCGGCCCAGCGAGGGAGCGGCCGACCGAAATGCGTCGCGAAGATCGTATGCGTTACTTCGTGCGGCAACACTGAATCCAAAATCCGTTCGGGGCTACCGTATACTTCCATTTGCCAGCCGACCGGAGTCGAGCGCGATCCATCGCTTGCGAAACCGAAACTCGTTTGGCCGCCGGCTTGTGCTTCGAGCCGAACGGTCACCGGGCATTTTTCCGACCACTGGGGAAGTTCAGCACCAAGCCACTGAATCGCCAAATCGTGGCGATATTTTTCGGCTGCCGTGGCGACTTGTTTGGCAAGTTGCGGGTCAGGCGCGGAGACAACGAAATTCTTGGTCGAGTAGTCTGCGCCCAGCAAAAAAAAGACTACGACGATGGCGACGAATTTGATCCGAGCGTCCATGCTCTCGATCCTTCCTTGGATTCTTGGAATGGTGGAAGCGGAAAGTTAACCGCTGCTGGATTTTTCAACCATATTGGTTTTAGCGATGTCCTGAATAGCTAGCGAATGACCAAAATTGCGGGCAAATGCGTCAATTAACGCAAGAAATTGGAATGGCACAAGCCCTAAGGCCTGTTGCTCGCGAGCGATGTTCCTCGAAATAATGGTGCCCTACCGTTGGCTTGGGTTCTAATGCTATCGATTATTGCACTAAACTTTTCAAGGAATTCCGCATGCGCAGATTTTGTATTTTGTTTGTGGCCATTTTGTTTCCCACGCTATCGTTGGGACAGGACCGGCCATCAGGCATCGACTCAACTGGATTTGATTCCAAAGTTCGAATTCAAGATGACTTGTTTCGGTCGGTAAACGGAACTTGGCTCGATACGACGGAAATTCCAAGTGATCGGTCGAACTACGGTTCGTTTACGGTATTGGCCGACAAGTCCGACGAACGCATCAAAAAGCTGATTGAAGAAATCGCAGCCACCAGTAACCCCGCAGGCAGCGATGCGCAAAAGGTGGGCGACTACTACACCAGCTTCATGGACGAAACGACCATCGACGCGCGCGGGATCAAACCGATCGAGGCGCAGATCGACGCGATTCGCAAGGTCAAAGACAAAGCCGAACTAACCACGATGCTTGGGCAACTGCTGCGAGTCGGGGTTGGCGGCCCGGTCGGCTTTTATGTTGATCAAGACGACAAGGACGCGACGCGATACTTGTCAAATATCATTCAAAGCGGCACGACTCTGCCTGACCGCGACTACTATCTCAAGGATGACGAAAAATACATCGCCGCGCGGAAAGCACTCGTCGACTACGTCCAAACTCTCCTCTCCCTGAGCGGACAGATGGACGCCGACCACGCCGCTGCCGAAATCATGGCGCTTGAAACGAAATTGGCCACGCACCAATGGCCGCGAACCGAATTGCGGGACGCCGAAAAGCGTTACAACAAGCACGCCGTTGCGGACCTCAAAAAAATAGCCGCGCACTTTGATTTCAAGCGATTCTTGGAGGGTGCGGACGTTGGCACGATCGAGGAAATCAATGTGGCCACGCCGAGTTTTTTCACCGGTTTTGACGAAGTCTTCGAGGAAGTGCCGCTTGAAACATGGAAACTTTTTCTCGAATACAACCTGATTGATTCATATGCCAAATATCTTTCCAAACCGTTTTCAGATGCGCACTTCACGCTTCACGAAAACGTGTTGGGCGGAGTGCCTCAGCAAAAACCGCGTTGGCGTCGAGCAGTCGCGGCCATCGGCGGTGAAGGTGCAGGCGATTTCGGCTCGCTGGGCGAAGTCGTCGGCAAACTCTACGTCGAAAAATATTTCCCGCCCGAACACAAACAGCGAATGGACCTCCTCGTCAAAAACTTGCTCAAGTCGTTTGAGCTGAGCATCAACGAACTTAGCTGGATGACGCCCGAAACGAAGAAAGCCGCGCAAGGCAAATTGAGCAAGATCACGACCAAGATCGGTTACGCAAATAAATGGCGCGACTATTCCAAACTTGTTGTGAAGCCCGATGACCTATGTGGAAACGTAATGCGGTCCAACGAAGTCGAATACGGACGCATGATCGGAAAATTGGGGCAACCAATCGATCGCGAAGAGTGGGGCATGACGCCGCAGACCGTCAATGCGTATTACAACCCCAGTAAAAACGAAATCGTGTTTCCGGCCGCGATTTTGCAGCCACCGTTTTTCAACCCCGACGCGGACGATGCGATTAACTATGGTGGCATCGGCGCTGTGATCGGACACGAGATCAGCCATGCTTTCGACGATCAAGGGAGTAAATACGACGGCGACGGCAACATGAAAAACTGGTGGACCAAAGTCGACGAGGCTGAGTTCAAAAAGCTTAAAGATCGGCTGGTGTCTCAGTACAGCGGATACGAGCCGCTTCCGGGTAAGAAAGTCAACGGCGAGTTTACTTTGGGCGAGAACATCGCCGACCTAGCCGGTTTGGCGATCGCGTTCAAAGCGTACAAGATTTCGCTAGGCGACAAACCGGCCGCGAAACTAGATGGCTTTACGGGGGATCAACGATTTTTTGTCGGTTGGAGCCAAGTCTGGCGGCGCAAGTACCGCGACGAAGATATGGTTCGCCGACTAGTCACCGACCCCCATTCGCCATCGTACTTTCGAGCCAACGGACCCGTGACAAACATCGACGCGTTTTACGATGCGTTCAGCGTCTCGACAAACGATCGATTATTCAAACCGGAATCCGAACGGATTCGGATTTGGTAAGCGATTGATCGGAATGTCAAAATCCAAAGCCGCGCGAACGTCAAGTACTTCGCGCGGCCTTTTTATTCCGACTCCTCCTTTGCAACTCGCTGATAGCATCAACTTATATGCGCAAAATCGACGCAAGATTTGTTGGCTCGATTGACTTTTCAGCGAGTATTTGGGGGCATCTTTCTGCCCATAGTTGACAGAGCCACCAGTTTGTGGGCTCATATTTCGCATGAAATTGCGCCAATGCCAAACAATCGTTCGCGCCAACGGAAGTTTCTTGTCGGTAAACGGATTGCTCAATTAACCCACAGTCAACAGGAGAATAAGTCATGCGGATACTTCAACCAATGAAACGATGGACGCGGACAGTGTCTCGTCGCCAACGAAAATTATTCCAACCTCGAACCTTCAAGAGGCACCAGCCGTGTCGTCTAGCTTTCGAACCGCTCGAAGTCCGGCAGATGTTGGATTCGGAAATGTTTTCGGCGTCATTACCGGTCACGCCAACCGATTTTGGACCAGTCATTCTTTCGCTCTCCCAATTCGATACTCAGGGAGGGTACCGAATACTCGATCAAATCGATCTCAATGTCAATCTGCAAATGGATACCAGCACCACGGGTTCACTCACCAACACTGGAGCTTCGCAGGCACAATACAAAGCGACAGTGAATGGCACGGGGACTGCGAGCGGTCCAGCGATCGTCGGATTAACTTCGATCGTCGCCACGGACACCGGCTTTATTATCGTGCCGGGCAATACTTCTGTCGCGGTGCCCCCCACAAGTGATTCCGATCCGCAATCCGAGTCCCACATGTATACCGATGCGGTCAACTTGGCTTTGTTCACCGGCGTCGGCACGATGGACTACTCGTATAGTGGTTTGGCGGGAACCTCGATTTCCATTATCGGCGGAGGAAATCTTAATCAGAATGTTTCCATTGTGACCACCGGACTCGGCTCGGCCAATGTTACTTACACATTCCATTTAGCGGCCGCCGATGTCGCGATCGTTAAGCTGACCAATGGCACCGATAACAATAGCCCGACGGGACCAAACCTTCTGATCGGAAGCCCGGTCACGTGGACATACAACGTGACCAACCCGGGCAACGTCGAACTTGCCAATGTGAGTGTCGTTGATGATCAAATGGGCGTTACGCCGGTCTTTGACTCGGGCGACACCGACATGGACGGCAGGCTCGATCCGGACGAGACCTGGGTCTATCTCGCCAACGGCATTGCCGCCCTAGGTCAGTATGTAAATACGGGTACCGTTACCGGTACTCCCGTTGATGCCAACGGCGACCCGATTATGAATCCGAATGTTCCAACGACAGTGATGGACAGTGATCTCGACCATTATTTCGGTCAGGCCCTCACCCAAACCCGTATAAGTATTTCGGCCGACGGAGTCAACGAAGTTGGCCAGTCGCACGACTTCGCCGCGTTTTTAGAATTTGACGACGGACTGCCCGCCAACATGTTTGGTGGCGACGCATTTGATGGCTTCGCACCATATGTCGGTCAAACCGTCACGGTTAATTTGGACGGTGTCAACGGAGCAGTTCCGGATCTCAGCGCTCCCATCGATGAATTACCAAGTGATCCAAGCGTCGCAATGGGTCTGACCGACGCCAACGGTTTCTTCACCGTGTCGTTCACTAGTGCGACCGCAGGCAAAGTCATCGGAAATGCGTACTTTAGCAACGGCGTTGCCGTCGATACGGACCCGAACACTCCTGACCCAGCGGATACTTCCGATCCAAATGGCGGTTCCGGCCCTGCGGTCAAACGTTTTGTGGATGCCAACATCACGATTTCGGCTGACGCCGTAAACGCGGTCGGTGAATCGCATACGTTTACCGTGACCGTCAACCAAGACGATGGTCTCAACTTTGATGAAGGTGGCGACGGCGTCACTGGTTTCGCGCCAGTTTCCGGCGCGGCCGTGACCGTGAACCTCGATGGTACCAACGGTGCGATCCCGGACATCAGCGCTCCCAGCGATTTGGCAGCGGCTGATCCCAGCAGCATCATGGGCCTGACCAATGGCAGCGGCCAATTTGATGTGACCTTTAGCAGTGCCACCGCCGGCAAGGTGACCGGCAACGGTTACACGACCTTTGTATTGGATGGCGTGAATTTGGTGCGTGATACCGATCCGACCACTGTCGGCGACGGTAGTGGGCCCAACGGCAGCGGTCCAGCACTCAAACGCTTCGTGGATGCCAACATCACGATCTCGGCCGACGGTGTAAACGCTGTAGGAGCCCCACACACCTTTACCGTGACCGTCAACCAAGACGATGGTCTCAACTTCGATGAAGGTGGCGACGGCGTCACTGGTTTCGCACCAGTTTCCGGCGCGGCCGTGACCGTCAATCTCGATGGCACCAACGGTGCGATCCCAGATATCAGTGCTCCAAGCGACGAGGCGGCGGCTGACCCCAGCATTATCATGGGCCTGACGAATGGCAGCGGCCAGTTTGATGTGACCTTTAGCAGTGCCACCGCCGGCAAGGTGACCGGCAACGGTTACGCGACTTTCATTTTGGATGGAGTGAATTTGGAGCGCGATACCGATCCAACCACAGTTGGCGTCGGTAGCGGGCCCAACGGCAGTGGACCAGCACTCAAACGCTTCGTGGATGCCAACATTACGATCTCGGCCGACGGCGTAAACGCTGTAGGAGACCCACACACCTTTACTGTGACCGTCAACCAAGACGATGGTCTCAACTTCGATGAAGGTGGCGATGGCGTCACTGGTTTCGCACCAGTTTCCGGCGCAGCCGTGACCGTGAATCTCGATGGTACCAACGGCGCGATCCCGGACATCAGCGCTCCAAGCGATTTGGCAGCGGCTGATCCCAGCATCATCATGGGCCTGACCAATGGCAGCGGCCAATTTGATGTGACTTTTAGCAGTGCCACCGCCGGCAAGGTGACCGGCAACGGTTACACGACTTTCATTTTGGATGGCGTGAATTTGGCGCGTGATACCGATCCGACCACTGTCGGCGACGGTAGTGGGCCCAACGGCAGCGGACCAGCACTCAAACGCTTCGTGGATGCCAACATTACGATTGGCGTCGACGGGACTAACCCGGTCAACGCTCCGCATATTTTCACCATTACGGTCAACCAAGACGATGGTCTTAACTTCGACGAAGGTGGCGACGGCGTCACTGGTTTCGCACCGGTTAACGGAGCGAATGTGACCATGAATCTCGACGGTAACGGAGGCGCGATTCCAGATGTTAGTGCTCCAAGCGATTTGCTACCGGCAGATCCCACTGACGTCATCGGGGTTACGAACGCCAGCGGTCAATTCGCAGTAACATTTAGCAGTGCCACCGCCGGCACCGTGACGGGCAACGGATATGTGGTCTTTATGTTGGATGGCGTGAATTTGGTGCGCGATACTGATTTGACGACTATCGATGTCGGCAGCGGACCGAACGGTAGTGGCCCAACGGTCAAAACGTTCGTTGCCCCAGGTCACACGGCCACCATCGGGTTCTGGCACAACAAGAACGGTAAAGCCGTTATCCTCAGTTCGGCCAGTACCGATCTTGCGAATTGGCTTGCGACCAACTTCCCGAATCTTTACGGAAGCTTGGCGGGGGCCACCAACACGCAGGTGTATAACTTCTTCGTTTCCGGAACCAATAGTTACTTTGGTACTAAGGGGACGAAGACCAACGCCCAAGTGATGGCTGTTGCCTTGGCCGTTTACTTTACGGACGTGTCTAACACAGCGACTGCTCAGAGCTTTGGCTTTGGCGGCTCGCTGGGGAATGTGATTGTTTCGGTCAACGGAAACGCGATGGCGTTCGCCGGTTACCTCGAAGCGGGTGGCACAACCATTTCGATCAATAACATGCTCGCGGCGGCTAACTTCTACGCGGCGGGCGGAGTGATCTACGGTGGTTCTGGTTCGAAATGGAAGATGATTAACGACCAGTTCTCGTTTGTGAACGAAATGTTCGACATCTAGTCCGCGACAACCTGGCTTTGATTTTCACAGTCCAACATTGACGCCGACTGCTCATCGAGAGCGGTCGGCGTTTTTTTTGGTAAGCGACGTTGGGGCAAATTAGTGGGCAACGTGAAATCCGACGGTGCCAAGATTTTGGAACTCGGCTTGGATGTGGCAGCCGCGGGTTAATGGCTCGGCGGCGGTAGCGCCTCCGGCCAAGATGATCGAACCGGGCGGCAGAGGGCTGGTCGCCAAACGCGCGGCGTGACAAAGCGAACGCAGAGGATGGCCGAGTACCGCGGCCGTCGAACCGAATTGTCGAGGCAGTCCGTCGAAGCTCATCACGATTCCGAGATTCTCAAAAGATTGACGTGGATCACACCAGGGACCAATCACGAACCCGGCCGCGGATGTGTTGTCGGCGATCACGCACGGCAAATTGAATTTGAAGTCCTGATAACGGCTGTCGACGATCTCCAAGGCCGGCGCGATCGCCTCCACTGCGGCCAATGCGGCGGCGGGCGAAATCGCACCATGGAGCGGCGATTTGAGCAAGAACGCCAACTCGGGCTCGACGCGCGGGTGGATGAACCGGTTGAGACTGACTTCCGAGCCGTCGGCGATTTGCATTTGGTCGGTGAGTTGTCCGTAAATCAAATCTTCGACACCCATTTGCAGCATTTTCGCGCGGCTGGTGAAACCCATTTTCACACCAACCAATTTTTCTCCACGCCGCAGACGCAATTCAATCGAAGCGGCTTGAATCTCGTAAGCCATCGGCACATCGAACGCACCTTGGGCGAACGGCGCGATCGCTGTCGCATGCTGGGCGGCATGATCAAGGATACCCGCGATTTCCAGAATTTTTTGTTGCATTCACTGTCTCCGTTAAACGCAATACCGTTCAAGTTTTCATAAATCACGACTCCTGCTAGTGTTGCGTTTCGTCAAAAACCAATACCAGCAAGGAGTCGTGACATGAACGAGCAAGGATGCTCAAGATTGGCACCCGATGAATCGGGTCGGATTTT
>JANNYC010000042.1:0-33672 GCA_031409895.1 Planctomycetota bacterium
CGATGAAAACGTAAGCAAAGATGATCCCGTTGGCCGGAACGCTGAGCGGCACGGTCGCTTGGTCCCAAACGTCTTGGGAAAGGCCGGGGTCGGACCGTTTGAGAGCGCGCGAGCCGCTGAGGATTTGGCCGCCGTCGGCAACCGTCACAAAAGTCGTTGGGTGGCCGGGACCCCCAAGTGCGCGACCGCTTGGGGGAAAATCGTCGTCCATCCACAGCGACTCAATCGTTGTCGCCTCCGGTGCCGGTTGGATTTCGGCTGGATCGAGATAAGTGATCTGAGCGGACCGCGCGTCGACCTGTTCTTGCACGCCAGCGAGTTGTCGGTCCAATTCACTGAGTTTTTTGCGATCCTCGTCGCCCACAAGTTTCATTACCGGGTCGGTCAACAGCGTGTTGCCGTCCATCGGCGGGTCAGCCGCAGAATTAAAAAACGCATACAGAGAATAAAATTCCCGCTGCGAAATCGGATCGAATTTGTGATCGTGGCAAACGGCACAGCCCGCCGTCAAACCCATCCACGTTTGGGCGGTCGTACTCGTCCGATCGACGGCATATCGATAAAGAAGCTCGGCGTCGATGGAACCACCTTCGCTTGAGGTCACGTTGCACCGATTAAAACCAGTTGCGACTAATTGGTCGACAGTGGGTTGTGGGAGCAAGTCACCTGCGAGTTGCTCGACGGTAAATTCATCGAACGGTTTGTTGTTGTTAAAGCTCCTGACGACCCAATCGCGGTAAGCCCACATCTGCCGCTCGTTGTCCAAATGCAATCCGTGAGTGTCGGCGTAGCGTGCCACGTCAAGCCAATGTCGCGCCATCTCTTCGCCAAAATGCGGTGAGTTAAGAAAGCGATCAACGAGCTTTTCGTAAGCGTCGGGCGAGTTGTCGGCCAGGTAGGCATCGACCTCGGCGACAGAAGGTGGCAAGCCGGTCAGCGCGAACGCGACGCGACGGATCAAGAGTTGCGTGTCGGCTTCGGCGGACATTGCCAAGCTTTCACGCCTTAGCCGATCGGCGACAAACGCATCGATTGAGTTCGAACCGGCGACGGCAATTTGAGGTGGTGTTCTAGCGACCGCAGGCTCAAACGACCAGTGCTTTTGATACGAGGCCCCTTCCTCAATCCAGCGTTTGAGCAAAAGCTTCTCGGCGTCGGTGAGAATTTTTAGACTTTCCGCCGGAGGCATTCGCTCGTCGACCTCTTCGGCGTTGATGCGATTCCAAAGTTCACTATTTTCCAAATCATTTGGCACGACGGCCGCGGTTCCGGAATGATCCGCGAGGGCACCTTCGGCCGTATCCAACCGCAATTCTCCCTCTCGATGGCTTGCATCCAAACCATGACACGCAAAACAATTATTGGCAAGAATCGGTCGAATGTCGCGGTTGAACTGAATTCTCTCTTGCGCCGCTAGACTACAGGGCGCAATCACAATCGCCAGCAGAACGATGGGCAGCGCCATCGTCGCAGGCACACTCCGTATGCCGCCGCAAATGAACGGCACCAACCGACCGCGAATTGGACAACCCCGTTGTCGCTTGAAATTCATGCCGCATTCCTGGGAGCAGTTTAGAGTCGAAAGTTGAGAGTGGACCCGCAAGCATTTTATCTTACCACTAACGGCGGGACTATTCATTACTTAAAATGCGAGAGTACATTTCATGTTTAGACATTGCTGGAAAATATGCTTGACCTTATTGCTCAAGGGCCTCGGCCGGAGAATCGGTGGCGGCGGCCGCTGATGTCGGGGCAGACGATCGAAATGGGACGCGCGTCGGAAAGCTGCGCGGTGCCGTGGGACGATCAAGTTTCGCGGCGGCATGTCTCAATCACGCTGGACGGACAGCGATTGCACATCAAAAAATTGCCTGGTGCGCGCAACCCGGTCTTTTATCGCGGCAAGCCGTTGGTTAATTTTTGGCTGCAACTGAGCGAGCATTTTGTAATCGGCCAAACGACGTTTACATTGAGCGGCGAAAGTGCCCGCGCAACATTGGACTTGCCCCAACCGGTCCGCGAACAGTTTTTCCCCAGCGAGATATTGAGGCAAACTCGCTATCGCGATGCGGAAAAGCGAATCGCGGTCTTGGGCCAATTGCCGGAAATTATTTCGAGCGCTTCCAACGATCTGGACTTGTTCACGCGATTGAGCAACGTGCTACTGGCAGGCATTGATTCGGCGACGAGCGTTGCCATCGTGCAAGTTGATGAGGAACTTTCGCGGCCCGTCAAGATCTTGCATTGGGATCGCCGGACGATCATCGATCGCCCGTTTCAACCAAGCGAGCGTCTAATCCGCCAAGCGATCTCTGAAGATCAATCGATCTTGCATGTGTGGGGAAGCGAAGTGCCGTTGGACCCCGAGTACACTGTCGACCAGCAGCATTTGTGGGCGTTCGCCACTCCCGTTTCGAGCCCAGCTACGCGCGGATGGGCGTTGTACGTTGCGGGTGCGACGGCGCCGTTTGCGGATGATTCCGACGCTGCCGGACCGAACCAAGTCGATCTGCGCGGCGATATAAAATTCGCGGAACTTGTCGGCTCGATGTTGTCGAATTTGCGCCAAGTTCAGCGCCTTGAGCGGAGCCAAGCCAGTTTGCGTTCGTTCTTTTCGCCCATCGTGTTGCAAGCTTTGGCAGAACGCGACCCAGAAGAAGTCCTTTCGCCGCGCGAGTGCCAAGTCAGTGTGATCTTTTGCGACTTGCGCGGCTTTTCCAAAACGTCGGAGTTGCTCGCGGATGATCTGTTGGACTTGCTGAATCGCGTCAGCCAAGCTCTCGGCGTGACGACGAAACATATCTTGGCGAACGGCGGCGTCGTGGGCGACTTTCACGGCGACGCAGCGATGGGCTTTTGGGGTTGGCCGTTGCCGCAACCTGATGCGGCTCGGCGCGCCGGACAAACCGCCCTGGCCATTCAAACGGAGATACGCGATCTGGCCGACAGCCACGACGCGATGCGCGACTTTAATATGGGCATCGGCATCGCCACGGGAAACGCGGTCGCCGGCCGCATTGGAACGAGCGACCAAGCCAAAGTCACCGTGTTCGGTCCGGTAGTAAATCTTGCGGCGCGGCTGGAGTCGATGACGCGGTTCTTGCACGTGCCAATTTTAATTGACGAAGCCACGGCTAACGCGGTGGTCGCGAATCAGTCGGATGACTCGGCCCGGGCGCGCAAACTCGCTGTGTTTCGCCCCTATGGAATGAGTGCGTCGATACCCGTAAGTCAATTGCTACCGCCCACCGGCGCGGGGTCGCCGATATTGGCGGCGGACGTGTCGAATTACGAACAAGCGTTGTCGCAGTTTATCTCCGGGCAATGGAATTCGGCTTATCACACGTTGCAGCGATGCACGGCGGAAGACGACGCGAAAGATTTTTTGACCGGCTACATCGCCCAGCATAATCGCCAGCCGCCGTCTGATTGGGACGGTGTCATTCGGCTTTCGCAAAAGTAGCCGCCGTCGATAGCCAATTGTGTGAGAAGTACCGACTCGCGTTGGTAGCTTTGCGCCCGCCGGCCCCAACCCTCTAGCCTCACATCTCACGCCTCCAGCCGTTGCTTTGCCAAAATCCGCAATAATAATAAGGTCATGCCCCTCATCGTTCATTGTCCGACTGGCTGCATACTTCGTGTCCCTATGGCACGCGCGGGGTCGATCGTGCGCTGCTCTGAATGCAAGTCCGTGATTCAGTTGCGATCGCTTACAGTAGGAGAGTCGTCGCAAAATCAGCCGGTGGAACTTTTCGCCACGCTTGTCGCAACGTCTCAAGGCGACTCAAACGCAACGCTTGTTGACTCACCGCCGCAAAGCCTGCGTGAAGATCGAAGCGAAACATTTTCCGGAGCACAGACCATTGTTGATCGAGCGATTGACCCGCAGTCAGATCCGAGCAAGCTTGATCAATTCGAATTGCCAGTGCCACAACCCGCGCGATTGCGGTTCGGATCGCGCAAGCGAAAACGAAAAGGGAACGCTCATGCCAGTCGCAAGTCCGCGCAGACCATTGTCGGCGGAGAAATTGATTTGGGTTTGGAAAAGCACAGCGCCTCGCCGGACTTAAGTGGCATCGATTTGCTGGAACCGACCGACATCGAACCGTCGGACGAAGAATTCCGTTTAATGTCACAGTTTTTTGCGTTTTGTCTTGCGATACTCGGAGGGGTTCTGGTCGTTCCTTCGCTGCTGGCGTGGAACGGATGGACAGCGGTGCCCGTCGAACCGCTTGGGTCGCGCTGGGTTCCCATCATGATTTTTTTGGGCACGCTACATTTTGTTTACGCGATCTTCCTGTTTCAGGTTCAAGACCGAGCGGCGTTATGGTCGGTGGCGATTTTTATGTTGATCGTAGGCTGCATTCACGGTGTATTTACCGCCGGCACTTGGCTCGATGCTGGAGTCGGACCCGTAAGTCGTTTTTTGCAGCTCCCATATGGCGAAGCCTCAACATTGACTCTGTGGTGTTTCTTGCATTTGTGTTTCGCGATCTTGTTGTGTTATTTGTGCGGCCGCCAAGCCTTGCTTTGGAAACAGAGCCTTCTTCGCATGGCGAAATCTAAATAGTTCGCCCAAGCGTTAAGTATCGCTACAATAAAGTTGCCTCGAACACGGAGCTCCGAGCAGTTACCCCGTCGAGGAAACTCCAGAATTTCGGAATTCGTTCGACCCACATCGGCAATTCGATGACGCAGTTCAACCTCTCAACTTTGTTCTTGCTCACCATTTTGATTGCCGTGCTCGTCGCCGTTAGCGGTGCTGTACCCGGCTTGGGAGTTTTGTTCACGCTACTTTCCGTGGCTCCACTGGTTCGTACCAATTTGGTCTTACAAAAGCGTCGATTGCTTTTCCCTCAAGAGCAGCACGGTGTGGACGTCAAAGCCATGTTGTTTATCACGTCGCTGTTCGTGAGCATATTCGCTTTGGGCATGACCATTTTTTGCTCGCTTGGTTGCGCCTGTGCGACCGGATTGATTGTCGTTTCAATCTTTGGTTCAATTGATCTGGCCGTGCTGTTCGCCGTAATGCTTTCCATGATTGCAGGGACTGGTGTGGCCGTTTTGTTAATTTCTGCGTTTACGAAATGGAGTCGATATCGTTGGGAAAGAGACACTCACTGGCCTACGTTGTTTTCACGGCGAGATCTGATACCAAAGTCGAAAATTTCAAACATCACTTCGCAACAACAAAAAACTGAGAGGATAAACCGATGATCCGACTCATATGTCTGGCGTTTTGTTTCGTTCTTGGGCTCGTTACTTGTGCTGCGGC
This sequence comes from Planctomycetota bacterium, assembly GCA_031409895.1. Taxonomy (GTDB): domain Bacteria; phylum Planctomycetota; class Planctomycetia; order Pirellulales; family Pirellulaceae; genus JANMEB01. The sequence goes on from JANNYC010000042.1 coordinate 5,276, forward strand.
GCAAGAGTCGCTGACCGAGCATACGATGACGCGCGGCAAAGACGGCAAGCTTGGTTTAGCCAAAATCGATTCGATGAAATGGCTTGGCGATCATTTTGGCCGACGAGAACGACGGAAAGTACAAAGAACTTGCGTTTGAATTTCAGCGAATGAAACCAGCATTGACGCCGGTGAATGCCGGCACAAAATAATCCCCGGTTACCGCGAAGTCATCGTTACGCGGCTTGCAGCGAGCGAGTATTACGTGCCCACCGAATCCAGTCGGTGACTTCGGCCAGATCGGGCTTTTTTCCAGAACGAAGCATCCGCATTCCGGCTTTCGAACGTACGAATCGATTGACCGTGTCAAACAATTCGTTTGCGTTCATCGCGGCCAGTTTCTGCGGCTCTGTGATACCAATAGCCACGAGGATTTGAGCGTCATGGCGACGGAGATTGGGAATGCTGCAAGCGATTCTGGCTTGCTGTTGCCACTGCGCGATGGTTTCGCTGGAAATGCGGCGGTTGTCTAGCTGACGAGAGAGATCGCCCGACGCGCGATTGAGAAAATCGTGAACCGTGCGAACGCCGATTTGGACAAGCTGCTGATAGACCTTGGCCCCAATCGATGGCGCAGCATCTACCGCGTCGTTCAAGTTCAGATGATATCGCATCGCTTCGCGCGAAGTCTCCTCGGTCCGATGACCGGGAAATTCATTGTTCACGACAGCGGCCAAAGTCGGCTGCGTTGGGCGGCGGTTGAGTTGCTTCCAAGTCGGGCGGGTCCGCGCCAGCGAACGCATCCAACCATTGATTCGATCGACGTTGTATCGTGAGATCGCTGCGGATCGGCCCGTCGCGGATAAATGCTCGCCAAGCTTTCGCAGCAACATTTCGCCGCGAACTTCTTCGAGCTGTTCAGGGGTTGCAATGCCACATTCAACCAGGACTTGGGCGTCGCCGATCGCCATATCCGGTACGCAAATCAATAGCCAGCAGCAAGCTTGCCAACTTCGAATTTGTGTCGGCGTGATATGCGACTCCTCCAAGGTGTGCGCAATCGACTCGAAGTCCGTGTCGAGCAGTTCGTCAATCGTCCGAATTCGGCATCGATCCAGCGCGGCAATTTCCATTGGCGCAAAAGCACCCGTGTCGCGAAGCAGACTCGAAAGTGACAAGCCGCTTGGTCCTGACGCCGCAATCTCCGGTTTCGCGGATGTCACCGCATTCCAAGCCCGATCCGCATACCCCGAACGGTTGATCGGGAATTGATACAGCGGTTCGGCTGAAGATTCTCGGACCGGTTCGGGACGGGCGCGAGAAAAAGCTGGCGCAATCCAGCTTTGCGGTATTGGCTTGGCGATCGGCTCACGAAACGTGTGTGAATCTGCAAGCGTCAGCGTGCCGCCCCACGGGAGCACCGTTGATTTGGCTTCCGACAATTCAATGACGTTCGGTTGCAATGCCGCGAAGACCGCAGCATCGGCAGCGCGGCGCACCGTCACGATGATTTGTTGTCCTGCGGCCAAGCATTCGTCCAATAAGCTTGCCAACGCGACGTTTCCGATGCCGACGGCGAATTCCTGGATTTCAGCCAACACCATCGGCAGCGAATCACCTCGTTCGCGAAAATGGCTGACCACTGCCAAGCATAAGCTAAACGCAATTTGATTTTGAGCGCATCGATCCAGTCGTTCAACACTCGTCGACAGTCCGCTGCCATTGGTGACGGCGAAAGCGGCGGCGTTATCGGTCGAATTGAGTCCAATCCACTGACCGCCGGTTAGCTTTTTCAAGTGTTGACTCGCGCGTTGGAAAATTCGCGTCAACTTCGTTACAACGTTGCGCGGCGGATCGTTCGGCAATTCGCGGATCGATTGGTACTCTGCCGACTCGCGACGAAGATCAGTTTCGACTCGCTCAAGTTGCTTTCGCAATTCCCGCTCGCTGGCGAGAAACTGATTGCTTTGGTCGACGACGATATCTCGTTCGCTGACCAATCGCCGCAATTCGACTTCGGCGTTTGTGGTATCGGCGTGAACGTCGTTCCGTTGCTGCCTCAAGCTTTCGAGTTGCCATACATCGGAAGCATGAACGACTTGCGGCGCAAGTGGCTGAGGGAATGGAATGGTCGGACTGGCAAAGAGTCGTCGAGCGCGATAATAACCCTCGTGCTGGGCCAAGGCACAAAATTGTTGATTGCCACGCAGAACCAACTCGGCCCCTTCGGAATCCAAGCCGTGAATCTGTTCGATGATCGAATGCCGCCGCCGCAACAATTTCTTGACGCCTTCTTCGAGATCGTTGTAACAATTTCGGAGTTGTTTGAGTTCTGCGGCTGCTGTTCGGTGGCGATCTTGCCGGAACTGCTGTCCCAATTCGTTGCTCAAGGCTTCGAGGCCGCGTCGAATTTCGGCGTCGACCAATCTTGATTCCAAGCTGCGAATGGTTTCGCGAATGCGGTGGAAGGGGTGGTCGGCGGAATCCTGTGATAGCTCTATCGTTTGGGAAAGTTCATCGCGAATTTCGACTCGGCGTTTTTGGATGACTTGTTGCACGTCACGCCACAATCGCCATTGGCAATCGATTTCATCGAGTCTTCCGTATAGCAACGCGACTTCGTCGGACAAATTGGGCGTGGGCGCCGATGGAGCGATCGGGACGCTCGTGTTGGGTCGACGCTCCATTTCAAAAATCTGCTGGTCAAGCAAATCGCGGCGCGAATTGGCCGCGCGAATCCGAGCGTTGCATTGCTCAATTTGCGCAGACAAGTCGACAAGCTGTTCTTGCACGAGAATGCAATTCGTTTGAGATGGTCGAGAAGTCGACACCAGTTCGCGAATCAAGCTATCTTTTGCCGCAGTAAGCTCCGCGAGTCGACGCCGAAGTTCGTCGCGACGACGTGTTTCAACCGACGGTCGATCGACTACACCCGCAACACTGGTCAACCTATCCGGCTGAGAATGGCGATCAAATTTTCTGCGCAACAGTGTCGCCATCGACGAAAGCGATCGCCGCTGCAACGGTTCCCAACAAAAAAAGTTCTCGAACATTTCTTGATCGATTTCGCGCGGCAAGCCCAAGCCCGGTGATCGCGTGGCCGAATCTAATGGCGTGACCAGCAGTGACTGGTGCGGGTCAAGAGATGGCCGCGAGATTCGATACGAATGCCCGCCGCAATCGACTTCAATCCAACCGGCGGGCTCCGAGGTCGCCCAATGATTCCGATCGACTTGCACTGGGTTGATTCCGAAAAACGTGCCGCTGAGAAAACGTGCAAGATCGTTGTTGTCGGCTTGCGAGTCGACGACGACCGTCACGCGATCGCTCAGCCCATTCAAGGACAAATTTTGGCGCGAACCAAGGCGCTCGATATTGACTTTGGAAAGCTTCATTGCTTTACTCCGAAAACTCCATTTTTACGGGTAGCACCTGATCCGGAAAAACATTTGGCAGCGACGGATTCGCCAAGCCCTTGGCAAACCGTTTCAAGCCACCTCGCTCGGCGCGAGTCACATCAATGCGGATTTGGGCAATCAATTTATCGCAAGTTGCCCATTGGACCTATGTCAATTCTTCGCTACGATACGCCGCTAGCAGATGACGTCATATCACTTGCCGCCTGCCAAACGTCGTTTAACCCGTAGCCAGCGGCGACGGCAACTTCGCAGCGCCAACGCACACGCCGTCGCCGTTGGCTTCGGGTTAAACAAGTCATCTCATCGGTGGCCGCGCGTGGCATAGTTGCAAGCTTCGCGCAAACATCAGAAAGGGTCACAACGTGTTCTTGAAACAATTTCCGCCGATGGGAGTATACGAAACGCTGTTTCAATTTAGTGATGTGTCGGGCAAATACATGGGCGATCCGGGGACGCATCCTTGGGTCCAAGGCTTTCCCGTCACGACGCAACTGCCGGACGGTCCACCGCTGCCCGATAGCATTCGCTTTAGCGCAGCGGATTTGAAATACCCAGGGGCGACCGGTCACCAAGCTTTGCGGGAAGCGATCGCGAACTATTACAACCACTTTTATGGAACGGAATTGACGCCCGATCACGTCGCCGTTTTCGCAGGCGGGCGGCCAGCGATCTTTGCGACGTTAGCGCTATTGCTCGACAAGACCACGGTCGCGGTCGAAGAAACGGAGTATCCGCCGTATTACGACGCACTAAAACTGCTGCAGCGCGCGATGCGAATCGTCCCAAGCAATCCCGAAAATGCTTTTCGCCCCAGCCTCGAAGATTATCCGACCGAGCCGCTATCAGATGACCAGCAAGTCATATTGCTGACAAGCAATCCTTGCAATCCGACCGGCGTGACCAAATCCGAAACGGAACTCAAACAGTTGGTCGAACGATACCGCCATCCGAATCGTGGTGTTATTTTTGACGAAGCGTATGAGTTCTTTTGCGAGACGGGGGCTCAGAGCGCGGCGCAAATGATCGGCGATATTGACGGGACGAACTTTTTCGTGGTCGGTGCCGCGACCAAAGGACTACAAGCTCCCGGTCTGCGAATCGGTTGGGTCGTCGCGTCGCGTGAACACATTGAAATTTTTCGCAATTTTTCCTCGATCGCAATGGGTGGCGTTTCGCGCCCGTCACAGATTTGCGTCACGGAAATGCTAAACATCGAGCGCGTCCAACAAGCCCGCGACGCAATCAAGAAATATTACGACGGCCAGCGCGAGCGTTATCTAAGTGGATTGCGCTCGCTTGGGATCGAGCTATTTACGGGGATCGGCGGCTTTTATCATTGGGGCCGCTTGCCGCACGGGCTAACCGCGCGCGAGCTTAATGATCGCCTCTTTAAACACTTGGCTGCGATCTTGCCCGGCCATGTGTGCGACATGCATCATCGGCCAGAAAATGGGAACCCCCTTCAATCATTCATCCGCTTTTCATTCGGCCCCCTTCGCGCCGAAAGCTACGACGACGACATGCGAATAATGGAGGAGTGTCTCAAAAAACCATCGGGCCGGCATTACCGTTAATAGGGAGTTGACGTCCAGATCGAATGCGTCTGATTTGAATCGGGAGCGAACAGTGGCGAAGCAAATTCTCGCAACTACTTTCCACCAGCCACTCTTGAAAGATTGGAGGAATTGCTGGCATCCGGTACAATGTCGGTTGGTCCAATCAAGTTAATCGGGATGAAGACGTATGACCAGACGAATGACAGCGGTAATCCAACGTGAGGACGACGGATTTGTGGCCTTGTGCCCAGAACTTGATATAGCGAGTCAGGGAGCCACGATTGAAACCGCCCGGGAAAATCTTCGCGAGGCTTTGGAGTTGTTTTTTGAATGTGCCTCGCCGGATGAAGTTCAGAAGCGAATGGCGGCTGACGTCTTTGTGACGCAGATCGAGGTGATTGTTGGGTAAACTTCGTGTCATGTCCGGTCGCCAAATCTGCGCCATCCTTGAGAGGCACGGATTCCGGCAGGTTCGCCAGCGCGGTAGTCACGTAGTATTGAAGCGTGTGGCCGACGAAGGAACTACAACTGTACCGGTACCGGATCACGACGAAATTCGAATTGGCACGTTGCGATCAATCATTCGCCAGTCTGGAGTTCCACGTAGCGAATTTGAAGTTTGAATACGGCCGAAATCAGGCATGGGTGCCGGCTTACCAGGACATTTCCAATTGCTGAACGATTTGGCGAGCGAGCCGGCGGATTAGTTCTTGTTCGGCGGTTGCAAGCGATTGGCCACCTTCGGGAATGAAGTCGATGCTGCGGTCGAGGCGCAAGAGTTGACGCTCCATCAGCGGAGTGCCGGCGTTGTCGGTCCAAGTGACTTCCACCAAGTAGTCGATTTGCAAGTCGCGCGGATCGTCGTTGATCGTTTCGGCCACGACCCGCTTTCGCTCGCGGACCAATTGGCCGCGCAAGACGGATTGGGCCAAGCCGCGTTCGGTGATTCGCAGCGGCGTGTTGAGTTCGATTTCCTTGACGACCGCTTCCGTCAAGCGTTGGCCGAGGAATTTGCGATACGTGTCGGCCTCGAACATGTCGACGTAAATCGTCTGCACGTCAGGCCGAAATAGTGATTGGTTGCCGAACTGGTAAAAGTGACAACCCGCAAGAAGCGAAAGCCAGACAATCGCGATGGCTCCGGCGACGTGGCGAAAGACGATCATCGGTAGACTTTCCCTTGGCTGCCGCTTGGAATAAGCGGTCGCGTGGATTTCGGCTCGGGGAACAAGTCGGTGAACCAGCCAGCCTGTTGTTCGGGAAACGGTTCTTTTTCTGCGACGGCGGCGATGCGACCTTGTGCGTCGTCGGCGATGTTCGTGTCCTTGAAGCGATCGGCAACGGCGGCGTAATAAATTCCGGCGGCGCGATTTTCACCTTTGCTTTCGTAAAACTGCCCGACTTTGTAATCACGATCGGCCAGCATGTTGCGAACGCGGCTCCCTTCGCTGGCGAGATATTCCTTCTGCTGTTCGACTTCGTTTGGAAAGAGCCTCACCATGGCTTGCAGCAGTTTATCGGCTTTCTCAAGCGGTGCCCCGTCGTAATCTGGCCCCGCGTATGTTTCCAAGAGTGCTTTGAGTTCAAACATGTGCGCGTTGAATTGGTGCGGACTCCCCGGATAAGATTTGCGCAAATCGTCAAAGGCGTCAGCGGCTTCCTGGTAGCGACCGGCGCGGAAGAACGCGCTGCCCAACGCCATCGTCGCATCATCTGAAAGTTTTCCGGTCGGATCATCCAAGCGGATTCGGTGCAAGATTCGGCGAGCTTCACCAGCTAGATTCGTTGTGGGAAGCATCTTGTTGGCCAAGTTAATTGTGTTCGTCGACGGTTTGGTTTCGGAAGTTTTGAGCCAATACTGTGCAATGGAAAACCGTCGGGCTTCGGATTGGTCGAGATAGGACGTGCCGGAAAATTTCGAAATCAACCCTTCGTAAGCACGATTGGCCATCACATATTCGTCGGCGAAAAAGTAGGCTTCGCCCTGCATGAACAATGCGTCCTCTTCCATCGCGGAATTCGGCAAGTGGGCGGCGGCTTCGCGAAATCGGTTCGCCGCGCGTTGAAAGAGCGGTGCGGCTCGGTCGGCTTGGTTCGCTGCGTGCAAATCGGCGGCCTCATCGTAAAGCGCGCGCCCTTCGTCGAACACTTTCTGCGCGGCGGCTTGGTCATCGTCCAGCGCGGCAATCACGCGCATCGTCGCCATGAAGTTCTTTGGCTGAAAGTCGCGGGCAATCAATCGTGACCCCGAACGCTCGCCCATCGCATCAAAATCGTCCGGGTCGGACTTTTGTCCAAGCTGCGAACGCTTGCGGACGGTCAACTGCGACAAGCTCTCTTTGGCGTCGCGAAATGTCACGCAACCGGAAAGGATCACCGCAAGTCCGGCGATCAGCGTCAGGCGCAATGCAACTGCGGCGTTTTTCCGATTGACTTCCATGTCAATAATCACGTTCGTGTGTGTGAGTGTCTCGTTTAGTTTTCGATTCGTGTGTCGATCAACAATTTCTCTCGGTTCCCTTGTCCGCCATCTGCGGAAGAGGGCAGGGTGAGGGGCAATGCCGTTAAGCATTTTCGAGTTTCAACTTGGTCAATGCTTGTTCCCTCGCTCCGTTGCTTTGAACGGGGAGAGGGTTAGGGTGAGGGGTAGCATCCTGAAAAAACGCAATTGCGATCATTTCGAATTCCTTAACATCGTTGGGTGAGGGAAGTCCTTAGCGATTTCCATGCACTAGATACCCCGCGAGTTTTGGTCGGTACCCTAACAAATGAGCCATATATTGATTCAACAATCCGCGAATCGGACCTGCAACGCCGGCTGCTAACGGCTCTCGCCATGCCTCGGAAATAGCACTAAATCGTTTCAATGTGTCGATGACCTCGTGGCTAACACTTGCGACGCTCCGTTTGCCGGGTCGACAAGCGGCGCAAATTAGCCCGCCGGTCGAACAACTAAACCAGCGCTGGGCCGCACCGATCACCGGCTTGCCACAAGCGACGCAAAATTCGAGGGCCGGACCGTGACCAATAATCGTCAACAATCGCATTTCAAATCTCAACATCCAGGGCTCAAGCGGATCGCCATCGTCCAATCCCACAATCCCAGCTTGCAACAAATCAAACAGCTCGGGTTGCGGATCGGCGGCATCCGTTAGTGCCGTTGTCAATTCGAGGAAATAGTACGCCGCATATAGCCGAGCTAGGTCCTTGGAAGCCGCGCGGAATCGTCTTTCCAATTTTGCTTCGGTAAGTATGTCGAGCGCATCGGTAGTTTTGTGGACGAACACTACGTGACATATCGACAGAACGTCAAGAGCAGCCTCGAAAGGACTTTTGCGCCGCCGCGCCCCTTTCGCCAAAGCACTTATCTTGCCGAAGTCGCGTGTAAACATGGTGACGACGCAGCTTGTATTGCTGAAGTCGATGACGCGCAAAATGATAGCGGCAGATTTTTCGAAAGACATCGATGGCCGCGCGAGGGAAAAAACGTAGGGGACCGGACCAAAATTTAAATCGGCTGGAAATGCTGCCAGTTCGATTGAAAAGTTGCACCGGTCCCCGTCAAGTGTAATTCACTACTAGCAGTTCTTATTCGTGCTTGCTATCGAGCAATTCTTTCACGATCGATTCTAGCTTGGCGTGTGGCTGTGAGCCAACCAATTGCAAGCGGACGACGCCTTCACGATCGATGAACAACGTCGTGGGATATCCCTGGAAGTCAGGGACCAATTCCTGCGTTTCGTCGTCGCCGATCAGGCAAGGGTAATTCATTTGGTTTTCCGTCGCAAATTCTTTGACGCCCTTGACCGCTTCTTCTTCGCTTTCAGCGTTTTCATAGCTCAAGCCGACGATTTCAAGCCCTTTATCACCGTACGAGTCCTTCAATTTGATGAAATGTGGAATCTCGGCGATGCACGGCGGGCACCACGTTCCCCAAAAATCGACGATCACGAGCTTGCCTTTGAAGTCCTCCAATTTGACTTCTTCGCCGTCGAGGTTTTTCAGTTTGAAATTGAAGTCATACGTTTCAAATTTCTTCAATTCATCTTTCGTCTCAACGATCAATTTCTCGACAATCAACTTTTCGTGCTTCTCGACCAAAGCCACAAAGTCCTTATTCTCTCGAATCGATTCGAAATCCGCATCGTTTCGCGTCAAATCGATATCGTCGAAACCATGTTCAAAAGCGTCGGCCAGCGAGGCAAGTGCTTTTTGGGAATCTCCGTCCACGGCATACGAGCAAGCTTCGTTGTAGAAAACTTGGCCCGCGCGGGGTCCGATCACTTCGGCCAAATCACCCTTGAGTCCACGGACGAAGCTCGCGGATTTAAAAAAATAGGGGTTGGCTTCTTTGCGTTTGTCGTCGTTGACCAATTCCATTGCGCGAGTCTGCAAAACGCCGATCAACATCATATTGATGCCTGCGTCCTCGGGTTCCAACTTCAAAGCTTGTTCAATCAATTCGATCGCGCCGTCCATGTTTCCGTCTTGGGCGATCGTCATCGCTTTTTCCATCAGATCCCGGGCGGTTGGTTCTTCGTCGTTAGCTTTGTCTTCGTCTGATTCCTGCTTCGTTGAATCCGATTCGTCAGCGGCATCGGTTTTTTCTTGAACGGCGGATTCGCTCACGCCATCCCCTTTTTTATCCTGACCAGCCGCAAACGCCGGGGCAAAAAACATGAGCATCGCTAGCAAAGCGCAACACCAGATCATTCGAACATTCATCGATCACTCTCCTAAATTCAATGTCCCGCCAAAAAAAATGGAGCAAGCACGAAAGAGCTCCATCCGGCACCGAAGTGTGACCGAACCGACCGCGTCGACACGATTCCACGGAAATGCCAATTTCAATACAACTACGTATATCAGCCGTCCGCCGTTCGTCCAACCCGCCGGGTAACTCAATCCGCGCCGCTTGCACGCCAATTCCTGACATTTTTAAAGTTTGTTTTCATGGAGACACCGTCTTTATTTAACCGGAACGCTGCGTTCCGCGCTGTGAGGTCGCAGCGCCCGGAAGCCGGGCGGTTAAACAAGGAACGGAGACACCGTCTTTGTTTAACCGGAACGCTGCGTTCCGCGCGGTGAGGTCGCAGCACCCGGACGCCGGGAGGTTATACAAGGAATGGAAGGCAGCCCCGCAAATCAAAATCACCGCACAACGCTTGTCGAACAAAGTGATCAACATGCCAACCCGTAAGTTACCGCTCATGCAGGTTTTCTTTCAAAGCGAAAAGGTCATTCAGGAAAACGCCCACTCGCAATCCGCAGCATACTTTTTGGTGGCCGCGATCGTTTGGGCCGTGTGTCTCTTCCTCGGATGTTCTTCGAACGAACCCACCAAACCACAATCAACTCAGAGCAAGCAACTCGCGCCGATTCCCCGCGCGATCGCTTGGCTAATGGCCCATCAACAAACCGACCACCTTTGGCGCTCCGAGCATTACGGAAACTTAAAAAGTGGCGCCGCGATCACCGCGCTGGTGCTTTACGCGCTGGCGCACGCAGACCCGCAAGCCGTTGAGCCGCATCGCGACTCGCTGCAAGCCGCTTGTGACGCGCTCGTTCCGGAAATTCAACGCCGCGGACATGTGTCCAATCCCGATGGTCCCGACTATCCGACGTATGCTTCGGCGATGCTCTTGGTTGCAGTCGAGCGACTGAAATTGCGACTTCCCGACGAATCGCGCGATCGGTTAACGGCCTATTTGATCGAATCGCAAATCGATCAAGCCGAAGGCTATTCGACCGACGATCCGGATTTCGGCGGCTGGGACATGTTGGGTTCGACGAATGGCCCGCGCAAGACGACCGGCACCAACATTTCGGTCGGAACCACCGTCGCCGAAGCACTTGCAAACAGCGAGTCGCCTGGCGCGAAAACCGCTTTGCTGGCCTATCGCGATTGGCTGGCCAAATGCCAAAACCTGTCGACCGACGGCGGGTTCTATTTTCACGCAACTCGCCCACACGACGGCAACAAAGCCGGATGGCACGACGAGTCCGAACAATCGGCACGAACCCTTCCCCGTTCCTATGGTACGGCAACCGCCGATGGCCTACGAAGCCTGAAAGCCTGCGACGTTTCCTCCGACGACGAAGCACTTCAAAAAGCCGTCGCGTGGCTACAATCGCATCCTTCGATCGACGCCGTTCCCGGTTTTGAATTGAGTCCCGACAAATCCTGGACCGACGGCCTGTTGTTCTACTATCTATATGCCTTTGCCAAAACTCTCGACGATTTGCCGCCCGAAGCCCGCACTTCAGCCGCTGCCCAAATCCGCGATCATCTCATCCGCCAACAAAACTCAGACGGTTCCTGGCAAAACCCCAGCAGCCGCATGCGCGAAGACGATCCCCTCATCGCAACTTGTTTTGCCTTGATCGCTTTGTCGCACGCTGAGCGCACGCTCAGATAGTGATCATTTCAAGCAGCGTCCAATGCGCAATAATCTTGTCTCAAGCGTGTCCAAAACGATGGGCGCATTACGCTAGTGTTTCGGCTCATTCGGCGGTGGAGCTTGATTAGTTCGACTGTTTTGGTTTCGCCGCGATGCAACATGTCGCCACCGGCCTCGTGCCGGTGGAAGCAAGGTTTGCAAACTAAGACGGACCCCATAACCCCCACCCTTCTCCCTCCGCCGCATGCGGCAGAGGGAGAAAAAGGAAGGGTCGTGAAAGAGCGACTTTCCTAGTTGCCAAACCGATTCCCACCGGCACAGGTCCGGCGGGGAATGGAACCAAAACAGTCGAATTAGTTCGTTGTAGAGTTCCACGCAAATTCGGCGGTTTAAGCAGACGACCATCGCCTTGTCGTCCATCGCTTCCAGTCGCAGCTCGAAGGGTAGCACCAAGTCGTCGGCGATCAGGCGAATCCGCTTCTCGCTGCCGAGGAGTGCTTTCAACGCGGCCCATTTGGTTTTGAGCGTCTGCTTGCGATTCTCTTCTTCCACTTGGTGATTTCCTCGAACTCGGAATCGACCTTGGGCAATTCGGCTAGGTTGAGCGACAGCTTGGCAATGCGGCTTTCGTAGCAGATCGGCACCGTGCCCTTGTCCATGACCGCGTGCTGGATGTCGTAGAACGAGACGTACTCGCCGAAGACGGCCCGCGTGTTTATGTCGTTCTGTTCGATCGGCGTGCCGGTGTAGCCGATGAACGAGGCGTTCGGCAGGGCGTCGCGCATGATGCAAGCGAAGCCGTTGGGCATCTCGCTGGTCTTTTTGCCGCCAAACCCATGCTGGCTGCGATGCACCTCATCGGGGAGACCGGAGGCAGTTCAACCGGGCGCGAGACGCGGCCCGTGGCCGACAGCATAGATTGATTTCGTCTTGGGATATCTCGGTCGGACAGCTCGGCTCCGCGAACCATTCGAGGGACGCGTCTTCGACGATGGATTCGATGAGGGCACCACTCATGGTGTTTTGATTGGCTTCATCCAAGGCAGCACGCGCTGCTGGAAAGCGCCGAACTGTTTCACGAAATCCTCTGCCCAAGCCGCAGCCTCTTCGACGGACTTCTCGATGCCGTCTGCCGGATAACCAAACTTCTGCCAGTGGTTGTTCCGGGCAAACGCATCCTCAAACATCCACGTTGCTCCCTTTCCTTCCTCTTGGAGAAAGGCAATCACACATTCTGCGGCCTTTCCGACATGCGGTATTTCGTAGAGGTGCCCGGATGGGTCTGTGTTCTCGACAATCACGAACTTCGATGAGAGCGCGTGGCGCATGACTTTCTGGAGGACGGACTCACCGAGTTTGTCCGGCTGGTCTTTAATGATAACGGCGTAATACCCCAGAGCTTCAAGCCGCGAGGCAATCAACCTGAGCCTGTCAAGCGCCTCGTCGGTGTCTTTGCCGAGCACCAAGACAGTTTCGGAATTCTCCAGAATCAGGTCAGCGCGCGAGCCCACTGAAGTGTAAGCAGCGTCGATTGCCTCCACTAAATCTTTGCCGTTAGTCGTCGCAGGTAGGCGAAGCTGCCATCGGATGAAAATGTGTGGGTCATCATCATTCTCGATGCTGCCTTCAGTGAATGGGTGCCCCTCGGCAATGAACCGTTTGATTGCGCGGAGCATCGCACCCGCAAACACACGACCGTGCCATTTGTGCTCCCAGTATTTCGTGTAGATGTGCTCCGTGATTTCCGCGACTAACTGGTCGCCCTCCCGCCATATTGCCGACTCGGGAAAGTAGTCATCGAACACGCTCACCCTGACGCCTTCCGCCATCTCAACAAACGAATCAACGGGCGTAAGGTCAGCTTTACAGGCTTCAAAGGGTTCATCGTCCCCGTCGGCCAGTGCTTCTTTGAGTTCGTCGAAATCAAGCATGGGAGTCTTATGGTGTGGTGTTCGTGCTCAACTCCCCACTCAGCAGCTTCGGCAGCAGCGTGTCGCGCAGGGTGGCGAAGGTGAGGGATTGGTGGAGGTTTAGGGTCATGGTTTCGGTGGCATCACGTCTGGATACGGCCCGAGGAAACGTTCGCCGTTAAAATGGATCATGTGGTCGGGGTCTTCGGCGATCCACACTTCGGATTCCCAGGCGATCTGCGACACGAACATCTGCATCGTGCGGCGGGTCTCGAAGGCGGTGACGAATACGAGGCCCGCTTTGCAGCCAGCGAACAAGTCCTTGAGTTCCTTGCGGCGTTTGCCGTCTACCGGCCCAGCGCTGGTGACGGCTTCGATGAGCAGGAGCCAGTTCTTGGCGGTGTGGTGGACGATGACATCGGGAATCTTGGCGGCGGAATCCAACGCGACTCCGAGCGCGGCCAAGGCGGCAGCTTCCAGGTGGACGAACTTGTTTTCGGTATCGCCGATGTAGAGGACGACGCCCCCGGAAGCGAAGGCCGGGCAGAACTGTTCGATGATGGTCTTGATGAGCGGATTCTGGCCGCCGGGCGAGAGTGCGACTTGGGAGCCATCGGGCAACGTCACCGGCACGCGTGCCAAGTCACGTCTCCGGGCAATCTCGTGCTTGAGGCTTTCGCGGCTGGCGAGGTATCGCCGCAAGGCGGCTGTCCAGCCAGGAGTTCCGACTTTGCGAAGGAGAGCAAGGGCGGTCGGTTCAATCTGATAGACCGTCTTGCCGCTGTTGGTCGGGCGATTCGGGTTGTCGGGATTGCGGAGTAGCAGACCCTCCTCGACGAAGAATTTCACCGCGTCGTCGCGAATGGTTTCGCGGGTGTTCGGTGCGTAGCGGACACCGTAGGCGGTCGCGATGAAATCGATGATGGGTGTGATGCCACAAAGCGGAGCCTGCGAGTCTGCCCACGCAGCATCGGGCTGGAGGTCCAGCAGAGCGAGCAGCGTATAGGCGGCAGTTTCGTTCCGTTGCTTCGGACCGAACTGCAAAGCGGTCAGAGCCTCGATGGCTTCGGCGAGTCGCCGTTTTCTGGCGGCGGCGTTGCGGTTGGGTTTAGCGGCGGGCATGAAGGTGCTCGGTGACGAGTTGGTCGATCTCGTCCTGAGAGAGGTCGAGGGTTTTCATGTCGCGGCCCAAGGCTTGCAAAGTGTCGAGGTCGGGAAAGGTCAGCGTACGCAGGTCCGTGGCGTTCACCTGAGTGTGGCCACTGAAGCGACGAAAATACTGGTCCACCATGGTGGAGTTCAGGAAGGCGTAGAGGCCGACTGCGAGAGTGCGTTCCAAGCCATGTCCGCTGGCGTGAAAGTAATTCAGATGATTCTCGAAACCGACCCATTCCGCATTCACCCGGTTCGGGTCGAACAGGCAGGCGACGAGTCGGCGCCGCTCCTCCTTGGACGTGAATCGCTTTGTGAGTAGATACACGCCGGAGGGGACGAGCCACGGGCGCGTCTCGTCGTTGTCGAGGATGGCGTTGGGTTTGCGGGATTTGAGCTTGGGCCAGTCAACTGTGCCGCCGATGAAGTGGCAGGGATAGATTAGAGGCACGGTGCCGTATTCCGGTACTTTGCGCAGGGCGTCCTTGAGTCGGAACTCCACGACGCGCCCGGTCGAGACGGTCACGCCCAGAGAGGCAAGGCTGGAACGGAGGCCGTTCATTGCTTCTTTGGCCGTGGCATGGCTGGCTGTGGAGGGGATGTGGATGAACTTTTCGGCGTCGTGCAGGTGAACTATCTCGGTGAAGGGAAAGACGTTTTCGGTGATTACGTCACCAGGCACTCCGCTGCTGCTGGAGATGACCATTTCGTCGGGTTGGTTCCGACCCTTGACTGCATGGAAGATGATATTCTCTTGAAGCACGCTGTCATCGCGGAAAGCGGCTTGGCGGGATTCAAACACATGAAGGCGGCGCAGCTCCAAGTTCCTGAGAAAGTCTTCACGGAACGGGCGGAAGTAAGGACCGTTGCAAAAGCTTCGTGGCGTGATGCCGACGAGCTGCCCGCCGGGAACCAATAAGCGCTGAATGACGGCGATGAAGCCGGTGTAGAGGTTGCTGGTTTCGATGCCGACAGAACGTAGCGCGCGCCGTTCGGCTGAATCGGCACTGATCTTGCGATAGGGCGGATTGACGATGGCAGCATCGAAAATGGGAGGCTGCGTGCTGAACAAATCGCGCGCGAGGCGGGCCGACATTTCCTGAATGAAATCTGCGGCGTGAATGGTAAACGTGAAACGAATGCCAACTTCCATGCAGCGACGCTGGCATTCCTGCATGGTCGCGGAAAGGGCGTCCAAGATTCCCGGATCCAGTTCGTAGAGCGTTGCCTCGATCGAGCGGACGGTTTCATTGTTCTCGCACAAGCGCGAGACGAATGCCGCGGTGAGTGAGCCCACGCCCGCGCCTGCATCCAGCAATCGCACCGTTGTAGGTAGAGCCCCGAACATGGAGGCCATGAAGTCAGCCACAGGCGACGCAGTGAGGAACTGCCCGAGTCCCTCCTGACGACTTCTGGGGTTTTCAATGGCCGCACTTTTCATACGCTCAGGCTACCAAACTTGGCTCGGATTCACCACCTAACAAACGGGCATCGGTGCGTCTCCGGCGTTTCGATGGCTTCATCGAGGCGGTCGGTTTGGTTGGCTCAGACTTCTCCTTCGCCAAGTCGCGGATTGTGTGAAAGCCGATGCGGTTCTTCGGCAGAACGGGCGGGGCCATGAGTTGGCGGATTGCGGCGACGAGTTGCTTGATCGCCGCGTCGTGGCTGCCGACCTTGCGTTCGAGCTGATCGAGCTTGCCGGCCAAGTCCTTGTGAGCCAGCACCAGTTGCCGTAGCTTCACGAAGGCACGCACGACAAACACGCTGACTTCGACCGCGCGCGGCGGGTTCAGCACGCTGGCCGCCATGACGACGCCGTGCTCGGTGAAGACGTAGGGAAGCGTCGGCGAGAATCTGAGTTTGGAGAGGTGGTCACAGTTTGTGACCACCTCCTGCTTCTCGTCGGCCGACAACTGAAACATGAAGTCCCGAGGAAACCGGTCAATATTGCGTTTGACCGCTTGGTTTAGTGCCTTGGTACTGACGCCGTACAACGCCGCCAAATCACTGGCGAGAACGACTTTCTGGCCACGAATTTCCAAGATCAGCGGTTCGATTTGGTCAACCAGAATGAGCTTCGTTTCATCGGTCACGGCATTCTCCTCGAAAGCAGAGCGACTTTGAGGTCACAAATTGTGACCACCTCCGAGGGTTCAATCTTCATCGCCAGCCGCCGCGTCGTCGCGTCGGACGCCTGCCCGTAGACCGCGATGTCGCCGATCTGCTTATGATGCCGTTCCTCGAAGGCGTCGGAGATGTACTTGAGGAAGATCAGCCCGAGCATGACGTGCTTGTACTCGGCGGCGTCCATGTTGTTGCGGAGCTTGTCGGCGGTGAGCCAGAGCTTGGCCTCGAAGCCAATGTTGGCCGAAGACTTGTCCGCGGACTTGGCCTTGGAATTCGTTGCCGCGAGGGACTTTGGTTTTGTAACGGCGGTTGTCTTGGATTTAGCGCGAGACATGGAGCGAAATTGTTCGTTGAATCACTGAATAGAAAACCATTAAATCATGAAGCTCAGCATAGCAGATTGCCGTCATGACGCTCGCAAACTTCAGCGGCGTTTGCAACCTGCCAGATTTTCGCTAAGCAGTCGCGAAACTAAAATCGTAGCTACATGGCGCACGCCGTCCGTTAAACGATCCGTCGCAGCGGCACGATTCGTGTAGCGGAACGGCGCAAGCCGTCCGGTTCTTCACCGACCCGACCCAACCCAACCAAGACCATCGAACATGAACGATACCCCGCTCGGTTTTTTCATCACTTGGACGTGTTACGGCACATGGATTCCCGGCGACGATCGAGGATGGACAAAGTGGCACAAAGGCGACCAAATTCCTCAACCGCGATTGGCGGATTGGTGTTACGAACAAATGCCGGAATCGGCGTTGATTCTCAACGCAATCCAACGCTACATAGTGAACGATCTCGTCAACGAACATTGCGACAAACGCCGTTGGCATTTGCACGCGGTCAACTGCCGAAGCAATCATTGCCACGTCGTTGTGACCGCTTCGGACTACAGCGGCGAAGTCGTTCGTGATCAGCTTAAGGCCTGGGCGACACGCAGACTAAAGGAACACCAAATCCGAGGCGGGTCGGTAGCATCGGAAACTCGCAAGCATTGGTGGACTAGCAAAGGAAGCGTTCGTCACTTATTCGACGACGATTCGCTGGCAGCAGTCATAATCTATACGCGAGACGCTCAAGACGCCGGCGGATCAAAATCCAGTTCCTAGCGGCACGATTCGTTATAGCGGCACGGCGCAAGCCGTCCGGTTCCTCGCCTCCGTTGTAGCGGCACGATTCGTTATGGCGGCACGGCGCAAGCCGTCCGGTTCTTCGCTTCCGTTGTAGCGGCACGATTCGTTATAGCGGCACGGCGCGAGCCGTCCGGTTCTTCGCATCCTTTATATCGTCGCGGCGCAAGCCGTCCGGTATCGCGGCACGAACTATTACCCCATTGCGCCTTCGTCCAAATACAAAAACCGAAGAACCGGACGGCTCGCGCCGTGCCGCTAACTACCCATGAAATTTATTTCTTGTCGCCCTTGTCGCGCGTCATGGTGCCGGTCATGAAGGTGACCCATTTGCCGTCCTCGCCCAACATGGAAGACGTGGCAATGATCTGATCGGACGTCTTAAATTCGTACTCGTCGCGGAACTTGGTCGTTTTTCCCGGCGTCATGAAGTTCGGCCCGTCGGCCTCCAGCGTGATTTTCTTTCCGCTTGCATCGACCGTCCCTTCGTACGTCCACATGTAATTCGTCATCGAATCGACCCAGGTCCCGATGTATTTCTTCTTGGCGGGGTCGTAGCCGATGGTCTGAACGCCGGTCATTGTTGCGCCCGTCCACTCGGCATTGATTTCGTTGATCACCCAAATCCCACCAATGGACCGTGCCTTCATTTTGCCTTTCGATTCCATCTCGGGCTGATCCGGTCCCATCGTTGCCTTGGACTCCGCAACCCAGTCACCGACAAATTGCTGCAGCCATTGGTGTTCCTTTTCTGGGCCTGCGGCCTTGGGTGGTTCTTGAGCCGATAACGCCGAACAGATGATGACCAAGGCCAAACCAAACAATGCCGAAATGCTGAATTTCATGATTTTCTCCTGGGGGAAACGAAAGGGTCAGACCCCGAATTGCTGCGAAGACTGCGCATTTCGGCGTCAGACCCTGGCCGTTGGGGGATTGGATGTTAAATGAACGGAAACAAACGGTCGTCGATTATACAAAATGCTCAGGGCTTGGTCGTTGAGTAAAGCCAAACGACAAGCTTATTTCGAGCGCCAGATTGAATCGGTGCCGATTCCGAGGCGTTGGATGATGGGTGCGACGTCGCGCAAAAAGCGTTTGGCGTCGCCGGGGTAGCCGGCGGTCGGTTGCAAGTCGGCGTCGTGACGGAGCCAATAACTGTTCCAGCCTTGCATCATGACTTCGCGCAAATATTTCGCGGTCATGGACGCAGCGGCGGTGGGCAGGAACGATTCGCCGTTGACCACAAAACGAGCTTCGAAGGCGCGGTCTTCGTCCGACCAGCTATAGCGACTGCACGTGGAGCTTTCCTCGACGACGCGCGGCCACTCGTCGGTTAGAAATTGTTGCAACAGCGGCGCGTAGCGAGCTCGGCCGCCGTGGCGATCACAAACGATGAGGCAATCGTCCTCGTGCCGATCGACTAAGTCGCCAACTAGTTGCAAAGTGATCGCCGACAACACCGACGCTTTGTTTCCGTGCACTGCCAGCAACTCGTTGAACTCTTTGGGAAACACCAGCCGTGCCGCGATTCGCTCCAAGCGAACGGACTTGCTGCCGAAACCATCGTTCAATTTTCGGCTGTGATGGCGAAGCGATTCCGGTTTTGCCGCCAGCGGAATCCGCGCGTCGGGCCAAGCGTACCAAACCGGAATGGTGAAATTGCCCGATCCGCAAATGTGCTGCAACAGTTCGGTGATGCGCAGCGGCAGCTTTGCATACGTCGACAACAGCGAGAGTACGGCGGCTTCCAACCGGTCGATCGATCCCCCTGACCGGTAAGCAACTTTCGAATCGGCGATCACCAATCTCGAATCGTCGGCATCAATCTCAACGTGAACATGCTCCGCCAGTTCCGAATAGAAATCAAAATCCCAATGCGGAACTCGCCACGCCGTCGCGGCGACGACGAGTGGCCCCAGATTCGGTGCATAGCCAGCTTCATCGGTACCGATCACTAGCGGCATGGTATTCTGCTCGAACAGACTTTAAAGTGACATTGCTTCGATTCGCTCGACTACAAAAGCGATATGACTAACCAACGTAGTGCATCCGAGTACGCAACTCAAGCCAACGCGCGACTTGCCAAGTTCGCGGTACCGCTTCCGCCGCGCTCCGTGATGATTGGCAAGGAAAACCGCACGGGTAGCGGCCCGCCGCTTGTTGTGACTAGCCCGATCGACGGCGGAATTTTGGCCGAATTCACTCAAGCAAATGCTGCGGATTTTGACCAAGCCGCCGCACGTTCCGAAGCCGCATTTCGCAAGTGGCGCATTATACCTGCACCGATTCGTGGCGAACTTGTCCGACGAATCGGCAATCAGTTCCGCGAACATAAGGCCGACTTAGCGTTTTTGATTTCGGTTGAGTGCGGAAAGATTGCCGCCGAGGCAATTGGCGAAGTTCAGGAGATGATTGACATCTGCGACTTCGCCACCGGCTTGAGTCGTCAGTTGTACGGCCTGAACATTGCCAGCGAGCGGGCGCTTCATCGATTGTCGGAACAGTGGCATCCGCTTGGTCCAGTCGGCGTCATATCCGCGTTTAATTTTCCGGTCGCCGTTTGGTCGTGGAATGCGATGCTCGCGCTGGTGTGCGGCAACTCCGTTTTGTGGAAGCCCTCCGAAAAAACGCCGCTGGTCGCGATGGCAGTTCACTCGATCGCTATCCAAGCCGTTCTGTCGATGCCCGAAGCGCCTGCCGACTTGTTGCAGTTGGTTGTGGGCGATGCCGATCTGGGGCGAGCGTTGGCCAGCGATCATCGGTTTCCACTCGTCTCCGCGACGGGTTCGGTCGCGATGGGACGATCCGTTGGCCAAGCGATCGCCGCGCGCCTGGGTCGATCGCTGTTGGAACTTGGCGGAAACAATGCGGCGATAGTTACCGAATCGGCGGATGTCGAACTGGCGACGCGCGCGATCGTCTTTTCCGCCGTGGGGACTTGCGGCCAGCGTTGTACTTCGCTGCGCCGCTTGTTGGCTCCGATTGCTCAAGGGCAAATGTGGCGCGATCGATTGCTAGAAATCTTTGCCCGGCTTCCGATTGGAAATCCCTTGGACAAGGACGTGCTCGTAGGTCCCTTGATCGACGTCGAGGCACAGCACAACATGCAAGGCGCGCTTGAGACCGCGCGGCAACAAGGTGGTAGCGTCCACGGCGGCGAAGTGCTTACGTCTGGCGTACCGCGCGGCGGAGCTTATGTTCGACCGGCACTGGTTGAAATTCGCGCCGACGCGCCGATCGTTCATTGCGAGACGTTTGCGCCGATTACGTACCTATTGACTTACGAAACTTTTGAGCAAGCCATCGAAATTCAAAATTCGGTTCCACAGGGCTTGTCTAGCAGCGTCTTTACTCGCGACGTCAACCAAGCGGAGTTATTTTGCTCGGCGATTGGCTCGGATTGTGGGCTGGCGAATGTGAATGTGGGGACCAGCGGGGCGGAGATTGGGGGCGCGTTTGGAGGCGATAAAGAGACCGGCGGCGGGCGCGAATCGGGCTCGGATGCTTGGAAAAACTACATGCGCCGCGCGACCAACACCGTGAACTTTTCCGGAAAGCTTCCTTTGGCCCAGGGGATTCGATTCGACGTCTGATAATCCTCCCGCCAGTTCGGCTATAATCCAGCGATAACGGCGATAAGAAACTTGGCCTAAAGGAAACTTTTATGAGCGGCGGCGTTCGATTCAAGCTCTTTCTGATGATGGTGCTCGAGTTTTTCATTTGGGGCGCATGGCTGCCGCTAATCTTTGGCTATTTGCCGAGCATCGGATTTTCGGGAACCGCACCGCCCGCATGGCTCGCGCAAATCTTGCCCGACAAGATCGAGTTCCTGTTCTCGGAACAATCGCTGATTCTCAATGCGTTTCCGCTGGCGGCAATCGTCGGAATGTTTTTTAGCAATCAGTTCGCGGACCGCAATTTTGCGGCCGAACGATTCCTGGCATTTAGCCATTTCATCGGCGGGCTGGCGATCCTCGGACTCGCTTTCGTTACGGAATATTGCCAAGCCAATGGTTTGGAAAAATATCATTTCACGTTTTTCTTTCTGCTGATGCTCGTTCATTGTTTGTTGTACGTGCCGACGATCTCAATCACCAACTCGATTGCGTTTTCGCAGATGAAGGACCCTCAACAGGAGTTCGGCATCATTCGCATGGGCGGAACGATCGGTTGGATTTTGGCGGCTTGGCCTTTCGTCTTCATTATGATCGACTGGGTTAAAGTGAAGGCGACGCCAACGACTGGCTTGATGGAACGCATCGAGACAGCATTGGGTACGCCGCTCGTAGGCGCACCGGCCCTCGCCGCAACTCGTTATAGTTTTATCGTGGCCGGAATCGCGTCGCTGCTATTGGCAGCCTTTAGTTTGCTCTTGCCACACACTCCACCCAAAAAAGTTTCGGGCTCCGAATCGGGCAGTTCGCTGGCTTGGCTCGATTCGATCAAATTGCTTGCCCATCCATTCGTATTTGTTTTATGGTTCGTCGCGTTGATCGATTCGTTTGTGCATAACTGTTACTTTCAATGGACCGGTCGATTCCTGGCGAGCGAACAAATCGGAATCGCCAGCAATTGGATCACGCCCGTGATGAGCATCGGTCAGATCGCTGAAATCCTCACGATGTTTATTTTGGGGGCGGTACTGATTCGGTTGGGCTGGAAGATTACGCTCATTATCGGAGTGCTTGGACATGCGGCACGCTTTGCTGCCTACGCGTTTCTACCGCTGGCATCTATCGACCCGAAGTACATTCAAAGCGGAATCATCGCGATTCAGGTCTTGCACGGAATTTGTTACGCATTCTTTTTTGCGACCGTTTACATTTTCGTCGATGAACACTTCCCGAAACACGCTCGGGCCAGCGCCCAAGGATTGTTCAATTTGATGATTCTGGGTTTTGGTGCGTTACTTGCTGGCGCGATTTGTCCAATGCTTTTCGAGCAGTACATTCCCAACGGCGGATCGAATTGGGCAGGTTTGTTCCGTATTCCGATGTACTTGGCGTTGGTCGCCGCGCTCTTGCTATTATTATTGTTCTGGCCGCCGCGCAAATCAGCCGATACAACGGCAAGTGCCAGTCGTTAGTGATTCAAGCCAAAATTCTGCAAACCATCTGTCATCCAATTTCACGCCATGACCAAATGCCCCAAATGCCAAAGCGACTTTGCCATGCCGGATCGAATCGATCCGAAAGGAATATTGCGTTGCCCGCGCTGCCGCTCCGACATTCCTGTTCGTGAATTGGTCGCGAGTTTTTCCAGAGGAGACGCGACTGACGATGATGCCTTGGTCGTCGAAGCGGCGAACACATCTGGCACCGAACAGAAATCCGCGGTGGAACGACGCCGTTATTACTCACGAACCCGTTTGCCAAAAAATGCCACGCCGCTCAAACGTCCGCTCCGTCGTCGAAAACCGAAAACGAAGGTCACAAGTGGCGATTTTGTTAAGGTCATGCTGGGAGGCATGCTCGCATTTCCGGTTGCCCAAGCGATTCTGTGGTGGGGATTTCATCGCGATCCGCTTAGCCTTGGTCCCAAGGTCGCCAGTGCCGTTCCGTTCATCGTGCCGAGAACATTGCGCGGAGGGGAACAGGAAATTCGGTCGATACCATCGGATTACCAAGTAAACCCTAAAAGCACGTTATTGCAAGGCACTCCATTTCGTTTCGAGCGCAACCCCAGTAAGACAGACAGTGCTAGTTCGATGAAAATTACGGCACCGATTCCAAGTCCGGCTCCCATGAACGACACTGGTGTTTTTCGCCCGATTGGCGAGAACAATGACAAAACCACCCCTCCCAAATAAATCCGCATCTAATTCTGGCGAGAAAGATCCCGGCATCGATTCGGTGTTCCGGTTTCTGACTTATTCCCTTTCGATTCCAGAGCGGGCAGTGCGCGGAACGACTGCGATCGTCAGCGGCTTGGTTGGCGAATCCGCTCAGCTTCTGATCCCCGGAGCGTTCCAAAACAGCCGTACTTACAAGACCTTTGTTTCACAAATGCTCGATTTTTTGAGCCGCGACGTGGGAGGCGTTCAAAAAACCGATCCGAATTCGGCTGGCTCGTCCGATCAGACTACGACCAACCCCCAAGTCGAAAACTTCGTCGCGCGAAAGACGATTGGCAACTTCGTCGAACTTGCGGGCTTGGCCACTCTGCACGTTTCGCCGCTCACGTTGTTGGCCATTGCAAGCGACGTCGCTTACGGTTCGAAAGTCTATCTCAACGAACTCGCTACGGAACTTCGAAAACAAGGTATCGTCGACGAAAAATCCACGATCAACGGCGTCCAAGATTTGCTTGACGCGATTGGAAATGTTACCGGCACCACAGCCCAGTCGCTCGATCTCCCGCCGCTGACGTTGCAAGAGATTCGCAAGTCATTGGCCAATACCGTCGAGGCCGTGCGTAAGATTGATGTCACCAAAGTCCTCCCCCAAGCCGAAATCGATCGCTTGTGGCAAGACATGAAGACTGTCGGCGAGCAGCAAAATGTTGGCTTGTTCCAACTGGGAAGCGCGATGGCGATGTACTCGCTCAGCCAAGTGACCAACGTCGGCAAAGGGGCCGTCGCCTCGGTGCAAGTCGCCGGAATTTTGTTCGATAGGCAGATTCTCGATCACTACCGAACAGGCTTGGGGAGCATTTCGGAAAAAGGCTTCTACGGTTTTTTGGCCGAATCCAGTCGCCCTTACATCGACGCGGTGTGGACTAATTTTTCAACCGGACGGCCAACGATTACCGAAGACTTGTTATCCGGAAAAATTACGTCGCGACTATGGACCAGCGTTCGAGGATGGCTGGGGTGCAAGGGAGGGGGATAGTTTTCAGTGTTCAGTTTTCAGTTTTCAGTCCGGACTTTTTTTCTTGCTGAACACTGAACACTGAACACTGAACACTAAAAACCAATATCCCAAGCTCAAACCATCTATTCCTTAAATCCCTCACAACCATCGCCCCTTTGTTGCTTTTTCTAACCCAATCTGGTTGCCAAGATGCTACATGTTGCCAAAACGCATGGTAGGTTTCCCAAGTTCGTTGCACTGCGCGCGAATCGATGGATCAACCCGGCGGGATCGAGTACATGGACAGGCACTCAACCAGATGCGACGGCTCTCGGCTAAGCCTACTTTTGGCGCTCGTGGCAACTCTGTCTGTCGGCTGCAGTTCATTGCGATTCCCAGCCATCGACCCGACCGGATCACGTATCTTTTTACCGGGTCCAAGCGCGACCACGCCGCTTGGACCATGCGCGGCTCGCAGGACGGATACTCCGTCGCGACCTGCTTTTACGCACCCAACTGCGCGACCGGCGTGCAGCGGTCCCGATTGCCAATCTGGTTCGCCTGGGGCGCATCAAGTACCGAAACCGCCAAGCAAATTTGCGTCGGCCACAAAAAATCTTGGCAAAACCGGCGAAATTATTCTCACACCTTCGCGGATACTCGCGCCTGTTGGCAGCGAAGTCGTCGTGATGGCCGGCATCTGCGGGCATGATGGCTTTTTCGTGGTCAACCAGCCGCTCGAGTGGATGCTCGCTGGAAATAGCGCCGGTCACATCGTGGAAGTCGGCGGCAACGAACATCCAAACATCAATAACTTGATTTCGCCGACTTCGAAAAAATTCGATGGCGAATATGCGTGGGGCCGAACGGCTCTCAAGCCAAAAATTTTGACGCGTGGAACGCCCACTCCGGTCGACGACATCGACGTCCAAAAAGGTCAGCATTACATTACGCTTTCGTCGCCATCCGAGGGGACGAGCTACATCACGGCGGTCGCGCCCAAAGCCGAAGCTTGGGACAAACGCCGTGCATCGACTGTCATCCATTGGATCGACGCTTTGTGGGCTATCCCCGCACCTAGCCGCGCGACTTCGGGCCAGCCGTACACACTGAACACTCAGATTTCGCGAGCTTCGGACGGAACTGGCGTGAGCGAATGGAAAGTCCGCTACGACATCGTCGGCGGCGTCCCGGCTGAATTCGCTCCGACCGGCGCACAAACGGCCGTTGTGACTTCCACTGCACAAGGCCAAGCTCCCATTCAGATCCGTCAGACCGGCGGCCAAAACGTCGCTGGAGCGACTCAAGTAAAAGTCGAAGTCATCCGTCCGGAAATGTTTGGCCAACGAGAACTAGCTGTCGAAAGCGGATTGACGTCAGTCGTTTGGAGCGCGCCGGCTTTGACCGTTCGCGCGATTGGTCCAAAATCCGCCGGTATCGATCAACCGTTTAACTATCGATTGGAAGTCACCAACCCCGGCGACCAGCCTTCGCGAAATGTTATCGTCCGCACCAAGGACTTGGCCGACGACGTTCAGTTCATCAGCAGCGAACCCAAACCATCTCAGTACGGCAATCAGTTCCAGTGGGACTTGGGCGATCTCGCGCCTGGTGGCACACCGCAGATCATCGACATACAGCTCAAGTCGAGCAAACGCGGACAAAACGAATTGTGTTTCGAAGTCTCTAGCGACACGGATCAACTTCGGACGGAAGCCTGCGCAACGACACTGATCGCAGCTCCGTGCATCGGCCTTGAAGTCGACGGACCAACTACCGCCGAAGTCGGTTCGAGCGTCGTTTTCAACCTCCAAGTCGTCAACCAATGCGACGAAGCCTTGAACAACATTCGCTTGCAAGTTCAATATGACGAAGGACTTGCGGCGACCGGGCTTGCCAACCCGATCATCGCCGATGTCGGCTCGTTGCAGTTTGGCGAACGACGCTCGATTCCTTTGCAATTCAACGTCATGACGGCCGGCACGCGATGCTTTAATCTGAGCGTCGCTGCGGATGGCGGGCACGTCGCTTCAGCGCGCCGCTGCGTGGAAGCTTCCCAAGTCATCGAACCGAACTTGCGCGTCGAAACCGGCTTTAATCCTACTGCGGCGGTCGTTGGACAGCGCGTTTTGGCTCGCACGATTGTCACCAACACCGGTAACGCCCCGCTCGACAACATTTCGGTGCTTAACCAGTTCAGCCCTTCGCTCGCGATTCGCCAAGCCACGGGACCGAACAACAATTTGAATCGCAGTTACATCGGAAACGATTTCGAATTTAAGATCTTGCGACTCGAACCGAACGGACAACAGATTCTGGAAATCGATTTCGAAAGCCTCCAGCCCGACGGCAACGCCTTCAATAAAGCGATCGTTACCACTCCGATCAACGTCAATACAACGCAAACCGCGAATTTGCGAATCGAGCCGAATTTGGGAATGCCCAATCTAGGTAATGCCCCGACCCCTCAACCGATTCCGCAGTTCGGCGCGGGCTTGGGAGTTGATGTGTCCACCTTGACGACGTCCCTTCGCATCGGGACTCCGTCGCGCGCCTTTCAAGTCGTCGTGAGTAACAATCAAGACTCGCCGATTCAGAATGTTAAAGTGACCTTGCTCGTTCCCCCAGGCTTGCGATTTGTCTCGTTGGAGGATTCGCAAAGTCTGTTGCCCGTTGCTGGACAATCGCAGGATGGCACGCAAATCTATCTTCAGACGCGCGCCGAGATGCGGCCGCGTGAATCTCTGACTTTTGGCGTCACCGTCGTTGGCGACCAGCCGGGCCAACCCACTTTAGAAGCCCGCGTCGAAAGCTCCAACTCCGCTCCCGCCCGCGATTCGGACTCACTCAGCGTTGTTCAATAGTCGCGCCATTCGTGAGCCGCGCGGTTTATCCACGCCATTTTCGTTTAACCCGGAGCCATCGGCGACGGCGCCTTACGCCAGCCATCGGTGTTGAGGCTTCGATTGATCCCGCTGACACGTGATCTCAACGTCTAGTGAACCGTCGCCGTTGGCTCCGGGTTAAACGATTGGGCGGCAGACATTCCAGTCCGACACAAACGACGGTTGACGCAAATGTATATTCTTCATTTCCGCCAATGGTTGATGCTGTTTCAACAGCAGTGAATCAGCCTGACAATCGCACTGTTGGTCGTCCATTCGAGAAAGGACAAAGCGGCAATCCAAATGGACGACCGAAGGGCAGTCGAAACCGACTTACCGATAGCGTCTTGAAGAAGATTGCCGAAGACTTCGCAATTCACGGCGCAGATGTTTTACAGCGCGTCCGAATTGAAGAACCGGTTATGTATCTTAAGTTCATCATTTCGTTATTGCCGCGTGAACTGGTGATGCAGTTCGAACAACACCGGCCCAGCGAAGTGTCAACGTTGGAAAATGACGAAATCGTTGAACTGGCCGAATGCAGCCAAACGCAGCAGTTAGTTGAACAAGTCTATCGAAACATACCGCCAAAAGTCGCCCGGCGTTGAACTGGCAAAACGCAGATTGCTATAGTGTGTAATTAAGCGTTGCACGGTCGATGTTCGTCTCGACTCCATTTTGATCGGGTTTTCTTACGTAATACCCCGAACTTCCGCATTACTATGCCACTTATCAAATGCTACGAATGTAAACAGCGTGTCAGCAGCGATGCATCTAACTGCCCAAAATGTGGCGCTCCGATTAGTAAATCGCTCCAAAAATCCAACGTCGAAGCGCGTCGCGCTAAGTCTTGCCTCGGATGTGGATGCCTGGTCTTTTTTATCGGTATCGCAGTCATAGCATTCAAGTAAGCGCACGACGAAGTGCAGGTTGACGCGAGGGTTATCCTGAGGGCACGAAAGATTCGTGTATTCAGGAGAAGGCGATGAAACGAAATTCGCGTGAGCGGTGGGGCCAGGTGGTTCGAGAGCAGGCGGAGAGTGGGTT
>JANNYC010000043.1:0-61594 GCA_031409895.1 Planctomycetota bacterium
GACTTTCAACAGCCTGCCAATGGCGGATCACACAGTCCACAGTTCGATGCCATTGATGCCGTCATTCGCCGCGAAGACTAAAAAGCTTGCGCCACCTTCGGTCAGAGATGTCGGGTTCGAACCCCCGGCACCTGGGTTGATATCTGCAACGAGCGCAGTCGTGCTGCCGAAGATGCCGCTCTTCCACAGCTCGCGACCGGTCAGGCCGTCGTCCGCCGTGAAGAACAGCGTCCCATTCAAGTTGACCAGCCCCTGAGGGACTGAGCCAGTCGCGCCGGGTCGAATATCTTTTACCAGTACGGTCCCGGCCGCGGTTCCGTTGCTGCGATGTAGCTCGACCCCGGTCGCACCGTCGGTGGCCGCGAACATCAGCGTACCCCCCAAGTTGGTCAGGTAGCTGGGTGAGGAAGACGCCGCTCCCGGATTGATATCCTTGATCAGCAACGTGCCGGCCGACGCCCCGTTGCTCGTCCACAACTCGATGCCGCTCGTGCCATCGTTGGCCGCGAACATCACATTCCCTTTAAGGTTGGTCAATTGAGTTGGATTGGAACTCAACGCACCGACTCGGATGTCCTTCACTAGAACCGTGTTGGCAACAGTCCCCGTGCTCTTCCACAATTCGACACCACTGATTCCATCGTTAGCCCTGAAGAACAAGATCCCTTTGACGTTTGCAAAATTTCCTGGGGCCGAGCCCATTGCGCCTAGCAAAATGTCCTTCACCAGGACGGTCCCGGCGGCAGTCCCATCACTCTTCCAAAACTCGATGCCTGTCGTCCCATCGTTGGCGGTAAAGAACAGTTTCCCTTTGACGTTCGTCAAGTTATTGGGAAACGAACTGTTGGCTCCTGTTCGAATATCTTTGAGCAGCGTGGTTCCGGCGGTCGTCCCGTCACTCTTCCATAATTCACTGCCGCTCGCTCCATCATTGGCGCGGAAAAACAAAATCCCGTTCACGTTGGTAAAAAAAGACGCTGACGAGCCGGTGACTCCTGTTTGAATATTTTTCAGCAGCGTGGTCCCTGTGGAGCTACCATCACTCCGCCATAGTTCGGCTCCGTTCACGCCATCGTTGGCCGAAAAATAAAGCTTGCCGCCGACGTTGGCCAGGTTGCTGGGGAGCGATCCCGGCGCGCCGGGACGAATATCTTCGACCAGCACAGTTCCGCCGATCGTGCCGTTGGTTTTCCACAGCTCCCTGCCGTGAGCCGCCGTGTTGGCAACAAAGAAAATGATCCCGTTCACATTGGTGAAATGGCTCGGGCTGGACGCGCCGGAGCCGGACACGATATCGATCAAGGCCGTCGCGCTCGGGGGTGTCGCAGGCGCCACACCGACACCGGCGACCCCGGCTCCGGCAAGTCCCGCACCGGGAACTCCGTTGCCCAGAACCCCGGGCCCGTTGATTCCGCTCAATGCCACACTCGGAGCGGACACAATCGGTTCAGCCCCGCCGTCCATGACCCATAATTCTTGGCCATTGATTCCATCATTGGCGCGGAAAAACAATCTCCCGTTCACGTTGATGATATAGCCTGCGTTCGACGAGATACTTCCCGCTTGAATATCCTTGACTAGCGTCGTCCCCGCACTTGTCCCGTCACTCTTCCACAATTCTGCGCCGCCGGTTCCGTCGTTCGCTCGGAAAAACAACGTTCCATTCACATTGGTGAGGAATGCGGGATACGAACTGCCGCTTGTTGATCGAATGTCTTTGATTAGCGCGGTCCCGGCAGTCGTTCCATTGCTCTTCCACAATTCTTTGCCGATGGTTCCATTGTTGGCCGTAAAAAACAATATCCCGTTCACGTTGCTTAGACTCGAGGGAAACGAGCCGCTGCTCCCTGATCGAATGTCTTTCAACATCGTCGTCCCGGCAGACGTCCCGCTACTTTTCCACAATTCGCTGCCATTCGTTCCATCGGTAGCGGCAAAAAACAACGTCCCGTTTACGTTGGCGAAATCAGAGAGATTCGAGCCGATGGGTCCGCCTTGAACGTCCTTGACAAGCGTGGTTCCGGCGAGCGTCCCATCGCTCTTCCATAATTCGGCCCCGAGAGTTCCATTATCAGCACCGAAAAATAAGGTCCCGTTTACATTGATGAGATTCGAGGGATTCGAGTAACTGCTCCCCGCTTGTATATCCTTGACAAGCACGGTCCCAGTTGCTGACCCGTCGCTTTTCCACAATTCTTTGCCGCTGGTTCCATCATTGGCTCGGAAAAACAATGTTCCATTTACGTTGGTGAGACTATCGGGAACCGAACCGTAGTTCCCGGATCGAATGTCTTTCACTAGCGTGGTCCCGGCGGCCGTCCCATCACTCGTCCATAATTCAGTGCCGCTGGTTCCATCATTGGCTCGGAAAAACAGCGTTCCGTTCACGTTGGTGAGGTTGAGTGGATCCGATTCATTGATCCCTGATCGAATGTCTTTGACCAGCGCGGTCCCGGCGGCGGTCCCGTTACTCTGCCACAATTCAAGGCCGGTCGCTCCATTGTTAGCCACAAAAAACAACGTCCCGTTTACATTGGTGAGATTTCGGGGAAACGAGCTATTGATTCCTACTCGAATGTCTTTGACCAGTACGGTCCCGCCAGCCGTTCCGTCACTCTTCCATAGTTCGCCGCCACTGATGCCATTGTTGGCAACGAAAAACACTGTACCGTTCACGTTAGTGAAACTCGCCGGCGACGACGCTCCGGCTCCCGCGACGATATCGATCAGCGTCGGCAGTCCGGACAACAAATGCCGCGGCTCGAGACTCTCTAACGCCAGCCGAGTTTCCCGTGTCATCGTCGCGCTCACGCGGCTCGCCGATTTTCGATTACGATTTTGCCGAAGGAGATTTCTCAAATGTTCAAACATCGATCGACTCCAGTTGGAACTCTTCAGAATGCCTAACAACGGGTTTCCAGACACAACACCGTTGCGGGCCCAATCAATCCGCCAGCTCAAGGTGTCATGATAACACCGGCGGATGGTCGTGCGTAGTGAAAATCGGTGAAACTTCGGCAAACACAAATCGCCAAACCGACGCCGTTGCCTGGGCGTTCCTAGCGAGCGGCCGGGTTTACCCCGGTCGCCTTATCCTCCTTCTCTGTCTGTCTCTGTCTCTGTCGTTCTTTCTCGCTCTCGGCTCAATGAAAACCGAAGACACAAAGAACCCCGGGGTAAACCCGGCGGCTCGCTTGAGTACGGATGTACCTTCATTTGGCGGGCAGTATTTTGTCGCGCAAGCAGTCCCGCAACGGATCAAATTGCTGGTTACAAAATCCCAAATACGAATGCCGCCGCCAGCCTTCGGCAAATTGGAATTTTCCAGACATTTTTCCGCATTGGGCATCGAGCTGCCGCACTGTTTCCAGATACGAGTCTTGTCCTTGGCTTTGGTCAAGCCATTTCTTTTGGCTCGCATGTTTGGCGAGCATCTCGACTTTGCGTTCGAGTACCTCGGTGACATTGACGAAAAACTCCGGCGTGACGAGCTTGCCCAAGGGGTCGCGGTGGAAGTACGGCTGGGCATGATAAACCGCCACAGGATTGGCGATGTGTCGAGCCGGTGGATCAACCGGAAAGTTTGGCATCCCTCGACAAAAGGCAGCGCCGACCGCTAGTCGGCAAGTATTCGTGTGATCCTCCATGTAATCGGCCGGCGCATGCGTGAGCAAAATATCGGGAGCGACTTGGCGGACGACGGAAGCTACTTTGGCCAAGGTCTCTTGCTGGTAAAAAATTTCCATGTCGCGACAGAGGGGCGGATGAAACTTGGCACCCAAAAACTCCGCAGCGGATTTGGCTTCGGAAAGTCGAATCGCGGCAATCGTTTTTGCGTCGTGTTCGGCCGATCCGCAACAGCCGTCGGCCAAGTTGAAATAATGGATTTCAAAACCCGCCTCGCGGAGCAATAGGAGAGTTCCTGCCATGAGAAACTCAATGTCGTCTGGGTGTGCGGCAATGGCTAACGCGCGTGGCATCGTCGAGTCTTTCAATTTTGAAAGCACTTATCTCCGCAGTCTAAAGTCATTAGCGAGAATTAGCGTTTATTAGTGGTTTTGATTCTTGAAATTAGCTTTTTGCAATCAATGCATATCGATTTGACAAGTTCCAATTCCGCCGCGGAAGTAATTGAACTGCACGTTGGGGTGATCGGCCAAGAGCGACATGGGAACCGATGAGTCGGGCAATCGCTTGCTGATCATCAGTGCCGTCAGCCGCTGGCCGAAAGGATTATCGTGCTGGCCAGCGTGCCAGATGGAGACTTTTTCGGCGCGCCAAGTCTCGACCGGGCCAACCGAAACTGCTTGCGAGGGAACATTGGAAACGAAACCGCCCCCCGAAGTTCGTGCGTTTTGAATGATTGTCATCGGATGCAAGTCGACGATGCGAGTCGTTAATTTTCGATATTCCGCTGGAGGAGGCGGCGCCAAATCATAAGGCGGCTTTCGCCGCGGCGGATCATTGAACGCCCAGTGTTTGACTTCGCCTTGGCCACCTTGCATTACGACGCAGCGGGCTGAGTTCCAAGATGCTATGTATTCGCGCGGGTCGGCTTTGGGAAAATGAATGTTGGCTTCCGGCATGCGCAAGTCTGGACGAATCCGATCCAACAGTAACTCGCGATCGGCTCGCGCAAAGCTCAGCGGAAAAGATTCGGGGACTTCGCGGTCACCGACTACCCATTCATCCATTCCCCAGAAGTGAGCATCGCGCAAGTCCAACTCAAGCTCGTTTACCAAACGCGCAACCAGCGGCAATTGTTCCGTCGGACCGATTGGTCCGCAAATTCCCGCAGGCCGGTTGGCCGTAGCGGATCGCCAAGCATGAATGTACTCGAGTGCTTCGGCTAGGTAGAAATCTTCGAGCGTGTCGTAGATGATGACTTGGAACCCGGGCCGCGAAAGGGCTTGGAGGTCTTTCAATGAAAGCTGCGCCGCGTCGTCCAAAATCGCACGATCGAGCGTCGTATAGTCCCACCAATCGGGCGCGACCAAGCTTAATGGTCTCATAGGAATGCGTTCGTTAGCCAGTTGTGTCAGTACTACCGACTCGCGTCGGTAGCTTGAATGTCTCAAGCCTATTGCCTCAAACCCGTTGCCTCAAGTCAGTTGCCTCTTCAACCATTCCAGTCTGAGAGCCATTATGGAATTCTCGTTGGGCGGTTTCCTCAACATTCGACCGGCCATATACTCAATATCGTGACGAGATCAAAAAAGGATTGATAATGAGCAAAGTTGCGATTTTGTTTGGCGTGTTTTTGATTGCCCTTGGCGTCGCCGGGTACTTGGGCACCGTTCCCAAAGCCAAACCAGGGACTGCCGCGACCGGCGGTGATACCGCTCAAGCACCGGCTGCGGTTGAACCTGCGCAGCGGAGTCTGACGGCGCTGATACCGGCCGGGTTTGGCGTTTTGCTTTTGATCTGCGGTGGACTTGGGCTCAAGCCAGAACGTCGCAAACTGGCGATGCACCTTGCGGCAGGAGTTGCAATGCTGGGGGTCGTGCTGGGTGGCGGCCGATTCGCTTCGAAAATTCCGTCGTTGTTCAACGGTGATCCAGAGATCAATCGGCGCGCCGTTCTGTTCACTGGAATCTTGGCGATAATTTGTTTGGTTTATCTAATTCTGAGCGTTCGTTCTTTTATCGCAGCGCGAAAACGAAAGCCCGCTTGATCGACGGCTTATTTGTTGTAGCGCACGACGCTACCGCGTTTGGCAGTCGACGAGGTGTGAATCGCCAGGTGACATTACGCGATTTCGTCGAAAAGGCGATCGACTGCGACGTTGAGCTTGTCGCCGGTTTCGTATCGACCGGCTTCAATTTGAGAGCGAACGTCGGCGACGCGATCGGCTCGGATGTCCGGCGCGCCGTGGACTTGCATTAGGTATTGTGCTTCGCGCGAGATGTCCAATTGATCGACAGTGTCAATCGATATGGAGCGAGTTGAAGGTTCCGCTGCGTTGGGCTTGATGCTTTCCGTAATCGCGCGGGTGTTTTGGATGTTGGCTGGGCCGAAGATTTGCATAGTCGCGTTCCCTCATGAACAATGTCAAAAGCTGGGTGATGAAACCGGGCGTCGGCGGAACGTTTGGGAATCGCGAGCCAAGAGCTGCCGTGGCAGATGTCCTTGACAGGCGGTTGCACTAACGTGCGGAACCGATCGGATCGCCGCTTCCCTGTCGAGGTCGTGTTTCCATACGCGAATATGACTTCGCAGCGATCTGGATTCACTATCGACCAAGTCAGCAAGCATCGTGACCGTTCCAGCGGAAAACCTGTTATGCAGTTGATACCCGAGTTTGCTCAGCGTATCAACTGTTCAAATCAAACCAGTGGACGGGCTCCGGCACATGACGGGGCAAGCCATCCTCGGCTTGATACGCACCATTGTGCGCCATGGTTCGCCATCTGGGAAATTCGTTTTTGAAATTGTCAGTCGGCGTGCGGGCGACAATTGGCGGCGGGAGTATAGGTAAACGGTAACAGGTCGGCAACGTCAGCGTCCTCCGCTAGCGGCCGCCGAATAATCGGCAATCTCACCGCAAATTTGCCAAGCAAAATGAACCACCAGCGCGGCAGCTTCGTTTATTAATAATGACAGTGCTTGCCACAATCGCAGCTTCAGTGCTTTCAAGCTGTTGGGCGATATCAGGTAAGTTGCCCAGTTTCACCCCGCAAAAGATTGACCTATGCCTCGCACCGACCGTTCCCCAAAATTGAATTTGACCGACGAGTCATCCGTTGGACGGATCGCAGTCGATTTGGAATCGTTTTTCGAATTTAGTTTTTGGATGTCCGAACAGCTTGAGAATTTGGTGGTCAAGTATCGGCCAAGCCACCTTCCGCCTCCAAAAGTCATGGGGCCGAAGCCGCCGTTCAAGGCACTCGCGGTACCTCTGGATCAAGATAACTAGTCCGCGATTTGCGCCACAACCAGTCCAATCGAAACGACACGTCGGACAATCCCGCGGAATCGTCGGCACCGCATCTGTTCACTCTGGGCTACAAGCTATTTTTTACCGGCGCAAAATAGATGTGGAGCACGGTTTCAACGTGCTGGGCCCAGAAGGCGAATGGCGAGATGGAATCGCACCCCAGGATTTTCAACAATAAATCTGATAAACCCTGGTCTGCCTGCGCGCTGATTTTCGCGATTCCTATTATCGCGTCGATCGTGATCGTTATGACAAACCCGAACTACTCGTCGGCTCCTGCTGGCGTCGCTCGCGAAAGTCCTATCGGCAGCGACTTTGTGCAAGAGTGGATCGGCGGCCACATTGTCGCAAGCGGTCAATCGAGTCGTCTGTACGATGATCGCTGGACGCGCGAGCTTCAGCACGACCCAAGTCTATTGGGGTTTCGTTGGGACGAGCGCGAATACTACCCGATGGTCTATCCGCCGTTTTATTATTGGCTGGTAAGTCCGTTGTCGCGACTCTCTCTACCGACGGCCGCGACGATCTGGTGTTTGCTCAACGCGATTGCGTTTTCCACTGGGCTTGCGATGTTGGCAAATCATTTGCGCGAGCGATTGGGAAATTGGATTTGGTTCGTGGCCCTGGGCGGAATTTTTCAGCCGTTGTTACTGTCGCTCAGCATGGGCCAGAAATCTGGATTCCTGTTGCTGATATTGGCGGCAAGTTTGGTGCTGATACAACGAGGTCAAAAGCTTTCCAGCGGCGTTGTGTTCGGGTTGATCGTCTTCAAACCGCATTTGGGGCTGGTGATCGGTCTAACGATGTTGCTCAAGCGGCAATATCGTTTCGCGTTCGCCGCGATGTTGCCTGTCGCCGCAGCAACCGGTATTTCGATTGGGATGGGTTCGGAAGTCTGTCGTGGTTTCTGGCAAGTAGGCATTGGTGCCGTCAGCTACACAGACAACGCCGGCTACTCTTTGGCCGAGGCGCATAACTTGTGGGGAGCCTGCAAGCTCGCGATTCCGGATTCGGCATCCAGTTTTCGCATCGTGGTTGGGCTATTGCTGGGCATGTTGATCGTCGGGAGCTTGGGGAGCTGCTTGCGCGGGAAAATAGAGGCGCGGAGTGACAAGTTTTCTTTGCAATTTTCCGCAATGATTCTCGCGACGATCTTGCTGAGTCCACATTTTTTTACTTACGACCTCAGCATCTTGCTCCTACCGATGCTGCTGGTCGGAAGTTCGTTGGCCCCAACGGTCGCTGCGTACAGGAAAGTACGAAAACTTGAATATGCAGGACAAAGTTCGGCTCAAGGTTGGGTGATCGGAATTGCTTTTGTGTCGGCGGGGCTGTTTGCGACGCTTGCTATAACAACCGGGATTTCGTTTTCGGTTGCGCTGCTTTGCGTTTGGCTATGGCTTCTATCGCGTGAATTGAATCCGAGATCGAAAACTATCGATTCGCAAACAGATCGCGACGCTTACGCTGAAAAATCTTCTGGGTTTTGTAGACGAAAAACGATTGCGGCGACAACCGCGCCAGCGAACGGTCCGGCCAGATAAATCCACTCAAAAGAAAAATCCCAAACTTTCTTCACGCTGCTCGCTACAGCCCAAGGGCCAATTCCGACCGCAGGATTGAACGCCCCACCAGAAATCCCGCCAACCGCAATTGCCCCGGCAAAGACCGTAAACCCAATCGCCAATCCGTAATAAGAGTTTCCGGCAGTTTTCTTCGACGTTGCGACGTTGAGAACGACCAGCGCCAATGCAAACGTATACAGTGCTTCAACGGCCAACGCAATCAGCAGTCCTTTGCCGACAAGATGTTCGGGAGAAGGTTTGACTTCCAATAATTTGCCGAGGGTCAAGTGAACGACAAGTGCGGCGGCAGTGGCGCCGAGTAACTGTGCAACCCAATAAGGGACGACGTCGATCCAACTACACTTGCCGCGTAAAGCGATTGCCAACGTGACCGCAGGATTGTAATGGGCACCGGAGACATGGCCCCCACAATAGACCATTACCATCAGTGCACAGCCGATTGCGAGCGGGGCGATAGACGAACCGCTCAAGACGGCAAAGCCGATAGTTAACACTAGAAAAAACGTGCCAATAAATTCGGTGAGGTATCTGTTCATGAAGTCCAGTTACTTTCAAAGGGTTAGTTTCATTTGACGGGTTGATAATATCGCAAACCGAGAATATTTCGGCAATTGGTGTTCCGCGAGGAGTTGCGAAACAATTGGTCGCTGCTTTGCCAATTGGGCCATGCGGAGTAGACTTTCAAAAGGACGCCTGACGGTTTTTTGAGTTATTTGATTGAGTCGGGCGACCAGGTTCAAAGGCGTGATTTTACTGATGTCGAACATTTGCCAATTTGATGACAAACATATCCCGTTGTATCGCGTGATTTGGGTTTCGAACTTGCCCCATTATTGCGGCGAGGAAGGCTGCGAAGCGGAAGGTCGCTACGAAGTTCGGCTCGAGCAAAACGAATCGTTGTTTGGCACGTTGCAAGAGCGAGATAGCTTGCTCAAGGCCCTTAGCCAATGGAATGGCGGCATCGATGATGGCCCTTGCGATGACGAGATCGAAGACGATGAAGACAATGAATCGCCGTAAGCGAATCAATTCGAAAAACGCTCCCGTTTCCAACACAGATTTCACGCGATAGACTGAAGCCACTCACGCGGTCGAGCCATTAGTTCACGATGAACGGATGGTCAACAAAATTCCGACTGCCTTATCACGGAGTCTATCCGGTGTCATTGTTCGGCGACCGAAATTACCAATATCGCGATACTTATTTTGTCCTGTTCAATCGACTGCATCGTCCCAACGAGGCGAAACTCAAGGCGATATTGCACGAGCTTGGCTCGAAATTTGAAACGTCCGAGTTGCGGCATAGCGATGGCCAGGTCGAATCGCTCACGCTGATCGACCCGCAAGATTATTCAGCCATGGATATTGCGTACGTCGAGGGGGAGGATGTCACTTCGCAAATCGGCGAGATTCGGGAAGAGTTTCGCGCGATCACCGTTCGTGGCGAAGACGTCGAAAAGCTTAAACGACTCAAGGACTTTGATGCGCGGTTTGATATATTCCATTTCGAGCAGGTTGTGGACGAAGGCGAGGACGACGAGGAATACGTCGATCCAGGCGGCTTGTTGTTAGTGATGGAGAAATTGGCGCAGCTCTGTCATGGCGTCGGCTACGACCCGCAATCACAGTCGTTGATCTAGCAGAATAGTCATGGAAACTACCAACGCGAGTCGCCCGAGGTTCATACAGTTGGCTAGGTTCGGGTGGTTCGGCTTATTAGCCAGTTGTGTCAACACTATCGACTCGCGTCGGTAGCTTGTTTTATTTCCTCAAGCCTACAGCCTCGTGCCTCATGCCTTAGCAAGTTGTGTCAGCACTACCGACTCGCGTCGGTAGCTTGCGATTTATTGGAGTTATTGCGTTCATGCCATCGGCCAAAGAAATTAAATCGGGTGCGATCGTCGAATACGAGAACGATCCGGTGTTGATCGAATCGGTTTCGGTACAAGCACCGTCAGCCCGCGGTGCAGCGACGTTGTACAAGTTCCGGGGCCGAAATCTTGTCAATAAACAGAAAGTCGATATCACCCTCAAAGGGTCCGACATGCTCGGCGAAGCAAATTTCCAGCGCCGAAATGTGAATCTGATGTTCAAGGACGCGACGCACGCCCACTTCTTGGACCAAGTCGACTACAACCAGTATTCGCTGCCGCTGCCCGACGTTGTCAACGAAATGAACTACGTGACGCCCGGATTGGAAGGAATGATGGCCTTGATCTACAACGACGAGTGTGTCGGACTACAGCTTCCAGTGGCGGTTGAGCTTGAGGTCACCGAATGCGATCCCGCAGTTCGAGGGAACTCGGCAACCAGTCGAACCAAGCCTGCAACGCTGGAAACTGGCTTGATAGTGCAAGTCCCCGAGTATCTGAAACAGGGCGAGCGCATCAAAGTGGATACTCGCAACGGCGAATTTCTTTCGCGGGCGTAATCGCGACTACTCTTGCGATTTCGGCTGGGCGATATAGCCGGGTGGCGACAGGCGATAATTGATCGCCCCGAGTTGAGTCTTGCTCCAACGCAGGCGACTGTCCGCAGTACCGGAAATGTCGTTCGGCTGTTCACTCAGTACCAGTCCATATTCGGACAACAGCATGCCCGATTCGTCTTGAACAGAAATTTGGGCGACGGCGTAATCGGATTGTTGTCGATAGAATTCGGTCCGAGCTTCGGCAAGTCGTTGTTCAGCATCGAGCAGTTCGTTTGCGGCTTTGGCTTCTGCCTCGAACGTGGCTACACGCGCGTCGACCGTTTCCTGCGCTGCTATCATTCGATTGTAAGCCAATTGCATCGACGTGAAGCCTTTATCCAATTGTCGAACAGCGTTTCCCAGAGAAAACAAAATGTGTTGCTGCTGTTCTTCCAACACCGCGCGGTCGCGGATCAAATTAAGTTCAGCGCTGCGGACACCCGCATTGGCTTGACGATAGCCCAGCGGAGCGTTGAGCTGTATGCCCGCTTCCAATTCCTGATGATCGCCGGAAAAATAATCTTTTCCAGCGCTGGAAAATCGTCCGATCCCACCAGTCAAGTCGTCGCCAAAGCCATTGTTTCGCCAGCGCATGACAGCGTCCAAACGAGGCAGCAAAAAGTTCTTGGCGGCGATCAATTCCAATTCACGACGCTTGATCCGCCAGCGTTGGCTCCGAAGTTCGACTCGTCGATCGAGTGCGAAATCAACCAAACGGTTCCAATCAAAGCTCAGTTTTGCGTCGACGGCTGAGTCGGACGGGCGAATGAATCGCTCATCACTCTGGGGAAGACCCATCAAACGGCGCAAGTTCGCTTCGGCTTGGAAAACGCCGGTTATGCCGCGTCGCGGGTCGCCGTTAAGGGCCGATTCGACTTGTAAATCGAATAGAAAATACAATTCGCGAGTCTGCGATTCTTTGTCGGCTTCGCCCCCGGGCAATTCGGTATCCGTGCGAGCCTTGATCATGCGCCAAGTTTCCGCGGCACTCTTGCGTGCCGTTTTCGCTGCGTCGTAATTCCGATAGGCAAACGTCAAATCCCAATAAGCGTTGAGCAATTCCAGTAAGTAAGTTCGGACGCCCGCTTCGAATTGTGCGATGGAAATGTCTTCATTGATGCGGCTAATCAGAACGCCGGACGTCGTGCGGAAACCTGGTTGAGCGTTCGGGCCCGCAATCCGATTGAATTCCAATCCGCGACCTTGCAGCAGCGGTTGGCGAATCGTGGCCTCGGATAACGCCGTCCAAAAATGTCCGAATTGGACTTGAGTGTCATTGGTGGATTCATGTTGTAAAGTGTTCGCCCAAGTGAATCGCGTGCCGGTGGCGGTAGTCTTGTCAATATTCCAGTTCCATGTATAGGCGTCTTGAATAATTTCTCGCGCTCCGCCGCCCAAAAAAGTGGTGTTCAAAACATTGTCGTTTTTCGCAAAGTTCATCGCACCGCTGAGCGTCGCATCGAATTGGGCGAGGGCGGCTTGTTCGCCAAAGATCGGATCGCTTTCCTGGATGGCGGGGTCGTAAATCGTTGGTTCGCCGTCTGGGTTGTTCAAGACTCGGCCCCCGAGATTTCGCATGACGGGACTATTTTTCAATCCAACTTGAATTGCTTCTTCGATCGACAGTTCCCAAAAATTCTCCGGCATCGCGACAATGCTGGTGCGCGGAGGCGCTTTTTGCGCTTGCTGCTGATCATTAGCCAAATCCGGACGTTCCGGAACAAGGTGATCGGGCACAAAAACATCGGGCACAACAAGTTCCGATTGGTCTGACGATTCGGTTCTCAAGTCGAGCACGCGCTGATTCCAATCACCCGATTTCGAAAAGCTGGGGATCACGCGCGAACGGCAGCCCACTGCCAGCGCTATGATCAGCGCCGCAAGTATGATCGAGCCATGGATATTTCTTCGGTTTTCCATCAAGTACAAACGATCAGCGTTACCCGAGACTTGTCAGTCCATCCGTCGTTTAACCGCCACGCTTCGTGGCGCTGGCGAGGACGAGAAATTCGTCCGGCCATTCACCGCGAACCTAGCTGAAAAAGCGGGCAGAGCTTATCAGTTCCCTAGAAAGGGGCAACATGAATTGAGAACGGGCGTTGGCAAATGAGCCGAATCCGCAATCAAAAACTGCCAGCACCGACGGCCGTCGCGCGAACTTCGCGAAAAACTGCCGTGATTTAACGCCCCAACTGGCTTTTGGCGGCTGCGACAACGGTTGAGGTCGTGATGCCGAAATGATTATAGAGGTCTTCGAACGGAGCCGACGCACCGAAGGATTGCATTCCGATGAAAGCTCCACTGGTACCAATGTATCGATCCCAACCTTGGCGAATGCCTGCTTCAACAGCGACGCGAGCGGTGATGGATACGGGTAAAACTTGTTCGCGATAACTCTTGTCCTGAAGTTCAAACAACTCCCAACTTGGCATGCTAACGACTCGAGTTCTTATGCGTTCATACGAAAGTTTTTCAGCGGCTTCCAAACACAATTGGACTTCGCTTCCCGTGCCGATCAAGATGACTTGAGGTGATTTGTCCGAATCCCACAAAACGTATCCGCCCCGTTCCGCTTGGCGTTCGGGTGCATACCGCTGGCGATCAATGATCGGCAAGTTCTGACGAGTGAGTATCATCGCCGTCGGTCGACGCAAATTAAGCGTGGCACGATAGCCAGCGGCGACCTCGTTCGCATCGCCCGGACGAAAAACAATCAATCCGGGAATCGCGCGACATGCGGCCAGATGCTCAACCGGCTGATGCGTGGGGCCATCTTCGCCCAAGCCAATCGAATCATGAGTCAAGATGTACAGAACCGGTAGATGCATGATGCTGCTCAGCCGAATCGACGGACGCATGTAATCCGTAAACACAAAAAATGTTCCAGCGTATGGACGTATTCCCGAAAGTGCCAAGCCGTTGCAGACAGCGCCCATTGCATGTTCGCGAACTCCGAAATGCATGTTTCGGCCGGCGAACTCGCCTGCGTTGACGCTTGCCGCACCGTCGATCTGAGTATTATTGGATGGCGCGAGGTCCGCCGAGCCGCCGATGAGCCACGGCACCTCTTCAGCGATCGCGTTGAGGACTTTGCCCGATGCGGATCGCGTGGCCATCGGCTTACCCGCCGGGAATTCCGGAATCTTTCTGTTCCAATTTGCGGGCAAGTTGCCTTGCCAAATCAGTTCTAGCTCTGCGGCCAATTCAGGGAACTTGTATTGGTAGTCCGCCATTCGATCGAACCAATCTTGAAACTCTCTCTCGCCGCGCTTCCCGATAACGTCCGTGAAGTGAGCGCGGACTTCATCGGGGATATGGAACGGTCGATCCGTCGGCCAGCCAAAAAACTTTTTCGCAAGTTGTACTTCGCTTTCGCCAAGCGGACTGCCGTGTGCCGAGTGCGAGTTTTGCTTGTTCGGCGCGCCATAACCTATAACACTGCGCAGCACGATAAGAGTCGGACGATCATGGGTCGCTTCAAAGTCTTCGAAAGCCGCGTGGATCGCCGTCAAATCATTGGCGTCGGCGATTTTGAGGACGTGCCAACCCAGAGCGTCGAACCGCCGAGCGACGTCTTCGGAAAACGTCAGATCGGTTGATCCTTCAATGGTGATGTGATTGTCGTCGTAGACCCAACACAAATTGTCGAGTCGCAAATGCCCTGCCAGAGATGCGGCTTCGCAGCCGACTCCTTCCATCAGGTCGCCGTCACTGCATAAGCAATAAATGTTGTAGCCGAACATTTCGAAACCCCGCCGGTCATAGCGCGTCGAAAACCACTTGGCGGCTAGAGCCATTCCAACGCTGTTGCCGACACCTTGGCCAAGTGGACCGGTCGTCGTCTCGATTCCTGGCGCGGCACCGTATTCCGGGTGCCCCGCACATGGACTATTGAGCTGGCGAAAGTTCTTGATATCGTCGAGCGTGATTCCCAACTGTTCGCGCGGCTCGCCTAACGAATCGACTTGGCGAACGCCGCTCAAGTGCAACAGCGAGTACAGCAACATGGAGGCGTGACCACACGATAACACAAAACGATCGCGGGCCGGCCAAATCGGATGTTGCGGATCATACCGCAAGTACTCGGACCATAATGCGTACGCGACAGGCGCGAGCGCCATCGGCGTTCCGGGGTGGCCGCTGTTCGCTTTTTGAACCGCATCCATCGACAAGGTGCGGATCGTGTTGATTGCAAGTTGATCCACGTTCGTTATGGTCGTCGCCATCCGTGATTGCTCCATGCAGCGCAAAGAAATTCCAGGCCGAAAGTTTAACAACCGTTTCAATCTGCGGTCAATTAGTCAGTTTTGCAAGACAAATCTACTCACCGGC
This sequence comes from Planctomycetota bacterium, assembly GCA_031409895.1. Classification (GTDB taxonomy): domain Bacteria; phylum Planctomycetota; class Planctomycetia; order Pirellulales; family Pirellulaceae; genus JANMEB01. The sequence goes on from JANNYC010000043.1 coordinate 15,326, forward strand.
CTCTGGCTTGAGGTGCTCGATGAAATACTCCCAGCGCAGGGCCCCGTAGGTCGCACCAATTCCGTGTTGGAAATTCGGATAAATCATCATGTCAAATCGCTTGTCGCCGGACTGAAGTTTTTCCGACAACTGCCAAGTATTCGACGGATGAACATTGTCGTCGATCAAGCCGTGAACCAGCAGCAGTTTCCCTTTCAGATTCCCAGCGTAAGTCGCACACGAGCCATTTTGATAACCCTCGGAATTCTCTTGCGGCGTTTGCATATATCGCTCAGTGTAAATCGTATCGTAGTTACGCCAATCGGTTACTGGAGCGCCTGCAACGGCGACGTGAAATATTTCGGGGAACTTCAACACGGCCAATGCGGACATGTAGCCGCCATACGAGTGTCCGTAAATTCCGACGCGACTTCCGTCGACGTAGGGCCGCTTGGCCAAGAATTTAACCCCGTCGGCTTGGTCCTGAATGTCGGGTCCCCCCAATTTTTTGTAAGTCGCCGCCTCGAATGCTTTGCCTCTACCGATCGTTCCTCGATTACCGATCGATGCGATCAAAAAGCCTAATTCACATTGAGGATTGGCTGGTCGAAAACGATTCGTTACGTCGCGCGATTGCGGACCGCCGTAAACATCGATCAGCAACGGATACTTTTTCGTTTCATCGAAGTTCGATGGCTTGTACAAGACACCATAAATGTCGGTGACACCATCATCGGCTTTGAAGTTGAAAAGTTCGGGTTTGGAAAAGCCGGCGTCGAGCGCTTCCTTCCAATCACCTTCAGCCAAAACTTTTAATTCCTTTCCTTCAGCGTTATAAAGAGCGAACGCGGGCGGCGAGTCGATGGCTTCGTATTCGGCCACAAAGAATTCGTGCTTGGGCGAAATGTGAAAGCCGGTGTGGTTGAAGGGCTTTTTGGTCAATTCGCGATGATCGGACCCGTCGAGTTTCACACGATGCAACTGCTGATTGAGCGGAATTTCGCTGCTGAACGCCGTGTAATAAAAGTATCCAGCGTTTTCATCGATCAATACAATCTCTTCGCATGGATAGTTGCCTGCTTTCGAAAGCGGATTAATCAACTCACCGTCGAGGCCGCGTAGCTCAAAATGTTTGAAACCGTTTTTTTCAGTTTCCCAAACGAATCGCTTGCCATCGGTTAGAAATTGCATCGTTGGAGCATTGTTCTGAAATGTTTCCTGAACTTCGTTTACGACCGTGCGCACCGCGCCGCTTTCGACATCAACTGCAAGAACATCCAACACGTTTTGGCGGCGGTTCGTTCGGTTGACCAAAAGTTCCTTGCCGTTGGCTGCAAACCGAATCTTGTACAAGTATTGTTCGGGTTCGCCGTCGATCACCAGCCGCTTGGTTTCCGTCGATTCTAAATCGTAAACCAAAAGCGACACTTTTGGGTTTGAGTCGCCCGCCTTTGGATAACGCACAGTTTGAATTCGCGTGTAGGACTCCGTGTTGCCCAAAGTCAGGTAGTAGTCTTTCATGTGTTGTTCGTCGACTTCGTAGAACACCAGCTTCTTGCTGTCTGGTGACCACCACATCGCGCGGCTTTGATACAGTTCCTCGCCGTAGACCCAGCAGCCGGTTCCAAACCGCAATCGATCGGTTCCCTTTTCGGTAACTGGAATTTGCGCCGGTAGGTTCAGTTCGGCTTTCTTGCCAGCCTCGGTCAACTCGAGGACGACGTTATTCTTAGAGAAAACCGCGTTCCAATTTCCATCGGGAGACGGCTCGCGTGATTGCTGTTCGGCGCGACTGACTCCCGCGTCCCATCGCATCATGCTCCCTTCGGTTGTCCGGGCAGATTTCGAATCTCCCGTTTCAGTGGTGGGCTCGGTTTCGAGCTTACCCAAGTCCATTTTGAGCCGCTCGCCTTTACGCACAAAGTACAAACTCGAGCCATCGGCACTCCATTCGATGCTCGTGCTGTCGATTTCCGCTTTCTTGATCAAGCCGCCAATTTTTTCGCGGACTTGTTTGACTCGCTCAAACGCAGGCATCTGATCCAGCGTTTGCTGCGCCAATGAAACCGGCGAAATGAAAAGAGAAGTCACCAACGCCACTAACAATCGAAGCTTCACGATAAATTCTCCCACTGGATTTTTGAGTCAAGCACCAAAGCGAAAACCATCGGGGTCTGGCCTACGCGACTCAGCTTTTCGTTGCCGCAAGCGTGGCAGTCTTGTTGATTTTGATCCCGCCATGCCGTGAATATCCTAATCGACCGTGTTGCCAACGACGACCCCGCCGCCACGTCCATCGACAAATCCAGCCCGGCTCTGCCATATTGAAGCCGCAACGTCCCAAGTTTTTTCGGCTTGGCCAAGTTACGATCAAAGCACTGCGAGGTCCGACAATCGAAAATATGTCAGATTCAAAACTGTCCAACGATTCTCAAGCGGGTCCGACCAAGGGCTCGCTGCTGATCATTTTCTTGACTGTCTTTATTGACTTGTTGGGATTCGGGCTCGTGCTGCCTCTGTTGCCAGTGTACGCGGATCAGTTTGTCGTCGATCCTCAAGGCTGGCAGTTGGGATTGCTCATGGCCAGCTTTTCGTTGATGCAATTTGTCTTCGCGCCGCTTTGGGGAAGTCTGTCCGATCGGATAGGTCGAAGGCCCGTGTTGATGATCGGATTGGCGGGTTCGGTGGTCTTTTATTCGATCTTCGCTGCGGCCACGATTTGGAAAAGCATCGTCTGGCTTTTCGTTGCTCGCATCGGCGCGGGCATCGCGGGAGCGACCATTCCAACAGCCCAAGCCTACATCGCCGATTGCACTCCGCCAGAAAAGCGAGCGCGCGGAATGGCACTCATCGGAATGGCTTTCGGAATGGGTTTCACATTTGGCCCGATGATCGGGTATCTAGCGCTGCCGACTGGCAAAGGCGATCCTGGACCGTGGCCCGGATATTTTGCGGCGGGGCTTTCGCTGTTGGCTTTACTGGCGGCGGTATTCTTGTTGCCGGAGTCTTTGCGGGGACAAGTCTCCTCCGCGCATCGATCGATCATCCCGCGCGAAGGCTTTCATTTTATTCGCCACTCAGCCGTACTGAAACTACTGTTGGTCGCAATTTTCGTTTGTGTTTTTTCTTTTTCAAAATTCGAAACGACGTTGTCATTGTTGGTCTATGGGACAAAATACGCGGGCGAGCAACCGTTTCATTTTACTTGGCGGCAACTTTGTGGGACGTATGCATTGATCGGATTTACGTTGGCATTGGTCCAAGGGGGCCTTGTCCGGCCACTTTCGAAAAGCATTCCCGAATACAAGCTGGCGATGATTGGAGTTTTGCTGGAGATTGTCGGATTCCTGATTGTTGTCGCCGCAATCCAATGGGCGTCCGTGCCGACTTTATTTGCGGCATTGTTTGTAATCGTTTCTGGATTTTCCTGCATGCAGCCATCACTGCACGCACTGATCTCTCGGCATACTGATTCGGGACATCAAGGGCTCGTCCTGGGAGTTTCGCAAAGCGTCAACGCGATGGCCCGCATCGTCGGCTCAGCAATCGCCATCTCGCTGCTCAAACTCAGCTTGCCGCTCCCCTATTTCGTTTCGGCGGCGTTGATGCTGGTCGCCGCGATCGTCATCTGGCGCGTTGGCAAATTTCCATTGCCCGGAGCCAGCGCAAGGGCAGGGGTCTGACGCATTTTTCGGCCAATGCTCTACGCGATTGAAGATATCGCAAATCCGAAAAATGGGTCTGACCCCCTCGAACCCAACTAATCGCCGTGCCGTTCGCGAAGCCTTGGCGAAGTCCGCAACAGCCATTGAATCCGCTCGATTTGGTCAAGCCATTCTTGAACGATGGCTGCAAAATCCGTTCCGCCACTAACGATGCCCGTCGAACAAGCCGCACCGCTCAACTGAGCATTGAGTTGCCGATACTTCGAAAGCGTCCGGTCACCGAATCGCCCAACGTGGTTTCCGTCTTCGTCCAAGAAGACGACTTGTGGGATGCGCGGCGAACCGCAAAGCATGAGTTCCGCAGCCAACTCCGCATCGGTGTCTCGATCGACAAAGCGCAATTCAATCATTGGGCAAGCTTGTGCGAACTTAAATAAGATTGGGCACTGCCCCGCGCAATCGCCACACCAAGTGCCAGCCATGCACAAGATTTGCATGCGACGTGGAAACCTGGAAAGCAACTCGCGCTGCGCTTCGGTTAGCGCGACTTGATCGAGAACTTGGGACCAGCGACGCGCATCGGAGGCGTTGCCAAACTGCGCCAAAAATTGTTCGTACGGCAACGCAAGCTGAACGCTTGGACGAAAATTAAACATGGATCGATCCCGTTGGTCGAAACGTCCGTCCAATACGCGGGAAAGACTACTTTCGTCCAGCTTTAGCTTTAGCTTTGGTTTTGGTTTTGGCTTTGATCAGTTTCCGTTTCGGTGCGGATTTCACTGCTCGCTTTGCAACAGTGATCGTCGCCGATTTGGTGGACTTGCCGCCAAACGCCTTAGCCCAATTGTTGGAATAGGATTTGTTGGTTCCGGATCTGGTAATCGTCACGTAAAAAACTCCTTGAAATGAACTTCAAATTGCCGCTAATATCAAAATCGACTTGCGGAAATTGGTCAAGCCATCCTGATCGAATTCTCAATTTCTGCACGAGACGTCGGATTTCAGCGTGCCGTTGACTTTTGCAAAAACATCGGACCGAATGGCGAGACCGCTTTTTCAGATGCGGAAAGCCAATTACGATAGGCAATTGAGGCGTGAGGCGTGAGGAAAATCAAAGCAAGTTACCAACGCAAGTCGATAGTTCTCACTCAACTAACTAAGGCGTCCATGAATTAAACAACTATGAAACAACTCTTCCAAGTCGATCACGCGTTGGCCAAATGCCAGTTGTCGATCGTTCGTGACCACACTACGGAACCGCATCGCTTTCGCGCGGCTATTCGCCGCCTCACTACGCTGGTTGCAGCGGAAGCGACGCGCGGACTGGCGCTTCGGGCCATCGAAGTCGACACGCCCATCACTCGTTGCCCCGGGCACATTTTGGCTCAGCGAATCGGACTTGTGCCAATTTTGCGTGCCGGGTTGGGGATGGTCGAATCTGTATTGGACATGATTCCCGAGGCCGAGGTCTGGCACTTGGGCTTGTACCGCGACGAACACACAGCGGAACCAATTCATTATTACAGCAAACTCAAACCGGACTCGCCCGTCCAGTTGGCATTCATTCTCGATCCGATGTTAGCCACAGGTGGTTCCGCCGCGCTGGCTTGCAAGACATTGAAAGTTTGGGGAGCAGAGCAAATTAAAATCTTGTCTGTCATCGCAGCGCCGGAAGGAGTCGCGCGAGTTCACGCCGAGTATCCTGAGGTTCATATTTACACGTGCGTTGTCGACCAAGGGCTCAACGCCAACAAGTTCATCGTGCCCGGATTAGGCGACGCTGGCGACCGAATTTTTAACACGCTCAGTTGAGCCAATCCATTGTTCCCTCGCCCCGGTACTCCGGGGAGAGGGCTAGGGTGAGGGGCGTTGATTTCGAAGGCGAGAAGTTAGATCTTGCGGCGAAATTTTACGTGTCGAATTTTTTCAAAAAGTTCCCTCACCCTGGTACTCCTGGGAGAGGGTTAGGGTGAGGGGCACCATGGCGGACCAAGTCTTCGAATGCCCGTTTTGCCATCGCAAGTTTCGCGTGCCGGGCGACGCAACCACAAAACAAATTCTGTGCCCTCACTGCACACAAATTGTCGACTTGCCTCGATCGCCAAATGCCGCTTCTGAAATAACGCCAAGCCAAGGCGATGAGTCGACGGATTCCGACAGCGTCGAAGCGATCGTGACCGAATGCCCGACTTGCGCGGGTGCTTTTCGAGTCCTCCCCAGCATGATGCACCAGTGGGTTGCCTGTCCCCATTGCCACTCACGGCTGCAAATCGTCCCTCCTGAAAGGCCGGCTGAACCAGCGGGAAGTGCCCTCGGCCCGCTTTTGGAAACGCCTTCGCCTCCGCAACTTCCGACTCGTATTTCCGCTTCCGCAGCAACTTCCGCCACCGCCTTCGATCCGGAATTGGAAAAGCTACTTCCGCCAAAGTTTCTCGTGCCGAATTCGCCGCAACGCTCCACCAAGTCACTTGCTGCAACGCAAGTCATTCTCCCAGACGCTCTCGGCGGATTCAAAAAGCTTGATACGTCCGTTCGCCAAGTCAGCTTCGGCGGACAAACCGTAGCCATCACCAGACTTCCCCCATCAACCAAGCGCCGCCGCCGAACCATTCGCTCAATCATCCTATTCACCATCTGCGGTCTGATCCTACTCGTGGTTTTTTATGTCTTGAGCCGATAAGCGACTCTCGTGCGTTTCATGCGTGCTTGGTGAAGCTACTGTCGATTCGCGACGCAATGAGCCACAAACGCGACGTTTAACAGTAGGCATTCCGATTTGCCGTAAGATATGCATGCCACAATTCTTCGCCTGAGAAAAGTGTTTTAAGGGAGGTGTCATTGGGAACGCGAACTTTGGTGATTGTCCCTTGTGGACAGAAAAAGATTTGGGACAAGAGTCCCAAGACGCGTTCATCTGCCGCAAAGGTTGCCTATGTCGGATCGCCGTTTGTGGTCAACAAGGCCTATGCAAAACATTTTTCCGATTCGTGGATCATCCTCAGTGCCAAATACGGATTCATTGAGCCGGAGTTTAAGATACCTAAGCCGTACAACGTCACGTTCAAGAGGCCGTCAACGAACCCGGTGAGTACTGATGTTTTGCGTCGGCAAGTCGCCAAGCTCAAACTGAATCGATTTAAAAACGTGATTGGACTCGGTGGAAAGGACTACCGAGCGGCAATTTCTCAAGCATTTTCCGGGACACCAGTGAAGTTGCATTTCCCGTTTGCGGGGCTTTCCATTGGGAGGATGTTGCAGGCCACCAAGCGGGCGATAACGGGCAATCATCCCTTCAACTCGAAGAAACGAACATTGCAATGCGAATCTGTTGTCGAGCGAAATTTCGGAACTGGGAAGGTTTGCGAGGAACTGCACAAGTGGCTTTCCTGTTTGCAATCATTGACCTTTCCATTTGACATGACTCGAATTCCTCGAAACGGCATTTATGTGCTGCTTGAAGATGGCGAGATAGGGCACGGCGGCAACAGAATCGTTCGTGTTGGCACTCACACTGGCGAGAATCAATTGCGATCACGACTCGTCCAGCACTTTGTACACGAAAACAAGGATCGCAGCATTTTCCGCAAGAATATTGGTCGCTGTCTTCTGAACAAGAACAACGATCCCTTCGTCTCATCTTGGGAACTTGACCTCACAACCAAAGCCGCAAAAGCCAAGTACAAAGATCAAATTGACTTTGAAAAGCAGAAGCAGATCGAAGTTCAAGTCACCGCTTATCTGCGGAAACGACTTCGCGTCGTGGTGCTCGAAATACCAACAAAGGCGGATCGCTTGAGAATGGAATCGAGGATCATCTCGACTGTATCGTTGTGTCCCAGTTGCGGTCCATCCACAAAATGGCTTGGTAACCACTCGACCAAAGCGAAAATTCGGGAAAGCGGGCTCTGGCAGGTGAACGAGCTAAACAAAACTCCATTCTGCATTCGGGATGTTGCAGTCCTTGTCAAACAATCGAGGCTTGCATGAGCACGGGCTTGGGGCAAAGCGACATTAGTTGGTTGCACGCGCCCGACGTAGTTGTCCGAGACAGGATCACGGCACAAACGTGACTTTGAGGCAGTAATCACTTTGATTGGCAGTTAAACAATGCATGTCCTTTTTATTGTGTTTATTGTTTTTTTGGTGGTTGTCTTTGCGGATGTTTTCTTCTTGGCCTTTTTGAATTTCCTGGCATTGCTTGCTTGTAGACGCGATTACTCTGGAGAGTCTCGCACTTCGTCGACGATGAAGAGCTCGATGATCTGCGGTGCGAAGAATACTCGGTTGCGTTTTCGGTCGGGGTGCAATTCCTGCAGCACGCCCTCGTCGATAAGCCGTTCGATCGTGTTATTGGCTGTGTGGAAGGCAACATTCAATAACTTCGCGACTCCGTTTGCGGTGACATAAGGCGAGGAAAAGACCGCGTCCACCAGTTTGAGCGCGTTGGACGAAGAAGTTTTGTCTTGCAATCGTTGGCGGAATTCGGTCTGCAAGGTTAAGAGGCGATTCGTCCGGGCGACGACGTCAGCAGCTTGTTCGCGAATCCCTTCAGCAACAAAAGCGATCCATTCTTCCCAGGCGTTTTGTTGGCTGACGGCCAACAAGTGATCGCGATAGGCTTGGTCGTTTTTCTCGAAATAGGCACTTAAATAGAGCAGCGGTTTTGCCAGGAGTTGCCGAGATAGCAGCATGAGCGAAATCAACAGCCGCCCAAGCCTGCCATTGCCATCGAGAAAAGGGTGGATAGCTTCAAACTGGTAATGAGCGATTGCGAGTTGGGCGACAACAGGGAGGTCCTTGGGATCGTTGAGAAATTGCTCAAGGTTGTGGAGCAACGGTCCTAGTCGTTCGGCTGGCGGTGGAACAAATCTGGCAGTTGCCTTGCTCGCACCGGCGCGAGCAATCAGTACGTCACTCAGGCGGAAGTCTCCCGGTCGTTTTTCGTTTCCCCGAACACCCTCCATCAGCCTGGCGTGTACTTCGCGCAGTACGCGAAGGCAAAGGGGAAGCGTTTCTAGCAGCTTCATCCCGTGGAACATTGCCGCAACGTAATTCAAAACTTCACGCGCATCCTCGGCGTCGTCGGTTCCAGATTCCGCATCAACTTCGAAAAGCAATAATTGATCGAGTCGTGTTACAGTCCCCTCGATTTTGCTTGAAAGGACCGCCTCTCGTTTGAGAAAAGGTTGGAGAAGTAGTTGCGCGTTCGGTGCGATCGCGGAGAGTGCTTTTAATTCGCCAAGAGCGCGTTCCGAGTCGGTGAGTCGTTTTACCAACGCGGCGGAGTATGTAATGTGTGGAGGCAGCAGCGCGGGAATGAAGTGGAGCCCGCCGTCACGCTCGATCAGCTCCCCAGGCGCATTTTTGTCAAATTCATCACGGCGCAATTCAATTCCTCAATTGGAGTTGCGGGCTATTGCAAACGAGTACAATACGAATCCAAGTTATTGCACTTATTTTTGTAAATTGCAATAACTGACTGGCGTTATGTCGGATTTTCGGCAAAAAGGCCAATTAATGCACCGCGAATCAGTTTTTCCGCGCCGTGCGCGAGCTCAATCAACAAGAGAAGTTGAGGAAACGTATTTTCTTTCAACGTGATGATCCACGCCTAATCGGAAATTTCTAAGGCTTAGACAGCGGTTAGAAGCCGACGGGGAGACCACTACGCATGAGTCTATTTTGTTTGAAGCGATGTGACAAGTTTCCGGCAACAAAGCGGGCATTTTCATCGGAGCGTTGTCGGGTTCATCCCCGGCGCATTCCGACCTTTGTATGTGGAGCTTAAGGGCTTGCAGGCGAATTGGCAGTCGGCTGCTAGTTGGTTGCGCTCGCCCGACGCACTCGCCCAAATGTCGCATAAGGGCACAAACTCGAGCTTGATAAACACGCCCAGCAATCAAAACGGCAACCAGGCCGACATTCAATTCCAGTTTATTTCGGTCCAAAGTCAATTCCCAGCTTGAAGGAGAGATGCTGTGGGCTTGTCGGATAGACGAATTCAAAAGCCTAGCGACTGCCTTCAAGTTGTCGCCAAATAATTTCTCTAGCACTTTCAACGCAGCGCCAGTGTCATTCCTGAAGAACTTGGATGCCACTTTCATGGGTCACCTTTTTTTGCCCGAACCGTGGCCACTTCGACGAGGTACTGGCGAAGTAACCTTTTGCGTTCCGCACGACAATATAGTCGGGACGCTGTCCGTATGAAACCAACGTGCTACCGCTCGCAACAATTCACGGATGCGGAGTTATATCAATGATCGTTATTTCGCGACTTGCTGGTCCGTAACACCAAAATACACGGTAAGCGCCGGGGCTTTGATTTTGCGCGTAGGCTACAAACACCTTTCCATTCGGAAAATAAGGATTTTCCAATGATTTGTATTCGTGCGATTGCAGGCCAGGATGTTTTGGGTTCGATTGGAGCAGGGCGACCGTTTTCTTGACTTGCTTAAAAATCCCTTCGTTTTTGGTCGATTTTACCCGCTTCTTGGTTGCGGATTTGGCAGCCGCGTTTTTCGCTAGAATTTTGTAATTGGCGTCGGCTCGCTCGGTCCAATTAAGTTTGAACATCCTGTGATCCTATACCGACGGCTAATCGCAATCGTCCGCGTCGATCTTTGGCGGGTGCTTTACGAATCGCTTGGCTTTCGCCTGCTGTAATCCTTTCTGGACCGAGCGCATTGCAGCCTTGTTGTTGTGCAGCCAAAGTTCGCGCTGAGGGATAATTGATGCCACAATGATTCGCAGTTCGGTTTCATCCACCTCCTCGACGATGAAAGTTTTGTTTGCGAACCGAGCTCCCAGGGCAATTCGGCCTTTGTTATCGGTAGTTTTGGTTGCCATGGTGATCCAGATAAATAAAGTTGCGTTGCCCTGGAACTATCGACTGCGGTGGGATAATAGTCAAGTGGTATTTTCCCACTTTCGTCACATCGTCAGGTAGAGGCGACGAGAATGCACGACGTTTTGCAAAATTGGCAAAAGACCGGTCGAAAAGGTGCAATTGAAATTGAGAATCCAACCCAGCCAGCGGCTGATGTTTTGCCACATAGCCTAGACTGTGCGGAGCAATCGAAGGCTGTTGAAGATTACTAGTAATGACGCACCCATGTCGGCGGCGATCGCGGTCCAGAGTGATGCGTAACCGGAAAAGGTTAGAGCGACGAATAAAAATTTCACGCCCAGTGAAAATGTAATGTTCTGACGGATGATCGAAAGCGTGCGTTTGGAATGTTGTATGAGCCAGGGTAACTTCGACAAGTCATCGGACATCAGGGCAATGTCGGCTGTTTCGATGGCGGCGTCAGTTCCCACCGCCCCCATGGCAATTCCCAGCGATGATCGGGCAAGCGCAGACGCATCGTTGACGCCGTCGCCAACCGAGCCAGTATGCCGAATGCCGCGAGCAAGATAACGTCAGCAGACTGGTCACAACACTCCGCACCCGTAACTGGCTTCTTTCGCTTCTGATCCCCAGCAGGGTCTTTACAGCCCTTGGTTCAACCACGTAAAATACCCTAATCCTTAATGATACTGAGTCTCAATATATGGAATTTCCGCTTTATGTACCGTGAAAATAGAGGTTTTACGTTGGTCGAATTGCTCGTAGTGATCGCCATAATCGGCATTTTAATGAGCCTGTTGTTGCCAGCAGTGCAAATGGTTCGAGAGGCAGCGCGACGAACAAACTGTGCCAATAACTTAAGGCAACTCGGCTTGGCTACGTTGCACTTTGAATCGGCCTTCGAGCGCCTTCCGACGAGTTGGAAACCTTCCGTTGGCGGTGACGGGTGGTCGGTTCAGGCTCAGGTCTTGCCGTTTGCAGAGCAATCCAACCTTTATGAGCGGATCGACTTTAACAAATCGTACGCGGATCCGGCTCAGACAATTATATTAGACGGCGGGAGCGTGCCGCTTTCGTCGTGTCGAATTTCATTTTTGCTCTGCCCTTCCGAACCGAACGACCGCGTGAGAAATGCCAATGACGGGTCGCCAATCCACTATCCACTGAACTACGCCGCCAATGTTGGCACCTGGCTCGTATACGATCCGGCGACTCAAAAATTGGGCGATGGCGTATTTGCCGTCATCGAGCGACGGAGAATGACCGAAATCCTCGACGGACAAGGTCACACGCTTATGTTCGCCGAGGTAAAAGCCTACACCCCGTACTTTCGCAACGCCAAACTTCCGGGAGCGCTCGCGATTCCCTCGTCCAGCGATCTCGTCTCTTGGGCCGGCGATTTTAAATCGACCAGCGGACACACCGAATGGGTCGATGGGCGCAGCCACCAAGCTTGTTTCACTGGCGTATTCACGCCAAACATGGAAATCCTGTACGAGCTTGGCGGTACTCGCTACGACATCGACTGGACCAACGTCCAAGAAGGAACCTCTGACTCGCTGATCACATTCGGGGCAGTCACAGCGCGAAGTTATCACCCGGCAGGCATCAACATCTGTCGAGCCGATGGCTCTGTGTCGTTCCTCAACGAACAAATTGATCTAACCGCCTACCGTGCGTTGATCACTCGTGCGGGGCACGAAGTTCTCACCGACGCCTCTTACTGATGCGCCGAACCCAGGACTCGCGCAAATCGAATGCCAAGGCCACGCCACGAGTTCCCTTTTCCAACCTTTCAATGCGCGTAATGGCAAGGAAAGCCTTGCTTCAACAGCTTGTCGCATGTCAATGGTGTCCGTCGTGTTCCTGGCTGCCGATCATTTTGTCGTATACTTCCGGCTGCAGAACGCGCACCACGGTGAATAGGCCTTCGACACCCATCGACCAGCCGGGGCGCATGCCGAGCGCTTCACGACGGCCTTCGACTCGGGCCATGCCGCCCATTCCGTAGTGGCCGGCGCTGTCGGTGTCGGGCTCTTGAACGGGCGAATCGCCGTCGATGCCTTCGTGTTGCGTCTTGCTTGGATCGTGTTCGCCATCCGGTTTCTTGGGCACCTTATTCTTTGGCATATCCTCCATGTCCATTTCCTTGATGTCGTGCTTTTTCATATCCATGCCCGGCATCTGCATGCCGTCCATGTTGGGCATTTTCATTCCGAGCATGACTTGAGGATAACCCAACACTTTGAGTTGCTCAGGCGTGGAATTGTTGCGAACCAATGGGCCGGCTTGCGACGTCATCGAGTTCATCATGTGGTGGAACATGTGGCAGTGCACGGCCCAGTCGCCTGGGTTGTTGGCGATGAACTCGACTTCACGCACCTGGGCCACTCCGACCAAGACGTTGTTGCTTGGATACCAGGCAGACTCCGGCATGCGGCCACCCTCTGTGGCCGTAATCCAAAACGTATGGCCGTGTATGTGCAGGGGGTGGTGGTCCATTACACTGAAATCCAGGAAACGAATTCGCACACGCTCGCCCAGCTTGCATAGCAGCGGCGTGGTGAGCGGACCAGAGCGGCCATTAAACGTCAGGAAGTTCCATTCCATGGCTAGCGTGTCCGGAACAGTTGAATTCGCACGCAGTTGAAATCCCTGAGCAATGAGGACGAAATCACGATCCACCGTCGGCTCATAAGTCTTGACGGGATGGACAATAAATAATCCCACCATGCCCAAGGCTTCCTGCATGCCGACGTGCGAATGATAGAAAAACGTCCCCTCCTGATGAACGGTCCATTCGTATGAGAACTCTTGCCCCGGTTCGATCTGATCTTGCACCAAGTACGGAACCCCATCCATGTCGTTGGGAAGTTCGAGCCCGTGCAGATGCAGCGTGGTCGGCTCCGGCAGTTTGTTGTGAAGGACGATTCGAACGCGATCGCCCTGATTGATTTCAATGGTCGGTCCGGGCATGTCACCGTTGTAGCCGTAGGTGTTCATCCACACTCCGGGCAGGATTTCCCGGCGGACCGGCTCGGCGATCAGATGAAACTCTTTGGCTCCGTTGACTTCTTCCCAAGGGAGATTCTTCAGGTCGGGTGCATGTATCGAAATCGGCGGCAGCGTGACGGCGCGCAGGCCCGGCACGAGTTTGCCGCGGTCGGTTGGACTTCCGACAGGTCCGCCCAAGCCCGGATGCGTGCGCGGATACTCGGCCGCGTCGCTTTCAGCTTCAGCGGGCTTGTGCATCTCGTGCTCGCCGGTCTTCGGATTGCCTGTTTGGCCGTCGCCGTGTTGTTGGGTGTGTTTTTCCTGGGCTTGTCCCAACGCTGTAGCTGCCACGAAAATACCTGCGGCGGCCGCGCCTGTGACGAGAAAGTTTCGGCGGTCTGCGGGATCGTTCATGTTCATCTCCGGGCGGTCGTGGAAGTTTGGGGCTTCGGAATGTATTTGCCGGACGCGAACTCTCGCGGAGTCCGCTTCAACTCAGCCTGTCGAAAATTTTAGCGCGGCTTGGGTGTGGCGTCGATGTGGCCCCCGCCGACCGGTGCAGGCGGTTCCGTGAGCCCACCGGAAAGAAGCATTCCGCGGATGGCAATATCGGTTTCACGATACGTCTTGAGGCTAAGGACGTATTCGGTTTCGATCGCCATTTGCAGGCGCTGTGCGGCAAGCACGTCGATCCACGTCGCTCGTCGATCCTTGTAACTTTGTGCAAGCATTTCGGTGGCTTCTTGGGTTTTCGGCAGCATCGTGGCCTGGTATTCGGCGAGCCGCTGCCAGGCGGAGAGATACGTGCGATACTCAGCGGCCAATCGCGTTTGCAATTCCAACTCCAACCGCCGCGCTTCGGCTTGCGCACGGCATAGGTCGGCTTGGGCCTGTTGAATTGTGCCTCGATTACGGTCAAAAAATGGTATCGGCAACCCAATGGTTACGCCGGTCGTCGTGTCGCCGGCCTCGAGGTTACGACCGACCCGGGCATCGACGAGAATATTCGGAATCGGCTGGACTCGTTCGCGCGCGAGCTGGATTTCATCGTGGCGAATCTTCTGCCAGGCAGCAATCAGTTCAGGACTGTTGTTAAGCAACTGTCCGAGGGCCGAGTCATAGTCCAGCGGTTCTTGCAGGGTTGTCAGGTTATCTTCCAGCGTCGTCGACGAAAGCTGCGGAACTCCAGCCAAGGCGGCAAGCGTTCGCAAGTTTTGTTGAACTTCATTCTCGGCGTCCATTAAATCTAACTGATCGCGTTGCAGTTCCACCTCGGCCAGCAACACGGCCGATGCCATCGTCTGGCCCAGGTTTAACATTTCACGGTTGGTTTGGACGTTATCGTTGCCGTTGGCAACTAACCTCTGGTGAATCTCAACAACACGTTGCGCGGCGAGCGTGCGGTAGAATTGCGTTCGAAGATCATTGAGTACGCGCCGCTGCTGAGCGTCCGCGATCGTCGCGGCAATTTGCACCCGCTGCGCATATTTGGCGCGGCTCAGGCGCAGCTTTCCGGCCGTGACGATCTCCTGCGAGATGTAGCCGCCTTGTAACTCACCTGCCGTACCATTGACGCCAATCTGTTCGCCGACGTAACCCATTACAGGATTGAAGGGGAGACCGGCCTGACACGCCGCTCCACGTGCGCCTTGGATTTGGGCGTTCGCTTGGGCCAGCGTCGGATTGTTGGCTATCGCGATGCCTTCCAGATCCTGCAGAGTCAACGCCGAGTGCTTCTCAGCGGTCACTATCGGTGGGATCATCGGTTCGGCGTGCGTGTGCGACTGCGGGATTTCCTCTTGATGGGCAACGAGCCGCGTTTGTGTGTCGTGTTTGGCCGCGGCTGGCAGTTTTGCCGACGCGGCCGGATTGGACGATCGAGGCGTGTACTTCGTTGCGGCCATTTGATCCGCGTGTTGCGCCCCATTTTGCATTCCCGTAGGGCCGCTTAATGACACGGAGGCGCATCCGCTGACGATAAGCGACGTATACAAGGCAACTGCGGAAAATTCCCGATTCACGATCATCCTCCATGCCACGCCTTCGCGTTATGCCCAGAACATGCGCTCGGATTATGGCTTACTGTCACAATCGTCAGAATCCACATACGACTTCATTGCGGAGGCATGAACCACCATCAATTGAGCCGGCTAAATCAAGGCAATCGTTATATTCGGCGTAGTTTCCACTAATTCGCATATGCCGGCCCACAGATCGATGTAGCTCGATGGAGTCGGTGCTTCTTCGCCAGCGGCAAGTGCATCTCTGCACTGGTAGGACTCGGAGTTTTCGGGACCTCGGGCGGTCCTAGCTCACAAGACGCGGTAGCTGTCCAGGACCGCCATCTCGGTTGCGCGCTGCAATGAAGATTGGCAGGCAACGTCGGCCGGATTGGCTCCCTTGTTACGCTGGTACGCGTTGAGACAGTATCGCTTGGCCAGGAATTTTTCGCGAAGCAAGTTGGATACAAGGTCGCTCGACGTATTGGTATAACAGATGCGACGCCGCATAGGTGAGCGGAAACACCGTGACGCAACAGAACGCCGCGAGGACAAAACGGCCCTCCATTTGCGGGAACCAATTTAGTCCTAAAAAGAGGCAGACCTCGATCACGATCCAGTGCAACAAATAACTGGAATAGGAGAGTCTGCCCAAGAATTTGACGGGTGGGCACGTCAAGGTCCAGCGCATCCATTCAAAAATTCGAATTGGATTCGGGTGGATGCGGGGATAGAGCAGCATTGCCATGACGCCAAACCACATTTTGAACGACAGCCCCAAGATTGCGAACCCAATCCCAAATGCCGACCAAAAGGCGATGATTGCGAACCATTGATATTTTCCCCGGATCACGGGGAGTTTTTTCCAAATGAAATAGCTGGCAATCCCAGTCAGGAAATAGCTTCCATTTGCCAGGCTTAGGGAGGGGCTGATCAGCGCAACTTGTTTATGAAACAAGGCAATCACAACGACAATGGACGACAGTCCCGCTGCCTTGATCAACCAGCGTTGTCTCAGGAGCCCGATCAGAAACGGCATTACTAAATAGAACATCCACTCTAGCGACAGACTCCAGGTCGGCGGCAAGAATGTCTCGTGAGCGTGTGGAAAGATCGGACGAGGAAGCAGGTTTTGCAACAAGGTCGCGTCGGCGAGCAAGTACAAATCAAAATGTTCATTGACTTCCGCCAACCGTTCCGAATTCTCTAACGCAAATTGTTGGAATTCGAAGTGGTTTGCAACATGTTGCGAAACACCTGAGCATAAGATTGCCAGCAATAAGGATAGGGCATACACCGGATAGATTCTGAAGAATCGGCGTTTCATGAAATCAAACCAGCTCGAACTTCGTGAATCCAAGGCATAGGTAATCACGAACCCGCTCAACATCATGAACACGTACACGCCCAAGACGGGCGAAAAGAGAATCCCGAAAAACCCGTCGGTGTAGGTGTATCCGCTGAACAAAAGTATGTGGCCGAAGATCACCCATGCGGCTAGAAATCCGCGCAGACCCTCAAACTCGATCAACCGGTTCGAGCAAGTATCACCAAACGGACTCAGTTGACAACGGGCGGGCAAGGTTTTGGTGTGGGTCATAGCACGTGCCGCCAATCGAACGGTAAAATGGACAATTCCACTCTGTTAGTTCTTAGGCTGCATTCGCGAATAGCCTAGCGAATTACCGAGCAATCCAACGACGGTGCGTACACCGCCGAACGATTAGTCTGGTCGTGATGATGTTGTCGATTAGAGGCTTAACTACTGGCAACCTATGGTCTTTTGAATCTGTGCGAGCGCACTCGCCAAGGAGGCGTCAAGGCGGGCGGCTTGCAATTGATAGGTCAGTACTTCGGTGTAGTTGTCGACCAACTGTGCAAATGTCGTTTTGCCGACAACGTATTCTGAAGTCGCAACTTTTAGCGCTTGTTCGGCCTTCGGCGTAATTCTTTCCGCATAGAGCACACGCTGCTGTTCGAGCGACTGTGCTTCCGCGAGCAGTTGGCGCAGTTTACCGGCGACAGAGAGCTGTTCGGCTTCTAAAAGGCGGGTCGAACTAATCTGTTGGGCTGATGCTTCACAAATGCCGGCTCGAATCTTCTCACGCCAAATGGGAAGAGTAGCGCCGACGGAAAAGCTAATATTGTCGATCCCATCGGCTACGGGACTTATGGCTCCGCCAGTCGTCATCATCCCGTATTGCATTCCCAGTCGCAGGTCCGGGTACTTTTGTAGGCATGCCAGTTGTTGATTCTCTAGATCGCGTTCAATCTGCCAGCCCAAGCCGCGAAGCTCGGGGTTGCAGTGCTCCGCCTCGGCAATGAGCGAATCGAGTTGCGCGGGTACATCCTGAATCGGCAGTGCCGATTCCGTCTCCAAGACGGTCGCCATCGGCTCTTGAATCAACGCCGCCAAGTCCGCCTGGGCAACTGATTTTTGCTGATCCAATTCCAACAACTGTTGCTCGAGTTTTTCAGTTTCCAGCTCGGCCCGAATCACGTCTTGTTGTGATCCACCGGTTCGATAACGCGCCTCGGCCACCCGTATCAGTTCGCTGACGATCGTCCGATTGTTGTTTACAATTTCCAGGGCTCGCGTTGCGAACCAAAGTTCGAAGTACGTAAGTCTAACTGACTCCGCAATCTCGCGTTCAATCTTGTCCGCTTCGGCTTGTGCAATCTGCACTTCCCGCTCGGCAATCGCCCCTTTGATTCTTCGCTTGTCGGGATAGGGGATGTCTTGACTGATATCCAACTGATTGGTCATGCGCCCGCTGGCCAGTTGCTGGGCGTTGGCCTGAATCGGCCAGAACATGGTTTCGACCATCGGATCGGCGAGGGCTGTCGCTTGGATAATGCGATGTTGCGCCGCACAGACTCGGGCCCGAGCCGCCAAGATTTTCGGATGCGAGCTCAATGCTTTTTGGAGAAAGGAATCAAGACTCCTGTCTGCAACTTGCGAATCCGGCAAAACGGCAGCGGCCAACTCGTCGGAACTTGGCTGGATCACACCGGAGTCGGCAGACGTGGCACCTTCTTGGTTTCGGAATGAGACGAGTCGAACCCTGTCATTCGACGGACTCTTGGAATCGTCTCCCGCCAATCCACGTGTATTGAATTTACTGGCGACCCCAACGCTGTTGCCGGTCAGCGTTGATGCCATCGGTGATGGCATTGTTCGGGTCGTCGCGACACGACATCCGGTTACGGCAATTCCCACCAAGAACCACAATGAAACGCGGTTTAAGAAAAGGCGGGTTTCAGTAGACGAAACCATTACAATCGCCTCGTTGGCATGGGAACCGTGATTGATCGGCACTCAACACAAAGCTGCCGGAAACAGCAAAAAATCCCGTAGTCGTAATCATCGACGGATTTAGAACTCATTTTTGGAAAAATGAGTACAGGTGCCAAAATCTGCTCGACCCGATTAATCGCTAATTCACAATCGAGTTCGCTAGCGAACTTTTCAGCGAAAAACCCAGTTTGTTGTCAAGTGACCTTGTTGTTACTGATCCAAATTGACTTTCATGGATCAACGTCCCATACTTGCGCTGATCCTAAAAACGCCCCCAACGACTTGTTCGACATAGCTTGGCACGATGTATTTCCGCTTTCAACGAACGGTTTCTTTAATCCTCGTCATCACTCTGACGTTTGGAAATGCGATCCCGTTCGGTGGCGGTCCCTGCAAAGCTGACTGTCCGGGCCCGGGAAGTGCAACTTGCCGTTGCTGTGCCTCTGGCATCCAAGACCGGCCGATTGCTGAACGAAATTGCTGCGGTCAATCTCAGGTTGCCGATAAGTGCTGTCAGCAATCACGATCGGAATCACCAAAATCCTGTTGCTCAAATGCGCACCGTGGCAACACTGATGCACGGCTGAACGACAACGATTCATTTGCGCGATCTTCGGCTCGTGACGAATCAACCGCAAATGTTTGTCGTTGTTCGCATCAGCGTCCGACGCCAAACGCGCCGGCACCCGAGCGGCGTGACAACGTCCGGATCGAATTTCCGGCCGCGTATTGCCACGTTGATTTTTTGGCAATCACGGACATTTCTACTCTGACGCCTTCGTTTCTGGACGGCGTCGATTACGGGTTGGCCTTGATGACGCACACGCGTCGCCAATCCCTTCTTTGCACTTGGCAGATTTGATCTCGCTAGGAATACTGCGCGCCGACCCAATCCTGTAAGTTACGTTTTGCGACGCAGGTGGGTTCCAGTTGGTGCGGTTTCGCGCCTTATCAGGTGTTCAAGCACATGAACTTCGCCGCAACCGGAGTTGCAGCGCGATGGTTCATGTCGCAAGAGTAAGGTCATTACAGCAGTTGTGATCTCGGATTCTTGCGGGTTCATTTTTGTGCCCGATTGATTGAACGGTTCGATTCGTTGGGCGGCTAAATAATTCTCTAAGGATAAGAACAATGAAATCTCTCTTGAGTGTTTTGATACTGATTGGATTCACCGTCACGACGTGGGCGACCCAAGAAAAAGCAACTGACGCAGCGGACATGCTGCAAATACACGTTCAAAAAATCTGTCCGGTCTCCGGCGAGACGCTGGGATCGATGGGCAGCCCATTCAAAACGAAAATGGGCGGGCAGGATGTCTTCCTTTGCTGCAAAGGATGCATCGGCAAACAGGCCAACGCCGAGCATTGGAAAACGATTCAAGCCAACCTTGCCAAGGCACAGGGGACTTGCCCGATCATGGGCAAGCCGGTTACGGCCAACAAGAAGTCGACGATTGTGAACGGCCAGCAAATTTTTGTTTGTTGTCCACCGTGCATCAAGAAGATCCAAGCGGACCCGGCTGCCGCACAGGCGAAAGTCAATGCCAGCTACACCGCTTTCGTAGCCGCGGATGCTCAGGCCCATGCCCAGCATCTTCGCATCGCGGCGCAAGCCATTTGCCCTGTTACCGGCAAAAAACTAGGTTCGATGGGGGATCCGATCAAAGTCGCCACGGCTGATGGCGAGGAAATGTTTCTCTGCTGTGAGGCGTGCCACGGCAAACCGTCTAACCCAGAACACTCGCAGACGATTCAAGCGAATTTGATGAAAGCCCAAGGCGTTTGCCCAGTGACAAACGAAGAGTTGCCGGCCGCTGCTCAATCGACCGTGGTGGATGGTCGCCGCGTTTTCGTTTGCTGCCCGGAATGCATTGAGAAAATCAACGCTGACAAATCGACGTACTTAGCAAAAGTAAATGAACTCTACGCCAAGTCGTCGCAAGCGAGTCACGGGGAGCACTTAGACCACGAGAACCATAGCGCTGGCCAACACAAGCAAGACAAATAGTTTACGACTAACTTCGTGGCACCCGGGCATCGGCCAGGGTGCCATTTCGATAATTCGATTTTTGCATTGCAAGACAGGTTTAGATGAGCAACAAAAATGAGTGAGTCACAGAAATCGACCCGGCCTGAAGAGGCGCAAAGCAATTCCCATGAGGTGGTCCCGACCGTGCAACGGCCGGCTAAATCACGGCCGAGCGCAGTTTGGTTTGCGCTGAGAATGCTGGAAGTCCGGCTGCGATTCGTGGCCGTATTGGTCGGTATCGGTTTGATCATCGGGTACTGGGATACGCTCCAAAACTATTGGGATCGATTTACGCGACCGGCCGTGATCGGTTCGGCCAACGTGGGGAGCGACACCGAGTTTTATTGCCCCATGGATCCGAGCGTAATTCGCGATGGGCTAGAACCCAATGGCTCGATTCCGAAATGCCCGATATGTGGAATGCCGTTGTCGCTCCGCAAAAAAGGAGCGCCGATGAAGCTCCCCCCTGGTGTTGTTGGCCGCGTGAGTTTGACGCCCGAAAAAGTCCGCATGGCCGGGATTCGCACCAGCGAGATCTCCCTGCGTCCCATGAACAGAAGCATTCGTGCAGTTGGCACCGTGGCGTACAACGAAAGTAAGCGATCACAAATCGTTAGTCGCGTTGGCGGCTATTTGGAAAAACTGGTGGTTGACAAAACTTTTATGGAAGTGCGCCAAGGTGATCCGCTGGCGGAAATCTACAGCCCCGAAATTTATGCTTCGATACAAGAACTGAAGGTCGCTCAGGAGTTGAAGGCCTCCTCGTTGCCGGCGATCGCGCGCGAAAAAATTCGCTTGTTGGGAATCGATGACCGAGAAATCGACGCGCTGCTGACGGCGAGCGATGGGAATTATCGAGTCGTCGTTCGTTCGCCCGCAACGGGCTATGTCATTCAAAAAGAAGTTCAACAGGGTGCCAGTGTTTCGCCGGGCCAAATGCTGTTCGAAATCGCCGATCTATCGACCGTTTGGATCGAGGCGGACGTGTTTGAACGAGACATTGGTTTACTATTCGCTGGGCAAAAAATCAGCGCCACCGTCGAAGCGTATCCGGAGCGACAATTCAGTGGGACGGTTAGTTTGATCTACCCCGAATTGCAAACTGCCACGCGAACCAATCGAGTCCGGTTTGAGATCGCTAATGATGCATTGTTGCTGCGCGCCGGCATGTATGCGACCGTGGTGTTAGACACGCCGTTGCAGACGACCGAGCCATTTCAGTCCATGCTGATGGACTCCAAAGAAATACCCAGCGATCCTGCGGCGGCGATTGCACGTCAATCGATTTGTCCTGTGACGGGCGCAAAACTGGGCAGCATGGGGGACCCAATTCCCGTCCTCGCCAACGGACAAACGGTATTCCTCTGTTGCGCTGGTTGCATCGGAGCCATTGAGAGCAAGCCTGATTACTATCTGTCTCGGATTCAAACCGTTTCCGATTCCGGTGTACTAGCGGTGCCGGAAACTGCCGTCATCGATACCGGCGATCAAAAGATCGTCTATGTCCAACGAGAGGAAGGTGTTTTTGAAGGTATCGAAGTGAAACTCGGAAGCAAGTCTGACGGTTTCTACTCGGTCGTTTCCGGCCTTTTGCCCGGTGATCAAGTCGCCGCGGCTGGAGCGTTCTTGATCGACGCGGAAACGCGCTTAAATCCCGCCGCATCGGCCGCATATTTTGGCGCTGGAGGTAGCCCCTCCGGCAACGGCGATGGCCAAGGCACTACCACGATCAACTCTCAGGCGACGCCGGATCCTTCGCCCGGCAAGATCTTTCCTCCACCGCAACAGGTCGAGCCCGCAGTCGATGCCTCGCCGCAGCGTTTCACGGACGAAGAGCTTGCCAACATTGAGCAGCTCAATGCCGACGATCAGACGCTAGCCCGATTGCAAGTTCTATGTCCGATCACTGAGGAACCGCTGGGTTCAATGGGAGTACCGCTCAAAATCATGGTCGACGGTGATCCAGTCATGATTTGCTGCGAAGGCTGCAAGGATATGGCGCTGCGCAACGCTGTTGACACGCTGGTAAAAGTGAAGCGCTGGAAGGCACAGAACAAAACGCAAACTCCAAAGTAGCCGCGTTATGATCGAAAAAATAATCGAATATTCCGTTCGCAATCCGCTCGTCGTGTTTTTCGTCGCGCTGGGTATTGTGGTTTGGGGAATCCATTCGACGATCAATACGCCGGTTGACGCCATCCCAGACCTGTCTGAAAACCAGGTCATCGTATTTGCCGATTGGCCCGGGCGCAGTCCCAAGGATATCGAAGACCAGGTTACCTATCCGCTTTCGGTCAACTTGCAGGGCTTGGCCGGAGTCAAGGCAGTTCGAGCCACGTCCGAGTTCGGTTTTTCGATGGTTAACATCATATTCGAGGAAGGAATAGACTTTTATTTTGCCCGCCAACGCATCCTTGAAAAGTTATCGATCGCCAAGACGTTTTTGCCCGAAGGCGTCGATGCGTACTTAGCACCCGACGCCACGGCAGTCGGGCAAATCTTCTGGTACACGGTCGAGGGGGAAGGCTACGACATCGGACGGCTGAGGGCGATCCAAGACTGGTTCGTCCGCTACCAACTTTACAGTGTTCCGGGAGTCGCCGAAGTCGCGTCGGTTGGCGGTTTTCCGATTGAGTACCAGGTCGACGTCGATCCCAATAAGCTGCGCTCGTTCAATGTGACCCTGGGCGAGTTGTACTCGGCCGTGTCCCGATCGAATTCCTCGGTTGGTGGACGCGTAATCCAAAAGGGAAGTTCGGAGTATCTGGTTCGTAGCACTGGCTGGATCAAGTCGCTGGCTGACGTTGAAAAAACGGTTATCAAATCCATCGACGGAACTCCGATTTTCGTGGGTGATGTTGCGGTCGTTCAGTTCGGTTCGGCTCAGCGGCGCAACGTGCTGGAAAAAAATGGCAACGAAGCCGTTGGCGGCGTCGTGCTGATGCGATTCGGCGAAAACCCACTCCAAGTTACCGACCGGATCAAGAAAAAAATCGAACAGTTGCAGGTCGGGTTGCCGGCGGGGGTGCGGATCGTTCCGTTCTACGATCGAACGCGACTGATCAAGAACGCAATTCACACGGTTACCAGGACACTGTACGAGGAAGCGTTGGTTGCCAGCCTTGTGATTTTCGTTGTCATGTGGCATTTCCGGAGCGCCTTGATCATCTGCTTAACTCTGCCGATGTCGGTCCTGATCTCGTTTATCTTGATGCGGCATTTGGGCATATCGTCGAATATCATGTCGCTCGCCGGGATCGCCATTTCGATTGGCGTTTTGGTGGATGCCGCTATCGTGATGGTCGACCAAGGAGCCCACACACTGCATGAGAAATTCGGCAATTCGCGGGTACGTGGTAATACGCGCGAACTGCTCTTGCCTGCCCTGAGAACCGTTGGTCGTCCCATTTTCTTCGCCATGGCCATCATGATCATTAGCTTCATCCCCGTATTCATGTTGACCGGAATGGAGGGCAAGATGTTCCATCCGCTGGCGTTCACCAAGTCGTTCGCATTGATTGGAGTTGCCATCCTTGCGATTACTCTCGTCCCGGCAATTATTCCGTGGATGTTGCGCGGTCGCATTCGACACGAAGAATACAGTTGGCTGATTAGGCGAGTGATCGAGATTTATCGACCGGTACTCAATTTCGTAATGGACCATCCCTGGCCTGTCGTGTGGACGGTAAGTGTGATCTGTTTGTTGGGCTCGATTCCTACCGGCTCCTTTGGGGTGTTCGTATTTGCGCTCGCCTTGGCATTGGGAATGAGCGCTTGGGCGGCGTGGGGAGAGGCGGCCTCATTTAGAAAACATTGGAAATGGGTCGCAGTTCTTTGGTTTGTGGCGATCAGTTTTCCGGTAGTAATCGCAATATTTAGAGGGTGGCACCCGGCCTGGATTCCAAACTTCATTGCCGACAATTCCTGGAAATTCGCGGCGATTGCCCTTGGGGTCATTGCCGTTGCAAGCTTGTTGATAGTGCGAATCGCTGCGCAGTTTCGATTGGCACCGATGCTGACGATGATCGGCAGCTTGGTCGTCGTAGGTCTGTTTGCACGACAGACCATGATTCCGCTCGGTCGCGAGTTTATGCCGCCTTTAAATGAAGGTTCGATTCTCGATATGCCCGTGACGATACCGCGGGCATCGGTAACCCAAACCGCTGCGGACCTGAAAGCTCGCGACGCCGAAATTCGCGCTTTTCCAGAGGTCGAGTTGGTGGTTGGCAAGTCAGGGCGAGCGGAGACTCCCACCGATCCGGCGCCGTTGGACATGGTGGAGACCGTGATCAATCTTCGGCCGCAAGAATTTTGGCCCAAGCGGGAGTTACGTTACGACGACGCGCAGGCGCAATCAAAACGAGTCGTTCAAGCTTTAGTGAGAACGAACTACTTGCCCGGCGGGCTAACCCTTGCACAACAAGAACAATTAGTCAAAGACACGACGATGATGTCCATCGCACGCTTTGACGAAATGATGCGAACGGTCATCGTCCAGGAGCAAACACTTTTTGAGGAACGACTCGCCAACCAACTCATTGGCAAAGTAGTTCACGATTTGATGAAGTTGTTTTCCGACAATGAAACGCTTTCGGAGCCCCCGTCGCGCCAGATCGTTGATGAAATTACAGCGCTCATTCCCAGACAATTTGGGGATTACCTGGTCCATTCAGCGGATGTACCGACGATCGAAAAAATCGCTTTGCTTGTGCACCAGCAGCTTGTCGAGCGAAATCAGGCCAAAACCAATTCCGACGCGTTTGTGATTCACGACAACTCAATCGTCGCATTCGTGCGCAGCGCCGGCGAGGCATTTGGCTTGGAACGACAAACCTTCAATCAGTTGTTGCTCGACAAAGTAAATGCCGAGCGAGACCGGCTATGGATGGAATTTGTCCGGCAACTCAATTGGCAATTGCTCGAACAGTCGGTGCCCATGTACACGCGTATGGCCATCGAGAACATTCAGGGAAAAGCGAAAGAACTAAACCTGTGGGCCGGATCGCCCACACGTGAACAACTGATGAGCAGCCAAGAATCGGTTCAGAAAGACTTCGCCGCCAGTTTGATGTTATGGCGGCGTGACAAGGCGAGCCTATTGGCCGAGCTGGACTCGGTCGTGCGAATGCCCGGCTGGGGAAATATCTGGACCCAACCGATTATTAATCGAATCGACATGTTGGCCACCGGCGTCAACACCATGTTGGGCGTTCGTGTGTTTGGCGACGATATCGAAAAAATAGCGGCCAAGTGCGAAGCGATTGCCGCGGTTCTCAAGCGATTGCGAGGAGCGGTCGACGTTTCCGCCGATCAAGTCGTCGGTGAGGGCTATCTGGAAATCAATATCGACCGCGAACGTGCGGCCCGATTTGGCGTGACCGTCGGCGACATCCAAGACGTAATCGAAACGGCGCTGGGTGGACGCGTGATTACGATGACGGTCGAAGGCCGCGAACGATTTCCAATTCGAATCCGTTACGCCCGCGCCTTTCGCGAGGACGAAGAATCGGTAAAGGATCTGTTGGTGGCGGGAACAAATATGGGTGAGTCAATTGGCAGTGGAAGCACCATGCCCAATTCGAATGAGAGCACTGGGACTGGGTCAATCGCCTCGAACAATTCGGACTCGGACAAGGCAAAACGATTGCAGATTCCCTTGTCTCAAGTCGCCGATATACGAATCGCCTCCGGACCCTCGATGATTCGGAGCGAAAATGGTTTGCTTCGATCGTTTGTTCGACTGAACGTCCGCGATCGCGACATCATTGGCTTTGTTGAGGAGGCACAAAAGGCGGTCGCCTCTGAAGTCACCATGCCGACCGGAATGTATGTCGAATGGACGGGTCAATTCGAACACGAACTTCGGGCTCGGCGGACTTTCACCATCATTGTGCCGATCGTTGTCCTGACCATCTTTCTGATTTTGTACGTCGTCTACCACGACTTGGCGGATACGCTAATCGTCATGTGCTTGACGGTTCCCGGTGCAGTGTTTGGCGGAGTGCTGTTTCAATACTTATTTGGCTACAACTTCAGTGTTGCCGTGTGGGTTGGGTACATCGCCTGCTTTGGTTTGGCAACCCAAGGAGGCCTGGTCATTTTGGTCTACTTGCGCGAAGCAATCGATCGGCGCGGTGGACTGGAGAACATGACGCTTGAACAAGTCCGCGCCGCCGTGATGGAGGGGGCTGTCCATCGCTTGCGTCCCAAGCTAATGACGGAACTAACCACAATGATCGGACTCGCGCCGATGCTATGGGCGAGCGGCGTCGGTTCCGAAATCATGCAGCCCATGGCCGCGCCAGTGCTCGGCGGAATCCTTGTCGCCGACGAAGTCGTCGATCTACTCCTGCCCGTCCTTTTCTATCGCGTGCGCGCCTACCGCTGGAGAAGGATTCAGGAACGGCGAAACCAAATCGCACTTACAAATGATTCGGCCTCGTAATTTTCAACCTGTGCTACATAAATGTGCTGCCGCAATTCATGCCTTTGGATGCGTTGCGCTAATGGCAATAAACCGGAACATTAATTGCTTTCGCGGCTTTTGAGCCGAATTTCGTCGACACAGCTGCAATCGTAAGGTTGAGTCACCGCAGAGGATTGTCCGAAATGCCAAGTGCGAATGAAACAACAATTCGACTCAGTTGCTTCGTGGGTGTTTTGCTCGCGATGACGGTTTGGGAACTGTTGGCTCCGCGCCGGAAGCTAACGGTTGCCAAGGGACTACGGTGGGCCAGCAACCTGGGGCTCGTGACTTTGAATATTGTCGCCCAACGATTGTTTCTTCCAGTAACGGTTGTCGGGGCAGCGATGTTTGCGGCCTCCCGCAATTGGGGACTGTTCAACTTGCTTGAATTGCCGCCATGGCTCGAAATAGCCATTGCGGTTATCGTCCTCGATTTGGCGATTTATCTGCAACACATCCTGTTTCACGCTGTTCCCATGCTTTGGCGGTTGCACATGGTCCATCACGCGGACTTGGATATTGACGTGACAACTGGCATCCGCTTCCACACGATTGAGATTCTACTTTCGGCTTTCATCAAAATCGGGGTCGTGGTTGCTTTCGGTATCGCGCCCGTTGCCGTCGTGGCGTTCGAAGTTCTTCTCAATGCGACATCAATGTTCAACCACAGCAATATTCGAATGCCCGTTTGGTTGGATCGTTTACTTCGATTGGTTGTGGTGACCCCCGACATGCATCGTGTGCATCATTCCGTTGAAATGCTGGAAACCAACAGCAATTACGGATTCAATTTGCCATGGTGGGATTTTCTTCTCGGGACATATCGTGCCCAACCCACGAAAGGCCATGAAGCAATGGAAATCGGCCTCTCGCTGATTCGAGATGAACGCGACGCAGATCGACTTGATCGTATGTTGCTCTTGCCATTTCTACGACGTCGGAATCACCTGGACTCATCTGCCGATTCCACGTCCATCAACGATTGATCGACCCGTTGGATAGGAACTCGAAGCAATAGTATTGAGCGCTTGCGACCAGTCTCATACAACCCTCGGCTTGGGCGACGCCCTTTACTAAGCTGCACGGAGTAAACGCAGGCTGTTGGCGATTACGAGTAATGACGCACCCATGTCGGCGGCGATCGCGGTCCAGAGTGATGCGTAACCGGAGAAGGTTAGGGCGACGAATAAAAGTTTCACGCCCAGTGAAAATGTAATGTTCTGACGGATGATCGAAAGCGTGCGCTTGGAATGCTTTATGAGCCAGGGTAACTTCGATAAGTCATCGGACATCAGGGCAATGTCCGCCGTTTCGATGGCGGCATCCGTTCCCACCGCCCCCATGGCAATTCCCAGCGATGATCGGGCAAGCGCAGGGGCATCGTTGACGCCGTCGCCAACCATCGCGACTTGGCCGTACTTCTTGACCAACGCTTCAATGATCTCGACTTTGTTTTCAGGAAGTAGCTCCGCATAAACCGAATCAATGCCGACGACTTTCGCAATGGCTTTAGCAGTGCCCCAGTTGTCACCGGTCAGCATCGCGACGTCTTCGATTCCTTCGGCGTGCAATTGGGCAAGGATCCCAGCCGTTTCCGCTCGAACGGTATCCACAAGCGAAACAAAGCCGCAAACATGTTCTTCGTTGCCGACCACGACAATCGAGCGCCCTGCTAACTGCAGAGATTCAAGTTGTTCGTGTACTTCGGGAGTCTCTTGCCCGCGCTCCTCAAGGTACCGATGGGAGCCTAGCCAAAAGAATTTGCCATTGACCAATCCCCGGGCCCCTTTGCCTTGAATGATTTCAAAATCTTCCGCAGGCGGGATCACCACATTTCGTTCGACCGCTTTGCGAACGATGGCTTGAGCCAATGGGTGATCGGAATGTGATTCCAGTGCGGCGGCACGCTCCAGTAACTCGATTTCGTTGTGCTGATTAAGCGGTACGATGTCAATCACTTCGGGTTTGCCATGCGTTAGCGTTCCCGTTTTGTCCATCGCAATCGCCCTCATTCTTGCCGGTACTTCGACAAACAAGCCACCCTTGATCAGGACACCATTTTTTGCGGCGGACGCGAGCGCGGCAACAATCGAGACCGGAGTCGAAATGACCAAAGCACAAGGGCATGCAATCACCAGCAATATCAGCGAACGATAAAGCCAAATCGACCAGCCGCCGCCGAACAATAACGGAGGGATTACAAGTACCAGCAACGCCATTGCCATGACTGCTGGTGTGTAGTAGCGAGCGAATTTCTCAACCCACTGTTCCGAGGGCGAGCGTTGTGATTGCGCGTCGCCGACCATGCGAACGATCTTGGCGAGCGTGGTGTCTTCGGCGGACTTCGTCGACTCGACTTCGATGACACCGTCGCCGTTTATCGTTCCAGCAAAAACGTCGCTGCCAATCGATTTGTCCACCGGGACGCTTTCGCCGGTAATCGGCGCTTGGTTGACGGCGCTGGCGCCTTTGACGATCTTGCCGTCCAATGGGATTTTTTCTCCGGGTCGAACGACGAAGACCGTTCCCAAGTTCACTTCGTTCGGTGGGACTTCCTTTTCCTGGCCACTTTCGTCACGAATTCTTGCCACCGGAGAAGCCAATTTCATTAGCGCGGCAATGGCGCGACGCGCACGTCCAAAGCTCCACGATTCCAGCAGCAGTGAAACCGAGAACAGAAAAGCGACCGTTGCCGCTTCAAACCATTCGCCAATGGCCGCCGCGCCGCAGACGGCCACCACCATCAGCAGATTCATGTCCGGTCGGAGACGAGCTACGGCCCGCCACGCTTTTGGCAAAACAAACCATGTTCCCGTGACGATGCCAATCAAGTAGAGGATTACAGAAACGGCGGGCACGCCGTGCGCGATCCCTATTCCCTCAGAACCCAACGATTCGGCAAACCCGCCAGAAATCGCGACGTGACTCACGAATCCGGCGAACCCAAAGATGCCGCTGGCCGTTGTTAAAATCGACCGCCCGTAAGTTTGCCAAAAGCTACTTTCGTTGGGCCGTGATTGGTCACGCCATACCTCAGCACGCATCCCGGTCTTGGCGACGGCTTGGACAATCTGCTCGGGAGAGAGATTGCTTGCACCGTCGATAATTAGTTTTCCGCTCAACACGTCGAACTGAAGTTGTTCAACGGATTCAACCAACCGGCTAAGTTCACTTTTCAGAATTGCGACTTCTTCGGCGCAATCCATCCCTATAATCTTGAATGCGAGTTTGTTTTTGCCGCCAGTTGTCATTAATTATTTCGATGCTGCTGATGGATTCGTGATATTGATAAAGTTGTCGGTGCCGTTGGAGATCAGATAATCTTAACGTGCCAGGGTTATACGACCGAGCGATGGGTTACGGCACAAACGCGACTTTTAGGCAATTGTCTTTTCGACTTGCGAATATGTCATACGCCTGCTCGCATTCAGCAAAGGAAAACGTGTGGGTGACGCATGGCTCGACGTCCAATGCGCAATTGCGAAGGAGCGGGAGTAAGCGATCCATGTAGGCTCGCGCAGGGCAGCGGCCGGTGCGATACGTTAAGTTTTTGTCGTAGGCTTGGACTGGGCTGAAAGCGAAATGTTCGGTGCAATGACAGCCGACGACCCCCATTGTTCCGCCGGGCCGCAAGATTTCAAACGCAAGCTTTTGAGCCGCTGGCAAGCCGACAAGTTCCATTACGGAGTCGGCACCGCGGCCGTCGGTCGCCTTAGAAATTACCGAAACGGCCTCGGCGGGTGTGACTGGAATTGCGCCAAGCCGCGCGGCGAATTCAAGTCGATGCTCGATTTGATCAATCGCGAAAATTGTTGTTAGGCCTTTCTGTCGTGCGGCGAGAATTGCTAACAGTCCAACCGTCCCGCAACCAACAACAGCGCTGACCTCGGCGGGTTTCACCTCGGCGAGGTCGGTGCAAAAATAGCCGGTGCTCAGATTGTCACCGAGCAAGATGCCTTGCACGGCGGAAATTTCATGGCTGATTTTGACAAGTGTTCCATCGGCCAACGGCACTCGCACACGTTCCGCCTGGCAGCCATGCAGCCCGCGACCATTTTGTCGCCAGCCGAATAACTGCCCTTTCGTACATCGGCTTGTAAGTCCGGCGCGACAATAAAAGCAATCGCCGCAATTGCTGGAAAATGGAGCACAGACTCGATCGCCGATTTGAAGTTCGCCGACGTCAGCGCCGACGGCGACGACGCGACCGACCATCTCGTGCCCCATGATCGTTCCCGTGTCGAGTCCCGCCTCGCGCCCGTGATACACGTGTAAATCGGAGCCGCAGAGCCCCGCCAATTCGACTTGCACGATGGCGTCGGTGCTGGTTTCCAACGCGGGTTCGGCAACGTCGCGCAGCGAGACTCGCTCGATTCCTTCAAAACAAATGGCTCGCATGTTACGTCTCGTTCGAACGCGTATTCAAATATTGGCGCTGGGCTTCGTCGTAAACGTCGATCAACGCGCTGCCGTGAGTTTCCGCCGAAAGTCGGCAGGCTTCGTATTCGGGCACAAATGTGCGAGTAGTGTTTGGACCAGAAATAAGCTTGCCGGATATTGGGCCAAAGCGGGTTTCAACCGTCAGCGTTTCTCGCGGTAACTTATCTCGCTCCGCCGTCCAGCGACGAATCCCCAAACTGCGAGTGTGCGAGAAAATAATGGCTCGAAGTCTTTCCGCGTTGGCTTCGTTGGACAAAACGGAAAGTTTTACGCCGGGACGATTTTTCTTCATGGCAATTGCGGTTGTATAAACGTCGAGCGCGCCGGCCGCGCGAAGTCGTTCGCAACAGTCGCCGATGACTTCAGCGGATACGTCGTCGACGTTCGTTTCCATCACGACAATTTGATCGCGCAGAGTTTCGTCGACCGACGACCCGATGAACAGCCGCAGAATGTTCGGTTGCTGCGTCAGTTCGCGAGTCCCCGCACCGCACCCGATTGCCGAAATGCTCATCGACGGCATTCCGCCAATTCGCCGTCCGAAAACTCGAACGATTGCCGCGCCGGTTGGAGTTGTCAATTCGGCTTGGATATCGCTGGCAGCAAGCGGAATTCCATGCAGCAGTTCCGCCGTTGCCGGCGCGGGAAGCCCTACACGACCGTGGGCGATATCGACGAATCCGCAACCGACCGGAATGGGCGAGAAGTCGCAGCCCTCGATCTTCAAATGCCGCAAACCAACGGCCACGCCGACGATATCCGCGATGGAATCGATGGCACCGACTTCGTGAAAGTGAACTTTTTGAATTTCGCAGCCGTGGACTTTCGCTTCGGCCTCGCCCAATCGCTGAAAGATCGTGAGGGCCAATTGTTGCTCGGCGAGATCTAGGCCGCTTTGTCGAATGATCTTTTCGATGTCACGCAAATGCCGATGTTTGTGTTCTGGCTGATGCCGTACGTCAATCTTTATTGCGCGCAAGCCCATTCGGCGGACTTCGGTTCGTTCGAATGCAAGTCCCTCGATCCCCAACGTCGCGATCTTGTGATTCAACAATTCCAGCGGAACGCCCGCGTCAACCATTGCCCCAAGGACCATGTCGCCGCTGATTCCGCTTTGGCAATCGAAATAAACCGAAAGCATGTCGTTGGAATTCCTGTGCAAACCGATATCGCCAATGTCTACGTGTGAAATACTTTCACGGTCTCACGATGATTCGTCAATCCACTGTGGCGGTTTTGCGATATGATGTTGAAACGGCCAATTCAAAGGCTGATGCAGTGAAATCAGGAGTCGTCTCCATGAAGGATATCTTGGCGATTGTCTTGGCGGGTGGCAAAGGCGCGCGGCTCGAACCGCTGACTCGCGATCGGGCCAAACCCGCAGTTCCGTTCGGCGGAAGCTATCGGATCATCGATTTTACGTTGTCGAATTGCTTGAATAGCGGCATTCGCCGACTGCTGGTGTTGACCCAATACAAAGCGATGAGCTTGTGGCGACACATCGATTTTGGCTGGCGGCAATTATTCTGTCGCGAACTGGGCGAGTTCATTGACGTGGTGCCGCCACAGCAGCGAATCGACGAAAACTGGTATCAGGGGACCGCCGACGCGGTTTACCAAAATATCTACTTGTTAGAAAAGGAGCGACCGCAATACGTTGTGATCCTGGCTGGCGACCACATTTACAAGATGAATTATCAGTCGATGGTCGAATTTCACAAAAGCAAATCGGCCAAGTTGACGATTGGAACTTTGATTGTCGACTGCCAGTCCGCTCGTTCGTTTGGCGTCATGCAAGTCAACTCAAATGACCAAGTCACCGGATTCGACGAAAAACCTTCCCAACCCAAGGCTTTGGAAGATCAGCCGGGTCACTGTTTGGCGAGCATGGGGATTTATGTTTTCGATGCTCGATTTTTGTTCGAGCAACTTTGTCGCGACGCAAATAACCCGAAGAGCACCCATGATTTCGGCAAGGACATCATTCCGTCGATCATCAATACGAACCAAGTTTTTGCTTATCGATTCCGCGATGAAAATCGCAAAGGCTCGTCTTATTGGCGCGATGTGGGAACGCTGGACGCCTACTTTCAAGCGAATATGGATTTGATCAGCGTTGATCCGTTGTTAAATATGTACGACGATGAGTGGCCGATCCGCACGCTACAAAAAAACGCTCCCCCAGCAAAGTTTGTGTTTGGCAGTTCAGGAGAATCCGATCGAGTCGGTCACGCAATGGATAGCGTCGTGTGCAACGGCAGCATCATCTCTGGTGGATCGGTTGAGCGAAGCGTGTTGGGGCACGGCGTGCGTGTGAACAGTTACGCGCAAGTCTCCGACTCGATCCTGTTTGATTACGTTACGATTGGTCGGCGGGCCAAAATTCAGCGCACGATTATCGACAAAGGAGTCACAGTTCCGCCAGGAATCGAGATTGGGTTCGACTTGGCATTGGATCGCAAACGGGGATTCACCATCACCGAAAGCGGTATCGTAGTGGTCGCCAAAGGGGAACGCATCGACGAACTCGAGCAATTGCTCGCCGATAGGGTGTAGGTAAAAAATGGGTCGCAAGGCAAACGCTCAATCGGATCGCGCAAAGGTCCAGAATTTAACGGACATCATCAATATCGGAAACTCCGTTGCCGACGACTTGCACCGCATTGAAGTTCACGACGCCCAACAATTGATTGGACGGGATCCGTGGGAAATCTATCGGAAAATTTGCAGACATGATGGTGTCGTGCACGACCCTTGTTTAGTCGACGTGCTCATGTCGGCGGTTGAATACATGAACGGCGGTTCGCCGAAAAAGTGGTGGAAGTTCACGGCGCGACGCAAAAAAGTTTACGGCGATAAACTGCATGCAATGGCAACTCCTCGCGCAATTGCGAAACACGTGTCGGCAAGCACAAAAAAACGCCGAAGCAAGATTGCTTCGGCGTAAATTTGGGCGGAACAAAGGACATTCTACATTTCAAAACAAAGTAAAAGGTCCTTCATCCTTCAGTCCCTTTTCCTTCGCACACCGAAAGCGACTGGTCTCAAACCACTTTTTTTCACGGCCCAAACCGTGACCGGAAGCTCCCCGCGCTAGCCATCAATCAACAATTCCTATATGGCAATCTTTGAATGTTTCAATCGCAATCTCCAACAATGACTCCTGACCCCTTTGGTTTCGCGCATTTGTGGTTTAAGCCATCCGAGGCGATTGGATTAGCCGAGTGTCTTAATAGTTAATAGGATTGCAACGAAACGAACAAAATAGTTTTCAGTAGATCAATGGCCGGAAAGTACCAGCTAATTCAGCAGGCTATTGAGAAAAATAGTTTTCAGGTCCACGCTCTTAAGCCAGAGTCCAAGTGTTATTCACAGGGAGGGACGGAAACCTTTACCCACCTGATAACCGAAAACCGCTGTCGTCTTTTCCTGCGAAATCAACATTTTCTGCCATTGGGAATTCGAGTCGGAAGACCGATCCGAGCGCATCGGATCTATCCAACGCGATTGTTCCGTTGTGCATTTTGCAAATCGATGCCGCGATTGAAAGGCCCAATCCAGCCCCTCCTGAAATCGTATCGGGATCCCGGCAACGTGCCTCGTCGGAGCGATAAAACCGGTCAAAAATCCTTAGTTGATTTTCGGGCGAAATTCCGATGCCTGTATCTCGAATCAAAACAACATAACTGAACTTGTCTATCCCCGTTTCGATTGTCACCTCGCCACCTTCACGGTTGTACTTAATAGCATTGTCGAGCAAATTCAAAAACAAACGATGCAATAGCCCTTCGTCGGCCCACAGTGGCAATCCCCCGTTCGCAGAAAAATGAACCCTGACGTTTCGTTTGTCGGCCAGCGACCGTAGTGCCCGGATCGATTGGGTCAAAATCTGCTGTAAGCAAACGGATTGCGTCTTCGTTCGATACTGCCCGCGATCTGCTTGCGCAAAGAGCAACAAATCGTCCACAACATCAGCGAGACGTTTTGATTCTTCGTGAACTATTGCCAACGACTCGCAATATTCGGCTGGTTCCCTACGGCGGTTTGAAACGGCAACTTCTGCTTCCGTCCGAATGATCGCCAACGGAGTGCGAAATTCATGCGAGGCATCTGCGATGAATCGGTGTTGCCGCTCGAAAGTACTTTCAAGCCGCTCGAGGAGCGCGTTAAAGACGGTGGCAAGTCCACCGAGCTCATCCGACTCATTCTTGACCGGTAGTCGTTCATTGAGATTTGAGGAACTGATTTTCTGAGCCTGCTTGCTCATCGAGACGATTGGCGCCAGGCTCCTGCGCGCCATGAAATAACCACCCGCAGCGGCAAGCAAGATCGCGACCGGAATAGTGCAATACACTATCCGGCGCAAAAAGTTGATGAAAGCCATCTGTTCGCGGAGAGAACGCGCGACGATCAGACGGAATTCCTTGCCATCAAGCGTTAGCGATCTCTGTTGGATGCGAAACGAGTCGTTTTTCCCTTGCAAGTCCGCGGACGCGGTCGCGGTTGACACTTGGAGCAACTCGTTTTGCAATACGTCATCTTCGAGCGTCGAAATGGAAATGGCCCCCTGTTGGTTAAAAACCATGATAAAATAGCCGCTCAGTTTCAAGTCCTTGATTTCTTCAACGATCTTCTCTTCCATGGTAAGGTTCGTCACCTCGCGTTCGTCGTCTTTGTCGAGGGTCGGGTCGTCTTGTGAAGGAGGGCCACTGCTGCGCAATTTCGCAATATCGGTTTCTTCCTGGTGCAAGGCAACAACCACTGTGTCCAGGGCATCGGCCAGGTTCATGCTTGCCATTTGATTCAAATTTCGGCTGACCAAAACGTCAATGGTCAAGGCAAACGCAACGATAATTACTGCCAACACACCGACGTACCAGATGGTCAGCGTGACACGAATCGAATTAAAGAACATTCAGAATATACCCCGCGCCACGTCGTGTATGAATCAATCTAACCGAACCAGCGATGTCGATTTTCGCGCGCAAGCGTTTGATATAAACGTCGATAATATTTGAAAACGCATCGAAGTTCTCATCCCAACAATGTTCCGCGATTTCTGCTCGCCCCAATAGCCTGCCCTTTTCACGGGCCATAAACTCGAGCACGCAATATTCCTTTGCGGTCAAGTTGATTTCGCGTATTCCCCGCCAAACTCTCTGGGACGCCGGGTCCACAACCAAATCGGCAACAACCAACCGAGCCGGCACCACTCCATTAGCGCGGCGCCTCAGCAACGCACGAATTCTGGCCAATAACTCGGCAAACTCAAACGGCTTTGCCAAGTAGTCATCAGCTCCGGAATCAAGTCCATGGATTTTGTCCGCTGTAGTTCCTTTTGCCGTGAGCATCAGGATGGGTGTTTGCAAGCCATCGTCACGCAACCGCTGACAGACGCGAAAGCCGTCAATGACGGGGAGCATCACATCCAGGACAATGACGTCGTAGTCATTGATGCCAGCTTGATCGAGTGCCGCATCTCCTGCAAAGGCAAAATCGACAGCGAAACACTGTTCACGCAATCCCTTGCCAATCGATTCAGCCAATCGCTTATTGTCTTCAACCAACAAGATTCTCATCGAGTCTAAATGCACCCTGGAACTTGAAACAGTACTCTCAAAGTGAGGAACCGTTCGGGATAGTAAAAATTGTGGCGACAATACCATTCTAAGTCTCGAAATTGAGTTGTCGACCGAGACCCGTTTTATTTTTTTGATGTTCATCGCCCGTTCATTTTCGATTCGTAGAATATCGGAAGCTCCGTTGGGAGTCGCCGTTGATTCGCATACCGCAAACAACGGCAAGCGGCGTTTTACAAGTTCTTGAGAATCGATTCATGGAGACGGAAGTATGACCCTCAGACGAATTACATTTCCTGATTTGAATGTTAGCTCATTGTTTTGGACGTTTTGCCTGCTGAGCTGTTTTCTTGGAGCCTCGACGTGCCAGGGACAACTCACGCCGGATGCAGCCAAGGCCCAGACAGGATCGCATGCGAACGGGAAAAATGGCAAAGCAGATGCAAACCATGAAATTGGGATGCTACTCAATGACAATTTCAATTTCGCCTTCGGACCGCCAATTCGGTTGCCGGCTGCCAAATTATACATTGAACACAACGGAACTGCGGAAGATACCGGCGTGCACGGGCTTTTTGACGGAGTTGATTGGCGGCTTCTTCGCGTTCATGATCCACGAGGCCGCGTTATACTTGAGGTCCAGCCGAAGCGACAACTTGGCACACAATCCATCAGCGGCATCTTTTTTGAATCAGCCGAGCCGCCGAACGCAGATGTTCCCATTGAGGAAATTCTGAGACGATTTCCCGAAGGACAATACGCGGTTTCCGGACGGACAGCAGATGGGAAACAGCTAATAGGAGCGGCGACGTTTACTCACAATATCCCCGAGATTCCGGTTATCACTTTTCCTGCCGACGAGAGCACTGTGCCGGCCACTGATCTGACAGTGACGTGGAACCATGTGACGCAAACGCTTTTTGGTGATCCACTCAATCGCACTGGCTACGAGGTCATACTCACCAAAGACGTCCCCGACGATCCGAATGGATTTTCTCGACCCGCATTGAGCATCCACGTTCCGCCGTCGGTGACTTCGCTCACCGTTCCAAACGAATTCCTGGAACCCAACAGTCGATACGAAATCGAAATCATCGTGCTGGAGTTTAGCGGGAACCAGACGATCGCCAGCATCTTTTTTCAAACCGGGAACTGACGCTGTGGAAGTTCAAGATCGATGGGTTCACCGCGATTGGAAGTCAAATGATTCGCGGAAATCAGGTTTGACAGGCAAGCTCCCGGCAAGAAGTCGCCGCTTGGAGCTTGCTTTGTCGAATCGCCTGAGTATTGTCCCCGCCATGAATGGCATTCGCAAATACTACGACAGTCGTGACAACATCTCGTTGCAACGAGCGCAGGAATTAGTCACCGAGCTTGACTTAACTGAAGGCAAGGCGCGAGGACGGCACCGGACGAAGCGCTATGTTCGCTTGATGGAAAGAGCAGACGTCCACCACGATCCGAGCCCCGGTCTGGCTTCTTTACGAACACGAGAGGGCCACGCTGGGGTTAGCAGAGCGGCACCTGCTGTGAGGGCGCTTGGCTCTTCCACTGCGACCGATGTTGTAGGTACGACGGAAAAAGAGGAATGCGGCGACGGCGAACGTGGTTTATTTCTTGTTTGGTCGCCGGCAGAAGCGGACAGGTGTGCCGGGGGTTTGATTGGTTCTCCGTCGATCAATCGTAATGCGGACGGATGTAAGGGAAGACGCGGCCGGGAATTTTTCGAACTCGGATTATTTGGGGGCGAAAATGTGTCCGGACGTATTAGAAACGAGCCTAACATTCTCAAGGTCAAGCCTGGAGAATTCTTGGAAGTTACTACAGCACTTAAAGGTCGAGCGACGCGTCAAAAACCCAATCTACGAAACGTCGATTGCCAAGTCTCAAATCGCATACTCATTTCGCGCCCATTCCAGAACTATTGATTCTCGCTATGTAACTCCGTGACGGTTTTAGTACAGTGTGAATCGAAACACTACAAAATCAGTCCTCGACAAAAGTGCCAATAAATACAGCAAGTTCTTTGTGGAAAACCTGTCGATGTTTCGCCGAACGAACCACGGATCTGGCCACTCATCCGGCGTTTGGCCACCTTCTCCCCGCCAATCCGGGGCGAAGGAACGAGGCAAAATCGTTAACGGCCATGCCGAAAGCGAACCGGAAAAATTACGACGACCCTGCAATTCAATCGGTTGAAATCAATGGGCCAGCCGATCCTAAGCCGCCTTTAAGGTCGGACGGTTGCGATTTCTTGGGTGCTGGCGGAGTCGCTTGTTGGGCGGCGGCGGCGCTGGCATTGGCTTCGCGCTCTTCTTCTTCGCTCCATTCAACGCGCCGGCGCGAAAGACCAATTTTTCGCTCGTCGGTATCGACGCGTAGGATTTTTACTTCCAGTTCGTCTCCGACTTTTACGACGTCCTCGGGGTTCTCGACCTTGTGATCGGCAAGTTCCGAAATGTGTAGCAAGCCTTCTAGGCCGTCCTCCAAACCAACGAACACGCCAAAGTTCGTGATCTTGGTGACTTTGCCTTTGACGATATTGCCCGGCTGATATTTGCTGGGGATGTCAGCGGTCCATGGATCGTTAGCCAGTTGTTTCAGGCCCAGCGCGATGCGCCGTCGTTCGGTATCTACGGAAAGAACTTTGCAACGAACTTCCTGACCCTTTTCGAGCATCTCGTTTGGATGGCTGATCTTGCGAGTCCACGACATGTCGGAAACGTGCAGTAGGCCATCGATACCTTCCTCTAACTCGATGAACGCACCGTAGTTGGTCAGATTGCGGACTTTCCCCGACACCATCGTATCGATCGAGTATTTGTCCTGGACCTTGTCCCACGGATTTTTTTGCGTTTGCTTCATACCCAGCGACATCTGTTCGCCTTGTTTATCAATTCCCAAGACGTACACATTGATTTCGTCGCCGACTTGGACAAGTTCGCTGGGGTGATTCACTCGTTTCACCCACGACATTTCGCTGATGTGGACCAAACCCTCGATACCAGGCTCAAGTTTAACGAACGCACCGTAACTCATTACGTTTACGACTTCGCCTTTATTAATACTGCCGACCGGGTATTTTTCCTCGACGTTGTCCCAAGGATTGGGTTGCAATTGTTTGATCCCCAATGCAACTTTAACTTTCTCTCGGTCGACGTTAAGCACTTTGACTTCGAGTTCTTGATCGATCGAAACCATCTCGGACGGATGCCCGATGCGCGTGTGCGACATATCGGTGATATGGAGCAAGCCATCGATGCCGCCCAAGTCAACGAACGCACCGAAGTCCGCGATGTTCTTGACGACGCCGCGACGGACTTGACCGATTTCTAATTCGGCAAGTAATTTTTGCTGGGCGTATTGCCGTTCCTTTTCGATCAGCGAGCGGCGGCTGACGACGATGTTGCGTCGTTGCTCGTCGATCTTCAAGACTTCACATTGAACCGTTCGGCCGATGTAGTCGGCGATATCGCCGGGGCGGCGGATGTCGACTTGGCTCGCGGGCAAGAATACGGGAACGCCGATGTCAACCAGAAGCCCGCCCTTGATTTTTCGTGTGACGGTTCCGGTGATGATGTCACCTTCGTTGACTTGAGAAATGATTCGCTGCCAATGAAGGATGCTGTCCGCTTTCCGTTTGCTGATCGAGATCAATCCGGTTTGTTCTTCCGCCATCCCGGTCTCGTCTTCAAGTTCTTCGATCAGTACTTGAATGATGTCGCCGACTTGGGGTTGAGGATCGTGCGCTTCCCACTCGGAGCGCGGAATGGTCGCTTCACTCTTAAAGCCGATATCGATGAGAATGAGTTCGGCATCTACCCGCAAGATTTTTCCTGAAACGATCTTGTTTAGTTCATACGTCTGTTCCTCGGCGTCCGTTTGAGCGCGGTACAACGCGTCAAAATCCTCGGACTCTGTAGGAAACAAATTCCCAATTTCGTTCTCGATCGCGTCATCTTCTAAAGCTCGAATTAACTGTCGGTCAACCATAAATCTCTCAAATATCCCGCTAAGGGCCGGGAAATGGGGGTAGCGTCGAATGACTCGACGTCAAAAGATTGTCGTTTATCGACCCGCAACGGCGCTGGTCGAAACGTACCAATCTAACAAATGCGACGTTTTTCGGCAACTCACGCTTGCGCCATCGAAGTGGCCAGAATTAGCGTTCACGAAATTTCAGATAACCGATTTACGCCTCGGGAGGGAAGCGGTCGGTCAACTGAATGCAATGTATCCAGTTATCGCCGAAATGATCAACGAGACCTGCATAATGATTCCATAGACCAACAAACCCCGGCCCTGCATGAACGCAAAAATCACGCAATATTGAATCGTCAGGACGCACATCACTCCGTGAAGCACACTTGCCCGGAACGCGACGTACGAAATGTAGATCATGCAAAGGGCGACGATCAGGGTCGAAGAGACAAAACTAATTTGCACCGGCTCAACGACTTGCGCCATACGATCCATTACTAAAATGGTCATCACGCCAGCCGCGATGATCAAACCGAATCCTAATAAGGCTCCGATGGCGACAACGATCGAATCTGAGCCGTCGCCAAAGTCTTGATTTAGTACTGAGTTTGGCGCGGCCTTAATTTCTTTCTCGGCAATCGCCAACAAACGATCCGTGTCGGATTCGATAAAGGTGGTCGGAGCGCCAGGCTGCAATTTAACGTCCGAAAATGTTTCAAGTCTTTCGCCAGTTTCTCGATTGAAACCGCAATGCACGCAGATGATGGCCGTCGGCGACATTACGACTGCGCATTTGGGACAGACGGGCTCTGTCGTGACCGATTTGACACCAGCATCATCGAGCAAATCGAGAATGGGATTAGATCTTTCCCCACGTTTTAAGAAGTTGCCGTTCGGGGAATTCGTTTTCTGGTCGCGTGCAACTTTGGGTGGCGATTGCAAAGAAAGATTTGAATTTGAACCACCTACCGTCATACCCGACCTGACCACTCGAGTTCCTTCAAGTTTTGTACGATCCACAGGCGAGTCTATTTTTTTTGCGGCGGCTTGCTGTTGAGCCACAGGAACTTGGGGCACTGGTGTACTGATGATCGAGACGGGTTGTGCGCATTTGGGACACTTGACGCGCTTGCCCGCAAATTCGTCTTTGACGGCGAATGAAAATCCGCAATTGCAACTGGCTTTGATTGGCATGGAAAGCCCAGAATGAGGTGAGACACGCTTCAAGAAATTATATCTTGATTGCGGAATAACATTATTTTCAATTCCTAATTTGACCCAAGTCCTGTTACCGAGTGAAATAAGGCGTTACAATCGGTAGGCAAATAGATTTCGGCCTGTGTCCTCGCTGTCGATAATTAAGATTCTACACTCGTTGGCACGACTTTGGCGAGAATTGCCCTCCGCGTTTCTGCCAAAATGTCATCGACGCAATCACGGAGAGTTGGGTTTTCGGCACGCGCCAACCCCGATTTTCCCGCGATTTTACTGCGTCCCTGTTCGAATAGGAAAAAAACAGCCAGAATTGGCGCACCAATTGCCTTGGTGCCTCGCTTCGAAATCTCTTCGGCATTTCTGTCAGTACGTTATCCGATCGCCATACGAAGGAAAAGTCTCCAATGTCCACAACCCTCAAAGCCAAAAAGAAGACCTCTGTTAACTTGCAACCACTCGGTGACCGATTAGTCGCCCAGCGTGCCGAGTCCGAATCAAAAACGACCGGCGGGATTTACTTGCCCGATTCCGCTCGTGACAAGCCGACCCGTGGTGTCGTCATCAGTATCGGGGAAGGCCGACTCTTGAAAAACGGAACGCGCGTTCCGCTCCAAGTCAAACCGGGCGACCAAATTTTGTTTACCAGCTACGGCCCGGAAGAATTTAAAATCGCCGACGAGGATTACTTGTTGCTTTCTGAAAACGACGTCTTCGCGATTCTGGACTAGTCACCGGCTCGATTTTTCGTCCATACCTTAAGTCACCTCATTAAGTCACCTCATTCGAATTCAGGAGAATTTTTCACATGCCCAAGATGATCGCTTTTGAACAAGAAGCCCGCGAAGCCATCCGCCGCGGCGTTTCGAAATTGGCCCGCGCCGTAAAAGTCACGTTGGGACCGAAGGGTCGCAATGTCATTTTACAAAAGAGTTTCGGTTCGCCGACCGTCACCAAAGACGGCGTCAGCGTCGCCAAGGAAATTGAACTGGAAGACACTTTCGAAAACATGGGCGCTCAAATGGTCCGCGAAGTCGCCAGCAAGACCAGCGATGTCGCCGGCGATGGAACGACTACCGCAACCGTGTTGGCCGAAGCCATCTTCAATGAAGGTTTGCGAGCAGTGACCGCCGGAATCAACCCAGTGCAATTGAAGCTAGGGATCGAACGCGCGGTCAAGGACGTCAATCAAAAACTGACCAACATGGCCATCAAGATCAAAAACAAAGAGGAAATGGCTAATGTCGCCGCGATTGCCGCGAACAACGACCGCGAAATCGGCCAGTTGCTTGCCGACGCGATGGAAAAAGTCGGCAAAGACGGCGTAATCACAGTCGACGAAGGCCGCGGGCTTCATACGGAGGTCGAATGGGTCGAAGGCATGCAGTTCGATCGCGGTTACTTGTCGCCGTACTTCATAACCGACACTGCGGCGATGCAATGCGTTTTGGATGATTGCTATATCTTGATCTACGAGAAGAAGCTCACCAACATCAAAGACTTAGTTCCGCTTTTGGAAAAAGTCGTGCAGCAAAACAAGCCTCTATTGATCGTCGCCGAAGACGCGGAAGGCGAAGCCTTGGCGACGCTAGTGATCAACCGCCTCCGAGGTACGTTCGCTTGCTGTGCAGTCAAAGCTCCCGGCTACGGCGATCGGCGCAAATCCATGTTGGAAGATATTGCTTGCCTCACGGGCGGCACCGCAGTCTTCGAAGCGTTGGGTATGAAGCTCGAATCGCTTTCGCTGTCAGATCTCGGCCGCGCCAAGAAGGTCATCGTGGAAAAGGAAAACACGACAATCATCGAAGGTGCAGGCAAGAGCGCCGATATCAAAGCTCGGATTGATCAAATCCGGCGCGAAATCGAAAACACGACTAGCGATTACGATCGTGAGAAATTAGAAGAACGCTTGGCCAAACTCGCAGGTGGCGTCGCCAAAGTCAACGTCGGGGCTGCAACCGAAAGCGAAATGAAAGAAAAGAAAGCCCGTGTGGAAGACGCCTTGCATGCAACTCGCGCTGCGGTTGAAGAAGGCATTCTGCCCGGTGGCGGCGT
This sequence comes from Planctomycetota bacterium, assembly GCA_031409895.1. GTDB lineage: Bacteria > Planctomycetota > Planctomycetia > Pirellulales > Pirellulaceae > JANMEB01. The sequence goes on from JANNYC010000043.1 coordinate 59,870, forward strand.
CGCGTTGTTGCGAGCGGCAAACGACTGTAAGCCAGATGCGGATTTGACCGATGACGAAAAAGTTGGTTACAACATCGTCGTTAAGTCGTGCCGATCACCGCTCACGATGATTGCTGACAACGCCGGCCAAGATGGCGGCATCGTTTGCGAAAAAGTCGCCGAGGCCAAAGGTAACGTCGGCTATAACGCCTTGACCAATGTCTACGAAGACTTGGTGAAAGCCGGCGTCATCGACCCAGCAAAAGTCGCCAAGACCGCTTTGGCAAATGCGGCAAGCGTTGCCATCCTGCTGCTAACCAGCGACGCTCTGGTTGCCGACATGCCCAAGAAGGGCGAAAAGGCCAAACAAGGCCACGGCGGCGATCACGACATGTATTAAGCTCCCTCGTCAACTTGGCTAATCTTCCTAACCCGCACGGCGATTTTGCCGTGCGGGTTTTTTGTTTTCAGTTCGAAAAAGCAAACTGCGGATGCCTAATTCCTGTTTGAGCGAAAAGTACCAGGTAATATTGTCAGGCTACGGAGGAACCGATCGATGCCAACTGGAAGTGGCTAGTACAATCACTCCTACGTCCGACGAGCAACTATTCCGCTGGCTTTTTGTCTCCATGTTCGTAGCGGCGTTTGCGATTTACGGATATTTCCGCTACCAAGCGCGCCAATCTGGCGAAACGATTGCGCGGGTTTTACGCTGCTGAGTATTGCTTTTGGGCTCAGACGTCTATGTCTTCCGACTGAACCTGGGACTGACCGGGACCGCGTACGCGCAGGATACGTACTTCATCTCCAACCATCAAAAACAAAATTCGATAAAGTCGTCCTGCCGGTGTCTTGAAAAAGCATTGTCGTATTGGCTTCGCGACTACAGCGGCCTCGGGAGCAAGGGCGTGACGATTGGGTTGATATTCCAGCGAGTTCGCCGAATCGATGAACGCTTGGTACCACCGATTCGCACCGACCGAAGTCCGTTGATTCAACCACGAGTAGATTGCCGCTACATCCGCTCTAGCTCGACTGAGAATCTTGACGTGGAATCGTAACATCAAACGATTGGACGCGTTCGGCGGAAACCAGCGTCGAATTCATTCAACGGTGTACCGCCGTCACCCGCCTGCATTTCATCGAGTGCCTCTTGAACGGCCTTAACATCCTGCTTAAAGTCAACCTCCGATGGATGCGTGGCCCGCCAAAGGTCAAGTGCTTCCTCGGGCGAAACACTGGCACCGAATTCATTCAATTTGACGCTCAAGAACTGATGAAAATTCGCTAGTTCGCTCATTGTTTCCTTTAACATTTCGCGTGTCTATCAACCTACCCCTACACAACCATCTTACCCTGTGAACTGCTCTATTCCAAGATCGAAGACTTCAGGCGTTGCTCTCGCCTTGGTTGCTAAATCAACGTGGACTCTGGAACGGCCCAGGCTGGGTTCCATCGATTGTTTGAAATTGACCCTAACATTAGCTGACGATTTCTGAAACCACGCGCGCGGGTTTTACACTGCTGAGTTTTTGATCGAGACCTTGGTAGCGAAACGTCAGGCGACGATGGTCGATGCCGAGCAAGTGCAAAATAGTCGCTTGCAGATCGCGCGGATTCACGGCGTCACGAACGGGGGCGTAGCCGATCGAATCGGTTTCGCCGAAGCTGAATCCAAGCTTCACCCCTCCGCCAGCGAGCCAAATCGTGAATGCCTGCGGGTGATGATCGCGTCGACCATAATGC